>JAJYUB010000116.1 GCA_021792795.1 Acidobacteriota bacterium | reverse complement strand
GTCGGCGCGGCTCGCCGCTGATGGCCGCCCTTGCCAAACCAGTACTGTCGTAAACCGGAGACCCAATGCTGATTCGCAAAACAATCCGCCTTCCCACTTGACTGGAACAACTCAGATGACTGCTAGGGAAAGTATCCACGAGAACGTGCGGCTTTCGACTTGCGGCGTCTAAGACACCTTTACAGTTGGTGTAGCCGAGCCTGAACGGGAGTCATTCTGAGCGTAGCGAAGAATCCAGAGAAATCTGCCTGGTCCAACCTGCTGTCACCCTCTGGATTCTTCGCTACGCTCAGAATGACCAACTCTCCTTCAACTACGGAATCTGTAAATCCGGTCTAAATAGCGGTGAGTCCGCCGTCGCACATGTACAGCCCTCCGGTGCAGTAGGAGGATTCGTCCGACGCAAGAAAGACCGCGAGCCCCTCGATGTCTTCCGGCTTCCCCAGCCTCCCCAGAGGAACAGCTTCGCGATATTCCGCCCGCTTCAAATCGTCCATCAGAAAATAGCCGTTCGTCGACGTCTCCATGGTCCCGGGAACAATCGTGTTTACCCGTATCCGATTGCGAGCATAGGCTGCGGCCATCACGCGCGTCATCCCCATGATTCCCGCCTTGCTGGCGCTGTATGCTGTCAGCCCGGGCGCACAGGCGATGATGCCGGTGGGCGATCCCATTTGAATGATGGACCCGCCGCCATGCTTCAGCATGGAAGGCAGCGTATATTTGGCGCAGAGAAAACAGCCGCGCAGATTTACCCCAAGGACGTAATCCCACACTTCTGAACTTAGTTCATGGAGTGGCGCATCGCGCTCGGGAAGCAGCACGCCCGCGTTGTTCACCAGTACATCGACCCGCTTGTAACGATCCAGCGCCGAAGGATGAGTTGCTTCACCGAACCCTCATCCGACACATCGGTTCGAACGAAGACGGCCTCGCTGCCGCGCTTGCGCAGCTCTTCAATCAGAGCAGCCCCGGCGACCTCATTGGTGTCGGCTGCGACCACAAGCGCGCCTTCGCACGCAAACCGGGCAGCTATAGCTCGTTCCAAACCGGCAGCCCCTCCGGTGACCACAGCTACTTTTCCAGAAAGTCTCATGCGCCCGTCTCGTCCGTTCATTTTTTAGAGGGTGTTCCCCGGCTTCGCGGTAGACCGCAGCCGTGTGTCCCGGAGCCTATAATATGCGGCCCGAAACGGCCCGATCTCTGATAATCGAACAAACTTTTGTTGCAGCAGAACGTTCCGAGGCCGGTCCATCAGGGTCGGGTTTTTCCAAGATTGATTCATAGGTTTCTTATAGCCAGCAGCGGATAGTTGTAGGAGTATGGAGCAACGAGCGGACAAGCAGGCTGTTTTGGGGCGAGTCTGGAGGCTCCCTACGAAACTATCACGGCGAGTTGCGTTGATCACCGGAGGCGCTTCTGGGATTGCGCGTGCTGTGGCTATCTTGTTCGCGCGCGAAGGCGCGAGTGTAGTGGTTGCGGACGCGGACGTTCCCGGCGGTTCTGGAACAGTGGAAATGATTCGTGCCGCAGGCGGTCGCGCAAGTTTTGCCGAGCTCGATGTATCCCAGG
Organism: Acidobacteriota bacterium; assembly: GCA_021792795.1. Taxonomy (GTDB): domain Bacteria; phylum Acidobacteriota; class Terriglobia; order Terriglobales; family Acidobacteriaceae; genus JAKAAZ01. The sequence goes on along the minus strand of JAJYUB010000116.1, from coordinate 4,684 downwards.
CCGCGCAAGTAAGCCAAGCCGTAGAGAAGACACTCGACCGGTTTGGCGGCCTTCATGTTCTGTTCAACGGGGCCGGAGTTCTGGCCTACGGCACGGTGCTCGAAACGGCGGAAGAGGAGTGGGCCCGCGTACTCTCTATCAACTTGACGGGGACGTATCTATGTTGTCGGGCCGCTCTTCCGTCGATGGTGAAGCAGGGCCGCGGCTCGATCGTCAACGTGGCTTCGACCACGGGCGCTCACGATGCGTGTGCGCGCGCTGCGGCCTACGTCAGTTCCAAAGGCGGAGTGACGCTATTGACGCGTGCAATGGCGATCGATCACGCAAAACAGGGGATTCGAGTAAACGCGATTTGCCCCGGCCCCACCGACACGCCTATGCTTCGGAAGGCTTTGACTCCAGAACAACTGGATGCCTTCGCAAGTACATTCCCGATGGGACGCTTGGGTCTTCCGGAAGAAATTGCAAACGCGGCGCTGTTTCTGGCATCCGACGATGCTTCTTTCGTTACCGGGTCGACGCTTTACGTGGACGGCGGCCAGACTGCGGAGGTCTGAGATGGTCGGCGAAAATTCTAAGGTTTTTGCGCGCGAATTGAGCGCTCCAGAAGGTCCCGTGGCCCTTGCGGATGGGACCTGGCTGATTGTGGAAGGCGGCGCGGAGCGCGGGTGTGTAACGCATGTGAGCGCGGACGGTCAGGTCAAGAAGACGATCAAGAAGACAGGACGTCCGAACGGTTTAGCTGTTGATGCCGACGGGACGGTCTGGGTAGCTGAATCGAAGGCGTCCTCGCTGCTGCGACTCACTATGAATGGCAAATCGGAAGTGGTTGCAACCGAATGCGACGGCGATCCGTTCCTGTTTCCCAACGATCTTTGCTTCGGCCCGGACGGCGCACTCTATCTGACGGATTCCGGCGTTCACATTGACAGTTTTGCGCCCAACAATCAGATCCGGTCAGACTACATGGGCATTCGCTATGACGGGCGAGTGTATCGAATCGACGCCGCCGGAGCGGTCACTAAGATTGACGAAGGAATCCGCTTCACCAATGGAATCGCCTTTGGGCCGGACCGTTTGTTGTATGTGGACGAGACCCTTACCGGCAACATTTATCGATATGGTTGGCGCAATGGCCGGGTCTGCGGCCCGCGAGAGCTGTTCGGCAACGTTATCCGCGCAGACGCGCCCGCGGGATGGAAAGGTCCTGACGGAATGGCCTTCGATGAGAACGGTCTCCTCTACGTCGCTGTTTTCGGACAGGGCGATGTCACCGTTCTGGGGCGCGACGGCGCAGTGGTTCAGCGGATGCCAACCCGTGGAATATTGCCGACGAACGTTGCCTTCGCGCTTCCGGGACAACGCCGCCTTCACGTGACCGAATACCAATACGGACAGATGGAGATGTTTCCCGTTGACTGCGACGGCCTGCCACTGTGGAATGAGCAGACATCGGGCAAATGACAGCGACTCCCACAAACCCGCAGGTTACGGAATTTGAGGCGAACGGCGGCGTCCCCCATCTTCGACGTGTCTTGACGTTGTGGGATTTGATTTTCTACGGCATCGTAGCGGTAACTCCCAGCGCGCCGGCCACGATTTTCGGATTGGCGGACGTAAAGTCGCGCGGACATGTGGTAGTCACCATCCTGGCGGCAATGGTCGCTATGGTGTTCACCGCGATCAGTTACGGCAGGATGGCCGCGCTCTATCCCTCCGCGGGCTCGGCTTACACCTATGTGAGCCGGGGAATCAATCCTTATCTGGGGTTTGTAGCTGGATGGGCCATGCTGCTGGACTATATGTTGATTCCCTTATTCTGCGTGATCTATGGAACGCTGTCCCTACAGCGGGCAGTGACGACGATGCCGTTTGCGGTGGGGGCCGCGCTTTTTGCCGGAGGCATTACGCTGCTAAATCTGAGGGGAATTCGCTCCACCGCACGTACGAATGAAGTGTTGCTGCTTTTCATGTTCGCCGTTCTGGGCTGGTTCATTGTGATGGCCATCAAATATCTTGTTGTTCACTACGGTGTTCCAAGGCTAATCTCCATCCGCCCTTTCTACAATCCTGCCACCTTCAATGTACGCGACATCGCAGGGGCTACATCATTCGCAGCACTCACTTATCTTGGTTTCGACTCGGTCACAACGCTGGCGGAAGAGGTGAAAAATCCGCGCAGAAATGTTTTATTGTCGGCGGTGGCAGTCTGTGTGTTTACAGGCCTTTTTGCGGGAGCGCTGGTCTATCTCGCGCAGCTAGTCTGGCCCAACTACAACACCTTCACCAACATGGATACAGCGTTCATCGATGTGAGCGGACGAGTCGGCGGCGTGGCGCTGCTGAAGGCAATGGCCATCTTGCTGGTGGTTGCGAACATAGGCGCGGGGCTGACATCGCAGGTGGGCGCCGCCAGACTGCTATTTGGCATGGGCCGAGAGAACGTGATTCCCAGGCGTATTTTTGGCCGGCTTCATCCAGTGCATAACACACCGGACACCAACGTGATCATGATCGGAATTCTGGCCTTCGTCGGCGCACAGCTTCTCAGTTACCAGTTGACTGCGGAACTGCTTAACTTTGGTGCGTTTCTGGGGTTTATGGGAGTGAATGCGGCCGTGATTTGGGAACTCTGGGTCCGCTTCTCGGACCGGAACGCCAGGGCCTTTCTTCTTGACCTGGTACTGCCAACGCTTGGATTCCTATTCTGCGCTGTCATATGGCTGGGACTGGGCAGCCCCGCAAAGATCGCGGGTAGCTTGTGGCTTGTGGTGGGTTTTTTTGTGCTGGCTGCACACACGCGCTGGTTCCGGCAACCTATAGTTTTATCCGACCCTACTATTTACGAATAATGGATGGCATCGAACCATGCGGATGAAAAAATTTATCAACGATCCGAAGCATCTTGTACCCGAACTGCTGGAGGGGCTGGCCCTGGTCTTTCCAAGCAAGGTGAGACTGCTTAGGAGCAATATAGTGGCACGTGCCGTCCCAAAGGCGCCAGGGAAGGTCCGTCTGGTAACGCTTGGCGGAAGCGGACACGAGCCCGGCTTAAGCGGATTTGTTGGGGAAGGCATGCTCGATATGAGCGTGGCGGGCGAGATTTTCGCGGCTCCAGGGGCGCCGCGCTGCATGGAGGCAATTCGCGCCGCAGCCAAAGGTGGCGAGGGCGTTTTGCTGGTGGTCCTGAATCACGCAGGCGATGTGCTGTCCGGAAATATTGCGATGGAAGCCGCCAAGCGCGAGGGCATCACTATTCAAAGGGTCCTCACCCAGGATGGGATGTCCAGCGATCCTGCCGTCAAGGACCGTCGCGGTCTGGTGGGTTTTCTGCCCGTCTATAAAGTTGCAGGAGCTGCAGCGGAACAGGGCGCTTCTCTGGACGACTGTCGCAAAATTGCGGAGCGAATGGAGCGGAACACGCGCACGCTTGCTGTCGCGGTGCGGACCGCAACCCATCCTTCCACCGGTCAGGCGATCTTTGAACTTGGCGAAGACGAGATGGAAATCGGCATGGGCCAGCATGGCGAAGCAGGAACTGGACGGATGAAGTTGAAGACGGCCGATGAAACTGCGGAGATCATGCTGAATATGTTGCTTGCGGATCTGGGTGTGACCGCCGGCGAAGAGCTGCTGGTTCTGGTGAATGGAGCCGGCGCAACAACACTGATGGAATTGTTGATCCTGTTTCGCAGCGCGGCACGAATTCTGGAAGCAAAAAAGATCAAGCTGGCGCGCAGCGCCGTGGGCGAATTCATCACCACGCAGGAACAAGCCGGGTTTCAGATGATGATTGCGCGGATGGATCCAGAGTTGATTCGGCTGTGGGATGCGCCGGCGGATTCACCTTATTTCGTAGTGCGGTGAAGATCTTGCGATGATAGATGCGATCGGAAAACACGAGTTGGCGAAGATGTTCGCCCGTGCAGCGGAAGAGATTCGCCGCGAGCATTCTTATCTCTCGGAGTTGGATTCGGTGGCCGGCGATGGCGATCATGGCACCACCATGCTTCGTGTCGCTGAACGACTGGAAGCCGCAGCGGGAGCCAACACGCCGGAAGATTTGAGCCACTTGCTGCGCGACGCCGGCTGGAGCGTGATGGGTGTGGACGGCGGCGCATCCAGCGCACTTCTCGGAACTTTTTTCGCGGGTATGGCCGATGCGGCAATCGACGAAGGATCTATGGATTGCACTCAGGTCGCCAAAGCATTTGAAAGCGGTCTTGCAGCCGTTGCAAAACAGACAAAGGCACAGCCGGGAGATAAAACCATGATGGATGCACTGGTGCCGGCGGTCGGCGCAATCAGTGCCGCCGCCGCATCCGGAAAAACTGTTGTTGAGGCGTTCGAAACAGCGGCGTCGGCAGCGCGTAGCGGAGCGGACTCCACAAAGGACATGGTGGCGCGCTATGGACGCGCAAAGTTTCTCGGAGAGAAGACGCGCGGATCGCCGGACGCGGGGGCAAGATCCGTCGCGCTTCTGTTCAAGGGATACTATGCCGGACTCGCACACGAAAGGAAAGGTTGATTATGGCAGACCTCGATGATGTTCAGGATGGGAAAAACTATCATCTCGACAAGCCGCATCAAAGCGCGGCGTTCAAACTGAAAGGCAGCAACGCGTTGGATTGGGGGATGAAAAACCGCCTGGCGCGGATATTCAATCCGAACGACGGCAGGACGG
>JAJYUB010000115.1 GCA_021792795.1 Acidobacteriota bacterium | reverse complement strand
GCTCCAGGTAGCGCTGTACTGTGCTCTTGGCCACCTTGCAGATCCTGGCGATCTGCCGCGGGGCGAGGTGGGATTCAAAGTGGAGGCGCAGGATTTCTCGCGTGTCTCGCATGGGTAATCTCTTTTCCGGCAAAATGTTCTCCTTTGATTTCAGGAAAACATCTGCCTGGGATTACCAACGACGCCTGCTCCGGCCCTGGCCCACTTCGACCGGAATACGCAGCAAGTGCATTTTGGAAGATCCCGACCGGCAGCGTACCCTCCAGCCGAGCGGTGGACACGCTCTTGAAAGATAGAGAGAAAGGACTGTGAGCAAGCCGACAGCTTTCTGGGACGCCAGCGCCTTGGTGCCGCTTTGCATACAGGAAGCAACTACAGGTCAGGTACGCCAGCACCTCCGGCGATTTGCGCCTGTTGTCTGGTGGGGAAGCGCTGTCGAAGTGCATAGCGCAATTACCCGGCTTCATCGGAATGCAGTCATTGCTTCTTCCGAATGAGATGGCGCTTTGGCCCGACTTACTCTGCTGGGTCAAGGCTGGAGAGAAATCCTCCCTGACGACACTCTGCGGAATCTCGCCGGAACACTCTTGGACGCATATTCGCTGCGTGCTGCGGACAGCCTGCAATTGGCTTCTGCGTTGACATGGTGTCAGCAGCGGCCAGAGGGAAAGACATTTATCTGCAGCGATCAACGTTTGAGCGATGCTGCGAAGTCGGCAGGTTTTGCCGTCGCGGAAGTTTCCAGGCGAACGCGATAAGGATTCCCGGCAGTCGGAGTTGAAGCAATGCATTCAACCGGTCAATTGTGACGACACTTGTTTCATCCTCGGTCTTGGCAAACATCTTGATTCTTGCTCCCTGCGGGACGTACACCAGCTCTTTCGGGAAAAGAGATAGAGAGACCAATTCCTGTGAGCACTACATCCGCACTTGGATTTGAATCGAGGCTCTGGGCTGCCGCCGATGCGCCGCGCAACAATATCGACGCAGCGGAGTATAGAAGGAATCCGATGCTGACAAGCCTCACAATGGAACAAAAATATACGCGGTCGAAATATCTTTATCGTCAACCATACAAAACTGCAAAGCAGCCGGCATGTGAGGTTCCTTGTCTGAACATCACTGCTTCCATTGATAGAACGCTTCAAGCAAGACCATCGCACACGTCCATAGCGCGAACGTCGACACAAGCGTGATACCAATCCAGAAGATTGCAGTCATCAATGGCTTGCTATTTTTGCTGGGACGGCCATTCTTCATCGACTTGGAGACGTACTCGGATTTTGCTTTTTGTAACCTATGGGTAGTCATCGAGAGCTAATTCTCAAATTCCGTTTCCGGAGTTGGCAGAACATCGTTCTCGCCCGCAAACCACACATATAAGGTCGGCAAGAGGAAAATGCTCATGACCAGATCGGCGATCAGTCCGCCCACGATCACGATGGCGAACGGACGCTGGGAATCGGACCCAATTCCATGAGACATAGCTGCAGGTAGTAAACCCAGAGTAGCGACCAGCATAGTCATCATGATGGGACGCAGCCGCAGAACAGCACCTTCGACGGCGGATTCCTCGATGGAGTGCCCGCGCGCTCGAAGCTGGTTGATGTATTCCAGCATGATGACGCCGGTCTGCACTGAGACTCCGAAAAGAGCAAGAAAGCCAACGCCGGACGAGACGCTGAAATTTGTGTGAGTGATCAAGAGGGCAAGCAGTCCGCCAATGCGCGCCATCGCGACATTGGCCAGAATCAACATCCCCCACTTCAAGGATTTGTACATGGAATACAAGATGAAGAAAATCAGCAGCACCGTAATTGGCACAATGATGAGCATTCGCGCTTCCGCGCGCACTTCGCTCTGGTATTCCCCCTCCCATCCGAGGTGATATCCGCGCGGCAGCTTTACCTGCGCATTTACTTTCTGGATGGCCTCCTTCACGGCGTCGCCAAGCGCGCGGCCGCGCACGCTGTACTTGATCGCGACATAGCGCTGATTGTTTTCACGATAGATCTCGGAACCCTCGTCAGCTTCCCGGATGGTACAGAGCTGGGCCAGGGAAACTCGTTCGCCGGAAGGCGACAACAGGCGAATATTTTGAATTGCCTCGCGAGTGTCCCTATACCGGGGTAGATAGCGCAATGTGAGGTTGTAGACCTGCTCGCCCCTCAGGACCTGCGTCAGCGCGTTGCCTCCTACTGCAGTCTGGACGGCATCCTGAATGTCTGCAACGTTGATCTGAAATCGCGCGGCTTTCTGCCGATCCACGACGATGTCCAGATCAGGCTGGCCGGTGACCTGAAAGACCCCGAGATCCGTAATGCCACGGATGTGGCCCATGATGGCTGCAATCTGGTCAGCCTTATCTTCGAGGAGATGCAGATCGTTGCCGTAGACTTTGGTGGCAAGCTCGCCCTTGACCCCGCTGACCGCCTCTTCCATGTTGTCTTCAATCGGCTGGGAAAAGCCCCAGACAACGCCGGGAATCTGTTTCTCGAGTTCACGGCTCATGGACGCGATCAGGTTATCTTTGTTCTGATGGAAGACGGGTCGCCATTGTTCCTTCGGCTTCAGACCGACGAAGTACTCCGTATTGAAGAAGCCGGTGTGGTCCGTCCCGTCATCCGGACGGCCAGTTTGACTGGTGCAATCGGTGGCTTCAGGAAAAGAGCAAAGGATGATTCTGGCCCGGTTCGCAACGCTGACACCTTCGTCGGGACCCGCGCTTTGGGCAAGCGTACCGCGCACCCACAGCGAGCCCTCGTCCAGGTGCGGCAGAAATTCGGAGCCGATGACGCCTCCAAACGCAAGGTAAAGAGCGACAAACAGGCCTGCCACTCCTACGCCAACAGTAAGACTGCGGTGATGGATGGTCCAGGTGACACTCTTCCGGTACCGCGCCGTAAGGTATTCCATCACCGGGTTTTTCCATTCTTTTGCGCCTTTACTGAACAAAAAACTGGAAAGCACAGGAGCAAGGACCATGGAAAAAATGAGAGCGCCGAGCAGCGCGAAAGCCACAGTCCATGCCATGGGCCGGAAGAGCCGGCCTTCCACCGCCTGCAACGTGAAAATCGGGAGATAGGCGGTGATGATGATCAGGATCGCGTAGAAGACCGGCCGCTGCACCTCATGGGCCGCTTCCCGGATTCGTTCGTATGGCGATCTTCCGTCTTCCTCTTCGCGCCCAAGATGGCGAACGATGTTTTCCACCATCACCACAGCGCCGTCTACGACCATGCCAAAGTCCAGTGCGCCCAGCGAGAGCAGGTTGGCGGGAATGTGCCTCAGGTCAAGACAAATCGCAGCGAAAAGCAAAGAGAACGGGATGGTAAGTGCAACGATGAGCGCACCGCGCACGTTGCCGAGGAAGAGAAAAAGAACAATGACGACTAAGACCATTCCCTCAGTCAGGTTGTGCAGGACGGTGTGGGTTGTGAAACGCAGCAGGTCGCTTCTGTCGATGAAAGGGACAATCTTTACGCCATTTGGCAGGATCTGATCATTGAGTTCCTGTACTTTTCGGTGAATGCCTTTCAACACGGGCTGCGCGTCGGCGCCCTTTTGCAGCACTGCGATCCCCGAAACTACATCGTCGTTATCGACAAGCTTTCCATCCTCGCGGTGGTACGTCTGGCCAAACTGGCCAAGCCGTATCTCCGGACCCTGCGTGACCACGGCAATATCCTTCACCCGAAGCGGCGTACCGCTTTTGGTCGTAATCACCGTGTTTTCGATGTCTTGCAGGTTTCTGACCAGGCCCACTTCCCGAATATTGATCTGTTGCAGGCCAGCCTGGATGAAGCTGCCGCCGGCATTGGCATTGTTGGTCGTTAGCTGCTGCTCCACCTGGGCAATACTGAGTCCGTACGAGATCAGTTTGTCCGGGTCGAGGCGGACCTGATATTCGCGAGTGGGGCCGCCGAACGGATTGGTGTCGGGAACACCTGGCACCGACTTCAGGTTCTTCTCCACCACCCAGGTCTCGAGGGACTTCAGGTTCATCGGATCGTACTCTGGGTTCGTACTTTGCAGCGTGTAGAAGTAGATTTGACCGACCGGACTCCAGTCTGTGCCCATCTGCGGAACGACGCCGGGCGGCAGGCTGACCTGCGACAGCCGCTCCAGAACTCGCTCGCGATTTTCGAAGTCTGTCGTGTCTTCGCCGAAAACCATCTCCACGGTGGAGAGGCCGAAGATCGACCACGAACGGACGTGGGCCACGCCCGGAATGCCATTCATCACGGTTTCCATCGGAATCGTGACCTGTTGTTCGATCTGTTCCGCGGAGATTCCAGGCCACTGCGCAATCACATCGACATAGTTGTTAGCCACGTCCGGATACGCTTCGACGGGAAGTCGATGGAACGAAACCGCGCCCCATGCAAACAGCAGAATCGCAGCCACCAATACAAGAAAACGATTCTGTAGCGCAAAATCGACAATCCTGCGAATCATTGCGTCTCCAGAGTCGCTTCGAGTTGCAGAACATCCGCGACCACCTTCTGGCCCGGTTCGATCCCGGAAAGAATCTGCTGTTCGGCGCTAGGCAACATGTCGCCGGCGTCGACTTCTACGCGCCGGAACTGCTTATCGCCGGCTGGAACAAAGACCCAGTCGCGGTCATGCAGGTGCAGAATGGCGGAGGAAGGCACAACCGCGTAAGTGTCCTTCGCTTTGCTCTCAAAGGTCGCGGTGACGAACATGCCGACTTTAAGAATGCCGGGGTTGGCGATCTCAATGCGCACCGCGGCTGTACGGAGGTTGGGATCGAGAATCGGCTCGATATCGGAGATTCGTCCGGTCAGGTCCCTGCCCGGATAGGCATTGATCCTGATTGTTGCGGACTGCCCCAGCGAAATCTTCGGAAGGTCGTTTTCGTATACGTTACAAACGACCCAGACAACAGACAGATCGGCGATGGTAAAAACCGTAGGGGACCCAGCGTAAATCACACCTGCCGCAGCCGCGTTGGTGACATTCTGTGCAATGATCACGCCGGAGATGGGTGCGTAGACATTCACAATATTCGATGGACGATCCTTGCTGACCCCGAGCGTATCCAGTTGCCCCTCAGCGGCATGCAGGTCCGCTATCGCGTCCTGTTCGGTGTCTTGCGCCTGTTCCAGTTGGCTTTGCGGAATTGCGCCATGTTGATAGAGGATCGTTGCACGCTTGAGCTGAGTGCCGGCAAGGTGCTCATCGTTGACCGCCTTCAGGTAGGCATCAAAGGCATTGGTAATATCGGGGCTCTGTACCTTCAAAAGCACTTGCCCCTTTCTTACGTTGTCGCCCAGCCGGGCCTTGATATCCACGACGCGACCGCTGGCCAGTGAGATGACAGGGACCTCGCGCGCAATATCGGGATTGACGGTCCCGGTGACATTCAACTGGGCATGGGCTTCCACCTGGTCGGCGGGTACCACTGAGAATTGCTCCGGCTTGGCTACAGTTACAAGGCCATCATTCCTGGTCTCCACAACTTGTGCGGACGGCGCAGCGCCGTCTGCTGGGTTGAATTTCTTTCCGCAAGCCGTCAGCGACAGACATGCGGCAAGGCAGCAGGCGGATTTCAGAATGGATGTTTTCATCATTGGATCACCTCACGGCCTATGGCAAGATTCAATTGGGCCGCGGCTGTCAGATAAGAGCCGATCAACTGCAGATAGGCCAACTGGACATTGCGGTAGTCGCTCTGTGCGTTCAAAAAGTCCATTAAAGACGCGCCGCCATGCTGCCATGAGAAGGTGATCGTCTCTCGTACGCGGATCGCCTGGGCCAGGTATTGGGCTTTGTAAGGCCGTAGCAGGATTACATTGCTGTTCACCTCCGCGTAAGCCGAATCGACATCGGCAAACACCTGGGCCCGCGTGGCCTCGGTGACTTGCTGATTCCGGCCGATGTCCAATTCTGTGCGCTGCTTTTCTCCCTGGTTGCGATCGAAGATGCGCAAGGGAATACTGACGCTTGCTCCCAGGGTCTGCAGGCCGTTCGGGTTGTTGTTCGACGAGTTATAGGTGTACCACCCACTAAAGGTCGGATCGGTCGAACCATTTGCGACGGCAAGCTTATGGTTTGTCGTCGCCTGCTGCACGGATTCGAGCGCCGCCCGCAGGTCTGGCCTGTTGGTGAGCGCGATCTGGCGGAAGGTTTCGAGCGGTTGCAATTGGTCAGTGAAATCAAATGGCCCCTGAATGTCAAATTGATCGACAGGGGTCCTGGCGTTGAGCAGTTGCAGCAATTGAATTTTCGCGGTGCGCAGATTCACCTCAGCCGTTTGCTGGCTTATGTTGGCGACAACATAAGCTTCCTTACGTCTTGCTCGCATTTATGCGCGGCTGGAGAGCGGTAAGGTTCGCGTTGCTGCCGATGGGCCTCGGCGAAGACGACATAACTAAAGATGGAT
>JAJYUB010000114.1 GCA_021792795.1 Acidobacteriota bacterium | reverse complement strand
TCCGTCCGTGGTGGCGACCAGCGAGCCTTCATGGTCCAGCAATCGGTAGACGGGCGCGGCCGTCTGGCTGCCTGCAACCTCGGCCAGCAGATTGCTGCCTGCCCAGATCAGGTCCGTCCAAGCCCCGGTGGAGGCATTCAACAAAGCAATCGGATGCCCGTTGAAGTAGACGACTTCCGTCGGGTTGCTGCCGCCGGTCTTCTCCACCCGCTGCTGCAACGCGTCATACGTATATCGCGCCGAGTTGGTAGAGGTCAGCATCCTATGCGGATTATAGGCACGGAAACTCGGCTCGGATACGGGAACAATCAGGCGCCGATGATCTGGGGTTGATCGTCTTCGATTTCGACTTCGATCCCATAGCGGCGCAGCAGGTTCGGCAGCGTCTGCGAAAAGGCAGAGCGCGGCATCACCGTGTCGCAGCCGGCCTCGATGGCTTTGGCCTTCAGCTCGCCTTGCAGGTGCGAGAGAAATCCGACAATTGAAGTGGCGCGCTTCAGTTTGGTTTTCAGCTTGGGAATCAGCGTGAGCGGCTTGGCGGTCGCACTATTCAAATCGAACACAATCAGCGTGGGACGCTCTTCTTCCGGCAATGCCAGCAAGTCCGCGATGGTGTCCTTCTCATTCTTGACGAAGGCGACTTTGATTCCGAGCTTGCGCGCCGTCTCTTGAATTTTGGCGATGAAGAAGAGGTCGTCGATGAAGCAGTAAATGCGGACTGGGGAATTCTCCGACGCGGTGGCGATGCTCGCCGAACCCTGCATGTCGTCGACAGACCGGCCTGTATTGGCTGCGCCGGAATAGTCCCCGTTGAAATTTCCGTTGCCATTGCCGTTGTAGTTGGCGTTGGGAAATCCGCGCTGCAGTTCAATGGTGGAGGGCGGCCCGTCGGAATAGTTTCCATTGGCGGCGCGATAGCTATGGTCCATGGGACCGACAAACACCTTGGACCGGCGCTGCTTGCCGCCGCGACGCTGTTGCTGACCGGCGGAATTTCCGCGCGAGTCGCCGCGAGCGGCCCGCGTATTGGGCTGGCCCTGGTTCTGGCCCTGGCCCTGACCTTGATTTTTCTTGAAGAAGCGTTTCTTCTTGCGGGGCTGGTTCTCATTGCGAGGAGCATTGCCCTGGGGCGCGGGCACCCCGGCAGCATTGGCCTGCTGTCCGTTGGCGGCGACCTGGCCGGGGTTTCCAGGCTGGGCTGGATTTCCGCCCGATCCGCGGCGTTTGCGGCGACGACGAAAGCTTTGCTTTTGCCGGGGAGCATTGGATCCGGCGGCATTGGGGTCCGCTAGAGGAGACGGAGAAGGACTCTCCGGTTGCAGCGTTGCATCTTCTGTCATTCAGACACTTCCTTGTACCGTGCGTTGACTTGTGCCGCGCGAGTCGCTGAAGCGCGACCACTGGAATGATCTCAGTCCCGTCCGGCGAGGACGCTATCGAGCAGCATGATGGAATTTTTGTATCAAGCCAGTTTCATTTGCCTATCAGGATATTGCCATCGAGCATATTGGCAACCTGCGGCGTGACAGTTCCTGGTAGCGTTACCGCTATTGGAGCGCATTCTTGAGGCGCATCCGAACTGTACTGTATTTTTCCTATCCGTAACATGGTATCGGCGAGCTGCGGGTCCCAGAAAGGTATGCAGCTTCAGCCAAACGATGAGCAAGACTGATGCTACTCCGGACAGACAAAATGGGCAAGTGGCACGCTAAAAATCTTACAATCGGCAACCATGGAAGCTGAACCGGCTGGATCGTGTTCGTCTTTAAAGAGCATGTCCACTTTTACGATGTTATTTTGAGGGCCGCTGCATGCAGCTTTGCTTCACGAAAAAGTTGCGTCGCGATCCTTGCCGCAGCTTACAATCAACGTGAAAACGCTCTCCCAGCGCCGAACCGGTATGAATGCGATTCGGTCGGATCGCAGACCCTACCCAATTGGACTTTCCGCCAAGGCAGTGTTACACGCAGACGCACATCCTGCGAGTGAGAATTGCCGATTGGGGGGAAGGGGATCCGTTGGGAACCGTGAGCTTCAGGCATAACATTCACAACCGGAATCGGGTCACTGGCCTCCCGGACTTGGGTGGACCCGCTTCATGGTGCCTGGTTCAATCAGTTCGGGTGGAGCCGACTGGTTTCCTTATTGAATGCTTAGAAACTCTGCTGACGGCCCACTTTGCCTGAACTTTTCTGTTTTCTCAAGCCTTTCGGCTCTAGGTGCGTACACTGGCTTGTCCTATACCACTGCAACTTGGATACCAAACTCATTCTCCACGAATCAAAGGAGTTACGTCGAAAAAGCGACTCGATTGTCTGCAATTCCATAGGAAATCTGTTTGCTGCATCCATAAATCCATAGATCGACGCCTCGTCGCATTCTCTTCAACAGCTCTCAGCCCGAAATTATCCCGATCGTCACCAGCCAAGTGTCCACCAATGCGGGCCATCCGGTAATCGGATCGTTTGTGTGCCGCAGCCCAAATGCGTGACCGCCGTGCGCATACAAATGTATCTCGACCGGGACACTGGCATTCTTCAGCGCTACGTAATAGGACAGCGCGTCGTCGACATTGTCCACGTGATCGTCCTCCGCCTGCAGCAAGAAAGTTGGTGGCGTTTCGTGGGTGACGGGAACCGCCGGATTCAGGGTAAGACCCTTGTCGGCATTCGCCGCGCGTGGGACGGCAAATTGTCCCCGGGCCTGTGTCGCATCCCACTGCGCCGCGGCCAGTGACAGGTGGCCTGGATAGAGCGCTACGGCAAAGTCGGGGCGGCAGCTTTCTTTGTCGGCGGCATCGACCGCCGGATACAAGCGCGTTTGGTAGTGGGTGCTGATGGCCGCCACCAGGTGCCCTCCGGCTGAAAATCCCAGCACTCCGACCTTGTGCGGATCGATATGCCACTCCGCCGCGTGCAAACGAACCAACCCCATCGTCCGCTGCGCATCTTGCAACGCCATCGGCGATTCCGGATAGGGCCCCGACTTTGGGTACGCCGGTCTCGGATATCCGCCATCCCCAGGCACGCGGTACTTCAACAGCACACAGGTGATTCCCTTCGACGTCAGCCAATCGCAGACCTCGGTGCCTTCCAGATCGATCGCCAACACCTCATAGAGCATTTCTCCTGAAGGTGTATAGTATAGGTGGCGATGCTCCGCGCACATGCTATGGCGCGACCTTATTCGGATGATTTGCGGCGCAAGCTGCTTGAGGCCTTCGATCAAGGCAAGGGAAGCCTGTCGGAGTTGGCTGGACGTTTTGGCGTGAGCTTGGGCTGGGCTTGGAAGGTATCGGCTGCCCGCAAGCGTACCGGGCGGATGGAGCGGCCCGGCTATCGCCCGGGAGCCAAGCGCCGGATCGATGAACAGGCCTTAGCCGGGATCTTGCGTTCCCACCCTGACGCGACCTTAGGCGAGTTACAGGCGGAGTTGGAGAACAAGAGCGGGCTTCGCTTCAGCACGCAACATTTGTGGCGAGTGGTGAAGCGACTCGGCTTCCGGCTAAAAAAAAGTCGCTCCACGCCCAAGAACGCGACACGGAAGAGAACCGCAAGCGGCGCGAAAAGTTCGTCGAGACGATTGGCAAAATAGACCTGGACCGGTTGATCTTTCTCGATGAGAGCGGCGTCTCTACGCAGATGACGCGCCTGTACGCGCGCTCGACCGGCGGCGCGCGCATCCATGAAACCACGCCCGACGGCCGCCGGAAAATCCTCGCCATTCTGGGCGCCATCGGCACCCGCGGCATGATCGCCACGATGACCATCGAGGCGGCCACGGACCGGGAGATTTTCCTCGCCTATCTGGAGGAAGTCTTGTGCCCAAAGTTGCGCTCCGGCGACGTGGTGGTGACAAGACAATCTCAGTTCGCACAAGGTCAACGGAGTGCGCCAAAGAATCGAGGCCGTCGGAGCCAGGTTGCTCTACCTGCCACCTTACTCGCCAGACTTGAACCCCATCGAGAAGGCCTGGGCCAAGCTCGAACAACTGTTGCGCGCGGCCAAGGCCAGGACCAAAGAGGCTCTCGATCGGGCCATCGCTCAGTTGCTGCCACTGCTCACTGTCGAGGATGCCAAAGCCTGGTTCAGGCTCCCATTTAATGCTCTACAGCAATAGGAGATGTGCTCTAGCCGCCGCCGGGAAATACCACCACCGCGGCTCCGGTATTGTTGTCCCTCGGCGAATACACGGTCATCGTCGGCCTGGAGACGTTCTCGACATAGACCCACGGCCGTCCCGCGACCAGGCCCTTTGTATCCGTCCCCATCTGCTCCGAGCCGGTGGTCGGCTGGGCGTCCGGGACTTGTCCCGGCCAAATTGAAATCTGAGTGTGTCCCGGCGAGGGCTGCCACCCCGCTGTCTGAGCACTCAGATGACTCGCCGCCAACAACAATCCCACTGCCAATGTCAGTCGCTTCATCCCCATCTCCCCGCGTTTTTCTTGCCAGTCATCTCGACTATGCCGAGTGTACGAGGATCATGGCGCAACCTTGCTCTGATACCGCAGCCGAAATCGACTCCAGCAACAAAGGTTCGGCTCTGTTGATAGCAGGCCATCGCACTGATTGGACGAAGAAGTGCCGATCAGTGCTGGCAGTGCGGGCAGAAGTGGGTGCCGCGGCCGGCGACGAGAATTCGGCGGACTGGCGTCTGGCAGACCAGGCAGGGCTCGCCAGTGCGGAGATACACCTTGTGCTCCAACTGAAAGAAGCCTTTCTGCCCGGAGGCGTCCACGTAATCGGACACGGACGAACCGCCGAGCGCGATGGCCTCGCGCAGGACGGACTGGATGGCGCTGTGCAGGCATTCGAGTTCCTTGGCCGTGAGGCGGCCAGCTTGGCGTCGCGGGCGAATGCCGGCGCGGAAGAGACTTTCATCCGCGTAGATGTTGCCGACTCCATGGAGAAGCTTCTGGTTCAGCAAGGCCGATTTGATGGGGGTCCGGCGCCCGCGAAAGAGCGCGCAAAACGCGTCGAAAGAGATGTCCAATGGCTCCTGTCCGGGTCCGAGGAAACCTTCGTCGCGCGAGGAAGCTCCCGACTTGCGCTTGCCGGTATTCGGCGCGACCTCGGCAGAAAGGTCGAGTACGGACAGGCGTCCGAAACGGCGCGAATCGACGAAGCGGATTTCCCGAGTGTCATCAAGTTGCAGGATGGCGTGAGTATGTTTCGGCGTCGGCTCGTCGGCCTGACACACGAGCAGACGGCCGGTCATGCCGAGGTGGACGAGCCATTGTCCGCGCCATGGCTGGGACTTCGTGGGTGCGGCGGTCGAGCGACGGCGGGCAGCGATTGGGTCTCGCGTCAAATCGACAACAATATGTTTACCGACGCGATGGACGCGTTCGATGGCGCTGCCGGTCAGGGCGTGGGCAAGCTCGGCGGGAGTCGAGCGAAATGGCTCGGGCTTGGAGCCAAGCCAGAGTGAAAGGATAGTTCGTCCGCGCACGCGTTGGTCGACGCCGTTGGCGATGGTCTCGACTTCTGGCAGTTCCGGCATCGGTAAACTTCTTCTTCCGCAATCAATTCCAAGACTACTTCCAAACAGCACCCAGAGTTTTCTCATTTTCAAGGAAATTGCCCGCGAAGTGCTCGTCAAACCCGTGATTGAAGAGTACGCGTATCGACTGGAACCGTGAGCGGAAAAACTTTTTGCCCAAGGCTTTGCCGTGGACAGGTCTCCAAATGACCGACCATCTGGAAATTGGTGAATCACGGTCCATCGAGGCGTTGTTTCCACGGATTGACGATCTTGTAGCCGACCTTTGGATTATGAAACTAAAGGTCGGACTCCCTCGACATAGGCTCCGCCGCTAAATCAACGCAGGCTCCATGAAAAAGGCCGGACAGCTTTAAATTTTGAACGATCTAATTGTTAATAAGCCTAACCCGGAACGGGTCCGTCCGTTAGGTCACATGAATGATGAAACGAGCCATTGGGTCCTGGATCTACTGGCATGTTAGCTTTGCTGTTGCACCTACCAAGGGTGTGCTCATTGTCATTGCGGACAGCGGCATATCAGGATTCTTCGGGGCCAGGGCAACAATCGGGATTGTGCCTTTGAAGGTTGTGCATTGCGCCAGGCCGTTGCTGTTTATATTTACGCCGCCCGGAACAGGAGTTTCCTGCCATGGAGGTTGGAACCCCAAAAAAACCGGTAGCGGCGAGACCGTGCGACCGTCCGCATAAGTGCCGGTAGCTGTGAACGGAGCGTGTCAACGACTTTGAGACAGGTGGCGTGAGAGTTTAGTGTCGAACGGCTTGGCTCTCAAGTGGAAACGGTGATCCCTAATCCGTGGATAAGGTAGGGGACAGCCAAACGCAATGGTCGTTTGGCATCCGGGGTGGTTTTACAGCGGCGATTCGGCCCCGCAGACCAGTGTTAACTCGCGGCCAAATCATGGGCACGGATGGCAAGTGG
>JAJYUB010000035.1 GCA_021792795.1 Acidobacteriota bacterium | reverse complement strand
AGACATTCTCGGTTCCATCGACGGCATTCGCAACTCACAGCAAAAACTGCGTGGCTGCATCGCACAATCCGAACTGAGCTTTTCTTTGCGCTAGGCCATTGCATTATTTATGCAGAAGTCAATAGCTCTCCTGGTGCTGCTTGGCATCTCTGTATTTCTCAACTACATTGATCGCGGCAACCTGTCCATCGCTGCACCCATGGTGAAAAACGATCTGCAAATTTCAGCCTCTCATCTCGGAATTTTGCTGTCCGCTTTCTTCTGGACCTACGCCTGTATGCAGCCTATTTCAGGATGGCTGGTCGATCGGCTCAACGTCAGCTGGCTCATGGCAGCAGGATTCTTCGTCTGGTCTGCCTCGACCGCCGCCACTGGCTTCGTACACACTCTGACGGCCCTGTTTGTAGTGCGCTTGACCCTCGGAATCGGCGAGTCCGTAGCCTACCCTTCCTATTCGAAGATCATCGCCCTCAATTTTCACGAACAGCATCGCGGACTTGCCAACTCGGTGGTATCGGCTGGGTTGTTGCTTGGACCCGGGATTGGCATCGTTCTGGGTGGAACGCTCATGGCTCGCTTCGGCTGGCGTCCGTTTTTTGTTGGACTCGGACTCCTCAGCCTGCTTTGGCTGATCCCATGGATGAAACTCATGCCTCCGCCGCCGGTTTCTGCAACGGGGGGTTCGACCGGAATCCCGACGCTTTCTGAATTCCTGCGACTACGCTCTGCCTGGGGAACATTCCTCGGCCTGTTCTGCGGAAACTATGTGAACTATTTTCTGATCACCTGGCTGCCCTTCTATCTGGTCCGCGAACGCCACTTCTCCATGAACACGATGGCCAAAGTCGGAGGCACCGCATATCTGCTCGCAGCGGTCTGTACCATCGTCTCCGGTTGGCTTTCCGACCGCTGGATTCTGGCTGGCGGCAGCCCTACTCTAGCTCGCAAAACCTTCGTCGCAGGAGGTATCGCCCTGTCCGGCACTTCCCTTCTTCTCGCCCCTGTTTTCGCGTCGCGTCTATGCATCGTAATGGTCACCTTGGGCGTCATGGGTATTGGCATCTCCACATCGAATGTATTTCCCATCACGCAGACACTCGCCGGACCCAATGCCTCTGGACGCTGGACAGGTTTTCAGTGCTGCATCGGCAATCTTTCTGGAATCGTGGCTCCTGCCGTCACCGGGTTTGTGATCCAGCGGACAGGATATTTTTCATGGGCGTTCGTCATTTTGGCGGCGGTGTAAATGGTCGGCGTCCTCATTTGGATCTTCCTCGTCGGACCCGTCGAACCAGTCGTCTGGCATACCAAACCGAAGCTCGCAGTCCCTGCCTCCTAATGTGAGGACCCAAACACTCAGACACCGCTGCTTACGACAAAACGTCCCTCCCCCTAATTTCATCCTGCCATTTATCATGGAGATATGACTTTGATCGTGTACTCGGCGTCCTGGTGTCCTGACTGCCGCGAAGCCAAACGCTTTCTCCAGCGCTACAACATTCCTCATACCGAAATCGATATCGAAACCACGCCCGGTGCGGCGCAGGAAGTCGTCGCCCACACCGGAAAACGCGCCATCCCGCAGTTCGTCATCGACGGCAAATGGGTGCAGCCGTATCAACCGGGCTATGGGTTCCTCTATGAGGAGATGGCCGCACTCCTCGGCGTCGCCCAACCTGATAGCGGCGCTTCCCCCCAGCAATCTGTCACGCATAAGGGATCACGCTCGTGATTGCACGCTACACACGCCCCGCCATGGGCCGCATCTGGACGGAAGAAAACAAGTACCGCATGTGGCTGGAGGTCGAAGCCGCGGCCTCCGAGGCGCTGGCCGAGTTCGGTATCGTTCCCGCCGACGCGGCCCGCGCCATTCGCGAGCGCGGTAGCATCGACGTGGCTCGTATTCAACAGATTGAGGCGGAAGTTCGGCACGACGTGATTGCCTTCACCACTGCGGTCGCAGAAAAGATCGGACCCGAGGCACGCTGGCTGCACTATGGCCTTACCTCGAACGATGTCGTCGATACCGCGCAGGCACTCCAGGTAAAGGCCGCCTCTGCCATCCTGCGAGCGGACATTCTCCGCTTTCTGGATGTACTGAAGAGCCGCGCCATCGAATTCCATCACACGCCTACGGTCGGACGCACGCACGGCGTACACGCTGAGCCCACCACGTTCGGCCTGAAGCTGCTGAACTGGTACGCGGAGATGCGGCGAAATCTTCGCCGCTTCGACATGGCTGCGGAGGACATGCGCATCGGCAAACTTTCCGGCGCGGTCGGCACCTTCGGCCACCTGAAGCCGGAACATGAAGCCCGCATCTGCGAGCGTCTCGGCCTCACGCCTGCCTTGGTTGCCACCCAGGTGCTGCAGCGCGA
Source organism: Acidobacteriota bacterium (assembly GCA_021792795.1). Taxonomy (GTDB): domain Bacteria; phylum Acidobacteriota; class Terriglobia; order Terriglobales; family Acidobacteriaceae; genus JAKAAZ01. The sequence continues at coordinate 33,672 of JAJYUB010000035.1, read as the reverse complement.
CCGACATGCGTTCTACATCGGCACGCTGGCGTTAATTACAGCCACGCTGGACAAGATTGCAGTTGAAATCCGCCACTTGCAGCGCACTGAAGTTCGCGAAGCGGAGGAATATTTCTCCGAGAAGCAAAAAGGCTCCTCCGCCATGCCGCACAAGCGCAACCCCATCACCAGCGAGCAGATCAGCGGCCTAGCCCGCGTGGTCCGAGCCAATCAGCAGGCGGCGCTGGAAAATGTGGCCCTGTGGCACGAGCGCGATATTTCTCACTCCTCCGTCGAGCGCATCATTTTCCCCGACTCGACGATTTTGACGGACTACTTGCTGGAGAAGACGACCCACCTCATCGACAAGCTGGTCGTGCATCCGCAACGCATGTTGCGCAATTTGGAGCTCACCGACGGCCTCATTTTTTCTGGCCAGCTGCTGCTCGATCTCGCCGAAGCCGGTATGTCGCGCGAGGATGCGTACAAGGTGGTTCAGTCCCACGCCATGCGCGCCTGGCAACAGGATCTGAATTTCCGCGAAGAGGTTGGCAACGATCCCGCGATTACAAAATTGCTGTCTCCGGAGAAGCTGGCCCGCGCCTTCGATCTACAACGCCAACTCACCAATGTCGATACCATCTTTGATCGTGTCTTGAACCATGAAGCTTGAGAGAGCAGGCCGCTCGATGCCATCCGGAAAAACTTTGACCGTCGCGCTAACTGGCGCCAGCGGCGCAATTCTGACACGCGAACTGCTTCTTCTACTGGAACAGGATGCGCGCGTCGAACGCGTTCACTTCATCGCATCAGAAAGTTCTCTTCGCGTCCTTGCCGAGGAACTTGAAATTAGCGGACGCAAGGACATAGTGGCGAAACTCCTCGGGCAAACGAGCGACAAGATCATCCAGCATGCGCCCGGCGACATCGGTGCTCCCATTGCCAGCGGCAGTTGTCCCTGTGACGGAATGATCATTCTCCCCTGCAGCATGGGGACGCTTGGCGCGATCGCCAACGGACTGGCCGACAACCTGATCGCGCGGGCCGCGGATGTCTGCCTTAAAGAACGACGGCCGTTGCTGCTGGGCGTCCGCGAAACTCCCTTCAACAAAATTCATCTGCGCAACATGCAGTTGGCAGCCGACGCGGGCGCAACCATTTTCCCTGTCATTCCCGTCTTCTACAACCGCCCCACCGGCACGCTGGAAATGGCGCGGCAATATGTTTGCCGCGTGCTGGCGCACCTCGGCCTGCCCCAAGACTCCGCGTATCAATGGACCGGCAAATCCAAATAGCCGCGTAGAGTTCGGTCAATAATGAAACCCCCCGCCTGCCATGGGTGGCTGGCTCCGTAGAAAATCAATTACTCGCGGCACCATGCGGTCAGCGCAAGTTGCCGGTCCCATATGCCCGCACCCGGAATACAGTTCCAGCACGGATTGCGGAATTGCACCGTGCATCTGCAATCCAACGCTGGGCGGCATCAAGTCATCGTCCGCGCCCCAGACCAGCAGCACTGGCATCTGTAGCTGGCCCAGTCGCCCTGCAAAATCGCCATCTTCGCGCAGCAACGACTGCAGCGTTCGTTGCACCACCGACCGATTGCGTTCCATCGTACGCAGCAGATCGCGCTGTACAAATCCTGGGATGTAGTACGTGTGCGACAGCAGTATCGTTTCCAGACGCTTGAGCTGCGAAATATTGTTCGGCTCCAAAATCTCCGGTGAAAGATCGGTCTTGAATTTCAATCCAGCGCTGTCCATCGCCACCAACCGGTCTACACGCTGTGGATGTTGCAGGGCAAATTCCAACGCCACCCAGCCGCCCATCGACCAGCCAATGACGTCCGCTTTGTCTACCTTCATCGCGCCTAAAAATCCGTAAATCAAATCCGCCTGCTGCCCAATCGTGTACGCAATGTCCGAGCGGTCCGTCCGTCCGCACCCAAGCAGGTCAATGGCATAGACGCGAAATCCGTTCTTCGCATACGCCGGCATTTCGGGCATCCAATCCTCACTGCGAGCGCCCAGTCCATGAATCAGCACCAGCGGTTTCCCCTTGCCGCCGACAAAATAATGTACGCGATAGGAATCCACGCGGACATACTCGCTGTGAAATCCAGCAAGCCGCAGACGCACATCCGTGGCCTGATTGATCGTCCACACAGGATGGCGATAAAACACCGCGCTCATAACGATGTCGATGGCCATCGCGACCAGCACAACTGCGACGGCGGTGCGTTTCAGAGTCACGTAGGCGGCCGACGGCATCGCAGTAGTTGACGGAGTTGTTGGGCTCGTGGTCGCCATGATGTATCGGTCGAATAAAAAGCAATTCATCTTCCGCGACCTGAATCGCGGGTGCCTTTTTTCATTTTTCAGGGACTCTCGGCGCAGCCACCTGACCGCACTATTGATGCACAATCGCGCCCACAAGGTCTCGACACAGCAAAGCGACAAAAGGATTATTTCCGGCGCCCGCGGGGCGGAAAGTAGGACCGCAAAAGGTTTGGCTGCCCCTCAGGGATTCGAACCCCAATATGCTGCTCCAGAGGCAGCTGTCCTACCATTGAACGAAGGGGCAGTGCGGGGACGCTCGCTGGAAAATAACGTCCTTGATTGAATATATTGGCCGCGCGCTTCCCGGTCAATCCTTCCTTCAGCGCAACATGGCAACTACTTGCGGCGGCAGAGTTGCGTTCATTCTTCGCGCAGCACGTCCAGTGGCTTTTGTTGCAAAATGCGATAGGACGCGAGCCATCCCGTGACGCTGGCCAGAATCGCCGACTCCACCATGGCGCCAACTGTCACTCCCCAGTTCGGATGAAAACTGACATCCAGCCGGTGCAGCAGCACACTCGAAAGCGCCAGCGCACACACCGCTCCCGCGAGACCGGCGATGCCGCCCAGCATCAGGAATTCAATACTCAACATGCGGATCACCTGCGCACGCAGCGCGCCGAGGGACTTCAAAATTGCCACCTCGCGCACCCGCTGAAAGCGCGTCGCGGCCACGCTCGACGCCAGAATGATTCCTCCCGCCAGCAGAACGAAGCCCGCCACAAATCGCAGGACCATGGCAATCCGGTCCACTACTTTGCTCACCACTTCCAGCACATCCGCCATGTTGATCACGGTCACCGTTGGATACGCCGCGAACAAACTCTTCTCCACATCGCCCACACGCGCCGGGTCCGCATGGAACGCGCCATACCAAACCACGGCCTGCCCCGTCAGCACAAGGCTTGGCAAGATGAACTGGCTGCGCGCGTAAATGTGGTCGCCGTCCGCGCGCACAATTGCAACTACGGCAGCGACAAATATCTTTTCTCCCGTCGCAAACCCAATTGCGGAGCCAACCTTCAAGTGCAACGCTTTCGCAGTCGACTCGCTGACCGCTACCTCGGGCGTCCCACTCGTCTTGTTCCACCAGCGTCCGTCCACAACTTTTTCGCCCGCAGGTGGCGTGTCCGCCCAGGTGAGCGAAGTGGATCGCAGCATCCGTTTCGGATAATGCTGGAGGTGCAACTGATTCGTCGGCACTCCGTTCAGCGACAAGATCCGGGCCGAAACAATTGGGATCGTCTCCAGGCCGCCTTTCACCGCCGGTTGCGCGGCGATCAACTTTTCCACTCCTGCCAGTTCGTCCGCCCCTACATCCACCAGAAACACATTCGGCACGCTGGCCGATCCGCTGGTCATCTGCAGGTCCTGCACAATGGCGTGCTGAACAAAATAGATCGTCATCATCAGCATGACGCCTAGTCCCAGCGCGGTCAGCACGGCCGCCGACTGGTTCCCCGGCCGCTGCAGATTCACCAGCCCCTGGCGCACCATGGGACTGAACCGCCAGCGTTGCCATTGCATCATCCAGCGCACGGCTGCCAGCAGTCCGGAGGCTGCCAGCAGCAGAACTACCAGCACCACCAGCAGTCCGCCGGCAAACCATTCGCCCACCACTGCGGATTCTGTCAGGGTGCTGGCAATGACGGCCAATGCCGCCAAAATGATCAGAATCATCCCAATCTGAAACGGATCACGCGGGAATATGTTCACCAGACGAGTTCCCTGTTCCTGCTCAACATTTCGCCGCATAATCCGCAATGGACGAAAACTGCGAATCTCCAACAGCGGCGGCAGCGTGAATAGCAACGTCGTCAAAACTCCGGTGCATAGTCCAATTACCACAGGAGAGAACACAAGCTGTCCCTCCACCGGCAATGACACCAGCCTCTCCAGCAGAATGGGAAATGCGCGCGCCACGCCAAAGCCTGCCGCTACACCCAGCAACGCCCCCACTACTCCCAGAAATAGCGTCTGCAGCAGGTAAATTCGCATCACCTGCGAGGAGCGTGCGCCCAGCGCTTTCATGATCGCGATGGTTTCCAGTCGCTGCTGCAAGTGCGCGTGCATGGCCATCGCCACGCCAATCGCGCTCAGCACCATGGTCACCAGGCTGACAAGTGTCAGCATGGCGGTCGAGCGCTCCAGGCCATGCACCAGCGCCGGATTGGCTTCTCGGTAATCGGTCACCTGCGCTTCCGGCAGAATCGCCTCCACCTGTTTCCGAAGGGTCGAAATGTCCATGCCCTGTTGGGCCGCCTGCGGCGTTAATCGAAATAGCATTCGCTCCGATGCGCGACTACCGGGACGGACCAACCCTGTCGCGGACAACGCAGCCTGGCTGATCATCACTCGCGGTCCGATACTGAACGACGACGAAATTCTGTCTGGCTCGGATCGCAGCACATCGGCAATCGTGAAGTATTTGTTCCCCACATGCAGCGTGTCGCCTACATCAGAGTGATCACGCAGCAAAAACTCTTCGCTGACCACAGCTATATCGTCGTGGAGTACGTCGTGCAGCGGCTTGCCGGAAGCCAGCGCCACAGTTCCGTAATACGGATACCTTGCCGGATCAACCGCCTTCAACGACACCAGCACGGGATCGGGATTGGTTACGGTTGACGCCATCGAAACCGTCTCCGTCACCAGCGTGTGGTCAACACCGAGCGCTTGCAATCGATCGAGAGTGGCCAGTTGCTCGTCGCTATATGGATGAAAATCTTTTGCCGACAGGTCTGCGGCCATCAGGGTGCGCGCCTGCGCCAACAGTGTCCGTTGGAAGATAAGGCTGAAGCTGCGCACGCCTGTCAGCGACCCCACTCCCAACGCCACGGCAATCACGACAAATGTGAACTTGATCCAGGAAGCGTGCAGATCGCGCCAGGCAATTTTCCATGCCGTCCTCCATGCCAATCCTCCAGCGGGAGCCCTCATACGTCGGCTCCGGCTTCCTGCACTTGCGGCGAGGACAATTCATCCGCCTCAATTCGTCCATCCCGCAGCAGGATTTTTCTTTCCGCATGCGCTGCCAAGCTGGCATCGTGCGTTACCAGGACCAGCGTGGTCCCTTCTCGGCGATTCAATTCCAACAGCAATTCCATCACTCGCGCACCGGTCGCGGAATCCAGATTGCCTGTCGGCTCGTCCGCCAGAATGACAGGAGGCCGCAACATAAACGCCCGCGCCAACGCCACCCGCTGCTGCTCTCCTCCCGACAACTGTACAGGATAATGATGCATGCGATCCTGCAGGCCGACACTGGCCAGCAGTTCCTGCGCCCGCGGTTTTCCATCGTCACTGGCGTGCAGTTCATGCGGCAACAAAACATTTTCCAGCGCCGTCAGCGTTGGGATCAGTTGATAGGATTGAAAGACAAAACCAAGTTTGGTGGCGCGAATCTGCGACAGAGCATCCTCGCTCAAACCGCCGATCTCTTCGCCATCAATTGCGACCGTGCCGCTGGTGGGAGCATCCAAACCTGCAAGCAAGCCAAGCAGCGTACTTTTCCCGCTGCCGGAAGCACCCATGATGACGACGAATTGACGCGACGGAATGCTGAGATCGATTCCCTTCAGAATTTCCAGGGATGTCGATCCGCTGCGCAAAGTTTTTTTCAGTCCGCGTACTGCGATGATAGCGTGAGTTTCAGAGGGCATGGGTGAGTATGGCGTGGATGAAATCCGATTTGAAAACAATTTTCTCTTCTGTCTTGATGATCGCATGGCTTCTCGGATGCAGCGGTCCAGCCTCGCAACCGCAGCCCGCCACGCCTGCCGCATCCACTTCCGTTTCCTCGCCGCCGCAACCGTCTGTACCTGCGGGCCCGTCGCGTCCGACCGTCGTGGCCTTCGGAGACAGTCTCACCGCGGGCCTTGGAGTCAGCCGCGACCGGAGCTATCCCGCCGATCTTCAGCGGGAGCTGGATGCGCGCGGGTATCGCTATCGCGTCGTCAACCTGGGCATCAGCGGCAACACCACGAAGGATGGCGTCCTTCGCATTCCTGAAGTCCTGAAGTATCGTCCATCCGTCGTCATCGTCGCCTTCGGCGGCAACGACGGCTTGCGCGGCCTTCCCATCCAGGATACTGAGGCCAACCTCTCCGCCATCATCTCGGCGATGCAGGATGCGCACGCCAAAGTGATCCTCGGCGGAATTACGCTGCCGCCGAACTATGGCAGCGACTACATCGCCAAGTTCAACGCTATCTATCGAAAAGAGTCGAAGGTGTACCATGTGCCCCTGCTCCCCTTTATGTTGAAGGATGTCTATGGCGTACCCGGCTCCATGCAAGACGACGGCATTCATCCCACCGCGCAGGGCTGCAAGCAGGTTGCGAAGAATTTTCTTCCGCTGTTATTGCCGCTGCTGCGGAAACCGGCGCACAACCACACCCCGTCCCAGGGTCACTAGCCCAGCACCGCCATCGGCTGCATCAGCGTCCCTGCAATGCGGCGCCCAATCGCAAACAGCTCGCTTTGATCGGTAAATATCTTGACGAAAGGCGCGTTGGAATATTCCGGCAGATTGCACGCCATCCCATTCTTCAGCCGCGTCGCAGTATTTTCATCCACCGTGACCGAAGGCATCTGCGGCAGCACACGGCGCGGATGCGGTAAACGCCCCGTCAAGGAGCCTTCTCGCTGCCATTCGGCAATCTCGTCCAGTGTGGCCGCCTGCTCTAACACGAACTCTCCTGCCTGCACGCGACATAGACTCCCCAGATGCGCGCCGCATCCGGCAAGCTGACCGAGTTCATGCGCAATGGAGCGGATATAGCTTCCCGAAGAAACCTCGACAGCAAACTGCGCATTCGGCGCTTCGTAGCCGACAATTTCAAACCGGCGAATCTCAATGCGGACCGCACGCAGCTCCACCGGCTTTCCCTGACGCGCCAGTTTATATGCGGGGACACCTTGGGTTTTCTTTGCGGAAAATGGCGGCGGCGTCTGCTCGCTCTCACCATGAAATCTCTCCGCAAGCCTGCGAATTTCTGCCAGCGTCAATGCTGGATCCACACGGTCGCTAGCGGCATCTCCGTCGGCATCGTAGGTGTCGGTCGCAAACCCGAATCGCATGGTTCCGGTGTAGCGCTTGCTGTCCTGCTTGAAGAATTGCGCAAGTCGAGTGAACCTTCCCAGCAGCAGCGGCAGCACTCCGGTGGCCATCGGGTCGAGCGTGCCCAGATGGCCCACGGACGACTCTCCCGTCAGCTTGCGCACCTTCGCCACCACGTCGTGCGAAGTCATCCCTGCCGATTTGTTCACGATCAAAAGGCCATTCATGGGCCAGCTTCAGAATAGGACAGGCAGTCTCTTGCGTTCGCCGCGTTATTGTCTGGCCCGAAAGCATTGCATTCGCAGGCCCCCCCTCCTCGCCGTGTCTTTTACAGCCAAGGTGAGGGAAAATTGGTTCATTCCAATCGGGCCGGACCAATAAGGGTAGCAGAGGAGAAAGTCCCGCGCGCATTGCAGCGATAACGGACGCGCTAGATTCCATTCTCTTCGCGGCCATGCACCAGCGACAGAAACTCGTGGCGCGTTTGCTGGTTGGTGCGAAACGCCCCCAGCATGGCAGAGGTCACCGTCGACGAGTGTTGCTTTTCCACCCCGCGCATCATCATGCATAAATGGCGCGCTTCAATCACCACGCCTACTCCCTGGGGCTCAATCGCCTCTTGAATTGCATCGGCAATCTCGCGGGTCAGCCGCTCCTGCACCTGCAGCCGGCGAGCAAACACATCCACCAGGCGCGGGATTTTACTCAGGCCGATCACCTTCCCGTTCGGAATGTAGGCCACATGCACTCTTCCAAAAAATGGCAGCATGTGATGCTCGCACATTGAGAACACTTCCACATCTTTCACGATCACCATCTCGTCGTAGTCCACGTCGAACATGGCGCCGCGCAGAATCGCGCCCGCATCCTGCTTATACCCTCGGGTCAGAAACTCCATCGACTTGCGCACACGCTCCGGCGTCCGCAACAGACCGTCGCGCGTTGGGTCTTCTCCATAGCGACCGATCAGCTCTCTGTAAAGGTCCTCAGTAGAAAACTCGGAAAGGTTCTCCGCGGACACCCGTACTAAAACTGGCTTTGCCATTAAACGACCTTTCATTCCTCAAACTAGGAACTGTCTTTGTCTTCTCGCGCACTCGCCGGTTCACCGGCATATTCAAAAAAATTGTTAGCGGTCTCTTCCACCCGTACCTTCTCCAGCTTGCCATGGGCCAAAGTCGCATTGATTACCTTATAAATTTCTAAGCAAAGGTTTTCCGTGGTGGGAACAATCGCTGCGAAGCTAGCATCCAGGTTCAGGTTCTTCTCGTCGAACCTGTCCACAATCTCGCGTCGCACAAAATCGTCCAGGTCGCCCAGATTGCAAACCATCCCGGTCACCGCATCCACTTCCCCGCTCACCATCACTTCCACGGTGTAGTTATGCCCGTGACCATGCGGATTGTTGCATTTTCCATACACCGCCTGGTTTTGTTCCGGCGAATATCGGTCCGTGTGCAGCCGATGCGAAGCGCTGAAGCGGTAGCGTCGAGACAAATAGGCTTTCATCGTTCTCCACAGTAATCGGCGAAGAGGTCCGGCATCTCATACACCCGCACACGTTGCAGGCGAGCGCCGACAATTTTCTGCTCCAGCCGCTTCCAGATCGCGATCGCAATGTTCTCCGTCGTCGGAATCACCGCACGAAATTCCGGTACCTCCAGGTTCAAATGCCGGTGATCGTACACCTGGACCACCTCGCGCTCCATTACATCCTTTAGCGCCTTCAAATCGACGACGAATCCCGACACCGGATCGATCTCCCCCGCGACAGTTACCTCCAGGGTGTAATTATGCCCGTGGCCATTGCGGTTCGCGCATTTGCCAAAGACCTTTTCATTCTCCTGTTGCGACCAGGCATCGTTCCAATAGTAGTGGGCCGAGGAGAATTCCGCCTTGCGCGTTAAAAGCACCATAAACTTAGCATATTGGATTCACCCGGCCTGCGTCTTGACGCATTTTTTCTGTCTTCACGCGATGCGACCTGGTCCGCGCCTCAAGCCTTGTACTCGCGGCCTTTCCAGGTGATCTTTCGCCGCAGATGTTGCTGCATCCAGCTATCCAGTAACAGCCATCCATACAGCGGCAGCGCCAGCGGCGACAACAGGACATCCGCAACGGAAAAATGCGCCTTGGCGGTGTTGGCATAATGTACCCGCACTCGCCATGCCCACCACAATCCCACCGCCCAGATGACTGGCGCGCGCGCGAGGGTCAGATATAACCAGATCGCCAGCAGGGGCAGCCCAAACAGCAACACCGTCTGAAACAGCTTCCACAGTCCGCGGCTCAGCGCATCCGGAAACAGCAGTGCAAGATTTTTTCTCCACCCGGCGCACATCTCACCCAAAGACTTGGGCGTCCGCGCACTTAGTGCATCCGGCGCAGAACGCAGCCGCAGCGATTCTCCCGCATGTTTGGTATGCAGCGCCAGATCCATGTCTTCGATCAACGATCCGCGCACCGCCTTGTGCCCGCCGACACGCATATACGTGCCCTGCCGAATCAAAATGAACTGGCCGTTCGCCGCCGCCACACGGAAGTCGGCAAGATTCACCAGTCGCGGCGGATAGGTCTGCGCCAGATCGGCAAAGATCAACGCCATCAGCGCGCGCTGCCACACGCCACGCACCAACTGCCGTGGAGAATACGAAAGCAGCGCCACCTTGTACCGCTCCGCTTCATGCATGGCCCGCCGCAGATCGCCGGGCTCATGCACCGTATCCGCGTCAGTAAACAACAGCCATTTCCCCCGTGCCTGCTGCGCTGCAAACCACAGCGCATTCGTCTTTCCCGTCCAACCCTCCGCCAACGGCGGAGCTTCCATCGCGGTCACGCCGGCAAACTCGCCCGCAATCTGCCGTGTCGCATCCGACGATGCATCGTCCACCACAATCAGTTCCCAATCGCGCCCCAGCAAAAAGTCTTCCTCGCTCTGCCGCGCCAAAGACGCAAGACACTCCCGGATCGACGGGGCTTCGTTCCGCGCCGGAACCATCACGGAAAGCTGAAGCGGGGTCGAACCATCTGCTGCCGATTCTGTCGAAAATGTCATCGCCGATTTCATATCCATCCAACAAATTCGTATCATAGATAGGACATGGAGAGATGGCAGAAGTCGAGAGACGGGAAATTTAGGCGTTCTGTTGTGCTGGCGATACTCGCCGTCGCCTGTCTAGCGGGCGGCGCCGGATGCAATCGCGGCCAGCTTCCGCGCGAACTGGGCGAAGTGGCCCCGGCCTTCACCATTCACAAAGGCGCGCAGACGATCAGCCTGAAGCAGTATCGCGGTCAGGTAGTGCTCCTTACGTTCTGGGCAAGCTGGTGCGCCCCATGCGTGGAGGAGTTTCCTTCGCTCCTTGCCCTTCACCATCGACTGCCGCAGATGCAAATTCTCGGCGTCAGCATCGACCAGGACCCGCAAGCTTACCGCAATTTCCTGCTGGCGAATCACGTCGATTTTCTCACCATCCGCGACCCTTCTCAGGATGTAATGCATCGCTACGGTACCGTGCAAATTCCGGAAGCCTACGTGATCGATCGCTCCGGACACATTGTTCGCAAATACGTCAGCGCGCAGGATTGGAACGATCCAGAAATTTTCCAAACCTTGTCCGCCGCCCTCAACGCCACGCATTGATGCATGCCACGGCGAAACCTAGGGAACCGCGCGGCTTCTCAACCGCCTGAATTCGCTCGGCCATTTATGATGGAATCATGACGACCATGGACGTTCAGTTTCGCTATGCCCAGCATCCGACCGAAGACACCATGCGCGCCGTGGCGGACCTTTACGATGTCTACGGCATTCGTCGCGTGCGCCTGAACCAGTCAGACCGGACTGTTCTGGTGGAATACGATGCCACCCGCCTCAGCAATGCCGTCGTCTTTCAGTTACTGCGCCGCGCCGGGCTTTCTGTCACGGAACAAATCTCCCTATTCGCTCCCTCTCCGCCGCCCGCGCCGGACGCAAACAAGAACCCCGCCGCCTGATCGTATTGCCGCCTCTGTGTAGCGAGCCGTTCGCCCAATCGATGCAAGTTACACTGTCGCTGAAATCTCGGCCCGGTACTTGCTGGGATGATGCGGAGGGACGCTAGACTGGTACCTGCCAATGATCAGTCCCGCAATTGCGATGGCGGCCCTTTTCACGCTAATACCGTTTTTGACGGCAGCGTTTTTCGCGACCCAGCTTGCCTGCGCAACGGAAGCACTCCCGACGAGCGCGCGGCTCCTTGTGCCATCGGTCTTGTGTGTGCCCTATCTGCTGGTCGCGCTTTCCACAGGGACCTTCCGATGGGAATGGCTGGCCTTATATGCGCTGCTGCCAGTCGCCATTTCCACGCTGATGTGGCAGGCAACGCGCAGCGATCCCGCTCGGCACGGCAACTGGTGCGACTTTCTGGTCCTCGCGGTCCTTGGTTTGGCTATCGATCTTCGCTGGTTTGAGCATGCTTGGCCGGCCCATCTTACCGTCTTCAACAAGATTCTTCTTCTCGATGCCGGCATCTGGGGATTCCTTGTGGTACGGCGACTGGAGAACGTTGGATTCAATCTACGCCTGCGCCTGCGCGATCTCGGCATCGGGTTGCGGGAACTGGCCTTCTACACGCCGATCGCGATTTCGCTTGGACTGGGCCTGGGTTTTCTGCATCTGCATCCATCGGCGCCATGGCTGCCTCGGTTGCCGGGAGCGGTTCTCTTCACCTTTTTCTTCATTGCCGTTCCGGAGGAGCTTTTCTTTCGCGGATGGCTACAGAACCTGCTGGAGCGGCGCATCGGTCGTTATCCATCACTGTTTTTGACGGCAGCACTATTTGGGTTGGCGCATTTTAACAAGCGCGCCGTTCATTTCAACTGGCGGTATGTGTTGCTGGCCGCGTTGGCGGGAATCTTCTACGGCCGCGCATGGCGCCAGCAGCGCCGGGTTGGGGCCTCCGCGATCACCCACGCCTGCGTGGACACGATTTGGTCAATTTGGCTGCGTTGACGATTTCGAGACGGCCGATACTGCAGATATCCCAGGCCAACCCGCATGTTATGGCTGGCCGGCCCGGGCACCGTAATGGCGATGCAGATGCCGAAAATGGCGTGCGCCATGGCCAAAGGATAGAGGTTGCGGTAACGAAGAAAAACCAGGCACGCTGCCAGGCCCCAGAGAAGGGTCAGCGGCGTCAGTATCGGGTTCGGCAGATGCGCCAAGGCGAAGATTCCCGCCGTCGCTGCCACTGCGGATTTTCTCCCGGGTAGCAAACGAAGCAGGCGCAGCAGGAAAAAGTCGAGCAGCAGAATCTGTTGCACAAAAGACCAAAGGGCGTAACCCCAATAGGTCTTGAGGAAAAGCACAAGGCCATCCGGCACGTGCAAGGTGTGGAGTCGAATGGCAAGAAACACAGCGACTGTGGCCAGTATCATGGCCACGCCCATCACCCAGAGGGAACGAAGGAAATTCGCCGTACGCAGGCCCATCGCCGACCAGCTCTTGAATGACCTCCAGAAGATCGCCGCCAGTGCGGCGACGGCCACGTAAAAAAGAACCGTTTGTAGCGGGCGAGGCGTCCAGATCACCAGCAGAACCAATCCATACCCCGCGCCAAGTTCCAGTACGTCGCGCCGCTTGCGTCCAGTTGCCATAGAACTTCCTGCGGTGAGCTTGGTGGGTTCGTCTCCAGCGACGTAAGTCATCATCCATTCCTGTCCTGATAGCGCAACAATAGACCACAAGCGTATGCCTCCATTACACCCCACTCATAGGCATTCCCCCAAACTCACCGGCTGTCTTCCACGCAAAAAATTTGCGCCGAAACACGGCTCCTGATAAGTTAGAAACTGCTGCTTTTCACCGAAGCACGCACATCCGTTTCTTGTGCGCCCCTAGCTCAGTTGGATAGAGCGTCTGGCTACGAACCAGAAGGCCGGGGGTTCGAATCCCTCGGGGCGCACCATACGCATTTTCCACTCAAGAAATTTTCCATCTAACTGAAAAGACACTCGTTGTCACGGCTCGAAATCCATTTTTCGGGCGGTATTTTAGACCGTCTGGAAAAAAAAGACACTCTGGACCCTTTGTTTCTGGTCTACGCTTGCCTGTTCCCAAGAGATAGCCCTGTCCACAAGCAGCCGCTTGGAGAATCCCCACCACTGCGCGAAGGTTGCTTTTACCATATCTGCTTCAGCAGTTTTCGCTTCCAGGGAGCAATTTCGTCTTCAAAATTGCGGTCCATTTGGCCCAACATGGCCAGATTGAAGCAATTCGTCGAAAGCTTGCTCGAAAAGCCTGCAAGCGATGCACTCAAATGACGCGTCTGGCGATGCCCAGCAATATTTGTCAGCAAATCGATCGAACGTTTCAGCGTCTCACGGCCCGGGCGCAAGCCGCCGTTCTTTTCAATCGGGGACTTTATTCTTGTGCCCCCGTGAAAATCGCATTCTGCTTTCTACGGCGTGTTGCTTGATTTCGTGAATACCGGATCACATCGACTCGGGAGGTCGCGATCAGGCCTTCCTCGACCATTGCATCCAGATGCGGAATGAGCTTGGCAATCTGCTCCTCGGTGTCGATGATGCTCACCATGACCGGTGCGTCTTTTGAAAACGTCCAATGACTGGCACGATGGATCCTGGTGCTGGCCCCATACCCTTCAATTCCTCGATACACGGTAGCGCCGGCCATTCCCAGTTCCATACATTTGGCGAAAATCGCCTCCTGCAAGGGCTTGCCCTGCCACTTGTCATCTTCACCAAAATGTATCCGCAACATACGCGCTTGGAACTGTTCTTTCATGGTCATCTCTCCGCTCATACCGCGTCTTGATTCGTATCCAGCGCGCGATAGGAGTACTTAATGATGTCTACGTCCGACAAAACGACCAATCCTTCCTGGACCATTTGTTCGACTATCGGCAGAAAGGATTGCAGCTTCTCTTCCGTATCGATCACCGAGAGCATGATCGAGCAATCGCGGGACAGGTGCAGGGGCTTGTTCTTGTGGACCCGCCTGTGCGCGCCGTAGCCAAGAATGCCGCGATAGACGGTGACGCCGGCAATGTCGTTGGCCCGCATTGCTTCAACGAGTGCCTTGTAAAGTGGCTTATCTTTCCACCGGTCGGATTCACCGATGTAGATGCGCATCAGCCTGGCTCTGCCTTCGATCTTCATGTGCGCTGGGAGCGCGGGACTCTTCCGCTTCGAAGCCTGGGCCGGCTTGGCCACCGTAGTCTCTTGCACTTCGATCATGCCGGTACCAGCCATTTTCTTCAGTTTCCCAAGAAGCTCATCCACCTTTTCCCGCGATTCGATAAATTCAATCTTCAGCGGCAAGTGGTCCGAAATTTCGACGAAACTCGCGGAATGGATGTGATGGTCCGCGCCAAACCCGGCTACACCCTTCAGCACGGTTGCGCCGGAAACTCCCCGATAGAAAAGAAAGTCCAGAATACTGGAATAGGTTGAAACCCCGTGATGTGTCGATCCCTCGCTCAGATAGATCGAGACCTTGACTGCCTTGCCTGCATGCAACATGAATCCTCCTTTACCTGCGTAACCCGCGCTGGGCGACGAGAAACCCGGCAGTTCGTCCGAGCGATCCCCAGCCAGCCCTGTCCGTTTCCGGTTCTTGGCTGAGTTGCAACAACTCCTGCGCCAACCGCCGACGATAGTTCTCGATCATGGCGTCAATCCGGGTGGCAAGAACGATCGGAACTTTCCGCCGCAATTTTATCCCGTGCGAGAGTCAAAGTATCGCTTTCGTCGCCAGGGCCGATTGATGAATGGCGAGTTGTTTGTGGGTCCTCATGAGATCATCTCTGCGATGAGAGCGCCGCACCATATGGCCGCAAGTCCAAGGAAAAGGCTGCTGAATGCATAGAGTGCGGCCATGGAGAAGGCGCCGCTCCGCAGCGTGGAAAGGGTCTCCCACTCATACGTCGAAAACGTGCTGTAAGCGCCGACAAAGCCGACAGGCGCCAGAAATCTCCACGCAGGATTCAGGCCTGTCCGCTTGGCCAGAAACGTCAGCGAGAAGCCAAGGACCACACAGGCCGTGATGTTGATGACAAACGTCCCGTAAGGGAACTTTGTACCCAGACGGCTGGCGACCGCGGAACCAACCCAAAATCTAGCAATGGAGCCCAGCGCCCCGCCCACCGCAATATACATATATTTCGACAAACTCATGCCTCCCTATCCATGTGTTCGCATTTCATTTGAAATCTTATCCACTCCCCAGTTCTTCAGGCGAGCCAGGTCGTCTTCCAGTTGCGGCGCATCGATCGCGTCTTTCGCAGTCCCCGCGGTCCTGTGCAACTGGACGCGATAGGCGTCGGCGTAGGAACTTACCAGGAACTCCATCTTGCTGGCGAACTGCTGGTTCCACTGCGACAGCGCGCGACCGTACAGGTGAAGTTCCTGTTGCAGCAATTCGCCGATACTTTGCCGCAGGCTGTTTCTGATTTTGGCGCGGACCAGGCTATCTCCCAGAAACATCCAATGGCTTGTGTCGATGTCCTTCGGTAGCGCCGCCAGCTCAAAGCGAGGCATATCGCGCAAGAGAATCTCCAGGTCATCCTGGGCAGGCACGTCGGTCCGCCCCATCTCCTGCGCCACGCTCAGCAATGTGTCGATGGCGCGCCGACTTACCCAGCCGACACTTCCAATGGATCGCTCCAGGTCTTGCCGAACAGCATCGTGGATCCATTCTGAGAGTTGGAAGGAAGTGACGCGGGCCTTGGAATGAGTTCGCATCCATCGCAGCGCGGTATCCGCTACCTGGCTCAGGACCGCCTCCGGCGACTCCGCGAGTTTGAGAAAGGCATCGTTGAGAGTGGTGCGCTGCTCCCCAATCATGCCGGTCAGATGGCGCAATCGCTCCTCCAGACCCTGCGCATCGGTTGGAAGATTGTGCCCTCCTCGTTTTTTGCGGTCGAGGTTCGTCTCCAGCGCCGCAATCACCGAGTCGCGCAAGGTCCCAATCTTTCTTGCGACCGAGCCGTTCCGGAGACTGCGTGCCTGGTCGAATCGGGGAAGCAACTCCCGCTCAAAGAAATAATCGAGCAGGATGGAATGGCCCGAAAGCGAGCTGACAGGGTGGACGTTCATTTCCAGGCCCAACTCGTGTTGCATCTGTTTCTGAATGTAGCCGACAACCTGGTGCAGATCTCCTTCCGCGAGCAGGTCTGCCTTGCTGAGTAGAACGATGGCGGGGATTCCCGCTTCATACAGCAGGCGCAGAGTTCCGATGTCTTCGTCGTTGAACGTTGCCCATGCATCGATCAAGAGCAGCGCAAGGTCGCATGTGGGAAGATAGGCCAGAGTTTCCGCTCCACCCCGCCTCGCCAGGGAGCCAAGTCCCGGCGTATCCACCAGCACGATGCCGTGCCGGAGGCGTGGCGAAGGGACCTCAACCACCACTCGCACGACATTTCTCAGATTGCCGGGGTTCTCTTTTTCCGTGACCAGGCCCGGTAGGTCCTCGACCTTGACGATCTCATTTCTGCCGTCGCCATAGGTCACCGTCGCTCGCAAGGATGTCCCGTAGCGCAATTTGGTGGGCACCGCCGTGATGGGGTTGATGCCGACGGGAAGAACATCCGTGCCGAGCAGCGCATTCAGCAGAGAAGATTTGCCGCTGCCGACTCGACCGAACAGGGCCACTTCCAAATCGTTGTCCTCCAGCCTCGACACAAGCGAATCGATGCGCGATCGGAATTCCACCAAGCCTTGACGAGTGACAATCTGCTCCATGAGCCGCAACAGGTCCACATCGCACCCGGTTTCCTCCAGTTTCCGGAGGCGTGCCTCCAGGTTGGTACCCAACTCCTGGCGGACATAGCGTTCCATGCCTGCGACCAGGGAGCGAAGCTCGTAGACCACTCCATTGAGTTCGCTTGCCGCATCCTCCGGGACGGCGCCATAGCCACGCATGTAACCGGGTTTTAGTTCCTCGACCGCGATGTCGACAAAAGCCAGGTCTGTCATCACCGCGCGTGTCGCTGGAATTTCCGGCGAGTTTGGTCTCATGTGCTGCCAGGCCAGCGTACGCAGCAGTTGCGAACGCAGGCGGCGGATGTGGTCCTCAATCGCGCGGGTCTGCGCGGGTGTGATGTCCACGACGTAGCGGGGGAATGGAGATGGAGACGTCGCCGCATGAAGAACGTGTTCAACGTCGCTCAGAAGCTTGTCGATATATTGGCAAGTGACTCTGAGATGTCTCTGCTGGGGATCATTTAACTCCCCGGGGTGTCGGTTCATGGTGAGATCGGGTATGGGTTCGGGCATGACTCCTCCAAGTATTTGAAGCTTCGAGGAGTCATCTGCCCAGTTGAGCGGTTTGCGGTGGACTCCAACACCTACTGCGATTTGCTATGCCTTCACCGACGTCTGCCAGCGGTCGTAGATGGCGGCGATACCTGGTCGCCGTTCCTATAGATGGGGTTTTCGATCTTGCTCTGCGCGCGAGGGATGACACGCGCGATTGCGCCAAGCACCAGACTGGCGTAAAAATTCAAGAGAACCCATGTGTATGTCATGGATCCAAACTCCTAGTCTTTGTTCAGAGATCGTGCCGGGACATGGCTCCGCGACAGGATTCCCTGTCAGGAGTCATCATCTGTCCGGCCTATTGGATTGGACAGCGGTTAAAGGTGAACTCCCTCACCTAACCAACCCTTACTTGTATTCCATTGCTACCGCCGCTGTCAACACTACCAGAAGATCGGGTAGTGGGCGGGCTGAAAGCGCAAGTCCCCCAAATCGGCGAACTCGGCTACGAGCGCTGTTCGACCATGCAGATGGGCGCGCGAGGAGTGGTTGCGGCACGGGCAATCATTCAATGCCATTGCCGCCGCTCTCTTGGCTCGACCGTACTAGTGGACCACGGACTGGAACAACTGCGAATTCAGCAGCGACGCGAATTGATCGTCCGAGGTCACGAAACGCACCTGTAGCACGTTTCCGCTCGACGTGATGTTCGTCGCGTCGATCGCCTGTGTCTCGGTCGGAGTGGCGTTCATCTTTTCCATCAAAGCTGCCGCGCCCATCAAGGACGACATGGTAGCAGCCGTAACCGTATCCGGCGTCACAACATCCAGAGAAAACCTTACGCCCTGGCTGAAGTCCATGGTGTAGCGCGACCCTACCAGACTGTTTTTTACCGTGCTGAAATCTGCCACCTGCGCGGCCTGGCCCAGCACTGACTTCATCATTTCCTGAGTGCCTTTTTGATCGAGAATGCTCCATACAGCTTCATCCTGCAGCGGCGGGATCAGGTTCTGCATCGCCGCATTCGTCAGGAAGCTGGGCTTGATCCCGTCACGCGCATCCAGCGAATCTTTGATGGCCTCCAGCGAACCGAAAATCATGGTGGTCTGGTCCAGAAACACGACGCTCAACCCAGTGTTGCCCATCGGATAGATCGTCTCGTTCCGCACCGGGGTCCCTTTGACGTGATGTTTCTTGAAATTGTCCGCAAACTCCTGCACCGGAAACTGGCCCGAAGCGATGCCGACGATCCGCGACGAAGCGTCTCCCGGCACACGGTAGGAGGCAAAGGCCAGTTGGACCACGCTCTGGTTCACATTCATGCCCGACTGCTGCAGCGCGTCCTGCAGCCGTTTCAGTTCAGGCGGCAGGACCTTGGCGCGCAGTTTCATGGCGATGTCGGAGTTCTCCATTGCCTGATAATCGACGACGATGAGCTGCTGCACGTCCTTCGGCACGGCAGCCTGGGACTCAGTCGCCAACTGCGATGCCGAGGCCGACAGCGTAAGCGTCGCCAGTGCGACTGCACCGACACTGAAACTCAAAACTTTTTTCCAGCGATTCATGTACATCTCCTCACAATTTTGTGGCAGCGTCTCGGCGCCGCATGACGTTTCTCCGGCGCTCATATCTTCGACGCGCGATTGCATCTGAAGTCACACGCGGCATGCATGGATTCAGGGCCACCTAGGGCCAAATCAGTGGTGCTTCCAGTCTACTCTCCAGGGTCCGCGCGACAGAAAAGTTGGTTGCCAGTTCCATCCATTCGCTGCCCGGTTCGACCGCGGCCTCCGGCACCAGTCCAATCAGTTCCACACGGTCCGGCTGGGCGCCCAACTGCGCCGCGGCGTCCTTCACGGCTTGATAGACCCTGCTAACCGGGGTGGCGTGGAAATCTGTTATGTTCATCGACACCTGGGCCTTGCCGCTGACCAGAACACCCATCGCCTTCAGTCCGGCGAGGCCGCCGCTGGATGCGCGAATTTCGCGGGCGATGGTACGCGCAATGCCGACGTTGCCGGTAGTCAAGAAAACGTTGCATGCAATCAGGAGTTGCCGCGCGCCTACGGCGACGGCCCCTGCGGTTGGATGCAGCGAAGGCCCTCCGACATCGGGCCGGCTGGCCGCGTCCTGCTGTACTCTTTTCCGCAACCCTTCAAACTGCCCATTGCGAATGTTCTCCAACAATTTGCGGTCCGGGCGCAGCGCCGCCGCTTCATAAAAGTACACCGGAACATGATGGCGCTTCCATATTTCCTGCCCCAACTGATGCGCCAGCGCGGCACACTCCGGCAATGAAATATTACGAATCGGTACCAGCGGAACCACATCAGCCGCTCCAATGCGAGGATGCACGCCATGCTGCGCGGTCATGTCGATGGATTGGATGGCCTTACCGACCCCACGCAGGACCGACTCCATTACCGACGCGGGCGCGCCCGCAAGCGTGACGACCGAACGGTTGTGGTCCGGGTCAAGCGAGTAGTCCAGCAAGGAAACTCCATCTATCTGCATGGCGTGGACAATCTCACGCACGGCGGCGACATTGGTCCCTTCAGAAAAATTCGGAACACACTCGACTATTGATTCTTTGGTGTTCATCGGGAGGCGTTGGTCACTTCCACCATGTATAGCCGATCTGGAATTGCACAGTTGCATTGACGCCGGGATTGGCGTCTCCCAGGCTGGCGTTGGAAATATGTACAGCATTCGCCACAAAGGTAATCGCCTGGTCCGGCTTCACAAAATAATGCATGCCGACGCCAATCTGCGGCTCGAAGTTCCACACGCTGGTTCCGCGCGGACCGTTCGGCGGAAATTTATGGTTCGTCCAGATCAGGCCACCGCCGCCCTGCAGCCACGGCATCACCCGCTTCCAGCGGACCAGGTTCCAGCGGAGGATCACCGGCGTCAGGCTCAATCCGGTATAGGTGCCGCCGGTTGTCACGCGCCGCGGCGGATCGACCGTAGTGAGCATGTACGTCTGCTTCGGCGTGAACGCCTGCCAGTATGGAATCAACTCAACCGCATATTCAAATTGCCCGCGAAGGACCCCCGGGCCGGCCGGGTCGGTGAGGACTTTGCCGACGCGCACACCCGCATTCAGAAAATGATCGCTGGTTTCTCCCGATGTGCCGAAGCCTCCATCGATAAAAACGCCGCGGTCCCACGGGTCACGCTGCATCGCCGCGTGAACGAAATCGCCATTGGCAATTGTCTGTGCGGATGGAGTGCGATTCGCATCCGCCGAGATGGACGAGGAACTTGTCTGGGAATAGGAAACCTGCACCAAGCCAAGCAGGAACGCAACGAGCAAAACCATCTGCTTCTTCAAGAGCACTCCAACCGACGGCAACCGCGCCCCAGTCAAAAATTCTGGGAATCGATCCAATTTTTTATCACTTCATGCAGGTTGTCCCTGCCTCAGCCCGCGACTTCTTCCATCTGCTTGGCGTCGATGTCGAAGTTGGAATACACATTCTGCACGTCATCCTGATCTTCCAACGCCTCCAGCAGGCGAATCATCTGCGCTGCCGCCGGGCCTTCCAGCTTGGTGTAGGTGGAAGCCAGCATCGTCACTTCCGCCATCTGCGTTTCGATGCCCCCTGCTTTGATCGCGGCATGCACTGCGTCGAACGACGCCGGTTCGGTGATGATCTCCCACGAATCGCCTTCGTCGCGGATGTCATCCCCGCCAGCTTCTAAAACCAGATCCATCAACTTGTCTTCACTCGCAGCCGATTTGGCTACGGAGATGAGGCCCTTCTTTGAAAACATCCACGACACGGAATTCGATTCGCCCAGGTTGCCGCCGTTTTTGGAAAATCCGTGGCGAATCTCGCTGACGGTTCGATTGCGATTGTCCGTCGTCGCTTCCACGATGACGGCAACGCCGCCCGGACCGTAGCCCTCGAACGTGATTTCCTCGTAGGCCGCGCCTTCCAGCTCGCCAGTACCGCGCTGAATCGCGCGCTTGATGTTGTCCTGGGGCATGTTTTCCGCTTTGGCGGCAGCGATGGCGCCACGCAGGCGCGGATTGCCGTCTGGATCTCCGCCGCCGGCCCGGGCAGCCATGGTAATTTCCTTGATCAGGCGCGTGAAAATCTTTCCCCGCTTGGCATCGGTCGCGCCCTTCTTATGCTTGATAGTGGCCCATTTTGAATGGCCGGACATGGAAGACCCTCGTGAACTGCTTTCGATGCAAATTTAGATGCTACCGCGGTCGCAAGTCGACCGCACAAACCCTGATTTTATCACGCTGGAGATACCCGTCCGAAGGGCAGGATCGCCAATCCGCGTGGCTAGTCTACGCCTTCTGCGACCGAGGCTTGCGAAATGCGAAAATGACCGCCAACACCGGTGGCGCCAGCAACACTCCCCAGAAAGGAATGATGGTCCCCAGTAGGATCGGCCCAAAGATCGACGCCCAGATCGGCACCCTGGCATTTTTCTTCATCAACCAGGGCTGCAGACCCAGTTGGTCAATGACGACAATCCCCGCATACAGGCCGAGCAGCAGGCCAAATTTCTCCCAACCGCCGCCGGTGAACAGCAGCGTCAGGCTCGGCCCGATCAGCGCCAGCATGCCGCCAACATTGGGAATGAATTGCGCCATGGCGCCGATGAGCGCCCATAACGGGGCCAGAGGGATATGCAGCAGCCATAGTCCGGCCAGCCAAAGTATGCCCACCAGCACCGCGTCGATGAAGGTGGCCCGCAGCCAGTTCATCAGCGCTCCGCCGGCCTTTGCGATGGGAGGGCGCAGCTTCACTGCAGGGCGGACGCTGGGGCTTTCTTTTTCCGGCTCGTTCATTGGATGCCTCGCGCGGGATGGATTGTGCGCGACGGCTGTGGCGAGGATTGCGAATTGGAAACAGATGACATCGAAGCGAGTGCTCCTGCGCGGCCTTTCCACGGGAAAAGCCGCTCCTCGGGGAACTCTGTGATGATACCAATCGAAAAACCGCTGATAAACTACATGCAAATGAAATTTGGCGTGCTTGTTTTCCCCGGGTCCAACTGCGATCACGACACCTACCACGTCATCTCGGAAGTGGTGGGCCAGCCTGTCGTCTTTCTGTGGCACGAAAGCGAAC
This sequence comes from Acidobacteriota bacterium, assembly GCA_021792795.1. GTDB lineage: Bacteria > Acidobacteriota > Terriglobia > Terriglobales > Acidobacteriaceae > JAKAAZ01. Next base: position 10,939 of record JAJYUB010000035.1, on the reverse strand, counting down.
AGCTTGAGAACTGCGATGCAATTCTTGTGCCTGGCGGCTTCGCTTATGGCGATTATCTGCGCACCGGGGCGATTGCCCACTTCGCGCCCATTATGCAGGCAGTGAAGAAATTTGCGGCGTCCGGCGGCCTGGTGCTGGGAATTTGCAATGGATTTCAGATCCTGACCGAGAGCGGCCTGCTGCCCGGCGCGCTGATGCGCAACGCTGGACTGAAATACATCTGCAAACAGATTTATCTGCGGACAGAGACCAGCGATTCTCCCTTCACCAACCTGCTGCAGCCATGCCAGGTCCTGAAGATTCCCATCGGCCACATGGAAGGAAATTATTTCTGCGACGCGCCCACGCTGCAGCAACTGGAAGCGCAACGCCGCATTGCCTTTCGCTATTCGACGGCCGCAGGCGAGATTACAGCGGAAGCCAACCCCAACGGATCTCTGCAGAACATTGCCGGCATCCTAAATGAGGGGCGCAACGTTCTGGGAATGATGCCGCACCCAGACCGGTCGAGCGAAGCGTTGCTGGGATCGGCGGACGGACTGCGCATCTTTCAGTCGATGGTGGCGACTCTGGCAGGACAGGATTGAAACCGGAACCGCCGTTCGGCACACTATGATTGACATTCATCACCACCTGCTGCCCGGCCTCGACGATGGCGCCAGAGATTTGGAGACATCGCTGGAGATGGCGAACATTGCCATCGACGATGGCATCACTCATATTGCGTGTACGCCCCACGCCAACAGTGACTATGCGTTTCGTCCCGAAAAAAATGCTGCGCTGCTGGCGGAATTGCAACATAAGATCGGTGACCGCCTGACCCTCGGCTCGGGCTGCGACTTCCACTTGAGTTTCGACAATATTGAAGATGCGCTGGCGCACCCGACAAAATACACGGTCAATGGCAAAAAATATTTGCTAGTGGAGTTTCCGGATTTCGGCATTCCGCAGAATATCTCCGCCAGCTTTTATGAGATGGCCGTGGCTGGAATCGTGCCGATCCTGACCCATCCGGAACGCAATTTGACGCTAATGCAGAAGCCGGAAAAACTGGCGCAATGGCTGCGCATGGGCTGCCTGGTACAGGTGACCGCAGGCTCCATGGTCGGCAGATTTGGCCGTGGACCGCAGCGCATTGCGCGGGAACTGCTCGACTGGGGATGGGTACACATGATCGCAACGGACGCCCACAATACAACGTCCCGACCGCCGGTGATGAGCAAGGCCTTCGAATTCCTCTCCCAGCACTACGGAGAGGAAACTGCGGAACGCCTGTGTGTGCAAAATCCCGAGGCGGTGTTTGAGGGTAAAGGATTGCCAGAGCAACCAGAGCCTGCACGCGCCTTTGAAGAAGACGAAGAATTTACCGCGCCAAAAAAACGCAGCCTGTTTTCCATGTTTCGCCGCTCATAGCGAGTTTTCGCCCCTGGCTGTTTCCTTCGCGGGACATGACAATTCTATTGATCCCTCTCTAGCCAAAAGACCAACAGCAGGCTTGCATGGGACACCCAGACGTGTTTCTCTCTCGACAAAATGCGTCATTTTGTAGATAGCGATGACGGCCAGGTATCAAGTAGTAGTCAACTGGCGGAATGCCGGTGACACGGCCGGAGTTCCAGAATCTGTCTCCCAGACACTCAATGCTTCTTAACCTTTTGCGCGATTGCGGCATCAACTAGCTTTTGCGCCAGCGTCTCGTACGTTTTCTTGAAAGTTTCGAGATCATGGGGTCTGCTCGTTAGATAGGCATTCACCGCCACAAGCCATTCGCGTTCAAGATGCAAACGCTTGACGTCGGCAAAGGTGAAGATTCGTGTCTGGACGATCCGGAAGAAATCTGCTGTTCTACGCGTTTTGTCTTTTCGCTCCCCTGGGGTCAATTCGCTCTGATACATTGCTTCGACCTCTGCATACATGGACGCAGCAAGAGCTCCTAAAAGCTTTTGAAATTCTTCGTGCCTGCGATCAAGAATCCACAGATCCCTCTGCGATGATCGTGACAGAAGATGCCCGAAAACAATACCGCCAAGAGTTGTGACGGCGCCAAGACTGGCGACAACGATCGTAACTGTCTCTTGCTCCATCGAGGGGTCCCTTTCCTTTGAAGCTACTTCGCCGGGTGCCCATTCAAGCCTGCTGTTGGCTTGAATGGGGTAAGTCCCGTCCTATACGCGCTACAGAACTTATGGAACGAGCAGTAACTTGCCTGTCGTGGCGCGGGATTGCAAGGCTTCCTGGGCCTTCGCGGCTTCCGCGAGCGGAAAACTTTGATGGATGCGAAGCTTGAGCGTGCCGCGCTCCACGCGCTGGAAGACGTCCGCCGAACGAGCCTCCAGCTCTTCCCTGCTTTCGACGTAATGAGCCAGGCTGGGTCGCGTCAGGAACAACGATCCGCCGCGCGATAGCTGAATCAGGTCGAATGGAGGCACCGAGCCGCTCGACGCGCCGAACAACACCAGCATTCCGCGATGCCGCAAACACCTCAAAGATCGCTCGAAGGTCTCCCTGCCCACCGAATCGTACACAACATCGACGCCGCGACCGCCAGTGATCTTTTTCACTGCGGGCTCAAAGTCTTTCTGCGAATACAGAATTACGTCGTGCGCGCCAGCCTCACGCGCCAGTTTCGCCTTCTCCGGCGTCGACACGGTAGAGATGACATGCGCTCCGGCCTCGACCGCCATTTGCGTCAGCAGCAATCCAACGCCGCCCGCACCGGCATGCAGCAGCGCCGTGTCACTGGCCTTCAGCGCAAATGTCGAGGTAGTCAGGTATTGCGCGGTCATGCCCTGCAACAGGCTTGCAGCGGCTTGCTCGAATGTGACCGTGGCGGGAACGGCGACCAGCGCTGCCTCGGGAACGACGGCGAACTCCGCATACGCACCCAGGGACGTACACCAGGCGACGCGATCGCCGACGTGGAAACGTCCCACATTCGCGCCGACTTCAACGACCATCCCCGCAGCTTCCTGCCCAAGGGTCAGGGGAAGCGGCGCGGGATAGACGCCTTCGCGATAGTAGATGTCGATGAAGTTGACGCCGATGGCTTTCACTTCCACCAGCACCTGTCCAGCGGCGGGCATGGGACGATCAATGTCGACCAGGCAGACCGTTTCCGGGCCGCCTGTTTTCGTAATTTGAACGGCTTTCATGGGCTGCCTCAACTGGGTGGCTAGGAAGGCGTAGCAGGCGGAGAGTTACTCCCCGCGCAGAATACTGGCTTCGCCGGATGCGTTCAAACGGATGACGCGATCGACGGTATACGGGGCGCGCCCCTGGCCCTGATAGAAATGCCGCACCAGCAGCTCGCCAATCAGGCCGATGGCCAGCAACTGGATCCCCGCCAGAATCAGAACTCCCGCAACGACAAATAAAGGGCCGTGCTGATCCATGATGGGCTGATGCGTCAGCACCTTCAAGACCAGCAGCCACATGGAGAGCGCCAGACCGCCCAACATGCTGGTCGCGCCCAGCGAGCCGAAGAAATGCATTGGCCGCGACATGTACTTCAGCAGGAAGCGAATCGTCATCAGGTCAAAAAACACCCTAAACGTGCGCGAAATGCCGTAGTGCGATTTTCCCCGCTCGCGATTGATGTTCTTGATGGGAATTTCGCAGATGGACGCGCCGTACCAGGACGCCAGCGCGGGAATAAAGCGGTGCATCTCCCCATATAGCGGAATGTTATGGATCACTTCCCTGCGATATGCCTTATAGGTGGTGCCAAAGTCGTGAATGTCGACGCCAGACAACTTCGCCATCAGCCAGTTTGCGCAGCGGGATGGAATGCGGCGCATGACGAAGTTGTCGATGCGCTCTTTGCGCCATCCGCTGACAACGTCGTAGCCCTCCTCCAGCTTGGCAAGGAAATTTGGGATTTCTGTCGGGTCATGCTGCAGGTCGCCATCCATGGCCAGGATAAAGTCGCCCTGCGCGTGGTCGAACCCAGCGGCAAGGGCGCAGGTCTGGCCGAAGTTGCGGCGCAGCTTGACGACCATAACGCGGCTGTCGACGGCTGTGATTTCTTCCAGCAGCCGGTAGGTTCGGTCCGTGGACCCATCGTCGACGAAGATCATCTCAAACGTATCCCCCACCTGCTCCATAACCGCTTTCAAAGTGTCGTAGAGGGCTGTAACAGTTTCTTCCTCGTTATGGAATGGAACGACGACGGAGTATTTTGGCATACACTTTAGTATACCGCTGCTGGATCGCAGAATTCTCGCCAAATCGTATCTTTTCATACCCTGGAGATCCCTTTCCAGGTACGTTTTTGCAGCGACGCTTTCCCCTCTTTCAGAAGGATGCGTGAAGCAGCACGGGGCTGCGTCCGACATGCGAGCGATCAAAGCGGTAGACAGCACAAGGGCCGGGCAGCCCGCGCTGCACGGTGCCCCGCGCATGTGTTAGATTCAAGTGTCAAGACCTTGCTTGGAGAGATGGCCGAGTGGCTGAAGGCGCACGCTTGGAAAGCGTGTTTACCGCAAGGTAACGTGGGTTCGAATCCCACTCTCTCCGCCAATAACCCTTCCAAAGACATCCTAGCAAGTCCAATCCGATAAAACAATCCACTGAAAACAAACAACTTCTTGTATTACTCCGTCCATCGAGGTACTTATGAGAGCCACATTCCGGTGGGGGTACTTTTGGGGGTATGTTTGCTTTTCCCTTGGAGGTATCTTCCAAAACAGCGAATTGAAGGGCTTGCCGTGGCGCTCACAGACACAGAAATCCGCAAAGCAAAAGCCAAGAATTCCGCCGATCGCATGAGCGACGGTGGAGCGTTGTACCTCTCCCGTCCAGGGTGGTACGACGGGCGCACGAAGCCCTGGCCCTCGCCTGCGCCATGGAAGCACGCCGGAAACGGTTCATGCGACGTAGAGATCGCGCGGCGAGAGGTGCGACAACCTTCCCGCCGGGCTAAAATTTGTACAAGCGACGAGGGACTGAAAGACATGAGTGAAACGGCAGTGATGGCGGAACAACGGACGCACGAACAGAAACTGGATCTGCTGGCGGAGGTCGCGGTACGGGTCGGACTCGGCCTGCAGCCAGGGCAAGAGCTGGTGATGACGGCATCGCTCGACTCGCTGGCACTTGCGCGGCGCATCACGGAGCAAGCCTATCGTGCCGGCGCTTCGCTGGTGACCACGCTTTACAGCGACGATGAAGCGGCGTTGATGCGTTACCGTTTCGCCGCCGATGAAAGTTTTGACCATGCGGCCAAATGGTTGTACGACGGCATGGGAGCGGCCTTTAAAAGCGGCGCGGCGCGGCTGGCCATTGCGGGAGGAAATCCAACATTGCTCTCGAATGAAGATGCGGGCAAGGTGGGGCGGGCGAATCGCGCGGTCTCGCAAGCCTATCGGCCGGCGCTCGAATTAATTACGCGACACGAAATCAACTGGACCATTGTGGCCAGTGCAACACCGGCGTGGGCCGCGGCGATGTTTCCTGGTGAACCCGAAGATGTTGCAGTGGCAAAGCTGTGGGAGGCAATTTTCCAGACGACACGCATCAACGCCGACGACCCGGTGGCCGCGTGGAAGACGCATGATGCTGAGTTGCACAGACGCGCCGCGCGGCTGAATGAAAAGCGTTACGCGGCGCTGCAGTATCGCGGGCCGGGGACCGATTTTCGTCTGGGGCTGGCGGATGACCACCTTTGGCTGGGAGGAGGAACAACGGCGGGAAACGGCCTCTACTGCATTCCGAATATGCCCACGGAGGAAGTCTTTACGACTCCGCATAAAGGCCGCGCTGACGGCACCGTGACGGCAACCAAACCGCTGTCGCATCAAGGGACGATGATCGAAGGGATTCACGTGAGGTTTGAAAAAGGCCGCATCGTGGAAGCGCGCGCCAGCCGAGGCCAGGAGGTGCTGCAGCGATTGATCGACACCGATGAAGGCGCGCGGCGTTTGGGCGAGGTGGCGCTGGTGCCGCATTCTTCGCCGATTGCAGCCAGCGGATTGCTGTTTCTGAACACGCTGTTCGATGAGAATGCCGCGTCGCATATTGCGCTGGGGCAGGCATACACATCGTGCCTGCGCGACGGCGACAAGCTGACGCCGGAACAGCTAGCGGCCAAGGGCGCGAACGACAGCCTGATCCATGTGGATTGGATGATCGGATCGGGCAAGCTGGACATCGATGGCATTACCGCGACGGAGGTTGCCGAGCCGCTGATGCGGCAGGGCGAGTGGGTTTAGCGGCTGGAAATTCGCGGCAGAAATTGGATATAGACGGCAATATTGTGGTTGTTCAGTCGGGTCGTAAATGGGGCTGTTTTTTGCACAATTCGGGCACGATTCGCACCGAAATAAATCCGCAGAAACCAGCACTTCTTGTGCAATACTCAGTGGCAACGGAAGAGAAATCTTTCAGAGAAGAGAGCGAAACCGAAGCCAGCCAGAGGATCGGCAACGAGACTCACTTCAGGCAACTGAAGACGGTTGGCAGAAAGGAAGCTCTTACGACACGTGGAACGGAAGTCCAAGGATGTGCGGGTCATGCTCGCGGGTCCTGAGTGATTCCGGGATGACGAGGTTGTGGTTCGGTCACCGAACACCGGATCTTCGAAAATTCGGATGGCTGAGGGCGAGTTCTCGCAAGAGAATTCGCCCTTTGGCTTTCTCGATCAGTTTTCCTGCTGATATCGAGAGAAGGCCCGCCATGCTGGGCGAGACCTTCCGATGTGGTGGGTGTCCGATCCTGGCTATATCTTGGTGGACTGGGAAGAAGCTTTGTTCTTCCAGTCGTAATTCATGTAGACGACATGGGTCTGCAAGTATTCTTCCACGCCATGTTTGCCGTCCGCGCCGCCAATGCCTGACTTACGCCAGCCGGCATGAAAGCCCTGCATGGCCTCAAAGTTCTCGCGATTGACATAGGTCTCGCCAAATTTTATTTCGTTACTGGCGCGCATCGCCACGTCCAGGCTGCGAGTGTAAATCGATGAAGTCAGTCCATACTGACAGTCGTTGGCATTTTCAATCGCTTCGTCGAGATCTTTGAAGGTCGTGATCGGTAGCACCGGACCGAAGACTTCCTGCTGCATAATTTGCGTGTCCTGCTTGCAGTGGGTCAACACGGTCGGCGGATAGTAATGACCTTTGCGGCCAGAATATTTTTTCCCGCCGCAGAGGAGTTCGGCGCCCTCCTGGATCGCTGTCTGGACGGCGCGGTCGACGGAATCCATCTGCGCTTTGCTGACCATCGGGCCCATCTCGGTGTCCTTCTGGAACGGATCGCCGACCACGGTCTTTTCCATCGCCTTTGTCATCTTTTCAATAAAACTGTCCGCGATGGACTCCTGCACGTAGACACGCTCGGCACAGTTGCAGACCTGCCCGCTGTTGATGATGCGCGACGCGCGTATCGACTTCACCGCCAGGTCGAGATCTGCGTCCTGCATTACGATCGCAGGCGCTTTCCCTCCCAGCTCCAGCGATACATTGGTCACGTTGTCGGCCGCCGCCCGCATTACCGCGATGCCGCCTTCCACGCTGCCGGTCAGGCTGACCATGCCGACCCTTGGATGACGCGCCAGGCCATCTCCCACTACGCTGCCTTTGCCGGACACAAGATTGAACACGCCTTTCGGCAAGGACGACTTGGCCACGATCTTGGCAAATTCGAACGCATTGTTCGGCGTTTCACTGCTCGGCTTAATAACGATGGTATTTCCCGTAATGAGTGCCGGCGCCATCTTGCGAACGATCAGGAAAAATGGAAAGTTCCATGGAAGAATGCCGGCAATGACGCCGATCGGATGCTTGAACAGCAGGATGTTTTCGCCCCGGCGATCGCTCTGGATAATTTCGCCTTCGTAGCGGCGCGCAAACTCCGCCATATAGTCGATGTAGTCGGCGGAGAAATCTACTTCCACTTGTGCCAGCGACAATATCTTTCCTTGCTCTTCGGTGATGGTGCGCGCCAGGTGCTCCCGGTCTGCGCGAATGGCCTGCGCAATCTCGCGCAGGTACCCGGCGCGCTCGATGGCCGGTAGCAGACTCCAGCTTTTTTGCGCCTTTTCCGCCGCCAGGACGGCCGCGTTCACGTTCTCCAAAGTTCCGCTGGGGACCTCGGAAATGACGTCTTCTGTCGTGGGGTTGATGACTGCGATTGTCTTTTCTGAGGCGACGAGTTCGCCGTCGATCAACATTTGGTGCCGAGGAATTGTTGTTGCCGTGCCATGCATGGCGTGTTTCTCCATTTTCAAGTTCATACGTGCGTGTGCGTATGTTCCATCCGCGCGTAGGCCTCGTCCCAGTCTTCTGTCCTTTGCGGGAAATAGGGAACGCATTGGATGGATGCAGCAATTGCGGCGCGACCCGCGCCAATGTTTGAAAGGTGCCCGGTGGCGACGGCCTGCAGCATCACGTTGCCAAAAGCGGAGGCCTCCGCCGGGCCGCTGACCACGGTGCGATTGCAGGCATCGGCGGTCATCTGGCAGAGTAACGCATTCAGGCAACCTCCACCGACAATGCGTATGGTTTTAAGCCGCCGTTCCGTCAACGTTTCCAGCGACTCCAGCACAGAACGATACTTCAGAGCCAGACTTTCAAAGAAGCAGCGCGCAACCGCGCCGATGGTTTGCGGCTGCGGCTGCATGGTGCGCCGACAATAGGCAGCCATCGCCCGCGGCATATTTTCCGGCGCGCGGAAATCGATCGCGTCCACATCGAGCACGCATTCAAACGCCTTTGCGGACGCTGCCATCGCCGTAATGTCGGTCCAAGTGTGCGCGTGGCCACCGCTGCTCCATTGGCGCTGGCACTCCTGCAAAATCCACAGACCGGTCATGTTTTTTACCAGCAAGATGGACCCGTCGGCACCGCCCTCGTTGGTAAAGCCCAGCGAAAATGCCCTCTCGGAAGTGATCGGCTCCCGCAGTTCTACCCCCATCAAGCTCCATGTCCCGCTGCTGATGAAGGCGCTGGTCTCGTCCATGTTCGGGATTGCGGCCACGGCGCTCGCGGTATCGTGCGAAGCGACCGCTACCACCGGGAAAGTGCTGCTGAAACCTGCGTCTCGCAAGATTTCTGGCCGCACCGGGCCCAATTGCGTTCCGGGAAAGACAACTTTGGGCAGCATGTGAACCGGCATCTCCAAAGTGTCCAACACCGCTCGCGCCCAGCCATTCGTGGGCGAGTACATCTGCGTTGTCGTGGCTTCGGAGTGCTCCACAGCCCGCGCGCAGCAGAGAAAGTAATGGAAGAGATCTGGAATCATCAGCAATGTGTCGGCGATCTTCAACTGCGGGTCGGCGGTATGAGCCATGGAATACAGCTGAAAGATTGTGTTAATCTGCATGGTTTGGACGCCAGTCCATCGAAACAACTCGCGCGGATCGATCTGTTGGAAGACGATCTCGGGAACGCCGTCGGTCCTTGCATCGCGATAGTGATACGGATTGCCGAGCAATCGTCCGCGCTGGTCCAGCAGCGCAAAGTCCACTCCCCAGGCATCGACACCGATGGCGGCCGGCGCGTCTGCAAAGCGCGTACGATATTTCGCCAGTCCATGTTGGATCTCAGCCCACATTCTCAAAACATCCCAATGCAAGCTGCCAGATACACGGATGCCGCTATTCGGGAACCGATGCAATTCATCCAGCAAAAAGGCGCGCCCATTCCATGCCCCGACCATCAAACGTCCGCTCGACGCTCCCAGATCCGCAGCCACGAAATTTGCGGTGTGCGTCATTCGGCCCTATAAAGAAAACCTAAGACTTCCGACATCAAACGGCTGACAAGCTCATCGATTTCGTAGTTGGCCGGGAGCTTCACCGGCGAAGCTTTCTCCTGCGACACGGCCGCACCGGCTGTGATCGCCTCCGCTGCATCCGCGCCGCTCTTCAGCCGCGGGTCGGGCAATCCCAACTTTTTCTTGATGGCAAGCAAGTCGACTATTTTGTCGGGAGGAATTTCGTTCAGCTTTGGCCGCAGTTGCGAGGCAATCATGACGGTTTTGCAGTAGGTGTCAACAACTTCCACATACCATTCCGCATGGGTCGCCGTGTCGGCCCAGCAAACAATGCCATGATTGGCCAGCAATATCGTGTTGTGGTCTTTCACGTATGGGAGGACGGTCTTCGCGAAGGCGCGGGTGCCCGGGGTTTCATACGGGGCAAGAGCGACGGGCCCGATGAACACTTCCTGCTCGGGAATTAAATTGCCCTGAGGCACGACTCCGGCAACGGCATGCGCGGTTGCATACGGAGGATGGCAGTGAATCACGGCCTTCGCGGCGGGCACGGCCTTGTAAATCTCAAGATGCAACAGGATCTCGCTGGTCTGCGGACGATCGCCGCAAATCTGGTAATTGTCGAGATCGACCAGCGACAAGTCCTCCATGCAAAGATCGCCCTTGCTGCACAACGTCGGTGTGCAGAGAACATAATGCGGCGACACGCGGACGGAAATATTCCCGCCGTTTCCATCCACATATTGACGCTCCCACAGCTTTTTGCCCACGCGCAGAATCTCCTCCTTCAGCGCGTTGGCCTCAGGCGAAGTAAAAATCTCCAGCGGTTCCTCCGGAGCCGTCTGCCGGGCCCGATTCACCGCGAGGGACTCCATAACTGCACGGCGAACAATGGTCGCAATATCGTCTTTGTCGGTATTTTTCATGGTTTATTGCGCACAAAACAGCATACTATCGTTTGACATTTGCTTCCCACGATCCAGAAGCTCATCAAAATTGAAGGTTGAGGTTGATATGAGAGGTTCAGCACGTCCAAATCCAGCATACGCCGCGATTTGGTCGGACTGGAACGAAAGGCCGTCCTGCGACAATTCCAGACAGAATCCTAGCCAAAGATATTTGAAATTTTGAAACCAGCGGTCGCCTGTCCGATGATCTTGTTATCCCGACGAGAGCAAAGGGAGGCGACCGATGGAGAGGTTCACCAAGCTGTTTGGCAGCCTGATCGTTT
>JAJYUB010000113.1 GCA_021792795.1 Acidobacteriota bacterium | reverse complement strand
CACCCGGGGATCGCGCAACTCCGCAAAATACTTCAGGGGATTCTCCATGTCCCCTTGTCGCTCATCTACCTCGCTGCCGCATATAGCAATCTATGTCCCCGTCACAAATTTATATGCGTCGCCCCTGACGCTCGCTGGCCACCGTGACACCCTTCAGAATCGCGAGGTGATTGAGCATGTCGACTGCGGACATTCTCGGATACACTCCAAATTCCTGCGGCAGGTAGCCAAGCAGCTTGCGTACCTCGCCCTTCTGCGTCAGCACATTCATGCCGTTGAGGTCGATGGAGCCGGAATCCGGGTCTTGCAGGGTGGCGATGGTGCGCATCAGCGAGCTTTTTCCTGCGCCGTTGGGGCCGAGAAGGCCAAACATATTGTTGCCGATGGTGAGCGAAAGATTTTTTAGCGCGCGCACGCCGTTGGGATAAACCTTGGAAAGATTTGTGATGGTCAGTGCCATGAATGGAATCCCCAGTAAGAAAGATATCTATTGGTAATAGTGGTAATAGGCGAACAGAAACACGCGGCCTTGGGGGGCGGCCATTAGACAGAGGCAGATTGAAGCCTGGCGCGGCAACTCGCCGCGTTTCATCGTAGCATAGCGTGGGCGCGTTCCCGGTCACAAAGATCAGTGCTGGAACGGTGCCTGCTCGGGGACCGCCTCTCCGTCGGCGCGAGGATCGGTGGCGCCGTAATTCACTCCGCTTTGCTGATTATGTTGGACAGCATTGCCGCGGCCCATGTTTTGCGAATAGCGCGGCAGTACCGTGATGTCGTGGCCCTGCTGGCGCAGACCGTCGATCACCTGGGGCGCGATTCCATTTTCCATAAGAAGCTTGCATCCCGAGAACGAAGGCATCGTGAAACGAGCCGCTTCCAACGCCCCCTGAATATTCATGTGGAAGTCCACGATGTTTGAAACAAATTGCGCGTGCGCCTGCGCCTGGTTGAATCCGCCCATGATGCCAAACGCGATGCGTGCATCGCCCTTTTGCATGAAACCAGGGATGATGGTGTGCAGCGGGCGCGTGCGCGGGCGCAGCGTGTTGTGCTGGCTCGGCTTCAACGTGAATCCGGCGCCGCGATTTTGCAGTACGAACCCAGTTCCATCGGCGACCAGCCCGCTGCCGAACGCCCCCGCATTGCTTTGGATCAGCGAGACCTCGTTCCCATCTCGATCGACCACCGCGAGATACGTCGTGTCGCTGGACAGGCGCGAAAGTTGGCCGCTCAGGTCAGAGGGCAGCACGCTGCACTGGGCGCGGTCAGTGATCTGCGCGGCGCGGCGGACTGCCAACTTCTTTGAGATGAGTTGTTGAACAGGGATCTGCGAGGCGCTAGGATCGCCGACGTAATGTCGCAGATCGGCATAGGCCAGCTTCTTCGCTTCTATCTCAACATGCAGCGATTTCTCGCTGTTGTGACCCCACTGCGCAATGGGAAACTGCTCCATGATGTTCAGCATGGAGAGCGCGGCAATGCCCTGGCCGTTGGGCGGCATCTCCCAAACCGTCCAGCCATGATAGGTGGTGCTAACAGGGTCCACCCATTCCGGCTGAAAGTCGGCCAGATCGTCGGCCTGCAAAAATCCATGTAGCTGTTGTGAAAGCTGAAGAATGGCGTCCGCTGTCGGACCTTTGTAGAAGCCATCGCGACCGTTCTGACCGATGCGGAGCAATGTCGCCGCCAAGTCCGGATTGCGAAATAGCTGGCCGGCCGCGGGAGCTTTGCCATCGGGAAGAAATACGCGCCCGAAGCCCGGGCTCGTGGCGAACGGGGGTCCAAATTCCCGCCAGTTTTCTGCGTCGGTCTCCGGGACGGCGATGCCCTGCTCCGCGAGTGCCACTGCGGGCGCAACATCTTCCGCCATGGAAAGCTTGCCGAAGCGCTGGCGGAGAGCGTCCCATCCGGCGACTGCGCCGGGAACGGTGACCGGGAGGATGCCGGTTTCGGGGACCTCGTCGACGATTCCTTTCGCCTTCATGCTTTCGACGCTCATGGCTTTGGGAGCCCAACCGCTGGCATTCAGGCCGTACAACTGTTTCGTCTTCACATCGTAGACGATGGCGAACAGGTCGCCCCCGACTCCGTTCATCATTGGCTCAATGACGCCGAGAGCTGCGTTGGCGGCAATAGCCGCGTCGACCGCGCTGCCGCCACGCGCCAGAATCGCCGCGCCTGCTTGCGATGCAACGGCCTGGCTGGTCGCGACAATTCCGTATTGCGTCATCACCATGGAGCGGGCTTGCTCACGACTGGGCTGCGCAGCCGCTGATTGCAGGAAGGCGACCATGCAGACAAACATACACGGGCAGATCAGAGTTTTCAGTGTTGTCATGATGAGGCGCCCTTGGGTTGGAAGTGGGAACTGCGCGCAATGAGCCATGATACGACGTGACCCGCAGACGGGTGTACTCCACAACAGGAACTCGCTGATGCGATGGATGGAAGGGCCGCAGCGTGATACGAATTGTAGTAACAGAGGAGAATCATGGCGCAACTGATGAAGACATCGAATCCGGCTTTAAACTCTCGGATATTTCAAGAAGAGCGTGCCGCCTTCGGCGAGTCAATGACGCTGGACGGCACCGTAAACAAAACCGGAATCCTGCTGGTTTGCGTGGTCGCGTCCGCGGCGTGGGCGTGGCACGTATTCATGCAAACGCGTTCCGCGGCGAGCGTGCTGCCGCTGATGTGGATTGGACTGATCGGCGGATTGATCTTCGCGATGATTACGGTTTTCAAGAAGACGTGGGCCCCGCTGACCGCGCCCGTCTATGCACTGCTGGAGGGGTTGGCGCTGGGCAGCATTTCGGCAGTCCTTGAAGTGCGATATCCGGGCATCGCTATGCAATCGGTCGGCCTTACGTTCGGCACGCTGCTGGTTTTATTAGTGGCGTATCGCTCCGGTTTGATTCCGGTCACGCAAAAATTTCGACTGGGAATCGTGGCCGCGACCGGCGCGATCATGCTGCTCTACATCGCGGAAATGGTGCTGGGATTTTTTGGAATCCATTTCGCTTCCATCAATGGCAATGGCATGATCGGCATTGGATTCAGCGTAGTCGTTGTCGTTATCGCGGCGCTGAATTTAGTCCTGGATTTCGATTTTATCGAGAGCGGCGTACGCGCCCAGGCGCCAAAGTATATGGAGTGGTACGGCGCGTTTGGATTGATGGTGACGCTGGTGTGGCTCTACATTGAGATTCTGAACCTGTTGGCAAAAGTTCGCAGTCGCGATTGAGCTTTCATCTTCCAGCGTTGGACCCAGCCACTTCCAGCGTCGGCGCAAGCATCGGATCTTTTCGTTCCGCGGCGTTTCACGGAGACATCGCGCCGCAGTCGGTCAGGAATTGCCAGGGACGAAATACAAATCGGCAGTCATGCATCTGGTTCAATTCGCGCCGAAGCTTGCGTTGACCGTTTCCGCAGCGACGCCAGTGGAAGAGAGGTGATCGTTGGCCTGAAACATGGCCCACGGAGTGCCCTTCATGTCCGTCAGGCTAGGCTTTTGCCATGCGAATTCCGGGTGTTTTGCCAGGAACGGGCCGACAAGAAAATCCTCGCCGCAGGGCCGATTGGTGCGCGCAACAAAGGACATCTTGCTGATCATAGAACTGTCCGCCGCCTTGGCATTGGTAGCCCCTCCCGGTTCAAAGGGCGGGTCGCCCCACTCCGGGATTCCACGTTCAGAGACATCGACATGCCCGCAAAGAGTACGCTCGTTCGCGCCCAATTTGCCGGTGTACGCATCGAAGTGATCGGCCAGAAATTTTTGCGCCAGGGAAGCGTCGATCTGACCCTTGTCTTGCGCCATCAACTGCTTCCAGCGCTTGTGTCGCGCATTCGCGGTGTTGCCAGGGTCGTTCGGATTGAAGTCCGTTTCTTCCCGGGTGAGGGCGGGATCGCTGGGAAAGTTCGATCCTACAAAGTAGCCATTCCTGGTGCGCCACAGGCGATGGTATTTCAGTCCCAGCTCCAGGCGGGCCACTTCTCCGGTGCGATTGTCGGCAACCAGCCAATCGTTGGCGTATCCGCCATTGTTTCCCGTTACCATTAGCTCTTCAAAGTCGTCGACATTGGCCGAATACTGCATGGCTTTGCGCGCGCGCACAAACTCCGGGACAGCGTTGGGATCGAAGCCATGAAAGCCGGTGATCGTCGTCTCGGTGATGGCCATACCGGCGGCATTGATGCCAAAATCGTCGCCGCTGTCGATCTTGCCTGGCCATCCATCCATTAGAATGCGATACCCATGCTGCGGAACGATGTCGTACATAATGCGCCACCGCTCTCCCTCTAGAAATGGACTCCAAAGGCTGTGGGCGATGACCGGCTTGTGGTCGCGTGTCCAGTCGCCTGTGGCGACAAAGGCGCTGCAACGGCCGCGCGGCGTCAGACTCGCAATTGCGGTGGGATGTTCCTTGCTCTCCAGGTAAGGCACATAGTACTCGTCGGTCTCATTGAAGCCGTTGATGGCAACCACGTCCCAGATGTCCATGTCGGTAATGCCATGGGCCTTGACGCCGTCGGCGATGCCTTGCAGCTCTTGGCGATACTCGGCCTCGATATGGGGCCAGTAGACATTCTTCGCCGTCGCCCGATAGAAATCCCATCTCCGATGGGTGGCGTGCGTGTCCTCCAAGCGAATGGCATGGAAGCCATCCTCGATTTCCGGCGCCAGCAAATATCCGTTCCCGAAGCCGATCTGATGCGGCGTCCCCTGCAGATGCACATAGACCCAATTTGCGCGTTCGAAGCGGTACGCTCCATGCAACTGCGGCGGCGCAGGCCGCGCCTGGCCATGACTGGCGGGCGATTGGGCGGCGATGAGAATGAAACCTAGCAAAACAGGAAGAAGAAAACTGCGGAAGTGAAAGCGCATGTGTTGGCCCCTCCGACTCAGGCTAACGTTGAAAACTGCCCAACGCAATCACTATTCGGGAGCGTTTGTCGATTGAAGGTTGAAGCACCGAGCGGGAATCGAACCCGCGAATACTGGTTTTGCAGAGTCAAAATCTTCTGCACTATGAGGTGCTTATGGGAACGCATAGGCACTCAAAAGTACGAGAAAGTACGCATCGGACAGCACACAATGGGCTGGAAATTTTCCTTGGTATTCTCGACCAGTATTCGCCGGATTGGACGGCCCTGAACCACTCTCTTGCAGCGCAAAACCAGCGTTTCATTGCTGGGGTTTTCTAAGATTGAATCTTAAAAAACTCAATCCTAAACAAGTTCGATGCGAAGTCCGCGCCCGATGGCGTTGGCTGCCCGCAATAGTGTCTGCAGTGTGACGGCTCCATTGCCGGGATCGAACAGATGACCCAACGCCGCGCCATCTCCACCTTGGCGATATTTTTCTTCAGCATCGCTTGCTGCACCTGCCAGGCGACGGCTTCCTTGATCGCGATGGTGTGGCCTCTTTGAAGGCTGGCCTGGCTTCACCAGGCCAGCCCTGGCGCACAACTGCAAGGCCTCTGTAAACGACCCAGCCAAGGCCTGCAAGTGCCGCTTGCGAAACTCCGCCAGCGTGCTGGGGATCCGGATGCTCGTCGGCAGAGAGGCAGCGAAGCGCCACATCGTCGTAGGTCCTGGCCTGGATCCTGCGCGAGATGTAAACTCCGCCCGCCTGGCCTTAAAGCAGCACCCGCGCCATCGTCGCCGGAGCATAGGCCGACATGCCACGACCGTCCTTCTCGCCGCAAGACGAGTGGGCCGCTTCCAGATCGAGCGCGCAAACCGCGTTCGCCAGAAAACGGCCCCGGCGATTGTCAGGGGGCCAATCGTGCAGTGGCGGCGGAAAAAGCAGGGACAGGCCCGGTCCGTCGCCGCGAAAGCGCTTACCCGTAAACCGCATTCCAAAACCGATGCAGAAACAACACGACTCCTGCGGGGACGGCCCAATCTATCCCCGGCAGACTCCCGATACGGAGTGACCTGTCAATAGCTGCACATCGATGGGGTTGTTTTTGTCGTTGTTTTTGTTTTTGCCGTGGTTCGAGGACAGGGCCAGCAGCAGTCGGGGCAGGATTGGGCGACGATTGATCAGTCCGATATTCGCGGGTCGGAACCGCACAATCATGATCCGTCGGGAGCTGCCTCCGACTAGTGTCGCGAGTCCGGCTGGGCCTGTCGCATAGGAGTGACGAGGATTCTCCGTCGTGCTTGCCCCGGCTGCTGCTGGCTCTGTCCTCGAATTGGATGGCGCTATTCATTCCTTGGGTCGTCTTTGTTCTTTCATTCTTTGGAAAGTTTTTGTTTTTGCTGTTGCTGTTGCTTGCTAGCTTCTCGTCATGCCGCTATCCGCCGATTGACTCGCGTTTCCGCCTTGACTCCGATGGCCCAAATGAAGCCCAGCAGTTCGCGCCCTACGGCGGTGATGATCTTGCGCTGGTCCTTGCCTGCCGCCGCCAGGCGGGCGTAACGCTTCGAGAGCCGGACCTGCGCCTTCCAGGCAATCTCCTTGATTGGTTCTGGAACCCCTTCCTGTCGCTTACGCAACCCAGGCCCGACGCCTGGCCGGAGCCGATAGCTCCAGGCCGCTTCGACGGCGATGCGTCTCAGATGCGCGTTGCCCGTCTTGGCGATGCTCCCTTGTCGCTTTCGCTTGCCACTGGAGTCCT
>JAJYUB010000112.1 GCA_021792795.1 Acidobacteriota bacterium | reverse complement strand
GAACTTACACCTACCGCCTGGGCCGCCAACCATCAGTAATTTTCAACCGCGCGGCTGGAACAGACCTTACAGTTCATCACAGCCATGCATCCCTGAATAGGTGTGGTTGCCCTTACGCATACGCTTGTTCAAGGTTTCTGGAATTGCCAGATTGTTTAGTCCGTAATCCGGGTCTGGATAGATGCCACGATCAATCATGGTGGTCAAAACGGTCCCCGGCACAACTGCTGATAGCCATCCCTGTGTATGGAATCCCGGCTGTGAAATTTCTTCTCCTCCCGCCTTCACCGTGTTTGTTTCGGTCAACTTCCATCCCGCATCCATCCTCCACTCATGATCCGACATGGACTGAAGTGTGGGCCGTTGGGAAGGGATCGCCAGAGCGGCAGGTTGCGAAAATGGCGCATTGCTCCTTGGCAAAGTAGAAGGATCCTGGGGAGTGCGAAGTCCAATGGACGCACGCGTCTGTACCGGCCAGTACGGTGAGCCAAGTTCGTAGTTGATCAGCGAAAACTCGGGTGGATGGCGGAACAGGTTGCTGACCTGCGCCTCAGTGACAACCCGCTGCACCCAGCGGAAGGATGCGATCTTACCTGCGAAGTGCTTCCCTTCCGGCCACGGAGACGCCGCAGGGGCCATCTCAAGGACCGGGCTGACCGGGCCAAATATCGGTGTGCCGCTGGCGATTTTCTTTCCATCGAGGTAAAGATGGGCCTTTGCGCCATCGAAAGTCGCCGCCAGCAGATGCCAAGCTTTCGGTCCGAGTGTGTTGGTAGATTGCAAGCGATTGCCATGCCCGAATCGGAGAACGAGCTTGCCGTCGTTCAATGCAAAATATCTCGAATATTCTCCGAGTGGATCTCCCATTCCGGAGATCAGTGTCGGACCGTCGGGGACTTCCTGCAGCCATACCCAGCCATACATCGACCAAGGAGCATCGACCGCAACTTGCGAACGGCTTTCAGATATTAGTTTTGTCAGGCCATCCCCATCCGCTAGGAAGACCCCGTTGTATCCATTGGAAAGAGGCAACGCCGAAGATTGTGAGGAACGAGGCGGGGCCGAAGATTGTGCCATCGCCGCGCGTGGAAGCGGGCCCGCAATGCAGAGAGCTAGGCCTAAGACGCACGAGATAGATCGGACATTTCGCAGTGTGAGAACGCTAGGACTCATTAGGATGCGGCACCTGTTCTGAATGGGACGATGTGGTGAATTTCGATGTTTGTGAACGCTCAAGTATAGGAGTGTCAATATGAGCGACAAAACTGGATTCAATGTGCCGTACTATCGATCGTGGAAATGTATCGGCAACTATTTGCCTGATCGATCTTTCCAGTTGAACTGCGCCAGTTCTTTGCCGTCTTCGCCGACGAGAAGCAGAGCAGCATGTCCGGGTGCAAGATTTCCGGAGAAATACTTCCCGCTTCTTTGGTCCTGAAACGAAACCTCTGTTTGATTCGATTCCGATGTAACTACATAAAGCGTCGCATGCGGAAACGTAGTGGGGACAAATGAGGATACCGGCATCCCGAATGGCGGTGCGATAGGCAGGGGATACACCGGCAAGCTTGAGGGCGTACCGATACACGTCGCCTACAGCCTGTAAATTGCTATTCAACTCCAAGGGAAACGCAGAAAATAAAACTTTACCCTTGCCCCACGATACTGCGGCCCAGGACTTATCGTTGGGCAGTACGGCTCGGCTTAAGTATGTGGTTGTGTCGCCTGGGTAGCTGAGGTACAGGTTTCCATTGGGCCAATCCAGTCCATTGTCCCGGATTGTCAAAGGGACATTTTTATAGGGCAATCCAATCTTATCCTGCATGTCCGTCGGGTGAAAATGTTCATCGAGATCGAACGGTCCCGATACCAACAAGGTGGACCCATCCTTCACCTTCCTTGAGATGACTTGCCATGTGGATGAAGTCAGAAGGAATGCGGAAGGGATGATGATGAGTTTCGGTGATCCAAGTTGTTGGATCTGATATTCGCCCACGGCATACGCTTCGCTACGCGCATATTGATAGACAGTGCGAACGGCGTTCTGCTGTGTCTGCACTGCGAATTCATTCAGCACGGAAAGTTGTAGCGACTGCGGCAGCACCAGCGCGACCTGGGTCAGAACCAGCCCCGTGGCCCAAGGCTCTGCTTCACGCGCGAACTGTCCCATATCGCGCATCATCGGCTCCCATATCTATTCCGAACCATCGCTTCGCAACATGCCGAAGTTTGTCTCGCGGGCCCAGTCCCACTGCACAGCGCCATTGCTGCCCGCCGCAAAACCGAGCGCCATTTTTCTCTCCAAGATCGGAAATCCGGTGAGTTCATCGTAGCGCCAGGTTCCCCAGCATGTCCAAGCCCGCCCCTGCTCGATTGGGTTGCTATACTGTAGCCGCATGAAATGCAGCCCGATCTACGAATGTCCTCGGTTGTGCGACCGCCGTTTTTTCCCATTTGCTTCGACACAGATACAAAACCGGCTGCGCCCCGTTGCGTTGCTGTCCCTCGCACTGAGTTTTTCTTTTGCCGCTTACGGGCAGCGCCATGCGCCAGTTGTTGGACCGCGTCCTGTAAGTAGGCTGCATGTAGGTGCGAACGGGCGCTATTTCCAGACCTCTGACGGACGTCCTTGGCTTTGGCTCGGCGATACAGGTTGGACGCTTCTCACCGACTACACGCCGACAGAAGCGACCACGTATCTTGCTGCCAGAGCCGAAATGGGATTCACCCTGGTGCAAATGGTGGCTGTTTGGGATGGCGGCACGGGCACCGAGCATGGCCCTAAGCCGAACTCGAACATGGCGGGAGTGCAGCCGTGGTTTCATCAGGATCCTCTACAACCCAATGAAGCGTACTGGAAGAATGTCGACCGGGTGATTGCCACAGCCGCCAAGGACGGGCTGTACGTGGGCCTTCTCCCAGCCTGGGGATCGTTTGTCGTCAATTACAAGATGATTACGATGGCCAATGCAGAAGCGTATGGGCGCTGGCTGGGCAACCGCTACAGAAATGCCAGCAATTTAGTGTGGATTGTTGGAGGTGATCGAGAGTTTACCAGTGCCCCTGATATCTGGCGGGCCATCGGCCTCGGCCTGCAACAGGGCGACGGCGGCGCTCACCTGATCGTATTTCATCCGGGTGGGAAGTTGGTGAACACCCAACAAGAGCGATGGTTGTCTGCCGACATGATCCAGACCTGGGCGTGGTACAAGGACATACCGAAGCAAGTCGCGACAGACTATGCGCTGAAACCGACCAAGCCTGTCATTTTGGGTGAAGGCGCCTATGAAGACGGTCCCGAGTATCCCACGGGCCCAATCACTCCGCTGATCGTCCGCAAGCAAGCGTATTGGACGTATCTGTCCGGCGGTTTCTTTACCTACGGGCATAACGACATGTGGCGCAAGAATCCCACTTGGAAAAAATCGTTGCGAAGCGAAGGCGCACAGGACATGCGAATCCTCCACCATGTGTTTGACGCACTTCCGTGGTGGGATCTGGTTCCGGCACAATCGCTCTTCGCTATGGGACAGGGCAGCGGCACAACCTTCAACGCCGCAGCCGTTTCATCCAATAAAACTTGGGCGATGGTGTACCTCAGCAGTCCCACTACAGTGGAACTCCAACTCGATCGATTGAAGGGTCGCAAGTTGAACGCGACCTGGATCAGTCCGACGACAGGTCACCTCATCTGTAAAACTGCATATTTCGCCGGCGGAGTGAAGAGGTTCACCACGCCGGTCGGCTGGCCCGATGCCATCCTGTTATTGCAACGAAATACGCCGGAAGTGGAGAAAGCCGCGCATTGAGGGAGCTCGATGGGTGTTCTCATCGAGCTCCCTCAATCGATCGAATTTGCAAAGTTGCACTCACGATTGATGCAGGTGAAATTTTATCGTACTTGTAATAGTGCTCGGTCTTTAAAGGACGCTGACGCTCAATATGCTCGCGCACGATCTCTGGATCGCAACGGGCAATGTTGCCGATCAATGAGCGGAATCGTGGAAGTAGAGATGCATCCATCTACGGCTGAATTGAAATCGAACCTGGGAGATAAGAATGATGACGGAGAGGATGGCGATATCCCCAATTTTCCTCGGATACACGTATTCAGGGATCACCCGCAGGCCCCGCCCATGAGGAAACGGGTGAATGGCAAAATGCGCGATTCCCGCGAGATTTTGGTTGGGGTGGACGGGGGGGGTACGCGAACCCGCTGCGCCGCTTTTGATCGGACTGGAAAGATATGGGCAAAAACTGAGACAGGTCCATCGAATCATCTGATCACAGCTGGCAACCAAGCCCTTGAGGCATTGGCAGACGCAATTTCCAGCGTATTGCGAGAATGCGGTGCGGAGAGTAAACATATTAGCGCTGTCTCTGTCGGCCTTGCTGGAGTAGACGTGGGCGGGGAGGGCCTCCTCGAAGCAAGGGAATTTCTCCACCATCTGGGTTTTGAGAATTGCATCATCAGTGCGGACATAATCACGGCTCATGCTGGCGCACTCGGTGGTGAACCGGGCATACTCGCACTGTCTGGGACTGGCGCATCCTTCTTCGGGTTGACTGAAGATGGCCGCCATTTGAAAGTGGGTGGTTGGGGACCGGCCTACGGTGACGAAGGCAGCGCACATTGGATTGGACAAATGGCCTTGCAGTCGGCTGCGTCCGCCTACGACGGCCGTGGGACCAAAACACTGCTTGTCGAATCGATTTGCGATGCGCTCGGCGTACAAAATTTCTCGGAGACACTGCAGTGTATTTATCGCTCTCAGATGCAGGTGTGTATGATTGCCAAATTGAGCTGGGCTACAGAAGTCGCTGCGGCAGTCGGCGATTCGGTAGCACTCGGAATTTTGGAACGGGCTGGGGATGAGCTCGCACGTGGCGTTGAAGCCGTTGTGCGCACTCTGGGATATACCTGCCCCGGATGTCAGGTGTCCTGGGACGGCGCGGTTCTGCGCAATTCCGCCATTGTGCGAAACCGCTTCTCTTCCTCTCTTATCGGGCGTTTGCCTGGAGTATCCATCACCCCGCCGCTATTTGACCCGGTATATGGAGCTTACTTAATTGGCTGCAAAACTTTGGGCTGGGAGATTGCGAAACAATGAGATCCGCTTCAATACATCAACGCATTGGGAGAAATCTTACGGCGAATTGAAACCGAACAGATGCCTGCCATTCGCGAGGCCGGAAGCCTCGTCGCATCCGCGATCGCACGCGGAGGGATTCTTCATACCTTTGGAAGTGGCCACTCCCACATGATCGCGGAAGAAGCCTTTTTCCGCGCGGGTGGGCTTGTCCCGGTCAATGCAATCCTGGATGAGCGCCTGTTGTTTTTGAAAGGAGCGATTGAGAGCACGCTCGCTGAAAGAGAATCCGGCTACGCGCAAACGTTGCTCGAGCGTGAGGACATTCAGCCGAACGACAGATGCTGCGGCGCCAGGCTGGTGATGTAGTAGCGGATTTGCTCGAGAAGGCCGCTGGGCGTTCCTCGGCAAACGCATCGGCAGCCAGCATCTGAAAAGAATCCTTGATCTCGTCCAGAAGATGGCCCTGGTTTTCTTTGACCGCCAAAATATAGTCGACCTTTTTGGCGACGATCTTTTCGGCGATGGCTCGCTGGCAACCCATGGCGTCGATGGTCACCACCGTTCCGCTCAACTCCAACGCGTTCACAGCGTTTCTTCGGTATTTCCACCCTTCCGCTTCTACGCCCTGGCCGATGGAATCAAGCGAATTCTGTCTGGAACCAGCTTCAATCAGCAGCAGCATCGGCTCTTCTCCGAATCCAGCCACCACCACCAGATCCAAGGGTTCGTCGCGCCCGATAAGACGAATCGGCTCCACGCCATAGCGCTGGTCGTAGGTCTTCTCCTGTCCGTCCTGGATCTTGATGACCCGCGCCCGATGGCGCAGCCGGCATTTGCATCCAAGCTCGGCCACACTGCGTTGGAGATGGTCTCTGCCAGTGACGAAGCGTTTCCCCGTGGAACGGATGACGAAGCGTTCGTGCCGGTCCAGCAAGGGCTTCAACAGTTTCTTGCGGTCGCCGCCGCGGTCCACGGTCCAGATGCCGCGGCCCCCGGTATAGGCCCGAACCCGATCGACGCCGGCGAGGCCCTCCGCATTTTCGCCGATGAAATCCTTGGCCTTGGTCGAGAACAGCTTCTGGCACACAGGCACGATCTCGCAGCCGTGGACCTCGGCCCCGGTCACGTCCACCAGCCAGTAGCCGGGATGCGTCTCGCCTGAGCTGCCATCCCACACCGTCGCCAGGTGCTCCATTTTTGGGCATACTCTTTGCGAATGTCGCTCAGGTCTAGCGCCAGCACCGTGTCTTGCTGAATGCGTGCGCTGGCCATCTCGACTAACTTGGTGGTAAGTTCTGCCTCTAACGCCGCATGTTTCAAGTTTCGCGAGAGGCGCTTTTCGGTGCGAATGAGGGGAATCGCTTCGCCCAATGCGCGGGCGATGTTGCTCAACTTCACGTCCTGGCTGGACTGGATGCCGAACAGCATCTGCGCCACGAACTTCTCCAGCGGCCGGCTGAGGCCGCCACATAGCTCCGTGGTGAACTTCGTGAACTGCGCTTTCAGCCGCGACCGTAGTTTGCTATCTTGCATCTGGGGACGCCTCCGTAATAGTCAGGATTTCTCGCAAAAACCCTTCTATCACCGATTTCGTCCCCGGCCACTTCTTGCAAGACGTAACCCTATGCTCCGCTTGCGTTTGCCAGATTTATCGTATGCGTAAGGGCAACCACACCTATTCAGGGATGCATGGCTGTGATGAACTGTAAGGTCTGTTCCAGCCGCGCGGTTGAAAATTACTGATGGTTGGCGGCCCAGGCGGTAGGTGTAAGTTCGG
>JAJYUB010000034.1 GCA_021792795.1 Acidobacteriota bacterium | reverse complement strand
TGGATCTCGAATACCGTGTGCGCGCCGCGTCGATAGTCAGCCATCCATTAAGATTATCCCGCGGCGCGCTTGCTAAAGCCGTCGCCTAAAGGCGAGGGCTTCTACCCTCCCAGACTGGGACAGTGAAACGCACATCAAGAAGATTTGATATTTGCACGCGCCGACAACAATGCATTTGTCATGGTCGCCTGAAAGTTTTGCAAACCTTCTGGGCCTGCCGGCATGAAGACCATGGTGGAATTGTCCGACCCGCCAACGACGCGCAACATGTCCGTCCAGTTGGTGAAGAGCAATAGGAAACTGGCGCCGACATCGTCCAGATTCGTGCCCTGTTTCACCCTCGTGATCGCTTCTTCCCATCCTTGAGCAATGGCGGAACGCTCCTGCGCCACGCCAACTCCCTCCAGCCGCTTCACTTCGGCATCCGCCTGCGCCTGGCGCACCTTCAGGATGTATTCCGCATCGCCCTGGGCTTGATTGGCGACGGCCAGCCGCGTCTGTTCATTGATGCGGTTCATCGCCGTTTTGACGCCTTCGTTCGGAATGATGTCCGTGATTAAAACTTCGACGATTTCGTATCCGAAGTCCTTCATTTCCGCCGACAATTCGACCGTTGCACGCTGCGCAATCGCCGGCTGATTCAGGAAGACGTCGTCCAACGTAGTTTCAGGAATGTGTCCCAACAGAATGTTGTACAGGTAGGATTCGATCTGGCTTTTCGGATTTGCCAGCTTGTAGTAGGCGTCCTTGATGGACTGCGGAGTATCGATGATGCGGTACTGGACTTTGACCGGCAATTGGACAAAAACATTGTCCTTGGTCTTGGTTTCGATGGACCCTTCCAACTGAAATGTCACCAGGCTCACTTCGTTTTTCGCCTCGACAAACGGCAACTTGAAATTCAACCCTGGCTCTGCGACTCGGTTGAATTTTCCGAACCTCTCAATCACCGCGGCCCTTTGAGTACGAACCGAGAAAAACGATCCGAGGACCGTTGCAATGATGAATATGGCGATGACTGCAAAGACTGCGTACAACAAATAGTCGACCATCGTGTCTCCTCTTCTTTGTTTTCAGCTCGAGTCCACATACTTGTAGCGAGTGTACCGGGAATTGTGGAAATCGGCCGCCGAGGAGTCGATGGACGGGCAGGCCAAGGCCGCAACGCTGCCCCACGCTAGGCGCCAGCCTGATACCTGTGGCCGGTCAGGCGAGCGCCAGATTCAGATTGTCAATTGCCTCGTCGATCTCAGACGTGTTCTTATAGCCCACCGTAACGCTGTCGACGCCAGCGTTTCTAAAAGCGAACTTCATCGCCTTCCGGCGGTCTTCCCGGTTGAACACGCCCTCTCCGATGAGTTTCATGCTGATGATGCCCAAGCCTTGCCCGCGGGCCTGCTTGATATAGGCGACCACTTCACTCACGTTTCCCAGGCCATCGGTCGCGTAGTCCTCCGCGTCCATCCTTGTGCCTTTATGGTTCACCCGGATCATCGCTACGTCGAGCCATTTATCTCCGGGCACCTGGCGCAACGCCGGCAGCCCATGCACCGACGCCCCACGAGCCAACACAGCCTTCCTCAACTCCGCTTCATCAATTCCGTCCTGCCATCTTGTCGTGTCGGTTGGCCACGTCGCGGTATGCTGCCAGTGCAGCAGCATAATGTCGAAGTACTCGGTGTTGGCAAGTTTGCGCAGATCGTCAATCTTCTTCTGCGGATTGACGCCTTCGCTCGTGGTCACCTTCGACATCAGTTGATAGCTCTCCCGCGGAACGCCCTTCAGCGCCACTCCCAGCATCCGGTGCATGTCGCCGTACGACTCGGCCGTCTCGAAGAAGCGAATGCCGCGCTCGTGGGCATAGCGCACCAGCTTTGTGAACTGCGCCTGCCCCAGGTCGCGCTGCACCTGCCCGCTCATGGTCCCTGTGCCAAATGCGAGCCGCGTCACCTTTACGCCCGATTTGCCCAGCGTCACCAGGTCCGTGGCTGTCTTGCACTCCGCTTGCAGCGGCAGGTTTCCCACGCTGGCGAGCGCGCCCGCGGCCAGGCCGGCCTTCAGAAAATCACGTCTGGAGTAGTGAGTCATGGTTCCCCCTCAATGCGGCTGAATCGTACGCAATTCCCGGGATCGATTTCCTGGACCGGATGCCGTCGGTCCTGAACTCCAAGCCCACCAACCGGCCGATGGAGAATCCATTTTAACGCCTCAATATCAACTTCGACGGCTCGATTGTTGAGAAGTATTTTCGGCCCACTTCAATGCCGATCAACGTCATCGAAGGTAACGGGAATAGGGCCGATCGCGCCGCCCAGCGCGGAACGGCGTCACGATCTCAACGGATTTCCGTCGATATTGAAGAGTGCACCGAGTGAATCGGCAAATCCGGATCCAGCCCACGCAAAGTCATTTTTTCATCGCGCCTGCAGCCTGGCGTTCTTCCATGGGAAGAAAGCGTCGCGTACGCTGCCCGGTGTAGATCTGGCGCGGGCGGGCAATCTTCTGCTCTGCGTCCACGACCATTTCCTGCCATTGCGCCAGCCAGCCGACGGTGCGCGGGATAGCAAAAAGCGCGGTAAACATCGCGGGCTTGAAGCCCAGGGCCTGGTAGATGATCCCGGAGTAGAAATCGACATTGGGATACAACTTGCGCTTGACGAAGTACTCGTCTTCCAGCGCAATCCGTTCCAACTCAAGGGCAATCTCCAGCTTCGGATTGCGCCCGGTCACTTCGAAGACCCGGTCGGCGGTCCACTTGATGATCTTGGCGCGGGGGTCGTAATTTTTGTACACACGGTGCCCGAAACCCATCAGCTTCTCGTGTCCATTCTTCACTTTCTGGATGTAGGCGGCCACGTTTTGTTTGGAGCCGATCTCATCGAGCATTTTGAGGACTTCTTCGTTGGCCCCGCCATGCAGCGGCCCGGAGAGAGCGGCGGCGGCGGCGGCGGTCGCCACATAGGGATCGGCCTGCGAACTGCCCACCGAACGCATGGTGTTCGTGCTGCAGTTCTGTTCGTGGTCGGCGTGGAGGATGAACAGGACGTCGAGTGCGCGAGAAAGCACCGGGTTGGCCACATACTTGGGCCCAACCATCTTCCACAACATGTTCATGAAGTTCTCGGTATAGCTTAGATCGTTGTCGGGGTAGATATAGGGGAAACCCAGGTTGTGCCGGTACGACATGGCGGCGATGGTCGGCATTTTTCCGATCAGCCGCTTGATCTGCAACAAGCGGTTCTCGGGATCGTGGATATTTTTGGCTTCCGGATAGACAGTGGCCAGAGCTGCCACGGTACTGACCAGCATGGTCATGGGGTGGGCATCGTAGCGGAACCCTCCCATGAACTTCTTGGTGGTCTCGTGCAGCATGGTATGGTAGGTGATTTCATGCACCCAGTTTTTCAGTCCCGTCTCATTCGGAAGCTCGCCGAAAAGCAGCAAATACGCGACCTCCAGAAATGTGCAGTGCTCCGCCAATACTTCAATCGGATAACCGCGATACTCCAGAATGCCGCGTTCGCCGTCGATGAAGGTGATGCCGCTTCGGCAGGATGCTGTGTTCGTGAACGCGGGATCGTACGTCATAAGCCCGAAATCCTCCGGGCCAGTCTTGATTTGCCGCAAGTCCATCGCCCGGACGGTCCCGTCCTCAATCGGCAGTGTGTAGGTGCGGTCCGTGCGATTGTCTGTAATCGTGAGGCTGTCTGATGCCATGATGAAATCTCCCTAATCTCGAAGTCTGCTGCCGCACGACGATGCGCCTACAACGCTACCCAGATGAAATAGACCCCATCCCAGCGAATCGGTGGCCAGTTTGCACAACCAATCATTTGGTGCGTTGCCGGCTTGATTTGTCTGTGATCGCAATCACGGACAATCGTAAGGAAGGCCTCAACAGGTGCAGCCCCGCACTTGTAGACGTTTTTTGTAGCGCAACGGCCTTCCGCCGTTTGAAGATATATTTTCCAGATCGAATCGGGCCGTCAGCCGCCGCACGTGCCGCGATGTCGTTCACTCCGGATTTTCAGTGAGCGACGCCACGAAATCGCTCCTCCTGCATGGCCGCCTTCATCCGATATCTGCCGACTTCATGCGTTCCTGCGCAAACCGGCGTGCCGGGCATTGGGGAAGACTGCAAAGCGAGCGTTGCGCAACTGAGTTTAGTAGAAGATTCCTCTCTTCCCCAGCCGGGAGCGCAGCCAGCACTTCACGACGCAATTCTCCTTGTTCCGTGAGCCACGGGCCCAAGTCTTGCGGAAGGCACGCATCGATTTCACGTTTGAGTTGTTGCGCGAATGCCGGGCTCTCTCCGGCGGTTGAGATGGCGATCTGCTTGAGACCCTGAAACTTCATGCTGACGTGAAACCAGTCCCGCACATGCTCAGTCTGCGGCGCCAGTTGGCGATGGAGCGTTCGTAGACCTATTCCAGGCTGCTGCCGCCGCTCGACCGCCCCATAACTTTGTCTGCCATCTTTGTTCCGCTTTGCGCTTGGAGTAAGATTTCCTTCAATGGGCACAGGAATGCCAGTTCCAAGGGATTGCGCCCCGTTTAGCACGCCGGAGAGTAGGGCAATTCAAAGATGGGACCCAGAACGTCCAAACCCGTTTCCCCCGCGGAGGAAAGTCCCGGCAAAATAGCGGACGCTCAGAATGCTTTTTTCCCAATCGTGGCCGTCGGAGCGTCCGCTGGCGGACTGGAAGCCTATACGGAATTTTTTCACGCCTTGCCGGTGGACACCGGAATGGCGTTCGTACTGGTGCAACACCTCGATCCAAGCCATCACAGCCTGCTGGCGGAAATCCTTTCCAAAGCAACCAGGATGCCAGTCGACGAGGTCAAGTCGGGGACCAGGATCAGGCCCAATCGCGTCTATGTAATCCCTCCCGACGCTTTCATGGCGATCGAGGAATGCGCCTTCGTCCTTACGCCGCGAAGCAAAGAACCGGGCCAACATTTGTCGGTCAACTTCTTTATGCGCTCTCTGGCGGCGGAGCGCAAGAGCGTCGCAATTGGAGTCGTGCTTTCAGGCACCGGGGCCGATGGCACCTTAGGCGTGACCGACATCAAGGCGGCCGGGGGCATTACCTTCGCGCAAGACCCTGCCACCGCGAAGTACGATGGCATGCCGCGCAGCGCCATCGCTTCCGGATGCGTGGACTTTGTTCTGTCGCCAAAAGCAATTGCAAAAGAGCTGGAGCGGATACATCGCCATCCTTATGTGAGCCAGGTCAAGGATGAAGCCGACATCGAACCGTCCCCGGCGGGAGAAGACGATTTCAACGGGATCCTCAACTTGTTGCGAAAAGTGAGCGGCGCCGATTTTTCTCAGTACAAGCCCAATACCATTTACCGACGCGCCATGCGGCGCGTGATGATCCTCCGGCTGGGATCGCTGGGCGAATACGCGAAGTATTTGAGGAAGCATCCGGAAGAGACGGAGAAGCTGTACGACGACGTTCTCATCCCAGTGACCAGCTTCTTCCGCGACCTCGAGGCTTTCGAGGCATTGAAGAAACACGCCTATTCCGCCATAGTGAAGGACAAGAGCAACAAACGCACCATCCGAATGTGGGCGCCTGGCTGCTCCACGGGCGAAGAGACCTACTCGCTGGCGATGACGCTGCTGGAGTTTCTGGGCGACAAAGCCGCCAGCTTCCAGGTGCAGATATTCGGAACGGACCTGAACGAAAAAGGCATTCAGAAAGCGCGCGCCGGGCTGTATCGGGATAGCATCGCGGAGGAGATATCGCCAGAGCGCCTGCGGCGCTTCTTCGTCAAAGAAGCAAACGGCTACCGCATCAGCAAGGCGGTGCGGGACATGTGCATCTTCGCGCGGCAGAACCTGGCCTACGATCCGCCTTTTTCGCAGATGAACGTCGTCGCCTGCCGCAACCTGCTCATCTACCTGGGACCGGAGCTGCAAAAGAAAATCGTACCCATCCTGCACTACGCGCTGAAGCCTTCCGGGTTTCTGGTCCTGGGAAGCTCTGAAAGCATCTCCGGCTTTCCCAATTTGTTCTCCACGGTGGACAAGAAGCACAAAATTTATGCCAAGAAGTCGGCCACCTCGCGGCTGCATTATAACTTTTCCCAGACCCGCTATCCGGCTGGAAGCGGCGCGGATGTTGCCGACAAGGCGCGGGAGTCGCAAGCTCCGCAGGAATGCAAACTGGACGTAGAGGCGGAGGCCGACCGCTTTGTTTTAAAGCACCACGCCCCGGTCGGAGCGGTCATCGACAATGCAATGGAAGTGGTCCAGTTCCGCGGGCGCACGACCCCGTATCTGGAGCCGGCACCGGGCAAACCGAGCCTGAACCTGCTGAAGCTGGCGCGCAACGGACTGGCGCTGGAACTGCGATCATTGATCGGCGCCGCCAGGAAGAAGAATGCGCCTGTCAGCAAAAACAATATCTCGTTTGTTGGAAACGGCCATAAGCGGGTCCTAAATCTTTCTGTTTCGCCGCTGGGGGACAAGGACCCATCGGAGGAAGAGCGTTATTTTCTGGTGTTGTTCGAGGATGTCACAAAGATTTCCGGCCCAGGGGAAAAGGTAACAGCCAAACCTAGCACGGCGAAGGGCCGGGAATTCACGCGCCTGAAGCAAGAACTTGCCGCCACGCAGGCCTCCCTGCGCGCCGCCACCGAGTCGGAAGACGCCGTCCGGGAAGAATTCCAATCGGCGAACGAGGAAATACTGTCGGCGAACGAGGAACTGCAAAGCACCAACGAAGAGCTGGAAACCTCCAAAGAAGAACTTCAGTCCGCCAATGAGGAACTGAACTCGCTCAACAACGAGCTTGGCCACAAAAACGCCGAACTCCACGATTTGAACAACGATCTCTCGAACTTCCTGAACAGCACAAAGATCCCCGTCGTCATGCTGGATCGCGATCTGCGGATACGCCGCTTGACCCCCAGCGCGGACCAGTTGGTGAAGGCGGTTTCCTCCGATGTGGGACGCCCGATCGCGGACATCCGGCTCAATATCAAAGTGCCGGACATGGAAGAGATGATCGCGAAGGTGTTGGAGACCCTCCAGCCAGCGGAGCGCGATGTCCAGGACCTGCAGGACCGCTGGCATTCCTTGCACATCCTCCCCTACCGGACACTGGACAACAAGATCGATGGCATTGTGCTGGTGCTGCTGGATATCGACGCAATGAAAAGCGCCAACGAGCGGCTTCGGCATTCAGCGGAATTCCTCCGCGGAATGATCGATACGGTAAGAGAACCGCTGCTGGTGCTCGATGCGGAGCTTCGAGTCATCGCAATCAATAAGTCTTTCCAGAGCACCTTCAAGGTTTCCGCAGTCGAGACCATCGGCCAGCCCTTGTTCAAGCTGGGCAATGGGCAGTGGAACATCCCCATCCTGCGCGCGTTGCTGAAGGAAGTGCTGTCCAAACGCCAGGCCATCTCCGATTTCGAAGTGGAACATGACTTTGAGAATCTTGGCCGCAGAACGTTGCTGTTGAATGCCCGGACACTTGTCCAACCGCAGGACGCGCAGCCGATGGTCCTGCTTGCCATTGAGGACATCACTGAGCGCAAACTCGCCGAAGCAGCTTTAATCAAGTCGGAGAAACTGGCTGTTTCCGGACGTCTGGCCGCTGTCCTGGCGCATGAGATCAACAACCCCTTGCAAGCGATCTTCAACCTGATGAACATCTTGCAAGGATCTGCCAAGCTGAGCGAACAGGACCGGTCCTATGTGACGACGGCCACGGAGGAACTTGGCCGGGTAACCGACCTGACGCGCCAGTCTCTGGGTTTTTTTCGAGAGAGCGCGGCGCCCAAAGCGGTCGACATCGAAGAGACGCTCGAAGGCATCTTGAAACTCTACGACCGGCGGATGAAAGAGAAAAGGACCACGGTACAAAAAAAGTACCTTTCGAGCGAAATCATCCACAGTTACCCGGGCGAGATCCGTCAAGTGTTCGCGACCCTGCTGGTGAACGCGGCGGACGCTTCCCTGCCGGGCGGGACCATTGCCATCCGCGTCCGCAATGCATCCAATGGGAACCGTCTTGCGAGTCCCGGCCCGGCAAGCGGCGACTCGGCGATTCAGGGCATTCGCATTACCATTGCCGACACTGGCGCCGGAATTTCCGCACAGAACAAAATGCGTATCTTCGAGCCCTTCTTCACCACCAAAGGGGAGCACGGAATCGGCCTCGGCCTCTGGGTCGCCTATGGGATTGTCAACCGGCTGGGCGGCTCGATCCGGATGCGCAGCAGCGTGCGCCCTGGCAAGAGCGGGACCTGTTTCTCAATTTTTCTTCCCCTGCGGAACCACTTCAAAAAAGCGGATGCCACCACGTAGACAAGAACATCGCATGTCGGAACGATATGCGGGTGCTCAGGCAAGATCGCGAGCTACTCCGGAGTGTTTTGCTGTTGTTGCTCCAGCCGCTGGCGCACCTGTTGCTGCCGCTTGGCGAGGTCCTGCGGGTCTTCTGTGTCCCCCGGCGTGGCCAGCACATCCGGGGCGGATGCATTCGGGTCCGCTGGGTGCATCTCCGCTCCAGGCTGCTGGGAATTCTCGCGGTCGCCCGATGCAGCCGGAAGAGGGTTGGCTGGTATTGGTGCAGGAGCATTGTCGTTTTGAGCGGTAATTAGCAATTCGCTGGGGGCGCCGTCGGGTCTGTGCCCTGCCATGACGAAGTTGTAGCCTGAGCCAGCGAGAAGCCCGGTGAGGACATCGCTCGGATTGCCGGGACCGTAGATGCCAAAGATGCGAGATCTCTTGCTGAGTCCGTCGATGGTCATGCCGCTGATACCGGCCACATGCTGCAAAATCTGGGTCAGGTCGGAGTTGTTCGCCTCGATCGTCAGCTTTCCATTTTGCAGGCTCACTGTGGCGGGTCTTGCAACTGCTTCGGAAGGAGCCAGCGGTCTTGCCGCTTCCTTGCCCTGCACGCTGCCCCGTCGTTGGCGCGCCACCGCGGAACGTGTCCGTTCAGGGGGCGCGGCTCCAGTTGCCGCATGTATCTTGGCGCCGGGAGGCGGGATGGCAAAAGCTTGCATCGCCTGCGCGCAACCGGCAAGGGCACCGCAGAATACCCAAATCGCACAGCAGCGTCGCATTTCCGCGCCGCGCTTCGGCAGGGTTTGTTTGCCAATGCCGGAGGGCGTCATAAACGTCATCGATGGCCACTCGGATCTGCTGGGGGGCGAACGCCAGCCTGTCTATATACTAGACTTGCGATGGCTCTGTTCCGTTTGCGAAACGATTGCCATGAAAGACCGTCATAAGCCATGCAACTGAGACCCCCGAATAGAAAACGCGTTCTTCTGTTTTTTTTGACGGTTGCCGGCGCGCTGTTGCTGCCGAACGCAAATGCCGCTTCCTGCAAGACCGAATCGCAAATGACGGCGGCGCAGCGCGACCTCTTGTCGAGTACCGCTCACGCCATCGTTGGCGAGGTGCAGCGTGGGGACGTGCAGGCCCTTCGGGCAAACACGATTCCCGCGGTTGCGGCGGACTTCGGCGGGATTGCCACATCGGCGGAGAGTTTGAGGCCTCTGCTACAGCACGCGGCCATTACCGTCGATGACCTCTATGCGCTGGACGCTTCCGGCGAGCCTGCGAGCGCCCCTCAAACGGATTTCTATTGCGGTACGCCGATCGTGGTGCTCAACTTTACCAATCTGCCGCCGGGAAAATACGCGCTTGCCATTCTTCACGCCACCGGTGTCCCACAGCCGCAGCAGATTTCGTTGATTGTTTCGGAAGCTTCTGAGGGCCACTGGATGCTTGCCGGATTTTTCAGCAATCCCATGATCGAAGCAGGCCACAATGGCCTCTGGTACTGGACCCGGGCGCGCGAATACGCGCAAAAGAAGATGCATTGGAATGCATGGTTCTACTATCGGACGGCCGCATCGCTGCTGAATCCTGCGGAGTTTATGTCCAGTCCCAATCTCGTGAAGCTGCAGGGTGAAGCCGACGAGATACGCCCCGATGACCTTCCCGGAGTGAAGCCAAGCATGCTCGATGTGCATGGCTCCGCTTTTGCGATGACGGCAATTCATCCTACGGGAGCGCTCGGCGGACTGGACCTCGAGGTCCACTACACTCCTGACGCCGCGCAACTGGCCCAGTTGCAGGATCCCGCGACTGCGCGCAAACAGGCGATCGACGCGATGACGGCGCTGCTAACACTGCATCCTGAACTGCGCGTGGCCTTCCGCGGCATCTGGCTGCGCGCGGACCAGGGCAATGCCTCTGTCTTTGCGTTGGATTTGCCGATGGACCAGATTGCGGCAGGCCCACAGCCAGCGGCGAGCGTGGGTCCTATTGCGCACACGCAGCCGGCAACACTGGCGACCACCTACGATCCCACTCAGCCGGAGATCCAGCCGAGTCTCAACGTAGACCGCGATCCGGTCTTGTCGCCCGATGCGGAAATCGTACCGGCAGGCCCTGCATCGCCTGCCGGTACAGGCCAGGCCGGGGAGATCCAGAAAGGAAAGAGCGGTACGTATACCCTACGCGAAAATGTGAATGAGGTTGTGCTGAACTGCACCGTAGTGGACGAAAAAAGACGATTGGTCGCAGACCTGAAACGCAGCGACTTTCGCGTGTGGGAAGATGGCGTTCCACAGACCATCGGCTCCTTTCAGTACCAGGACCTCCCGGTATCGATGGGCATTCTCGTCGATAATTCTGGCTCCATGCGCGATAAGCGCGCGGCCGTAGATGCGGCCGCTTTGGACTTGGTGCGGGCGTCGAATCCTGCGGACGAGGCGTTTATCGTGAATTTTTCCGATAAGGCATACCTCGATCAGGACTTCACCTCGAACATTGGCGCGCTGGAACGGGGACTCTCGCACCTCGATTCCAAAAGCACCACGGCACTCTACGATGCGGTGGCCGTTTCGGCAGACGAGCTGGCACGGAAAGCGAAACAGCCGAAGCAGGTGCTGCTGATCATTACGGATGGGGCGGACAATGCGTCGCGGCTGAGTCTGGAACAGGCGGTCCGCAGTGTGCAAAAGCTGGGTGGGCCGGCAGTGTATTCCATTGGACTGCTTTTCGGAGACGGCAAGGAAGAGTCACAGCGAGCGGAAACAGCTTTGGAGACGCTGTCGCGAGAGACGGGCGGCATTGCGTATTTCCCGCACTCCTTGCAGGATGTGAACCAGATCGCCGGCGAGGTTGCTCGCGATATTCGCAACCAGTACACCATCGGCTATCATTCGACCAAGCCAGCCGGCCTTGGCGGCTACCGGACGGTGCGTGTCGAGGCGAAAGCGACGGGTCATGGCAAGCTGATCGTTCGGACGCTCCGGGGGTATTACCCCAGGTAGGCGCAACACACGCAGGCGGCGCCATAACGAGACACCAGCCGTTTCGCCGACAATGCAAGCGGAACGGCGAAAGGCCCTCGTTTTTCTAGAGCAAAATTACAGAGACTGGGACCAAAAATAGAGGAGCCATTCTGGGCCCTTCGGCTACGTTCAGGGCAAGCTCCGCGAAGAATCCAGAAGGTCCGGGCGATCAATCCAGGTGGAAGTCCACGTCGATGACAATCTGCACGGGTACAGGCTGTCCCCGGTACATCGCCGGTTTGAACCTATACTGCCTCACAGCTTCGATCGCCTTTTCGTCCAGTCCCATGCCCAGATGATGGATCACGCGGATGTCTTCCGGGTTCCCTTGCGTATCGACGATCAGCCCGATCGAGACCATCCCCTGATACCTCGTCCGACGAGCTGCATCGCTAAACTCCGGCACAATGGAGTGAATGACCCGCGGCGCGGTGACGCCTCCGCCCACGCTCATGATACCGCCGCCATAACCGCCGCCGTTGCCCGCGCCCACGCCATTGCCGTTGCCGGAACCGATGCCGCCGCCCCGGCCCTGGCCAAAGCCGGAACCGATGCCGCCGCCCAGCGAGACCAGCGCGACTTGCGCGGATGCGGGGGCGCCGATATTGGGTAGATTGTTGTCTGGAATCTTCACCTGCTGTGGCATCACCAGAACCGGCTCAACCGCCAGCTTCGGATGATCGACCATCAGTTCTGGAGGAGCGACCCGGGTTTTGGCAACTTGCGGCAGATGTCCCTTGCTTGCTTCGACCAACTGATGCGCGCCGCCGCCACCCCCTCCTCCCATGGTCGTAGGAGCCGGCAAAGTCACCGGGGGGATGTAGGGCGGAATGTAGACCGGAGTGATCGCGACCTGCTGCGGCACAACCATCTGCCGTCGCGCCTGGATCGCGAACCAAAGCACCAGCGCAAAGATTGCTGCATGCATGACGAATGAGATCGCGCTCGACATGGGATCGCGTTTGACGGCCAGCGGATCGGCAACCGCGATCGGCTGTGAAGTCAGCTCCAGTGGCGGCAATTTCTGCGGAAAGAGAGCGTCCCTCAGGTTGTTCCAGAGCCCTCTCCAGATCGGCTCGTCCGGCACAGCTTCTCCGAAGACCCATGGCTTTGCAATCAACTCCAGTGGTAAGGGAGCTGCATTCCGCATGCTGCGCCTTCTGGCGGACCGCTTGTCACCTGGTTCCAGTTGGTTCGTGAATGCCAGATTTCCCATACATCTCTCTCTCTTCACCGGAGGCAGAAATTCCGGCAGCTCGTTCAAGGGGAACAACAGGTCCTGTATCGAATGCAGCCGCCGCTTGCCCGGCTTCCGATGGTTCCACACGGACAGCGATTGCCAATCACCAGATGCCCTTGTCGCTTCCGGTGATCTTTTGCCCCACGGCGGCCGCGGTGGCAAGCCATGGCAATAAACCAAGACGGGCACTGCTGTGCAATTCCCGTTTGCGCAGCAATCCTGCAAGTTGTGTCCCATAAAGATGCGCCGATTGCGGCAGAATCGGGACACGCAGGAAACCTCGGCCGAAGTAGACTTCCTTGCCGCCAAACCGCGCTGCATCCGTTACCAGGCGGGACAGATAGAGGCCTGTGCCCCGGTACTGTTTCACGTAATCCGACACAATCGCCAGATACGTCGCCACGCCTTCCCAGATACCGGACGCATTCGCCGAAGACCGCAGGTCCTCGTAGTCGATGGCCCCTGCGCTGGACAGCTCCGCCGTGTCGACGATATCGCACAGCCGAAAGTAAAAATGACGATACATTCGTTGTAAGGTGGAGATCATCAGCCGGTCGGACACGGCCGGCACGCGAAACGTATGGTCCTCGATGCGAACCAGCCGGGCGCGTCCCGCGATGCGCGAGGCGAGTGCGATCTGTTCTCCTGTCTGGCCCAAACGACCCATGTGGACCTCGACCGCTTCAGGCAATCCGGGGACATCGAAGTTCCACTTGCGCGCCAGGCGATCTCCCCAGCTCCGCGTCGCAACTTTCGCCCGGAAGCGCTTCATCATCAGTTGGGCCACCGTTTCCGGGCCCGCGTTCGTATACAGATCCAAGTCGCTGCCTAGATCGGGCCAGTGATCGAGCGATTTGATCACCGTCACATCCAGTCCTTCCTCTTCAAATGCGGCGCAAATCGCATGCAGGAAGGGCATCGCGTTATGGATGCGCGCGCGTTCAGCGGCAAGCGCGGTTGCTACCCACCCGGCCCGCATCTCGTCCTGCGCGCCGCGCAGGCATTGGAGAGCGGCAGTTAGCCCCCGCACAACAACGTGGTTCGAGTTTGCCAGTGTCAGCAAGTCTTCAAACCCGTCCCGGTCGATCTCTGAAATTCCTGAACTCGACCCAGCAGCGATTGGCGCGGACATGCCGCCGGGCAGCGGCGGAATGAGCAGCCGGGACAGGACGGTCAAAGATTTCGATGAAGGAGGCAGAGCAGTTGGTCTGGGCATATTGCGGCAGTTTCCTTCGTGTTCATTTGGGAGCCTGGGACCCGGAGTTTGGTGAAACCGGTGCCGAAGGCTTGTTGGGCGATACACTGGGCCCCGCCGGCGTATTGTCGCGGCGTAGCAATTGGATCGGACCTGTTTGCTTGCGTGCCGCCTGGCTGTACCGATCGATTTCGTCGTCCACCTTCAGGCCGTTCTGCATGGCAACGGCGACGAGATGCTTGCCTTCGTCCGAACGTTGGGTCGCCAGTCCTATGCGGGCGCTGGCGTCGTCGGCCTTTCTGGCCTTGGAGTAATAGAACTGGGCCGTTTCGAGGTCGCCATCCTTCTCTGCGACATAACCCAGGTTGTTGAGCGAAAACGCGCTGTCGGGAGCAAGCGAGTATGCCTGGAGAAAGTCTTGCCTGGCGGCCTGCCAATCGTTTCGGTTCGTCGCGGACACTCCACGCAACGTAAGCATTGTGGCACGCGCCTCGGCGTTGTCTACGTCCCGCATCCGGCCCCTCAGTCGCCGGGCACTGTCCGCAGCCATCTGGCTGACGGGTTTCCCTCTCCAGGAACGCTTCAACGTCACAACGATCGGTTCCGAGGAGTGCGAACCGGCCGCTGCGTCGTAATGTTGCAATGCTTCCTCGACATTTCCCGTGGCTTCCTCGGCCACTCCCAGGTTGTTCAACGTGAAGGGATTCTGCGGCTGCAAGGCCAGGGCTTGCCGAAGCAGAAGCTCGGCCTCGAAATTCCGCTCCTGCGATAAAAGCTCGATCGCCTCAACATTCATGCGGTTCACGCGCATCGGTACGTCCTGCAAACTGTTCAGGGCGTACGCCATCGGCTTCCCTTCCAGTTGCTTGGCATTGCTCAGATCGATCCGCGCATCGCAGTCCTGTTGCGATGCCAGCGCATAAAATTTTCGCGCGCGATCCAGCTTTCCCTCTAGCTCGGAGATGTAACCCAGATTGTTCAAGGTGAAAGGGTCGGCGGCATCGTAGAGATATGCCTTGTAGAAGATTGCTTCGGCTTTTTCATACTGATGCTTTCGTACGGCATCGACGCCTTGGCGATTGAGGCGCTGCACGGGTGTCAGTTCGCTACGCTTTGGAAAAGTCACTCTGACGTCTCGCGCCCAGACATTCTGCCAGCCCAGGCTTGCGATGACCGCAATCAAAACCAGCAGCCTTAGCAGCGCAGCCAACGCCTGCGGCCTTTCATTTTTCTGTCTGACCCGGACAATACGATCATTTTCCATACACGTACTAGGATGCGTGGAATGTCCTGCCGGACAGCCAGGATATTTCTGCTGCCGGAAAATAGTTCGGGCCACTGAATTTCAGTGGGCGCCATCTAACTAGCCGAAACAGGTCCCAAAAAATGTTTCGCGGTCAGGGTGCTGCATGGGTCGTTTTCTCGCAATCGTCATGCTTGGCAGCGTGGCGATTGCACAATTGTCATCCGCGGATGCGAAGTCAGCGCAAAATGCGGGCGCGCAGTCCGTCTCAATTTCGGGAAGCGCGTCCGGTGTTCCGGCCTCTTTGCCGCCAATCCCGCTGGGGAAAAGCACCGTCATCGGCGGTGCGATTCACGATGTAGACCCCGTACGCGACCAATTTACGCTAAAAGTTTTTGGCGGCCGCAGGATGAAAATCCTCTTCGACGAACGCACCCGTTTCTATCGCGATGGAACAAGAACGCCGCTGCGCGATCTGCGCCCTGACAATCATGCCTCGGTCGAGACCGTGCTGGACGGAACGAACATTTTTGCTCTCAGCATCCATACCTTGTCGCGATCGCCCCAAGGCGAGTGCCAGGGGCAAGTGCTGAAATACGATCCGGGCACCGGTGAATTGACCGTGAGCGACGCCCTGTCTCATGGGCCCATCAAACTCCGCGTGCCGGCAGGCACATCCGTCCTTCGCGTGGGTCAGGCCGCATTCTCGTCGGCGAATTCCGGCCCGTCCGATCTGGTCAAGGGAGCTCTGATCTCGGTCGAATTTGAATCCGACAACAAGGGCCGAGGCGTTGCCCGCCAGATCTCGATCCTGGCCTCTCCAGGATCTGCATTTGTGTTCAGTGGAAATATCGCTTTCCTCGACTTGCACGCCCACACCTTAGTGATGGTCGATCCACGAGACGACAAAAGCTATCGGATTTTCTTCGATCCCGCCCGCCTTCCCGTGGTCCACCATCTCCAGGAAGGGGCGCATGTGATCGTGACTGCGAACTTCGATGGTTCCCGCTATGTGGCCAGCACGATTACGGTCAACGATTGATCCGGGCTAAAAGTATTGCATTCGGGTGCTCCATTCTCGCCGCGTGTCGCCGCAGAGACCGGCCAGGGTGGAAAAATTGATCCGTTCCAATCGTGCCGGATCAATAATAACCAACGGATGGGTCAGTTCACGAAAGAACTTCCGCGACCGAGGACGCGAGCACATTGAACCGGGCCTTGTTGAATTGCTTCACGGCCCCATGCTGGTTGGGGTGCAGGTGTTGTAGCCGGGCGATGAAGTATCGGTCAAACTGACGGGCGTCGGCGGCGTTGGCGGCGTGGCCCAGGGAACGTTGTTGAAATCGAAAAAGTCCAGCAGGTTGGGCTGTACTTTGTCGCGAGCAGTCAGGTTCGGGGAACCTGGGATAAAACGGTCCTCGACAAACTTGATCACCGCCGTGTGGTCCATTGGAATGTGCGAAACATAATGCCGCCGGGTAAATGGCGAGATGACGATGTTCGGCAACCGGAACCCGAGTTGCGCGGCAAAGCCGTTGACAGCCGCAGCATCCCCTGGATTGGCCCCAGGGTCGTCCGTTGCCAGGTCGCAGTGGAGAGTCGGTGTACCGGGCACCGGTGGCACGCACGGGTTGTACTGGTCTGGATTTACCGCGATCGATGAGATATCAATTGGGTAGTTGGCCACCTGAGAGGCATCGGTGTAATCGTTTGTGTGAGTGGGCACCGGCGGAACGTGATCGTAGGGCCCTCCACCCTCGTCGTAGCTGAGAAAGAAAACGGAGTCCTTCCATTCAGGACTGCCCATGAAAGCATTCACGACCTTTGCCACCTCCGCCTGACCGTTCAGGACCGATTGACCCGACCCGGGATGCTCATCATTGTTGCCGTAACCGGCTTCAATGAAGGCAAAGCTGGGAAGCGTACCGTCGGTGAGATCGGTAAAATACTGCGACAGCGGTGCAATATGGTTCGGATCGATGCAGAAGGAGTTCGTAGTATCGCCAACCACGCTGGATGCCACGGTGGGAGCGGTGCAGGGAGCGGCGGTCGGATTTTGATACAAGTACTGATACGAGTAAGTTAGCGAAGAGAAGTCAGTTGCGGGATAGGCCGCGTTTGCCGAACCCGTACAGTCGTCCGCGTTGAGGCAAAAGCCGTCCGTGACCGTGTAGTAAATCTTCCACGACACCTTCGCTGCGTCAAGTTCCTGAAAAATGTTCTGGATATCGAGCTGGGCTAGGTGGTCATCATTGCCAGGATCATTCACCAGGCCCTGGGTCGTGCCTCCAGTAAAAGTGGCGATGCGGTTACCAATGCTCTTGGTCGATACGGGCGAAAACCAACGATCGGACAGCGCGAACTGAGATGCCATGTAGTAGTAGTAGTTGAGGAAGCCCTGGTCGTAATACCCCATCGCGCGCTGACCGGTCAGGTCGGTGAAATTGCCGGAACAACTGGTACCTAACGCGCAGCTTTTGGCATACCCTTCAGCATTGTGGACGAAGCCATCCATCAAGATTGGACGTGTCGCGAGGAAATCGTAGGTATTGACGTCTCCGTAGCTTGCCAGCCAATCCGAAGTCTCATCGTCGATGCAGGTGGTTTTGAACTTGAAGAGCGTATAGACCTGGCCCTCATCGTCCTGGTTGCTGATCGTAGTCAGCTTGTCGTCGATGCCATCCACGGTATATGTGCTTCCGTCGTCACCGATGTTATAGCCGTTTGCTATGCGGTACGGATTCAGCATGCCGAAGTAATTGTCGAACGTATGGTTCTCCTGGAGCATGAAGATGACGTGGTTGATGGATAGAATACTGCCCGGCTGTGTCACCGCTACTGTCGTACTCGCCGAGGCGCTTCCGCCGGACCCAGTCGCTGCCGCAGTGTACACCGTTGTCGCGGTCGGGCTGACGGATTGCGTTCCGCCGTTCGGCTGCAGCGTATACGTGCTGCCGTCGGCCCCAGTCACCGTGACCTGAGTGGAATTGGTCGCGGCCACCGTCAACATGGATGAATGCCCCGAGATAATGGTAGTGGGGTTCGCGACGATACTGACCGTCGGCGACGGATTGGGTGTCACCGTTACGGTCGCACTCGCCAGGGTCTTTCCACCCGCCCCGGTCGCGGTCGCAGTATACGTCGTTGTCGCGGTCGGGCTGACGGATTGCGTTCCACCGTTCGACTGCAGGGTGAAGGTGCTGCCATCCGTCCCGGTGATCGTCACCTGGGTGGCATTCGTCGCCGTCACGGTCAGAGTGGACGAGCTTCCCGAGACGATCGAAGCGGGATTGGCAGAGATGGTGACGGTTGGCGCCGGATTCGGTGTCACTGTAAGGGTAGTAGTCGCCGTGATCTTCCCGCCAGCTCCGGTTGCGGTCGCAGTATAAGTCGTTGTCGCCGCCGGGCTGACTGCCTGGATTCCGCCGGTCGGCTGCAGCGTATAGGTGCTGCCATCCGTACCGGTCAGCGTCACTTGAGTAGCGTTCGTCGCGGTCACAGTCAAAATGGACGAACTTCCCGCAGTGACGGAAGTGGGATTGGCGGTGATGCTGACGGTCGGCGCCGGATTTGGTGTCACGGTTACGGTCGCAGCCGCCGAGGTCTTTCCCCCGGGCCCGGTTGCGACTGCGGTATATGTGGTTGTCGCGGCCGGACTGACGGATGGCGTTCCTCCGGTCGGCAGCAGGGTATACGTGCTACCGTCCGATCCGGTCAGCACCACTTGAGTGGCGTTCGTCGCCGTCACCGTCAAAGTGGACGAACTCCCCGAAGCAATTGATGCGGGGTTGGCAGCAATGGCGACTGTCGGTATCGAATTGCCGAAATTGCTGGGAGAGCCAGCAGCGCATCCGGCGAACAGCAGGGCCAGCGAAAGCGAGGACAGGAACACCGCCGAGTGAGCAAGGCGAGCGAGAGACCAAGGAACGCGCAGCATTAACACAGAGTTCTCCGTGCAAAGTTCGTATGAGGAACGATGGCCCGACGAGACACACCTAAAAGTGGATGCAAAACCAAGTGCGCACATATCGCCAAGTACTCCGTTCTCTATCTCGCCGCCACTACCCCTGCTGGATTGAATTAGCATCATGCGCCGGCATAACTTCTTCTCTCTGCCGGAGTTAAGTTGGCGGAATGGAATCTAAACTTACAAATCAAAGTCGCTCTCGAGGGTCGGGCTCACCGGATACCCGTCACTATCCGGATGGCCCGCTGAATTTTCCGATTTGCGCCAAGCAGTGGGATGCGCCACATCTCCTTCGCGTTCGGCCAGAGGACCCGAGTGCAACGTTCCCCCAAGTCTGGAGAATAGAGATCGCAGCCACGGACTGCGGCGCCCTGAAAAAATTCCCGCATCGCGTAGCTCCCTTTTGTATCTGTGGAGTTCGAACCAGCGAAGATAGTTGCGAACAACACTGTCCATCGTCATCTGGACCCCCGCCGCAAAGTTGTGCTCCGCCATGCCGCGTTGCAGCTCGGCAGATTGCAGAATGACCGTGAGTTGTTCAGCGAGATCGGCCGCGTCGCCTGTTTTGTAGAATCTGACGGCCATATCTTCGTCCGTCGCCATTGCCCGAAGATCGGCGATGTCAGCGCACACGATAGGAACGCCGTACTCGCACGCTTGATGGGCCGGTCCGCT
Source organism: Acidobacteriota bacterium (assembly GCA_021792795.1). Classification (GTDB taxonomy): domain Bacteria; phylum Acidobacteriota; class Terriglobia; order Terriglobales; family Acidobacteriaceae; genus JAKAAZ01. Next base: position 20,284 of record JAJYUB010000034.1, on the reverse strand, counting down.
CGATCCCGTTGCGGAATCGTAAGGCAGGACTAGGACCGAGGTTGTCTGAAAAAGCTCGGGAATGGCCTCTTCCGGGACATATCCGCAAAACTCAATCGGCAAGCCCGCAGGTTGTGCGTCGCGTATCGATTCCCAATATCCCGCTTTGGTGTGATGATTGGCGCCGGCCACAATCAACTTGGCATTCGGGACTTTTTTCAAGACTGATGGAAAAGCCTCCATCAAAGTCTCCAGCCGCTTGTATGTGCCCCAATGCCCGATCGCCAAAATGCGAAGTTCCGGATTGCCGCGTTTCGTAAAATCTGGAGGACCGGGAATCGGCGCGAATGTCCCGTGGGTACCCAACAGAACATTCTGAGCGGAATATTTCGTCATCAGCGTGTGCCGGTAATTGGAAAGCAGGACCGACACCGAATGCGCCCTCAGCAAGGCCCTGGTGGCGACCTCCGTGCCCAGACGGAGGACCCTTTCCCGCCGCACTCCAGCAGCGGCAAAATCGACGTGCTCGACGATGTGGTGCAAGGTGACATGCGTGTAAAAGCCTGCGGCCCGCGTGAGGGCAGGAACAGAAAGGCCGAAAAATGCCGCAAATGGGTTCTCAGGCGTTGCAAAGCTGGAGAAGACAAGGTTGAACCACACCACATCGGGCTTCAACCTGCGAATGGTGTTCAACAGGCGCACTGGAGTGGACAGGCTGGCAAATTTCCAGCAGCGGACCACGTTGAACCCAGGCAATTCCGATTGTTGCTGGGCGTTGAATGGCTTGCCATTTGCGTCGGTGGCAAATTCATAGTCGGTCAACTCGTCGGCAAGGATGGTCAATTCAATGTTGGGATTGCGCTGCAGTTCCCGCGCAACATGAAACGCATACTCGTTCAACTGCCGTCCACTGGGAGGAAACGTCGCAACCAGGCAAATTTTCATACGGCCCCGCTTTCAAAAGATAGTGATGCTCACATAAGGCCTGAAGGTTTGATTGTGCCCAAGTGTGAAGTTGAAGAAAGTTTCCTGCTGGAACCCAGCCGCAAAGCGAATCGGATACGCCAGATGAATGTCTCCGGTCTCGTCCTTGGATCGGTGTTGGAAAGGCATTGCATACGAGATAGAAATGCCGTTCTGGGTAGCGTCGTAGACGTGGAAGCTTCTGGTACTGGAGTAAGCAGTCGATGCCTGGATTTCCCAATGACGCGTGGGGGCGAAGTCGATGGTCCCGGTCGGGCGAAGGTCCTGCGCAATTCCCGAGCGCGGGCTGACGATTCGCCATGCCCGCAGGTCTTCCGCGATCGCTTCCACGTTCCACCGGTCCGAGAACCGATGGGAGAGACCGATATACGAAGACGTGTAGTAATCCTCGATGCCCACCGGCGAGAACTTCTGGTCGTTCGCCCCCCATCCAGTCACCAAAGCGGTCTTTCCCCATGGCTGACCCACCCGAAAGTCAACCGCGCCAGTCAATGCCCGCGAATGGATGTTGCTTTCAGTAAATGGGCCGGTTTCCCAGATCGCGTATCCGCTGGCTGCAACCGCATTGAAGAAGGAACTGGTGGACCCATACGTAAACGCTCGAAACAGGTTCTGGTTCATTTCCAGCGGAGACAAGGAATCGCGGCGTATTGTCCCTTGAATGCCGCTGTTGAATGTCACGACATTCCTGCCAAGATGGATCGTGGGGTTGAGTCCGAAATTGAGCGAGTAATCTGTCGTATCGCGGTTGACGATCGAATTGGTGGCGGGCACGGATATCTGTCCGCGCGTGTTATTCAACTGAAAAAACCCGCTCGCGGTGGGCAGATAGCGCAGATGCAGGTGGTAGGCGACGGTCCCTTGCGTCTCAAGCGAGGAGCGGGGCGGCGGGAGAAGGGCCAATTGAGACGGCGGCACCGCAAAGGTAGCATCCAGCTTGGAATCCAGAACGTACACCGTCGTATCTTCAAAAATTGGTTGAACGTAGAAATTGGCCAATAAACTCAGCGCAGGGGTAACTCGATATCCCTCGTTCGCACCCGCCTGCAGCAGACTTTGCTCCGCTGTTTGATCTTCCCCTGCGGCGCTGGCGGCCTGCGCGAAGGCAGTAAGCGCCTCCGAGCCCTGATGTTCCTGCTGGTATACGTTGGCCTCGGCCAGCAGATACTGGTAATCCGATGCGCTCTCCGCTGTACTTTTGACCGCAGCGAGCTCGGCCTGAGCTCTGACTGTGTCGCCCAGCGCAAGGTAGGTATTGGCCAGGCCGGTCCGCACAGCTACGTCCGCCGCGCCGGCCGCCTTGGCGCGTTCAAGGTATGTTTGTGACAGTTGATACTCATGCATTTCCCGAAAGACATCTGCTGCCGCAATGAATTGCTCTCCTGTGGGCGGCGCCGTTTCCCCCGCCTCGCCTTCCATCATGGCCAACGCAATTTGCCGTTCCGCATCCACTGCATGGTCCTGCTGCGCCATCAGTTGGGCGATGGCAAGACGCACATTGACGCGATTGCTGTTCGGGGTCGTCAGCGCCTTCTGAAAACGCTCCATGGCTGCCTTCTGGTTTCCAAGCGCGCTCAGGGCCTTTCCTGTTGCAACAAATATTTCGCTGTCGGCTGAATTTGCATTGCCGACGGCAGCCGGCGTTTGCTGGGCGTGCTGCTCCGCCAAATGGACGTATCGCAGGGTTTGCTCCCGGTCCCGCAGATGTGCGTAGGCGCGTGCGAGCAATGCGTATATACCAGCATCGTCTGGGGAAAGTTTTTGTGCGGTCAGCAGTTCATCCACTGCTTCGCGATAACGCCGCTGTGCGAACAATGTGTCTCCCAGCCCCAGGTAGAGCGTTCCATCGTTGGGGGTGAACTTCAAAGCCGCGCGATATTCACCGGCGGCTTTCGCCAGCATGCCTTCTCGCCCATAGGCTGTCGCCCGAATCATGTGCATGAGCTTCGAGTCGCCCATCTCCCGTTCCGCCAGTTGCGATTGGCGCACGGCCTCTTGAGGCCGCTGCAGATCGAGGTCGGCATACGCCAGTCCCAGATGCGCCTCTCCGTCCTTTGGCTCCCGCGTGAGGGCCGATTCAAAGTCTTCCGCTGCCGCCGCGGGTTTGTGCAGGTCGTTCAAAACGTATCCTCGATTCACATAGGCCGTGACCACATTGGGGTCGCGATCCAGCGCCTCATTAAAGTCCAGCAACGCCGGCTCAAGCTGCCCATTGTGCTTGTGTACATAACCGGCCAACAGCGGAACATCAGGCTCCTGAGGGAAAACCTTGTCGTATTCCGAGGTCAGCGTCAGCAGCTCGTTGTACTTCTCGAGACGGAGCAGATCGTAACCAAGATAGACAACCACATCCCGGTCTCGAGGCATCACCTTGATCGCCTTCTGGCCGACCTCGGCAGACTGCCGATAGTCGCCCTTAAAACTCAGATATCTCTCCCTTTCTCGAAGCATTTGCGGTTCCTGCCGCATCCGGTCCGTGGCACGGCCCAGCCACGTTCCAGCCAGGTCCAGTTCGTGCGCTTCAATTGCGGCATTCATTCCTCCGGCCACAATCAAGGCATTCCGCGGGGCCAGCGCAAAGCCCTTGCTGTAGGATGCCTGCGCTCTGGTGAACTCGCGGTGGGCGGTGTACATGTCCCCCAGAGCAAGGTACGGAACGTACAACGACGGATAGGCTTGCGCCAGACGCTTGAAGTATTTTTCCGCTTCCGGGTCGCGCCCGGCTGCGCGTGTGGCATACCCGAGAGACGTGAGGGCAAACCGGTTGCGAGGATCGATTGCGAGGACCTGCTTGTACACCGCGATTGCATCCTCGGTGCGCCCAAGTTTCATCAGCAGATCTCCGTCGAGCTGCAAATTGTTGGGATCGTGCGGACTGATCGCGAGCGCTTCCTTCATATCGTTCCGCGCGCTGTCGAGCTGGCCGGCATTCATCTTGATAAGGGCCCGCAGGCGTAGAAACTGCGCTCTGCCGGGGCCATGCTCGTCGAGCGCGCCGATTTCCATCTGCGCTTTCTCAAGTTGATGCTGGGCGGTATTTGCGTCCTCCTGGTCCCGATAGAGCTGCATCAGGTCCATGTGGAGTTGGATGCCGTACAGGGGCCCCTCGACGGGATTTGCGGGCAGATGTGCCAAGGCTATGTTGTATTCGCTGACGGCATCGCCATCGCGCTCCTGGATCTGCGCAATCTCTCCACGGATTGCGTGCAGCCGATACTGGCCGGCATCGATCCCCGCGGCGCGCTGGAGAAACAGGTTTGCATCTGAGATAGAACCGGCAGCGACCTCGGCCTGAGCCGCGGAGAGCTGCAAACCCAGGTCTTTCGGCAGGGCATCGGCGGATTGCGTGTACAGCCTGGCGGCCTCATCCAGCTTGCCGTCGAGCTGATAGGTATACGCCAGTTCAGCCGTCACGTCCGGTTTCGGGTTGCGGATGGATTTGAGCGAGGCAATCGCCTCGGAATAGTTTCCCGTCTCCCGGTAATATCCCGCCAGCGATCGCTGAACTTCGGGATTGTCCGGAGCGCGCCGCCTCGCCAAGTCTAAGTAGTGGCTTGCCAGATCCATTTGCTGGTGGTGTTGATAGCAAATCGCCAGCAGCAACTCCGAACGCGGGCCGGGTTGGATCCGTTCCGCTCTTCCCAGCCAGTCGATTGCGCCAGTGTAGTCGCCCGATCGCATTGAAAGATCTCCGAGCAGTAGCGCATCGTCTTTACGCTTTGGATCGGACGCAATCACCTGTTTCAGAAGATGCTCGGCCTCGTCCGTCCGTCCCATCAGGCTGTAGGTCTGGGCAAGACCGGAAAGCCCTTCCAGTGCGGACGGACTCAGGCGAAGACCTCGACCATAGGCGTCTGCCGATAGCGGGAACTTCCCGTCAAGCCGCGCCGCGTAACCAAGCAGGAACCATACTTGAGCATCGTTGGGGGCAGCTTGTGCGGCGCGCTGCGCGTAGTCCACAGCGAGCGCATGATCGCCGCGCTGCAGGGCCAATTCCGCGGCACGCGCCAGCCGCGCGTTTTGAATGTTCGATCCCCAACCCAGCGGTTGGCTCGGTGTCTGCGTTGGCTCAGTCTGGGGCGGCCGCTTTGCCGAGGCGCCCGCTCCCACCGGGTAGGTCTGCGCCAAAATGGGAGAGGCAAGCGCGACTGCGAGCACGGGCATCAAAGCAGCCTTCGCAAAACCAAGTGTGACAATCAATGGGACACCGATCTATCGTCAAGCTTCAAATGAACTGTGATTCCGGAAACGCCTTGCGTGTTGTCTGAAGCCGCTGCCAGTCGATACCGCACAACCGCACAATGAAACGCGCCTGGGCAACAGGCATCGGCGATTATGAATCCAATGCTGCTTGGAGGAAGACTTGTGAAGCGAACTGAGTCGGTCGCGCCGTCGGAACGGCCGATAGCGATGGGCCTCATTGTCCTGGCTGCCCTCGCCATTCACCTGCCGCTTCTGATGATGAAGCTGCCGCTCAAGTCCTACGACGCGAACTTCCATATCTTCTTCGCCTCGCACTACGTTCACCATTGGTTCAATCCCTGGAACGCCAAGTGGTATGCGGGATTTTCCCAGGCCACATATCCTCCGTTGCCGCAGCAGTGGGTCGCGGTGATCTCCCGGCTAATCGGTTTGGATATGGCCTATATGGCAGTGCAGTTGGCGGCGATTTTGCTGCTGGCGCTGGGCGTGTATCGATTTTCAAAACTTTGGGTGAATCCACGCGCCGCATCGTTTGCCGCGCTGGCCAGTGTTTTTCTCGGCTCGGAAAGCTTCCTGGTGTATTCCGCTGGTCAATTGGCCACCACATCCGCGGCCCCAATTTATTTGAACGCGCTGCCCTATTTGTTCGAGTGGGTCCGATATGGCAAGTGGCGATCTTTTCTCAAGGCGAGCGTACTCTTCACCGCCGCCGCTGCCGCGCACCATGCCACGCTGCTGTTCGGCTCGTTTTTCTTTGCCCTGCCGGTGCTTGCGCTGGTGCTCCTGGATGGTCGCGACGGAGACCGTCCGGAAGTGGAGCGGACCCCGGCGCCGGCCTTTGTGCTACGCACCGTCACGATCATCGCGATTGTAGGCGCTGCGATTGCCATCGTGCTGCTTCCGTTCTGGATTGCTTTAATTCATTACCCCGTCACGCAAACTCCCATTCCGCATCCCAGCCGGGCAAATTACATCCTGAGTCCTCAATGGGGCCTGAACTACTTCATCGTCCCTTATGGAGCGTTGATACTGGCCCTGCCGTTCATCGCGATTCGCGGTTCCATGGTCGCTCGGCTCCGTCCCTTGCTCCTCGGCTTCTGGGTGGCATTTCTCATCGGACTCGGCGGCACAACTCCGGTCGCCCATCTGTTGCTGGGCCGCGCTTTTGAAGTGTTGACGATGGAGCGCTTCAGCTATTGGGCCACGCTGCTTGCCCTGCCCTTTGTGGGCCTGCTTGCCGCGGAACTCATTGACCGCTTCCGGATGCGGGCAGTCTGCGCATTGACCGTGGCCGCGGCCTTTACCTGTGCGCTGGCGGTGGCTTGGTCAACGTTTCGCCCCGCCGATGCTTCCAATTTCAAAGTGGATTCGGTCGCCTCGTGGCTCAATCGCGACGGTCACGACAACTACCGCTACGTCACACTGGGATTCGGCAACAAGATTGCGCGATTGGCAGTTTTGACAGATGCCAGCAGTGTCGATGGTGAATGGAATTCCGGTCGTATGCTGCCGGAGTTGACTCGCTACGGCGCGGGCGCGCTCACCAGTTCAAAATATTTTGGTGAACCGGGCCTGGATGCGCTGCGGGCGGTCCTGCGTCACGCAGACCGGTACGGACTGAAATGGGTCATTGTGCGCGACCACTATTACGATCCGCTACTCAAATTCGCCGGCTGGCGCCAGGTGGACGACCTTGAAGACAGAACCATCACCATCTGGAGCAAAGACGGCGTGCCCCCCGCCATGCCGGTAAACGCGCCACAAATCCCTCCTCACTGGCAAGGCATCCTGTGGGGGATTCTCCCGTTCGGCAGCAGCATCCTAGCGCTCCTGGTGATTTTCATCCCGGATGGAAGACGGCGTGACCGACCAGTGGACCATTTCCTCGACACGCATGAAAATCTCGTATCGGGAAGTGTGGCCTCGTGAACAAGGGACGTCTCCTCGCTGCCTTCATTTCTGTCGCGACTGTGGTGTTCATTGTGATCGGAACCTTCTGGCCTGGTCCATCCGCAGTCGCCTATGCTGGCGGAAAGAGTCTGCTGCGTCCATCTTCCACGCCGACAGCGGCAGTGGAGAACCTGGGCGATGAAATCCGCCTGCTGGCCTGGGAAAAAGCGTATTCCAGTCTCGGCAACAAGGCACAGTTCACGGAACAGGAGTTTGAGCACGACTTGACCGGATACTACCTCAGCCTTCGCACCTACGCGACCCTGGAGAGCTTCGACGTGCGGCCGCTTCATGCCTCCAACAACGATGCAGAAGTCCAAATAAGATTGCATTGGTCTTCCGTGGTTGGAGCCTTCGTGAACACGCGCAACCTGCGGGTCGTAAAGAACGGCGATCGCTGGGACGTGGATTGGCCGCTGGTCAAGAAGCCCCTGGTTCCGCCGCAGGTCATCGCAGTCAATTACCTGCGCTGGGACGTGATCGATCGCGGCCCGGGAGACGACTGGGGAGTTCAGGACGTGGAAGCGCCCCACGTACGCATCGTGGACATGCACCCGGTGCAACGTGCCGAAGGGGTGGTCATCCTGGGCGAACTCCTCAACGAAGATGTCGTGCCCGCCTACGTGTCGGTCAGGGCCACACTGCTGGCGAAGAACGGATCGCCGATCGCCAGCGAAGGCAGCTTCGACAAGATCTCTCACATTCTGTTGCCGAAGCAAGTCACCCCATTTCTCATCAATTTCCCGAACGCAACTTTGTCCGAAGTTGGAAGCGTCCGGATGGGGCCTTTGTCGGCATTGGTCTCGGCTTCGGCAGACCCCGTGATCGAGATCGAAAATCAGCGATTGAATCCTGCGCCGGATGCCTCCTTGACCGGACAGCTGGTGAATCAGAGCGGCCAGGTCGTGAACATCGCGCATGTTCTTGGGACTTTCTACGACAAGACTGGCCAGGTGGTCTGGGTGGCGGACCAATATACCGACAGCGCGCTCCTGCCGCAGAGTCCGGTCCCGTTCGATGTCCATGTTCCTGAGGACCTCGCCAGGAAAATCAGCAGCGAACGCACGGTCATTGCAACCTATAGTGTCGGAGGTTTCCAGTGAGGTCCCGATTGGCATGCCTGCTCGGCGGCCTGACTCTCGCCACGGTGCAGATGGCTTGCGCAGAAGGCGGCAGCATGGACCTGCCCACGACCGTCGAAGCTGGCAACGCGTTCTCCATTCAATGCACCGGGAGCGGCAAAGCGGTCCTCTACATCGTCGGGCCCGGGCAGGCACTCAGACGCGATGTGGAATTAGGCGGAACGACTTCCTTCCCTGCTGGCTCTCTCTACAATGCCGGCCACTACCTGGTCGTTCTGGTGGCAGGACCCTCTACCGGCAGCGGTTCGTTAAATGTTGTGCCTGCAAGTCAGCCTGCGGACCTGAGTTTCCTCGCGAGACCGTCTCGTCTTCCGGTCGGCCTGCATGATGGAATCAGCGGCACCGTTTATGTCTTCGATGCCTATCGCAATCTCATCACGACGCCCGCATCCGTGTCGTTCGAGTTGTCGCCTCCCTCGGGCGCTGTGCAGCAGCGTACCATGGTCACCCACGATGGCGCCGCGTGGACGGAAATGGACTCCACCGCCAAAGAAGGCGTCGATACATTCAAGGCCCAGGTGGATCGGGTTTCCAGCACACGCGTCGTCGAGCAGGTCCCGGGCGATCCGTGCGGGCTCAGGATGGCGGCCCGGCAGTCAGGCCCGTACCTTGAGGTGCAAACCGATCCGGTGCGCGACTGTAGCGGCAATGCCGTACCAGACGGGACCATCGTCACTTTCACGGAAAACTACGGCGGCGCCCAATCGACGGTAGACGTGCCCCTCAAGCACGGAATTGCGCAGGTGGAAATGCCGGCCTACAACGGAGCAAGAATTTCCGTGGCGAGCGGAGTTGTTTTAGGGAATGAGATTCAGTGGGGAAGATGATCATGATGAAGCCCCTCCTCGTCGTTTTCTCGATCTTTACCATGCCATTCGCTCTCCTGGCGGACCAGGCGGCTGTACGCGTTGAACCCTCGCACTTGCAAGGTCCCAGGCAGCTTCAGCAGCAGACCGCGACTGCTGCAATCCGCGACTACCTGCAATCCTGGCAGGACCTAAGCGCTGCGCTTGCGCAAAATCGCGCCGACCTGCTCGATCCGGATTTCGTGGGAACCGCCAGAGACAAACTGGCGAATACGGTGCATGAGCAGGCCGCACTGGGGATTCACACTCGCTATCGGGACCGCTCGCACGATCTCCGAATCGTCCTCTACTCGCCGGAAGGACTGTCCATTCAGTTGGTCGACAACGTCGAATACGATGAGCAGGTCCTCGACCATGACAAAGTCCTGACAACACAACGCGTGCATGCACGCTACATCGTGGTCTTGACTCCCGCCGAAATGCGCTGGAGAGTGCGGATTTTCCAAGTAGATCCCCAAGAAGGCGCGCATCTCAAAAATTGAGGATGGTATTTTGCCGATTTCTATATCGGTAAAGTGCGCGCCATGTCCCCATTGCGCATGCAAAAGATTGATCTGAACGAGACGGCAGATTTTTGCATCTCACTTATTGCAGCGCGAATGAGCGGAAGAATCGCCATTCTGAGGTCGAATGCAGCTTGACTTGGCGCTTGAAATGAAATGACTGGAGTGCCTCACCTTGCTCGAAGTACGCGAGAGGCCGTACAACACTTCTTCCCTTGCAAAACACATCCAGTGTTGTGCGCACGAAAAACAGCCCGCAAGCGAGCATGGTATTTCTTTTGAAATAAGGTCCCCGGAGGCAAGATGATTTCAATCGTAGTACCCATTTATAACGAAGAGGAGCTAATCTCCCAATTCCATGAAGCTGTTGCTGGCGCCTTGAGCGACGTAGGCGACGACTGGGAAGTGGTCTACGTGAACGATGGGTCCAAGGACTCATCGTTGCAACTGCTCAAAGAACTGCAAAGCTTCGATCCGCATGTGGTGGTCGTCAATCTGTCACGCAACTGGGGACACATGGGGGCCATCTCAGCCGGTCTCCGGACTGCGCGCGGCGAAGCAGTGATCCTGATGGACGGTGATTTTCAGGACCCGCCGGAAGTTCTGCCCCAATTGATCGATGCGTGGCGCGGCGGCGCTCAGGTGGTGATCGGCGTCAGAAAAAGCCGTAAGGAACGGCGCAAGGTCCTGGCGAAGCTTTTTCCTCTTTTCTATCGTGTTCTTGCCTCGCTCTCCGACTATCCCATCCCTATAAATGCCGGCATATTCGGCTTGATGGACCGTCAAGTTGTCGATTCAATCAATGGCATGCGAGAAGGAAACAGGTACTTGCCCGGTTTACGTGCCTGGGTGGGATACAAAAATTCCGTCGTTTACTACGATCGGCAGGACCGCGCGGCTGGCGAAGGCAAACTCTCATTCCTTAGCCGGATCAAGTATGCGATGGATGCGATTACTAGTTTCAGCTATAAGCCACTGCGCTTGTCCTTCGTACTGTTCTGTTTTTCAGAATGCATCGTTGCCATTCTGGTGATCGGCTCCATCCTCGTCAAGAGCCAAGTCGACTCGATAGGACTCGGCGTGGCGGCTGCGGTGTTCCTGGTCGGAGGTATGCTGCTCCTCTGCCTGGGGTTGATTGGCGAATATCTGGGACGCGTGTATGACGAAGTGCGAAGCCGCCCCCTTTCCATCATCAGTGACATCTATTGTGCTCCAGAAATGATGGCCGCTCGAACCTCAAACGAGTTCAAAACCGTAGGCCCCAGCCTCGAGTACGACGAAACAGCGCCGGCGATCAAATTGGAAAGACGAGTGGGATAGAACAGTTCCACGGCGGGTATCTCCAGCGGGCCAGGATGACAGCCTCGACGATGCGGATATCGTCTGGATTCTTCACCTCAAAGGACGCTACAACTGCAAATCCGCTATAGCTATAGAGGGTGCTATTGTGATGCCTTCCCACAGGTGGGAAGGCCATGTTCCACCGCCGAACCCTCCTCGTAATCGTTCCAGGTTTCGATCATCACAAAAGGGATAGGGTCATCGACAGGCACGTATTTCCGCCAGAAATTGAACGTGTCCTGGAACGTCTGGCCGCAGCGCGCGGATATGTGCCGGTTGAGACTCCAGGTCGCTTTGCTGTCGTCGAATTGGGACCATGCACCGCCAACGATCATTTTGTCAGGATATTTCGATACCATCGTCTGATAAAAATCGCTGAGATATTGCTCTCCCCAGTTGCCGCCATCCGCCGCCCACCCCTTCGCTCCAGGGTTGATCCACGCGTAGAAGCCGTCCAACGCATCCGCATACTGACCGGGAAGATTTTCATCGATCAGCAGAGGCGGAGTGTCCCACTTGTTGACCACTGCTCTCACCCGGTCCCAGTCTGTGTGCCCTCCCTTGGGGAAGATGAAGATCACCGGACGGCCTTTGTACGTCAGGTACGCCTGATGCCCCGGCGCCTTCGATGAAAGGTAGGTCTCATGGAACATCGTGAAATCCGCAATGGCTTCGTCGGTGGCCCCATCTTCTTCGTCGGCCTCGTCGTACATCATCGCGACATGGAACTTACGTTTCGCGGCGCTGGCCTGCATCAGGGCATAGCTCCGGTCGATGAAGGGCTCGCGATCTCCATACCAATCCACCACGAACGCGGATATTCCCATGGCTTTCGCTGCGTGAATCTGCCTGCGGATCACAGCCGGATCATGCGACGAATAGTCGATGGCGATGTGCTTGGGGTGTCCGAACCACGCTTCGTACAGGGCCAGAACCTCTGGGGAGTTTCCCGTGGCCTTGTATTTCAACTGCACCGGCGCGGACGACCCCGGACCAGAACAGCCATGTGACAGAAGGAGAAAAAAAAGGAGAGCAGCGCTTGTATGCCCCATCATAGGAATACTTATTAAGAAGCAGGTAAGACGGTAATAGTTGTCACGCTCGCAGCATATAACCGGGCCGTTCAGTGGTCCCGAGCAGCCGGAATGCGGATTTGCGCATCGAACGAAGTTGTTGAGGATTTGATCCGCACACCATCAGCCCTTCTCTGGAACCGGTGCCGACCCTTGCAGGGCAATCATCACCTACTTCCCTCGCCTGGTAGCTGGAGCCTCAAAAAATCGTGTTGAAGAGTCCGACCCAGAAGCCGAAGACGCTGCAAGCCCGCATTCTCTCGGGAAGCTTTGTATTGCTTTCGGGTTCAGGGCTCGCAACCGCAATCAACCTGTCCTACAACATCGCAGTCGCGCGATACCTCGGCCCGCAGGGCTTCGGGAACGCTACCGCCGTCTACACTCTGCTCACTTTGATATCGGCGGTGACGCTCTCCTTTCAGATCATTTCCGCAAAGGTCGTGGCGCAGCAGAAGTCTCTGGAGGGAAAGTTCGCGGGCTATCGGAGCCTCCATGGTGGCGCATGGGCGTGCGGCATCCTCCTGGCCATGCTCATGCTGTTGTTTCAGAGAGCGATCACGGATTATCTGAATCTGCCCGGTCCGATCCTCGTTGTCCTCCTCGCAATCGGAGTTGCCTTCTACGTTCCACTGGGGAGCCGGCGGGGTTATCTTCAGGGCGCTTACGGCTTCCGTCGTCTTGCCACCAATCTCGTCCTCGAGGGCGCGGTTCGGCTCGGTGGTTCGCTGCTTCTGATTCTGTTGGGCCTGGGCGTCCCGGGAGTGATTGCTGCCAATTCCGCGGCAGTTGCGGTGGCCTATTTCGCCATCACGCCCAAATTGGCGGCCCGGATTCCGAACCCGTTTCGTCTACCCTATGCCCTTCGCGAAATGTCGCAGGCAATGGTTTTCTATTCCGGCCAGGTGCTGATCAACAACTGCGACATTGTCCTGGTGAAGCACTTTTTTCTTCCGGAAGCGGCAGGGCTCTATGCTGCCGTGGCGATGGTGGGACGCGTGATTTTTTCCATCTCCCAAGCGGTCGTCAATAGCATGTTTCCACTGGTGGCAGGCACACGCGAGGAGGAGAGGAAAGATCTCACTGTCATCGCAACTTCCCTGTTGCTGGTGTTGAGCATCGGTTCTGTCTTGGCCATCGGCCTGCGCCTCGCGCCCGCCTGGATCTGGACGGCGCTTTTCGGGGCCGAGTTTGCAATCGCCGGGAAATACGGCCTTCCCTATCTGCTGGCGCTGTACGCCATCACCACGGTCGTATATTCGCTTAGCGCCGTGATCATTACTTATGAGATGTCTTACAAGATTGCCAACACCAGTTGGATTCAATTGGCCTTCAGCGGCATTGTCATCGCGGGAATCTGCTTCTTCCATTCGTCCTTGCGCCAGGTCATCCTGGTGCAACTGGCGCTGATGACCGTCCTACTCATTGTGGTGGCATTGCCCTTTCTGATCGATTTGCTGACCAATGCATACAAGGTGCAACAGAGTGGGGTGTTTCGGCCGGTCAGGGCGATTCGCCGCGTCACGGAAAATGAGGTCATCGCGGAATTTTTGAAGAGCGATTGCAACAATCCCGCCTTTCGGGAGTATCAGGAAACGCTGCGGAAAATTGTCATCGACCCCGACCTCGACGATGCCGGCGAAAATGCGAAACGGCGCGCCCTGTTCTTCATGCATCACCTCGCTTTGTGGCGCGAGCTTCCGGTTGGAACGGAATGGTATGAGGTGGAAGTGAAAGAAAATGACCTCGACCAGATCAGGGCCTTTCCACGGGCCCAGTGGCGGAAAATCGCCCAGGGCAATTTCTCAATGACCGGAATTGCCGAATGCATGCGCACAGGTCAAAACGCGCTCGACCGCCGGTTCCTGGCAAAAATCTCCGAGATACAGGATCGGCTCCAGGAGGACACTGACCTGGGTTCCGTGGTCCTCATCGGGATGAACGAAAGCGGACCTCTCACGGTCCTCGATGGGAACCATCGGTTGGTAGCGGCCATGCTGGCGTCTCCCAGCAGAGTGCATCGGCTTCGGTTTTTGTGCGGACTGTCGCCAAGGATGACGGAGTGCTGCTGGTATAACACAAGCTTCTCGACTCTTTTCCGGTATGGGAGAAACGTCTTGTGGCACGTTGTACGCAGGCCCAATGCCGGGCTTGGGCGCCTGTTTGCAAAATCGTGGATCGCGGAGACCCGCGAGTGATCCAAGATCGACGCCCTGCGAGGGTCAGGCGGCATCGCCCGGATAAATTCAGCGAGTGTTCTTTGTCAGAAAGACAGAAAGATGCATCAAACTCAGAGAAGGATGTGGAGATATGCCAATTCGAACGCGTACTGTGGCGGTGAAACATCTGCCGGAAATACTGAGCAGGAAGCAAAGGCTGGCATTCCTCCGCGAGATACAGAGTTGCATGAATGTCGACAGCCCTCGTATGGTGCTCGATTGTTCTAATGCGCGCCAACTGGACAGGTCCGTTATCTACCTGCTGCTCTGTTGCCTGGAGGAGGCCATGAAATGCAAAGGTGACGTCAAACTGGCAGCTTTGCCTCCCGGAGCTGGGGCGGCCCTGGAGCTTGCTGGAGTAAACCGTCTTTTTGATATCTATGCCACAACGGCTGACGCGGTAAACAGCTTCCATCGACTTCCACATGTTCCTCTTTTGCTGCCATCTCCGCTGGCCTTTATTTGTTCTGAATCACTGGCCTGGTTTTGCACTGCCCTTGACAATGCCTCGGCAGACGTGGTCGCGCAGGCATTTTTGCTTGGGCCTTCCCAACTCGATCCGGCGAATGCGGCTTGACCGGTTGGGATGGTCTCATTCTGGCGGGCGCAACGGGTCGCCTGGTTCGGAGGGGGGGTCAATGAAAATCTCAAGCGATTGGCTGCGCCGGCAGATCGCCATCTGCTTAGTGTTGTTCCTGGCTATGCCGTTCGCGGAAGCTGCCACAGCGCGACCGCAACCACCGCTTCCCGGCCCTCAAGCAGAAAGCGTGTCTTCCCTGCCGGCCCAGTCCGAAAACTCCAATCGCGCAACCGGCAGGTCGGCCGTGGACACAGCCCCGTCAGCATCCTTCCCTGCCGCTCCCGACGCTGCGCGCGCGCAAACGATCGATCAACAGTCCAGCGCTTCGCTCTCGTTTGCCCAGGAACAGCAGCAAACCGGTACCTCGGGACCGGTAGGCGCAGCGGCAGCGCCCTATGAGAAGACCACGGGTGTTGCCGCCTCCAGACCGTCCGGAGCGGCGATCGCTCCGGCAAAACAGAGGCGGGCGCGTTCCATCCTGATCAAGGTCGGCGTGCTCTTGGGCGCCGGCATTGCCATTGGGACTGTCGTGGCGCTCTCCAGTGCGAGCCCCAGCCGGCCCCACTGACAGAGATCCAGAAAACATTTCGAAACAAGCGTGGGAGCGTATTTATGTATGCCAACCCAGAAAATCGGCGCTGCAAGTTTGTAAGTTTCTCCGGTATCGATGGCGCCGGGAAAAGCACTCAAATCGAGACCCTTCGCGCTCGTCTGCAAGAGGCGGACCATACCGTTCGATTGATCACTTTCTGGGACGACGTTGCCAGGTTCACTCGTATTCGGGAGCAGGCCGGACACACCCTGTTTCAGGGCGATACAGGCGTTGGAACTCCGGCAGCGCCCATCGACCGGCGGGACAAAAACGTCCGCTCACGGCTGATGACTGTGCTCAGGCTGTTTCTTTACTTCGCAGATGCCATCTCGCTCCGGGTCGTGCTTCAAAAAGCGTTGCGTTCCGGTGCGGATTTTGTGATTTGCGACCGATATATCTACGACGAGCTCGCGAACCTGACGCTGGCCAATCCAGCCGCTCGTGTATATGCTCGGCTGATCGTAAAGTTGGTCCCCAAGCCGAATATCAGCTATCTGCTGGATGCGGACCCGATCCATGCCCGCGCGCGAAAGCCTGAGTACCCTCTCGACTTTCTCCATATCAACCGCGCCTCGTATCTGGCCCTTAGCGACCTGCTGGGTGGAATGACGGTCATTGCCCCAATGTCGATCCAGAATGTTGAGCGGGAAGTCCAGAAGCACGCGCTGAAAGAGCTGTCTTTTGCCTTCACTCAA
The DNA here is from genome assembly GCA_021792795.1 of Acidobacteriota bacterium. GTDB lineage: Bacteria > Acidobacteriota > Terriglobia > Terriglobales > Acidobacteriaceae > JAKAAZ01. Next base: position 4,160 of record JAJYUB010000034.1, on the reverse strand, counting down.
AAGGAGAACGATGAGAGTATCGCTGGCTGAGATGGATCGCCGCGCATCCTGAGAAGCTCGACGTGCCACTATATGCCTCTACCAATACGTGAGGCTGAAGTTGTCCAGGTACGTGCTGTTCGCAGATTGGTTGTAATTCCCATCCATCTGGTAATTGACCGTAATGCCCCACCAACTGCTCGAAACTGGGAACGGTGGATAGGTTCTGTTGATGCTGTAGGACACACCGTTCAGCGTGATCGACTGGTACAGAAGTGCATTGTTCCATTCCCGCTGTACTTGAATCGTCACGTGGTTCCATCCATTTACGAACTTACAGGGAACGCCTGCGGAAACCCATCTCGCATTTCCGTTGTCCCAGATGTCCCAGTCCCCATCGCCGAGATGGTCGCATTGGTTCCCCCAGATCATTCCGGCCCCGTTCATGTACATGTTAATGTCAAACTCCAGCACTTGCGTGATTGAGGCGTTGGTCACGTAGAAGCTGGCATCGTACGTGAAGTTATGCACGGTCGGAAGAAGAGTGTGATTTGAGTCGGGAAGGTTTTGCGTTGAGTTTTGTCCAATCACAGGATTGGTCCAGAGAACATCTGAGTACGGTACACTTCCGCCGATATTGAACCGGCTCGCATTTCCGCTGAGAGACGGGGAACTTTGGTGCTGCCACATGGACCAGTTGACTCCGGAGCAATTCGAGGCGCAATCGGCGTAGTCCGGGGCAAACTGACCGTAGGATCTCCAGCCTCCAGAGGCCTGAAGGTTGGAAAGTACTTTTCCACCACCCGCGACAGAGACATTCACCGGCGTGTAGGATGATCCTCCACAATAGTCCCATTCCTGGACAACTGTGTGCTGGGTCCCCGCGCCCATGGTCACCTGGGTATTCAACTTCGCTCCTGGCTCAACGTGGACCAGTTGATTGTTCACGTAGACTCCCATGGAAGCTACACCTTGCGGACAACTACTCGTGGCGGCTGTAGCTACGTAACTGGCAGGGGAACCCACGGTGCTGTTGTTCGCCGGTGAAGTCACGACCACACCCGTCTGTCCAGTGACATTGATGGCTCGTGGAGTGTAGGTCGCACCGCCGCAATAGTCCCACTCTTCGACAACTGTATTGTAGGAACCTGGACTGAGTGCAACGGTGGTATTCAGGCTGTGCCCAGTCTCGACACGCTTCAGGTCGTTGTCTATGTAGACACCCATCGACGCTACGCCCCGCGAACAAGTGTCTGTGGTGGCCGTCGCCAAGAACTGTACTGGCGAACCAACTGTCTCACCGCTCGTTGGCTCGCTGACGACCACAGTTGCGAATGCAGGCGCCGCGAACATCAAGAAAATCATGAGGGCATAGGAACAAATCTTCATCGGTTCGCCTTTCAGCAATTCATTTTTCGAGCACAGATACGCTTAGGCCCCTACCGCGCAACATGGCCGCGTGGAGTCGAATCAGCTCGCTTGTGTCATTGGGTTGGCCTGAGGGACAAGACGCCTTGCGTCTCACGCGAACTCGACAACCTCTTTTTTGCATGTCGCGGAGGATGCGGATGCATCCACCTCAACTAGGCCCAAACCAAAGTCTGGCTCAACTGCGAACAAGATCGCGGAGGGCTGGCGTGCGGGTTTCTCCACAGCGCTTTGACCATCCGTTCAGCCTCTCCAGTTGAGACTTGACTTCAGGGCCACTAGGCAGTAAATGGAAGTCATTTCTCAAAAATATACAGGTGATTTCTATCTGGATAATACACAGTTCTGCTAGGCTGAAACGCCTTTTCCGGAAAATTATAAAAATAATTGTGGATCGCAGGCATCTTTTTTTCGGCCCATGTAAAACTTACTCGTCCCAGAAAATAGTGCGCTGATTTTATGGAGGAATTTACACGCCGCATTCCATTCCAGAAGTGTCCGCTCCCCTTCGGCGGCAGGCTCCTCCTGTGCGGCGGCAGCCACGTCCAGCACAGAAGAAACGTGCTGCGGGCCAGAAAAACATGATCGACGTTTTTCTGCCCGCTCGTTATAAGTACGTGAAACTGAAATTGTCCATGTATGTAGTATTCGCCGACTGCTTCGAGTTCCCATCCATCTGGTAGTTGACAGTAGCGCCCCACCAATTTGAAGGAGCGGTGCCGGGAGGATACGTAACATTCAGCGTGTAGGTTGTCCCATTCAGCGCGATAGACTGGTAGAGAAGTGTATTGTCAGCTTCCCTCTGCACCTGAATCGTTATGTGGTTCCATCCGTTCGCGAGCTTACAAGGAACACCCGCGGAAACCCAATGCGCATGTTCGTTGTCCCAGATGTCCCAGTTCCCGTCGCCAAGGTGGCTGCATTGGGTGCCCCAGATCATCCCGACCCCGTTCATGTACATGCTGATGTCGAACTCCAATGTTTGCGTGATGGCGATGTCTGTCACATATAAGTCGGTGTTATAGGTGAAACTGTGCAGCGTCGGCAGCAGCGTGTGGTCTGCATCCAGGAACTGCGGCGCATTCTGTCCGATCAGTTGGGCGGAAAACAGGGCATCCCCATACGGCTTCGTGCCACCGAGATTGAACTGCGTCGCGTCGTTGCTCAGGGAGGGTGTGGTGATGCCATACTCCATCGACCACTGATACCCGTTACAAGGAGAAGGGCTGCAATCCACGTAATTGGGCGCCCCTTGTCCCCAGCTCTTCCAGTTTCCGGAAGCTGTCTGGATATTGGAGATTGTGGTCCCAGCGGTTGCCGGAGTGGACGTGGGCGTCGGCGTTGGTGTTGGTGTTGGTGTTGGTGTTGGTGTTGGTGCTACAGAGCCTCCTCCGGTTGCGTTGGTTTCTGCAATGGAAGGGGAAGAAGATGCCTGAGAATTGGAGGATAACCCTCCGCCACATCCGGCAAGGACGAAGGGAACGGCCAGAACCACGCAGGCCCATCGGTGCCGCTTCCAGATTCTGCGAGCCCAAGGCTGAGCCGGTCGGGTTGTCCATCGGCAAGGGGCACATCCGTTCTCGCTCACAACCTTGCCAGGTTTCTTCTGCCGGGGATGGCTCCAAAGCTGGGCAACGCTGCGATCGACGCTGGTCCGATCAGCCCCCGATGCGAATCTGCTTCTGGCAAGCAGGCAAAAGAATACCTTGAAGTGCCGCATAGAGTCTCTCCTGAAGGCTTCGCCGAACAGTCCGCTCTTCAACGGGAAAGAAGCTCCGATGAGGAGGGATTTAGGTTGCCTGATGATTCTGTGTTTGTGAAACTAATGTAACCCAGCATGAGCCCATTGGTAACATTGTTAGGGTTACTTATGGGCACTAAGGTAATGCAATAAAAGTCAATAGGAGGGGTTACTGCTGAATAACGAGTCCGTCAAGAGGAACTGCGGAGAGCGGGAAAATCCGGGGGAGGCAGCTGACTGTCCCCACGTGCGCTGAGGATGTCAAGGAACTCGTTGGCCCTTGCTGGACAAGGGGATCCATAAATCTGTTGGATTTTTATAGGTTTTTGGATACTACCGGAAGTAGCTGAACGGTAGCTTGGTAGCGCTAACGGGAATCGAACCCGTGTTTTAAGATTGAGAATCTCACGTCCTAACCCCTAGACGATAGCGCCCTGTGCCCTTCTCACTATAGCGAACTGTATCCACTGCTACAACCTGAGCGCACGCCGGGGCGGTCGGATTTCGATATCGATTTCGACACGGGAATTCTTCACGGTGGCCGCCCGCGGTGGTGTTTGACAAACGATCGGTACGACCCTACCGTGGCTACGGCGGCCAGGATGGCCGGTGCCGCGCTGGCGAAAATTCTATTTGGGGATGTGAATCCATCCGGCAAACTGCCGATCAGTTGGGAGGCGAAGATTGAAGACACTCCCACGTATAAGAGCTACTACGAACTGCCGGGCACGCGCGATGTGAAGTACAGCGAGGGAGTTTTTATCGGCTATCGCTACTACGAGACCAGCGCGGTGAAGCCACTGTTTCCGTTTGGATTCGGCCTTTCGTACACCGAATTTGCTTTCAGCAATTTGTCGGTGTCGCCGCAGACAGCCTCTTCGACGGGACGGAGCGTGTCAACGAGTTTGAGACATGTGGCATGAGAGTTTAGTGTCGAATCTCTTCTGTCGCTGTTGTCGGAGTTGGTGGGTTGATCCAGGCCGCGGTGGGTTGGGGCGGATGCTTTGGTCGG
>JAJYUB010000033.1 GCA_021792795.1 Acidobacteriota bacterium | reverse complement strand
GTTGCTTGTGCCTGGTCCAGCGCGCGCAAACTCGGCAGCCCGATCACGCACCAGGCTCCAGCACGAAAAGCAATGCGCGCAAATGGCCCGCGTCGAATCCAGGAGCAACCACAAGGCTCCGCCCTCCCGCAAGCCGGACCTCGATCGCATGATTGCCAGCCGCTGACGACTGCACCGGCTCCGCAGCTGGTCTTGCTTCCACGAACTGCGCCGCCTCGGCATGGCGCAGCCGCTTCTTCCACGCGAAAAACTGTGAATCCCGCAGCCCCCGCTCACGACAAAACGTCGCCACGCTTCGACCGCTCTGCCCCTGCTCGGAAACCAAACCACGCCACTTTGCCCACTCCTCCGCTCGACGCCGACTCATTGCATAAGAGTGCTACCACCGGAGGCGCCGCACAAGATGGGCTTTGCATAACGCTCACCGAAGTTGGTGGCGCGCGAATCGCTGGAACGAGAGATCGCCAAACTGACCGGACAGTCTCTGGGCGGCAAAGCTGTTAACGATGGCTCTGTCACCTTCGGATGGTTCGTTCGCAATCGCTTCCTTCCTTTGAAGGAGGCGAGTTGGAAAGAAGAAACTGCAAAGGTGAAGACGATGCTGATCCAGCAAGACCTCATCGATGATTTCGAGGATGTCCTGCTGGAGAACTTCGACAAATTCACGTTGCAGGTCCACCTCAACAAACTGGCCAAAACCCAATCCAGAGACAGAGTGCTTCAGATGAGGGCATACATGCGGGACATCTTCGCCGAGGCCGCCGATCAGGATTTCCTCGCTAAAGACCCCGCGCGTAAGGTGAAGGTTCCAACACAGCTACGCGAGACGGATAAGACGACCTTGACGTGGGATCAGTTGAGGAAGGCACTGTCCGAGTTGGATGACCGGGATCGCCTGCTGCTCGAACTGGACATGACAAATGCACTCCGTCCCAGCGAGTTGTTTGGGCTCCGGTGGAAGTGCTTCAACGAAGCCGCTTGCTCCATGAGCGTCACAGAGACTGTCTACAAGGGCAAAATTCGCCCCTGGGGCAAAACTCAAAGAAGCCTCGCCACGGTGCATCTACCGAGAGACCTGGCGAAGCAACTTGCAGCGTGGAGACAGCAGGCTCCCGATCCGTCTCCTGAAGCCTTCATCTTCCCGAATCAATCCGGGGGATTTCTGGACACGGACAACTACCGGAAGCGGGTGCTTCACAAACTGGCGAAAGACCTGGGGCTGCCAAAGCTGACGTTTCAGGTCATCCGGCGAACGATTGCGACGCTCGCTCAGAAGAAAGGCACAGTAAAGGACGTGCAGGGTGTTCTCCGGCACTCCAGAACGGCAACCACCACCGATGTCTACATGCAGGAGATTCCCGAAAGCGTGCAGGCAACGGTCAACTCCATCCATAGCGAACTAAGGGGAAAGCCGTCCCCTCGGAGAGCGAAGGCATGGACAGCAGATCAGCGAGCGCAAGCGTCGCTGAAATCCAGGGAGCGACTGGCGGCGAAAAAAAGTCCGACGAGCGCTCCGAAAACAGTCGCGATGCAGGACACTTTGGCAGCTACTTTGTAGCAAAGTTTTGGAATTTGCTACCAAATGCTACCAAAAGTTGGGATACCAGGTAGGGGTATACCATCCTAAATCGCTTATTTTGAAGGATTTGTTGGTGGACCTGATCGGGATCGAACCGATGACCTCTTCCATGCCATTTCGGCAACGTAACGCAACTCATTGAAACGGAATGCCACAGACCGCACTGTGCGCTACGGATTACACAGAAAAACGCCGTTATTGGACCCTTATTGGACCCTCGGATCAAGTTCCTGAATCAGGTGACCGGATTAGGTGGGACCAACTCGGTGGCGAACTGGATAAATTTGATGGCCCGTCACGGTCGATTCGAGTGGTTGCTGGGGCCTGCAACGTCTCGAATTTACTCGTGATTCCATTCGAGAGATCGTTGGCTGAATTCTTGGCGTGAACGCAGGAATCGAACCGGCGACCTCTTCTTCCATGCCATTTCTGCAACGTAACGCAAATCATTGAAACTGAATGCCACAGACCGCACTGTGCGCTACTGATTACACGGAAAAACGCTGTTACTGGACCCTTGTTGGACTCTCAGATCGAGTCACACAATCGGGTGCATTGTTAGTGATATAGTTTCGGAGCATTCATAGTGCCCGTGGTCAATAGTAATTCTATTGCGCCGCGAGTTCAAATTATTCTTCCTTCCGAAAGTCGCCCCTCCAAGCTCCTATGGCTTCAATTTCATTATCAATTTCGATCAATTGCGTCTCATTTTTCCACCAAAGAAGCGACAAAACGGAACCATCTGAGACAGGAATCGAATCCTCGTGCATCCAATGGTTGGTCGCTTTGCGGTGAGTGAACCATGCGTCCGATCTCACCTCGCAAGGCGACATGTCGGATCGATCGCCGCGGAGCGCGCCTCGGCAATGCTTCCTTTACCTGGTCTGTTTTCGAGAAATATCTTGCCCTTGACTTCGCCGTTTGGGACGAACCACTCTCTCTTTCGTGGACCGCTACAGATCAGGATCGCAGGCAGTTCGCCATATTCAACGAGCCGGATTGCCGTAGCTGTAACACTCGTGCAGAAAATCTCCGCAAGTTGGCGAACCGTGTCGAAGGTCACCGGCTGCCTGTGCAGGCGCGCCCGAAACATCTCTGCGGGTAGAAGGAGATCGCTTGCGAAGCGATTAGCACATGTCTCCGGGTTCTCAGCCGACCATTCCCGCACAAAGTTTTCACTCTTGCACTGGAATGCTAACTGGCCCCGATCTCTCATCCAATGACCAAGCTCATGGCCGGCAGAAAATCTTTGGCGCGGGCGTGGATCCAGCTTTTGAGCCACGACATCTCGTCGGCTCGCTTCAGCAGCAACTCTGGTGAATCTGGGTTTCCGCGGTGGACAATACGATATCCAACCCCGCCAAGAGCGGCGGCAACGAGCAAACCGGCAGTGACGCGAACGGCAGGGGAGGACACAATTCGCATAAGGCCCCGTCCACTTTGCCTTCCATAGTGTAAGAATTGAGTCAACAGATCAATTTCGTTATGTCGAACTGTCGTTCTGTCAAACAGCCATCTTGATGTGAAAGCGCTGGAGAATCTCTTCTAAATTACCCACCATCAACTGCCCCATCCGCTTGGGAGCGATTTCTTCCTGGTCGAAGCCTTCCACCACCGGCTGCTCGTTTCTTCCTGCCACACGAATGCGCTCCACGATCCGGGACGCTCCCGTCGCAATGGTCTTCTTTCGCGGTTCAGCCAGGTTCCTCACGTCAGTTTCCTTCCCTTTGAAGAGTAAGTTACTACTGACCTTTGCCACACGGGAGGAGGTCTCCTTCCTTGGTATATGAGACGCTGGACATAAATTACCTCGAAGCGAAAACCGGGGATGATGCAACAGGTGTCGGTATAGGCGCACCCTGCAAAGTCACAAACTTCTCTGGCGCGCTGCACGCCTTGGTCAGTTTTGCGTGATCGGCCAGCATGACCTTCTCTTCTTTGAAATGCCGAAAAAGCTCTTGCAGAACCCTTCTTGCGCATTCATTGCGAGGCATCACGATGCGATAGTGCATCCATTTGCCATCGCGCCTCGCGTGAACGAGCCCGGCGCTTCGTAGATAGGCAAGATGCCGGGAGATTTTGGGTTGCGGTTGATTGAGCACTTCGACGAAATAACAGACACAGAGATCCTGATCGCCCATTAGGTTCAAGAGACGAAGCCGGGTATTGTCTCCTAATGCCTGGAAGAATCTTTCGAAGCAGAACCCCTCCTTCGTTGTCATGATCCCATATATATATACGTTTTGACGAATGCAATGCAAACTAATATATTCGGATTAGCGGATGTTTATGGAAGGGGGAGTCCTTCAATGGCAAATCACGCTACTACCAGCGCTCCCAAAGCATGTTGCGGTCCGACCTGCTGCAAGTCTGAGCCGATTCCCCAATCGGTGGCGCCGTTCGGCGAATTCCAAGTGCGAACAGCGATGGATTCGGATCACGACGCCGTATCCGCTCTCTTGTCGGCTTCCAATCTGGCAGCACTCGATCCGGCATCGCAATTTGGTCCGCAATACGTCGTTGCCCATGATGCCAAAGACCGACTGGTCGGGGTTGCGGGACTTGAGGTTTATGGAGACAATGCGCTTCTCAGATCGGTTGCTGTTGTGCCATCGTTCCGCTCTCAAGGACTCGCCCGGCAGTTGACGCAAGACCGCCTCCGCTGGGCAGCCGGGCATAATGTCTCGACGGTGTATTTGCTGACAACCGATGCGATTTCATATTGGCGGCGGCATGGGTTCGCAGAGATTGGTCGCAATCAAGCGCCTTCCTCTATTCGCTCTACTGTTCAGTGGAGCGGTGGCTGCTCTACCTTTGCGATTGCGATGAAGAAGCAGGTTGCAAATGAGAGGTAACGTGACATCTGGCCAAAGTGGGATTCGACCTTTGGGCGCTCTTTCACGCCGGCAATTTGTCAGGCTGGGCGCAATGTCCTCTCTGGCAGCTCCAGCAATTGGCCAGGAGGTCATCCACGAGGTAGGCCAGCCGCGACGAAGCTATGGTGAGCGGTCGAGCTTCGAAAAGGCAGGAAGATATTTCAATCCCGGAGCCTACGGCGGAACTGGGTCAGCTCGAACCCCGCTTCAGGATTTGTATGGAATCATTACGCCTTCTGCATTGTTCTTCGAGCGGTTACATGCTGGCGTGCCATCCATCGATCCTGCGCAGCACCAACTTTTGATCGATGGCCTTGTGGAGACTCCGCTGATTTTCTCAATGAAAGACCTCGAAAGAATGCCATCTGTTTCGCGCGTTCATTTCATCGAATGCGCTGGCAACAGCGGCTCTGAACAGGCGGGTGAGCCGGGCGATACTCCTCAGAAAAGCCATGGTCTTGTGAGTTGTGCGGAGTGGACAGGTGTGCCACTTTCCACACTTCTCAAGGATGTTGGCGTGAAGACGAAGGCGACATGGGTTTATGCAGAAGGGGCTGACGCCTGCCGTCTCGCGCGAAGCATTCCTCTGGAAAAAGCAATGGAGGACATCATCGTGGCCTATGGCCAGAATGGTGAAGCCTTACGTCCCGAGCAGGGATATCCCCTACGTCTGGTAGTGCCTGGTTGGGAAGGAAATATCAACATCAAATGGCTGCAAAGGCTGACTCTCATTGATCAGCCAGCGATGACAAAAGATGAGGCCGCCAGCTATACCGACCTCCTTCCGAACGGGAAAGCTCGCCAGTTCACGTTTGTGATGGAAGCCAAATCCGTCATCACGCGACCTGCTGGCGGTCAAGTTCTCGACGGACGCGGATTTTATGAGATCAGCGGGTTAGCGTGGTCTGGCAGAGGGCGTATTCAACGCGTGCAAGTTTCCGTAAACGGCGGACGGGACTGGAAGGAAGCTGATTTGCAGAAGCCGATCCTCACCAAAGCACTTACCCGCTTTCGGTTTCCCTGGACCTGGGATGGACAGGAGACGACCATCGCCTCGCGCTGCCAGGATGACACCGGTTATTGGCAACCGACGCGAGACGAACTTGTAGCCGTCCGTGGTCTGACGGCCGGCCCTGATGGATACAACCACTACAACGGAATCAAATGGTGGCGCGTGAAGCGCACTGGGGAGCTGACCTATGCGTAAGGCAGGCGCTCTCCTGGCATTGCTGACTGTGTCCGGCCTGTCATTTCTTTTTGCCCAAAGCACGGTCGGGCACATCGGGCGCGTTCCCACGGCAGAAGAGCTTCGTAAATGGAAGTCTCCCATACTTCCCGACGGCACTGGCATGCCGATTGGCAGCGGCACAGCAGCCCACGGCGAGATCATCTTCGTGAACAAGTGCGGCGGGTGCCACGGCATGCACGGAGAGGGCCACGATCCGGTAGGGCCGCAGCTTGTAGGCGGGATCGGCAGTCTGCGAACTCCAAATCCCGTGCTTACGGTTGGGAGCTATTGGCCATACAGCACCTCGGTCTGGGACTACATTCATCGCGCCATGCCGTACTATCCGAACCCCGGAACGCTGTCAGTGGACGAAACCTATTCGGTGACTGCCTACATTCTCTATCTCAATCACATCATTGCGAGAGATGAGGTCATGAACCAGATCACGCTACCGAAGGTCCGAATGCCGAATCGAAATGGTTTTGTGTCCGACCCAAGACCTGATGTGCATGCCATGGCAAAGCGTTGATACAAGCACTGTTTGACCAAAGCCGTATGTGAGGAACACGAATGAATCGTCGAGAATTTGCAGTCAAGTTTGGATCGACACTAATGGGCGGCATCGCGCAAAGATTATGGTCATTGCAGCGCACCACGCAAACGGCTCAGGACCACTCCCTTGAACCCGCTGAACATACCCTGCATATCAGGCCAATGACACTCGATTTAGGAAGCGGAATTCAGATCCGCACAGTTGGGTACAACGGAACTGTTCCCGGCCCTGTTTTTCGCTTGAAAGAAGGTTCGCCAGTTGAGATCGACGTATTCAACGATTCGGCCAACGCAGAACTCGTTCACTGGCATGGATTGCATATCGATTCTCTGAATGACGGAGCCATGGAAGAAGGCTCTCCAATGATTCCTTCTCAGGGTCGCCTCCGCTACAGCTTTACACCAAAGCCAGCGGGAACAAGGTGGTATCACACGCATACGAGTGCAGGAATGGACTTTTCCCTCTCCACTTATACCGGACAATTTGGTTTTCTGATCGTCGAGGGAGCAGGCGATGCCGGAAACTATGACCGCGAAGTATTACTCGCGGTGCATCATTGGGAACCGACGTTCATGCCGATGGGTCCCGGGCAGCCCTGTGAGGTGAGCTACAAACACGCCTCGTTCAATGACAAAGTCCTTTCTGCCGCCGAGCCCATCAAAGTACACCAGGGAGACCGAGTCCTGTTTCGATTCCTGAATGCCAGCGCGACTGAGAATGTTGTTCTCGCGCTCCCCGGGCATCAGTTCAAAGTCATCGCGCTCGACGGTAATCCTATACCGCATCCGAAGGAAGTCGCGGTGCTTTCGCTCGCCGTGGCCGAGCGAATCGACGCCGTGGTCGAAATGAATACTCCGGGTGTCTGGATACTTGGCTCAACAAACAGGAAAGAGCGCGAGATCGGCCTCGGCATTCCGATTGAGTACGTTGGTTCTTCGGGCCAGCCGACCTGGAACGATCCTCCGGTGAGCGAATGGAACTATCGCATCTTCGGCGGGACCGACGCTGCGTTGCCTCCTGACGAGACGTTTCCAATGGTGTTTCAGAGAATCACGATGCCGAACGGCGCGCCGGATGCGTGGACCATCAACGGCCGCTCCTTTCCCAATATCCCGCCGTTAAAGGTGAAGCAGGGCCAACGCTATCGGCTCGGTTTCTACGATGCCAGTGGCTGTCCCCATCCAGTCCACCTGCATCGACACAGCTTTGAAGTTGTCAGCATCAACGGTCAACCTACGTCTGGCTTAATCAAAGATGTCATCAGCATGACTCCATACGGCACTGCGGAAGTGGACTTTGTCGCCGACAACCCAGGACCTACTTTGTTCCATTGCCATCAGCAGATGCACATGGACGGCGGCTTCATGCAACTGATTCAGTACGTAACGTCTTGAGCGAACAGAAAGTAAGTATCCCCCGGCAGAGCCGCAATCTCCGCTGTCTCATCATCGAAAACCGCTACTTGTTGCCATGCCGGATGAAAATCACAACCTATAATTTTCATGAAGGCTTCTCCTTGCTCCCGCAGTTCCTGGTCCTCAACCAAAAACCACAGATCCATCGTAGAAGCCTTCGGCCTTATCACATCAGACGGGCCACGAGCAAAATAAATGCGGAGGCATGCTCTTTATGACGGCTGCGATTCTAATTGCTCTGATAGCAATCATGACAACGGCAGGCGTGTTTGCGACACGGCACGAAGAAGATGCTCCACCGCAAGGGCGCAAGGCGTGGATGCTCACAACTGCGTACTGGCTGCTCACGCTCCCGGTGGCGTTTGAAATGGCTGCCGGTGGATTATGGGACCTTCTGCGCATCGAATATGTCCGTGTGGTGCTTACACATCTCGGCTATCCGCTCTATTTGCTGTACATCCTCGGAGTGCCGAGGATTCCGTGCGCGCTGGCGCTGCTCGCGCCAAGATTTCCCAGGCTTAAGGAATGGGCCTACGCCGGTGCGTTCTTCGATTACGCAGGCGCGGCGGCTTCTCACCTGCTGGCCGGAGACCGTGGCGGCCAATGGATCGGGCCGCTGGTGTTTTCCGCGTTCACGCTGGCTTCGCGGGCGTTGCGTCCGGCCTCGCGGCGGCTTTCTGGAATTGCTCCAGCCAAGGAGATGCGCATCGTTACATGGTCGGTTACGGTACTCATGGTTGCCGTCATGCTGGTGTTTGCGTTCTTCACCCTGCCGAAAGGCGCGCCACCGCAGTAACTTTAGGCGATCCTATGTTCTCGATTGATCCGTCAACGAAAGCCTCGGAAGATATCTATAAGCTGATGATAGGTTCCGCAGCCAATCACCTTTGTTTCGACGGTGGATTCGCATGGCGTACAAAACTTGGCGCTATTTAGCTATTTCACTGGATGCAGCAACCAACCCACCGGTGGTGTGCTTTTGAGCAGCCCCCGAAAATCCGCACAGAACTGACTAGATATATAGTCCCGGCAATTGATATGTAGGGCTGAGGAAAAGCGCCGGAGATTTGCAACTACTCCTCGCGAAGCGCACGCGCCGGATTCACTCGAGACGCGCGCGTCGCAGGCAGCCAGAGGGCAACCAGCGCCACCCCGACCAGCACTATCGGTACGGCGACAAAAGCCACCGGATCCCAGATTCTGACGCCGAACAGAAAGCTTGAAAGGAATCTCGACAGCCCGAAGGCCGCTACCAGTCCAGTGGTCAATCCCACCAGGGTCAGCCGCATGCCCTGCAGCACAACCATATTCCGGATCGAAGACGCGTCCGCGCCCAGGGCCATGCGAATTCCCATCTCTTGCCTGCGCTGCGCCACGGAATATGCCATCAACCCGTAGATCCCGATGGCCGCCAGAATCAGCGCAATTGCGCCAAAGATCGTCAGCAGCAGCATATTGAAGCTCTGCCGCGCCGTCGATCTGCCATTTACTTCCTCCATCGTGCGCACGTTTCCCACGGCAAATCCACGGCTAGCCGCGCGCAACTCTTCCTTCACCGCCGCTATATAGGAATGCGGATCGCCGTGGGTGCGCACCACCCAGCGTCCCGGAGCCGACTTCAGGATCACCGCGGCCATGGAATCGCCGATTTGCGCAACCGGCACAAAAATCATCGGCCCCGGCGCGCGATTGAGCCCACCTTCGTGTGTATTTCCCACCACTCCGACGATGACGCGCGTTGGATCGGGAAGACCGTCCTCTTTCCCAATAACAATCTGCTGACCGAGCGGATCCTGATTCGGCCAGAACTTCCGGGCCGCCGCCTCGTTGATGATCGCCACCGGCATCGCACCGGCATCGTCGTCGTCCTTAAAGCTTCGCCCGCGCAGCAGCGGAATTTGAAACACATGGAAGTATCCCGGCGAGGTCTCCGTCCATCCCGCTCCAAGCATGTCCTTGTCGTTCGGCTGAGGCCGTCCCACAATTGTGAATGGCAGCGCAAACTCCGACTGGATCGGCAGACAGCAGGTGAACGCCGAGTCCTCCACGCCGGGAATCCTATTCAGCCGGTCGCGTCCCGCCCGCGCCAACTGCGCAACGCCAGATGCCTTCTCAAAGCGGCTGCCGTTCAGCGACATCTCCATGGTCAGCACATGGTGCGCATCGAAACCCGGATCGACCCCGCGAAGCGCGATGAAGCTGCGAATCAGCAGCGCCGCTCCGATCAGCAGCACCACGGCCAGCGAAACCTCGCTCACCACCAGCACTGATCGCGCCTTTCCCTGCCGGAGTCCCGTTCCGTGATGGCTGCCGCTCTCCTTAAGCGCCAGGTTCAGGTCGGCCCTGGATGCAGCCAGCGCCGGAAACAGCCCAAATACGATGCCCGTCATCGCGGAGACGCAAAGCGTGAATCCCAACAACCGCCAATCCACGCCGACTCCCGCGCCGTTCTCTCCGATTCGCGGCAATCCGGCGGGAATCATCGCCAGCAGCGCCTTTACTCCGGCGAATCCGAGAGCGAGGCCGGCCACGCCGCCAGCCACCGCCAGCAGCCCACTCTCCGTCAACAGTTGCCACACAATCCGCCTCCTCTGCGCTCCAAGCGCGAGGCGGATCGCAAACTCGCGCTCGCGCCCGGTCGCCCGCACCAGCAGTAGGTTGGCCACATTCGCGCACGCGATCAGCAGCACCAACCCCACCGCGCCCAACAGAACAAGCAGCGACGGGCGCACATTATCCACAATCGTCTTTCGCAGCGGTTCCACGGCAAAACCAAGTTGCGTCCATGTCTGGGGATACATGCGATGAAACTCGCTTGCCGCTACTTTCATTTGCGAGTCGGCCTGCGCCAGCGTCACGCCGGGCCGCAACACTCCGGCGACCTCGAAATAATGCCCCTGATCGATGCTGTTGGGATCGAACTGGAAGGGAACCCAGAGATCGGCCTGCGGATCAGAGACAAATTTTTTCCCCAACACCCCGACGACCGTGTACGGCTCATTGCCCAGCGAAATCGTTCTGCCCACAATGCTCGGATTGCCGCCGTAACGGTGCTCCCACAGACCGTAGCTCAGCACCACCACGCGGCCACCGTGCGGCCGGTCTTCCTGCATTGTGAATGTCCGCCCCAGGAGCACCGGCGCGCCGAAGACGCGAAAATACCCCTCGCTTACGTGCAGGCCTGGCACCTGCTCAGGCTCTCCGCCCGTGAGATTGAAGCCAGGCCCGCCCAAGTCGTATGCACCCACATCCTGAAAGATCTTCTTCTGCCGCTGGTATAGAAAAAAGTTGGGAATCGAGGCGTATGGAACCTCACCCTCGTCCGGTGTCGTCAGCATGAGCACCACAAGCCTGTCCGCATTCCGGTATCCCAAGGGCTTCAGCAGGACAGCGTTCACGACCGAAAAGATCGCGGTGTTGGCTCCAATTCCTAGGGCTAGCGCGGTGACCGCAGTGATCGTAAAGCCTGGGGTTTTCACAAACAGACGAAATGCATGTCGAACATCGCACCAGAAATCGGCCACTCTGCGCCTCCTATGAATTTTCCGTCAATCGCTTGTGGCGATCTAGCTTTCAACTGCTGTGTCGTTTCGCTTTTGAAAAATCAGGACCCTGTGCAGAGGTTCTCGCGTCAGAACAACCGTCGCTGGTGCAGCATGCGCGATTGCTGCAATCGCGCGAAGGCGCGGCTCTACTACATGCAGCACCGGAGCGCGGAATGAGTGTTCGCGAAGCTATTGCGCACAATAGCATACTTGATTCACCAAGGTCACAGTTGTGCCGAGATGCATCCGAGCGTTTCACGACTGGGGCTCGATGTTTTTGCGAAGGAAGACAGTTGCCTGTGGGTTGTCGTTAAAGCGTTCGCATGAAACGTACCCACGTTTCCGATACAAAGCGATGGCAACTTTCAGATCATCATAGCTATCAAGGTAGATCCAACGCAGACCCTTGGTGCGGGCGAACTCCTCCTGTGCGTCGAGCAGCTTGTCTGCAATACGATACCCCCGGGCTAGGGGCTGTACATAGAGACGCTTGCACTCCCCAGCGAACGGAAGGGAGCGGAGCTTTCTCAGCACGACACACCCAACAGCCTTTTCATCCAGATAGGCGAGCCACATGCCCGAATCGGGGTTATCGATGATTTTCTGGATCGCTTCGGCGGTGTCCCTCTGGACAACGCTCACGGCCTCGTAATACTCCTGCAGCAATTGAATCGCGTCGTAATTGGATTTTGACAAGCGAACGATCCGAACTGGGCGCTCTTTTGGTTCACTCAGGATGGAGCGAATCTTCGCAAACGAATCAAGCAGCGCATCGCGGTCCGTTGCATTGACGTTCGCCAGCAGCCCTTGTATCTGGAGTGCCGATTGTTCGTTCAGCCACACTACGGTTCGATCTCCCGCAGGCAAGAGCGTAAGCAACTTCTCACGCCCGTCCTGCTTGGATGACGTCTGGCGCACCAGCTTTCGCTTGGTTAACAGCGCAAGGCTTCGACTGACGTATCCGGCATTCAGGCCAAGTGTGTTCCGTAAGGAGGAAGCCGTCAGTCTGGGACTAGCTCCGATCTCATACAAGATGCGAGCTTCTGTGAGCGAAAAATCCCCGTCAAGGTGCCGCTTGCGCAACAGCCCGAGCCGCGCCGTTTAGAAGCGATTGAACTCCCGCACTGCAGAGATTTGTTCCTCTTCCTTGATGTTGCTGGCCGCCATGAAAACACTCTAAACGCAACTAGTTGCCAAAAGCAAATATCCAACAGTTCGACGGTGTGGGCGCTTGGTGGGTCAAGTACGTTGATGCCGAAAATTTGCTCTTGATCCCGTTCAGCCGATCGCTGGCGGCATAGTTGGTCTGCGGCCAGAGGACAACCAGCGTTCGAGATTGTCAGCGTATGTCCGGCTGGAGCGATGTTCGCTTCCATCGGAAAGCTTGATTTTGAATTCTCTGTTTTCTATGGGATACAACTCACGAATGCTCGTTGTCTGGATAATTCTGGAACGATGGATACGAAGGAATTTCGATGGATCAAGTCTCCTCTCCAAGGAGGCCATCGTTTCGCGCAATAGGTAGCTTCGTCCACTGGCGTGCAGTTCCGCATAATCACCTGCAGCCCCAATCCACTCGACATCCTCTGCAAGCACGACCTGAATGCGGGAACCAATTTCTACAGTAAAGCGAGGGGCCCAGGTCTCCAATCTCCGGTCGAGCATTTCTATGACACGCGCAGCCATCGCAGACTTCAGAGTTGAATCCACCAATTTTTGGGCTCTGCCAATGGCAGCGGCGAAACGCAGATCGTGCACCGGTTTCAAGAGATAATCCAGCGCATGAAATTCAAATGCCTGTACTGCATGTTTTTCGAATGCTGTCAGAAAAATAACGCCTGGAAGGTTTTCCCGCGGTAACGCACGGAGAACATCAAAGCCGTCCATTTCTGGCATCTGGACATCCAGAAATACAAGGTCAGGTGCCAATTCCAGAATTTGTTTCACCGCAGTTGAACCGTCCCCGCATTCGCCAACAATCTCTATATTTCTGAATTTTCTGAGCCTTAGGGCCACGCCGCGCCGGGCCAATGGCTCGTCGTCCACAATCATTGCGCGCACGGTACGACCTCCTGCCGGGATATGACGTTTCGGTATGGCAGTTCCACTGTGACCCGACAACCGCCGCTTTCCGGCCAATCCTGTGAGAAACCGTAATCTGTTCCGAAAAGCGCATTGAGACGTGCTGTCGTGTTCTTAAGGCCAATTCCTCCAGTTGACTCCTGATGGATCTCCTTACATTGTCTTCCGGAATTTTCGATCAAAATGCGCAGGCGGCCCGCGTGAAGGGTACTTTTGATTGCAATCGTGCCTCCTTCTGTAAGCGGTGCCACGCCATGGCGTACCGCATTCTCAACCAGCGGCTGAAGCAACATACTCGGCACCCTCGCATCCAGCGTATCCGGAGAAATCGCGATCATGTAGGTCAATCGATCACCCAGGCGTGTCTTCTCAATGGAGAGATATTGTTCGTTCACCATAATCTCTTGAGAGAGCGGCACTTCCGTCAGGATTCCGGAATCGAGGCTCGCGCGGAGAAGATCGCCAATCTCTGCCAACATTCGGGTTGCAGTCTGGGTTTTTCCATCCAGAACGAGAGTGGAAACCGAGTTCAGCGAATTGAACAGAAAGTGAGGATTTAACTGGTAGCGAAGCGCAAGCAGACGCGCTTCTCTGGCCTCAGACTCCGCGCGAAGCAGTCGTTCCTTTTCCAATCCTACTTGCTGCCATTGCTTAATGCTGAAATAGAGATTGCACCACATGAAAATGACGAACCAGTAACTCAAAGCGTCGGGTAGCAGACCGAACCAGTCTAGCTTTGCGAAGCCGTGGAGCGTTCGCTCGGTCGCGAAGATGCTGAGACCTCCCGCAAACACTGAGGCTACACCGGCTTTCCATTCGAACGCCAGCCAGGATTGAGAAGTTTGAAGCATCCGCTGGCAAACAGGGTAGAGAGCGGAAGTTATCAGAAACTGATACACCGTTGACACTGTTTGCTCGCGAAACGCCCCAGGTTCCTTTAAAAGGTCAGGTGCGTTCCACAAAAGGGCCCACACATAAAAACAGCTCCATCCCAAAATCTGCAGACGCCACAATGGGTCTAGACGTATCGAGTGCCCGCGTGCCATGAACCCCATTCTAGCCCACCGGCGGGGTTGGAAACCCACGGTCTGGCGCGTAAAACCTGCGGCTCGTCGCAAACTTCCGGGAGTTCACGGAATCGCTTGATCGACCATACCCAACGAGTAGTAGCTTCCGAACAGGGTTCTTTGGTCGCGACCATCTTGCTGCATCTTCGAGGCGCTCCGCGAAGATCGTTCCGACGATGTGAACTGATTTCTTCGCTTCTATTGAATCTACCTTTGTGAGGCTCAGTCTTCGTTGGAGGCCAGTGACGAGAATTGCAAAGGGCCAGGTATTGCTTTTTGAAAGCTTCATCAGAGACAGGTAAAGAACGATATCAACAGCACAGCAATTGTGCCTTTTATGAGAGGTCATACAATGCAGCAGTCGATTCATTCAAAAGTGTTGAAAAATGTCCGCCGCTTTGTAGAGGTCAGCTTGACGGTGGCTCTGTTTGCGTGTGTTTTGCCGGAAGCCTTCGCCCAGAACGCGGTCACCGGGTCGATCAATGGAAGAGTGGTGGATTCGACTGGCGCGATTGTCCCGAACGCGGCCGTAACGGTGAAAGATGAAGCAACGGGAGCGATCGTCAAGCTGACCTCGAACAGCGACGGGCGCTTCACGGCTCCATTTTTGCCGCCCGACAAGTTCACCGTGTCAGTCTCGGCCCCTGGATTAGGTTTGCAGTCCGCAACGACCACGGTGCAGATACTGGTCGGCCAGCAGTCGGGGGTGACGGTGACGCTTGTCCCAACTGCGAGCCAGCAAACCGTGCGAGTCAGCGCCAATAACGCTCAACTGCTGGATACGCAGACATCGAACCTGGTCACAACGTTCACTACGCAGCAGTTCAACGTACTGCCGGCTCCGGGCGGCGACATCACGACGATCGCGTTCACTATCCCAGGCGTGGTGGTGGGCGCCGGCACCTTTGGTTTCGGTGAAATCGTCTCCGACGGCCTACCCGGACTGTCGAACATGGTGATTATCAACGGCATTCAGAGTAATATCTCGCTGTACGGAGGGGTCGCCAATACCGGTTCCTCGAATCTTGCGATTGGCCAACAGGAAATCGCGCAGGCGTCGGTGGTGCAAAACGGCTACAGCACAGAGTATGGGCGTCAGGCTGGTCTGATCGAGACCTACGCGACCAAGTCAGGAGCCAACCGCGTCCATGGGCTGCTACAGTGGCAATACAACAGCGACGGACTGAACGCGAATGATTTCTTCAACAAGCAGGCGGGCATTCCCCGATCAAAGGCAGTGTCGAACCAATATGCGGCCCAGATCGGCGGCCCGTTCAAGAGAAACAAGCTGTTTTGGTTCGTCGATACGGAAGGGATTCGGTATGTGCAACCGTCGACAGGATTTGTGAACCTGCCGTCCAAAGCGTTGCAAGCGAGTGTTCTGGCCAATCCTAATTTGACGGCGGCCAGCAAAAGCCTGTACGGCACCATGTTTGCCAGCACAAATACTTCGTCCGCTTATGCCACGGCTGTACCCGTCGTTCCGGGGTCTGGCCCGCAACAGGATGGGACAGGGAGCTACGGCTGTGGAAGTCTCGCCGGAACTCCAGACTATGCTACCGGCGGCACGCTGGGCACAAGCGCTGCGGAAAGCTGTATTGACTCAGCATTCGTCAACAAGATAGCTCTGAACCGGGAGTGGCTGGCGACGGGAAGGTTGGATTGGAACATCAGCGAGAAGCAAAAGATCTTTTTCCGCGTTACGCAAGATCGAGGGGAACAGCCTTCCTTTGTCAGCCTGATCAATCCATTGTGGAATGACATCAGCATACAGCCGATCAATACGGGTCAGCTCAACGACACGTACAGCTTTACTCCGAACGTCGTGAATCAATTTATCGCCGGAGGCTACTATTACAGCGGTATATTCGCGCCGGCGAATTTGCAGGCGACGCTCGCCTCTTCGCCGACAGAGTTCAATGAAGCTGCGGATGGCGGAACGAATTCGCTGACCGGCGTCGGGCAGTCCAGTTTTTTTGCTGCGTCGACGGTGCTGGGCGCGATCTGGGATGATTTTCCCGGAGGCACCAACAACACGCAGTATCAGATCGTGGACGATCTCTCCTGGTTGAAAGGGACCCACAGCATCAAAGGCGGTGTTGATTTTCTACGGTACGACATCACGGACATCGCCTTGCAGACCGCCGCCTATGGAGGGTTTTACGGGTTCGGCCAGATCGCGGATGAAATGGGCGGGGTGCTACCAGGAGGCGCCGGCTCGACGTTCGCACAGGGCTTCCCCCGCCTGGGCAATCTTTACGATGCTGTGTATAACCTGGGTTTCTATGCCCAGGACGAGTGGCGTATCCGGCCCAACCTTGTCCTCGATTATGGACTGCGGGTAGATCGCACGGGAAATCCTCTCTGCGTCAATCACTGCTACTCTCATTACCTCGGGGGATTCCCCGATACGTCCGCAACGCTGAACACCCCCTACAATGCGACGATTTCAGCCGGACAAGCGAACTTTGTTCCGCAGATGGAGAAAGCTGTTGTGCAGCCACGTGTCGGGTTCAATTGGGACACCAGGGGCGACGGAAAGACCGTTCTCCGTGGCGGCGTGGGGTTGTTTTCCGACCTCTTTCCCGGCCTGATTCTGGAGCAGACCCAGACGGGATTCCCCAACCGGTATTTTGCCGGAGTCGCCAGTGGAACGGTGGCCGAGGGCCCGGGTAGCGCTCAGTCCGTGGCAGCCGGTTCAGCCGCCGCTGTGCTCAACGGGTTTAGCCAGGGAGCGAACTATAACCAGATCAATGCGGAAGTGCTTGCCCAGACTGGGTTCCCCTTTGCGCCCCCGGACTATGCAACGACCGCACAGACATTCCACAGCCCGAGATACCTCGAATACAGTCTGCAACTGCAGCGACAGATCACCCCAACCGATGCTGTGATCCTCTCGTATGCGGGCAATCATGGATATGACCTGTATATGCCGCAAGGCAACCGGAACGAGAATGTTGGCACGTCTCTTTATGGCAGCTATGGGAATGGGACCTTCGACGTTTTACCGGTAGCATCACCGGATCCGCGTTTCGCGGCGGTCACAGGGTTTACGAACAATGCTGTTTCGAACTATCACGGCGCTTCCATAGAGTACAAGCACATTGACCAGCGGGGACTGACCACCGATATCTCCTACACGTACTCCCATGCGTTGGACGATATCTCCAACGGAGGCAATCCGCAGCTCCCTTACAACGGCCCGAGTATCGGCTTCCAGATCACGCCCAATAGCCCTTCAAGGCTGATGTACTCGAACTCCGACTACGACATTCGGCATAACTTTGTGATGGATCTGGTCTATGCGGAACCAAACCACTTCGCCAACAAAGTAGTGAACGCAGTCGCCGCCGGTTGGACGGTGGGCGCCAAGGCATACTGGCGTTCCGGAGAGCCGTTCAGCGTGCTGAATATAAACGCGTCCAATGCACTCGGGTCCAATGCAACCGGCGGAGGCCTGGTTCTGGCGCAGGTGTTGAACAACAACTTCAGCCATCGCTGCACCTCGTATTCCAGGCCATGCTTCCAAAGCTTCGGCGACTTCAATGGAACTGGCCTGACGATCAGCCCTGCCACCGGGGCAGCGGTTCCCGCCTATCCCACGCTGCCATCTGGGAACTCATTGGTGCAGCCGGTTCAAACAATCTTCGGCAATGTTCCGCGAAACGCTTTCTACGGGCCGCATTATGCGGATGTGGACATGACCCTGCTGAAAGATATCTATAAGAGAGGCGACGTTGCCTTCCAGATCGGTGCACAGGGCTACAACGTGCTGAACCATGTGAACTTTGGCCAGCCGGGAAACAATGCATCCAGTCTGAACACACTCGGCCGCATTGCATCGGACATCAATGCGCCAACCAGCCCTTATGGTTCCAGCCAGGAGCCAACGGTAGCAGGCCGCGTGCTGGTGGTGCAGGGACGGCTGCTTTTTTAGATGCTTGCCAGAGCATCACAGACTGGAGTGACTACGATGACCAATCCCCAGTGCATCGAGCCGGCAGAAGACATCTCGCTCACCTTGTGCAAGGTGAGCGAGATGTCGCAGCTTTCCGGTCTCAGAAAGCGCGCGCTGCGCCGATATGATCGAATAGGCTTGCTGCATCCCGAGGTGAGGCTGGATTCGGGTCGCCATTTCTATACGCGTCACGATCTGATCCAACTGGAGCGCCTCGCGGTAATGCAGATGTTGGGCTTTTCACGCTCTGAGATCAAAGATTGCCTGCACAAAGAAGAGCGCGACCTGCGGGACGAGTTGCGGTTGCAGAGAGAAATACTTCTCGAAAAGCGCAGACGGTTGAATCGGGCGATCTATTTCATGGAGTATGCCGAGCAGGTCAATCGCGATCCTGAATCCGCCGACTGGCATTATCTTGGTCTAGTGGTTGAAGCCATCCAATCTCTGAGAGACCCGGAATCCTTCAAGAAATTCTACATTCAAGGAGGTATGAAAGAGGAGGGCAAGTCCGAAGTATAACTGGAGCGCGTCCCATCATTATGTGGGACAGTTTGGAAAATTGCTGTGTCCAGCAATTTGTTGGAATCGGGTGCAATACCCTTATATTTCGTGTCATAGCAGGTAGCTTGCAGAGCTATTTTTAGTTTGGTCCGAAGCGAAGCTGAGACCGCGAAAGTAATATCCAGCAAGACACTATCCAAGAACACGACTGTTGAAAACTTGGGGGAATATACATGAACTCACGCAAGCACTTTCTCGGCATCATCGTTACTGCCGTGATCACCATGTCTGTATCGACAGGTTCGGGGCTCGCGCAACAAGCCACGTCCGTCTCAACAAACAATTCGACAGATAAGGGTGTTTCGATGGCGATCGAGGGTCTGGTGCGAGATGTGGCTTGTCCGATCCAGAACCATGAAAGTACCGCGACGGATTTCAACTTGAAATGTGCTTTGGCATGTGCAAGACGCGGATCGCCGCTCATAATTCTCACAAACAATGGAGATATGTATTTCCCTATTTCGGATGAAATGCCCGATTCCAGCCAGCGAGACAAATTAATGCCCTTTGTGGGGTCATACGTCAGGGCATCTGGCATCGTGTATACGCGCAATGGAACGCACACAATCGTTATCAAGACCATTGCGCCCAGAAGTGGGCATAAAGCTAAATACGCACTTAGGAAATGACTAGAACCAGTCACGCATGCGCCGTATAGGCTCCTCGAGCACCCACGCCACGTTTATCTTTGTGCAATCGTGTCAAGAATCGATACAGGGTCGTATGGTCAGGTACAGAGTTCAATCGGAGGGCGGTGTAAATCGTCAAATATCTTGATATGAACCACGATTTGGAGGAGTCAATGAAGCGAAAAACGGTTAAGACAATCGCATTGCCAAGCTTCGTACTGGCTGTCGCGCTCAGCGCCCTTTGGTCAGCACAGGGGCGGGACGCCAAAGTGGCGTATCCCAACATGGCCCCACTTGAGCAGTACCTAATGGCTGATCGAAACGCCGAGATTGCGTTGGCGCGAAGTGCCGCCTCACCAGCTATCTCACACGGTGCCAAGGTTCTGGTCCTTGACCGTAACGGATATGAAACCGCAGTCGAAGGCAAGAACGGTTTTGTGTGCGTTGTGGAGCGAGCTTGGATGTCGGGATTCGATTCCACGCAGTTCTGAAATCCGAAAATTCGAGGCCCTATCTGCTTCAATCCGGAGGCGACGCGTTCGATTCTGCCTATGACTCTCAAAAGTACAGAGTTGGTGTTGGCGGAGCAATCAAGAACCGAAATAATGAATAGTATCAAAGCTTCTTTAGAAAAGAAGCAGTTACCAATGCTGGAGCCTGGGGCAATGTGCTACATGATTTCTAGGGAAGGCCATATTGGCAGTTCTGCGGGTCACTGGATTCCTCACCTGATGTTTTATACCCCACTCAAAGTAGACTGGGGTGCGGATCTGCCCGGATCGCCAATTATGCTGAATGCGCAATTTGCGGGTACTCCAGAGCCAGTGACGGTGTTCATGGTTCCGGTCGGCAAATGGTCGGACGGAACGGTTGCTCAGTAGACTATCAAACTGGAGGCCAGCAAAATAAATGTGCCAGTAGATAAGAAAGACGCTGAAATTGGAGAGCGCCCTAAAAGTCTTGGCATGACACTTGTAAAACGGATCTATTGCTCTAAGTAGAAGAAAGGGCATGTCGGGCGCTCCTCACGTTCAGCCCGTGGTTGGCCTGTACTTGCATTCAAGGGGCCAGCTATGCGTCGGCTCAAGGTCACGATGGACGGGCAGGTTGCGGTTCTCGCCGTAGCAGAGAAAGGCTCTTTTGAAGCGGCGGGTCAATATCTTGGTGTCGGGAAATCCGCAGTCCGCAAACGAGTCCGCAGTATCGACAGTGAACTGGGAACGCCAGTGTTTCGGACCATTGGAAAGGGAATGGTACCGACGGAAGCTGGCAACATTTACCTGCCCGTGGCGCGTGAATCCGTCAGGCAAGCCTCGCTTGGCGTCGATCGCGTCCGAGCATTCGTGAGAGTGAAGACGAACGATCTGCGGATCGGCTACTCCAGCCAACTCAATACAAAGTTTCTGGCCATCATCGCCCAGCTTCAGTTGCGACCGAATGACTCCCTTCAAATCAGAAGCGAGAGCATGTTGACCTCCCAGGTGATTGCCAGTGTTCTTCAAAGCAAGCTGAATGTAGGATTCGGCTTCCTGCCCATTTGGGAAGCCGATCTTCTCTCGAGGCAACTCATGGAAGAACCTCTCATGGTGTGCTTGCCAGCAGCCCACCGCCTTAGCGCCAAGCGCGCCATTCAGCCTGAAGAATTGAGGAACGAACCGATAATCGCAGTGGGCCGCAAGGCGGTTCCGGGCAGACACGACGAAATTGTGGCCCACTTCGAGAGCCTGGGCGTGTCACTGAGGTTCGTCGCGGATGCCTATTTGTCAAGGGAAGCTCCTTGGCAGGTGAGCCGAGGTATCGGGGTCGCCCTGATGACCCGCTCCGCTGCGGAAATATCGCGCACAGATATTGTGATGAGGCCATTGGCGGACCGCCTGCTGACTGTAAAGAGCGGCGTATTCATCCGACGGGAGCACGACCAGCCAGATAACACCATCCGGCGATTTATCGACAGGGCATGGGTGGAGACTGCGATTTTGCGAACACATCCACATTGACCTAGCCAATCGATTGCCACGTAAAAGTTCAATCCATCGACCCAGGAGGATGATTCATGCGCAGCTCATATCTGGTTTCCATCGCGGGTGTGCTCTTGCTCGCCGCTTGCAACGATGTCAAGAAACCGAATGACGTAAATTTCACAAATGCGATCAACCAGTATCTGGCGAAACAGGGTGCAGCCTGTACGGTGATCGGTCGCCAATTTCCGATCGATGTTCCGAAGACGGAGCAAAACGATGCATATGGCATTGCTCCCGAGTTGGCAGCTCTGGAACAGGCTGGTCTGGTGCGTGGAAGCGACACAACAGCGGTTGTCCATGGGATGTTGGACGCATTCCAAGGGTCAACTCCGCCGCAACCGGTAAGGCGCTACGAACTCACCGGCGAAGGAACGAAGTATTTCCAACAGGTCCCCGATATCTTTCTTCAGACAAACGGGTTCTGCTACGGACGAAGGACTGTCGATTTGATCGTTAAATGGACGGAGCCAGTGACGGCGGGAGCTTCCTCTCAGACCGAGGTCACATACACTTACAGGATCGTGAATCTGGCAAGCTGGGCGCAACGCTCGGACATTCAGCATGCATTTCCCGACATTCGAACAACGGTAACCGGAGCATCAAAGACGGACATGATGGCAAGGCTGCAGTTAACCAATAAGGGCTGGGAAGTTCAGAGCCCATGAATTCCTCTATCTAAGAGATTCAAGATGTGTGTCGATTAGCGTCGAATTCAGATGATGCGCGGATTTCCGCAATGTGGCGACATCCGTCCTGATTTCTCACATGGACGATCACGTCGATGGATCTCACGCATTCCTCCTCGACATCCTGCAGAGGGATTCCGCCTCCTGCACCTCGCACGGCAAGCTGCGCCAGCCGCCTTAGCGCATCTCCGGCGCTATTGGCGTGGATAGTGGAAAGCGATCCGCGATGGCCAGTGTTCAGAGCATCGAGGAATGTGCGTGCTTCCTTCCCACGGATTTCCCCGAGAATGATCCGGTCGGGCCGGTGACGCAACGCGGCCTTCAACAGGTCGTCGAATGTGACGGAGGTCCTATGAGTATCGGTCTGGGTCTCCGCCGACACTACGTGCCGCTTGCGGAGATACAGTTCCGCCGTGTCTTCGATGACCAGGATGCGCTCGGAGTCTGGGATGGCGTCGGCGAGAACATTGAGGAGTGTTGTTTTTCCCGTCGAGGTTCCGCCTGAGATGAGTAGATTGTCGCCCCGCACGACCGCATCGATTAATGTGGCAGCCTGTTCCGACGTCAGCATCTTTCGTTCGATCAGGTCATTCATCGTGAAGCTCTGCGAAGTGAACTTGCGAATGGTCACGAGCGGCTGCGGGTGGACAAGGGGCGGGATGGCCGCCGCCAGACGGCTGCCATCGGGCAGCCGCAGATTCAAGAGCGGGCTGTCGGCGTCGAGCTTCTTGCCGAAGCGGTTGGCGATGACTTCGAGACCGGTCAGCAACGTGCCGTCTTCAAAGCGGACGCCGTGCAGCAATTGAATCTTTCCTTCCTCCTCCATCCAGACCGAAGAATCCGGGTTGACCATGATTTCGCTGACGGTCTCTGCTTCTAGCAGATGACGGATGGGTTTTAGAAACGGAACAATAATCTCAAAACTCACGACTGTGCCTCCTTCTGGATCAACCCAGGGTCGAAGCCAATCTTTTCTTGCTCGAACCAGGTCATGGTGACGGGCAGGAAGTCGGGCTTTAGATAGCAAAAAGTGGGAGGCAGCGGACTGACGCCGTCGAAAGCTACCACCACGGCCTGCGCGTTCTTTAGATCGAAAAAAGTCTTTTCCTCAAACAGTGGCTCTTTATGTTTCTGGTACTGCTTGGAAGCGGAGACGGATCCCTTACTGGAGGATGTGCGACCCGAAAGCCAGCCCACATTGGCATTTGAGCTTGATTCCGATACGGTATAGCTGATGCGGGTGCGGTCGGATTTACCGCAAAGCTCGGAGGCGTAGCGTGCCGTTTCCGGGTCAGAAGTAGTAAGGAATACTTTCGTGCGAAATGCCTGTAGCAACGTTTTTACGCCTTCGTTGGGCAGGGCCTCGGTCAGGCTGGAGATGCTCTGCGACGCGACAATGGGGATGCACTTCGGTTGGCGCGAGATGGACAAAAATCTTTCATCGCCCGTCGGATTGTCGCCGCCGACGGTGGCAAAGTTCTGGTACTCGTCGCAGATAAAAACAGTCGGGCGGAAATGCTTCTCCGGGTGTGCATCCATCTTCGGAATACGCAGTTGCACGGCCCGCTGATAGTCGATCTTCATCATGGTACCGATGGTTTTGGCCAGCGCCGGGTTCAGGGCCACTGGAAAGTTCAAACCGACAACTTTACCAGATTCGATCAAGTCCTCGAAGGGCGGTAGGATGCGACCGTTAGGATCGGAACAACAGGACTTGCCTTCATAGAGTTCTTTCGGTGGGCAGAAGACGCGGCGCACCTGGGGATCGGTCTCGAACAACGACAGGAAGACGACGATGCCCTGGACGATGGACGTCTTGACTTCGGAGCGAAAGAACTTCCAATGCTCCCAGTACCAATACTCGATGCTTGCATAGCGGTCGCGCTGTTCCGGCTGGTATCCCTTGCGAGTGAAGACATCGAAGCCTGCGGAGGTTTCCTCGATCAGCAACCGTTCCAACTCCTCCGTCCACGCGATCACATACAGACCGGCAGCTTGGTTCCACTCGCATCCCAGTGGGGCGAGAAGCGATTCGTGATCGCGGTACGCCTCTTTGCCGATGCCGATATAGCTGGCAGTGCTGAAGCGCGCGCCAACTTCGGTCAACATCTCTTCGAGGCACCCCGCGCTGATGACGGTACGGAAGAGATCGACCATCGTCAGGTATCCGTCGCGGATGCGGTGCAGCAGGATGACATATCGGACCAGATCCGTGTAGGACTGCTGCCAGAACGGTTCACGGCCTTTGCCCCAGATGCTGGTGATGATCGAAGCAATATTGAATGCCTGGGCGTAAGGGTCGAGCGAATTGTTCAGCGGGTTATAACGGAGGTCGCCATCGAGCGAAATCTCGATGTAATCCTGTTCCCGTCCGCACCATTTCAGGATGCTTTGGAGCTGGCGGCAGAGATCGCCCTTGACTTCGAGCACAATGCCGGAGAGTTTGCGTATCGGGTCGTTGGCACGGTACGCGAACAACTGGCGCATGGCAGGCAGGATCAATCCATAGGTCTTTCCGGAGCCGATGGAGCCGAACGATGCGATGCCGGTATAGAGACCGCGCTCCGGGATCGAGAGCCACTGCGGGGCCGGACTGGGCAATGGCAAAAGCTGGCGATGGACTTCGCCCAGCACCAGAGATAAGTACCTACGGGCACGAGGATCGGGATAGGGCGGCAACGCTCCAGCGGCCTGCTCCGTATCCTTCCTATATAGATGGACGTACAGAAGCGAGAAGATCATGGAGAAAGCCAGAAAGGGCGTGCTGTACAAAAATATGTCATAGCTCCAGACCAGGCCCTGAAAGACCGGAGGCCGTTCGAGCGTCATCAGGCGGAGCAGAGAATTGCTTGTGTTGATCGGAAACAAGCTGTTGAGGACGATGCCACACGCTGCGCTCAGTCCCAGCGAAAGCGCGATGCGGTACTCGACCAATGAACGGATGATGTTCTGAAGTGCAACTCCATAGCGCATGTGTCGATGCCTTTCCTATGTGTGGGCTGCCGCGCTCGGCGTCGCTGTATTCGGTTTCGCAGCAGGGTCGGATACTTTGTTGATTGGAAATGGAGACGACTTCGCGGCTACGGCTGATCGCGCAGTGCTCGCAGCAGGGCTTCCCTTGTATCTCTGAAACTCCTCTTCCTGCATGAGAGCGAAACGCAGTAGCTCGTTGACGACATAGTTCGTTTCATTGTTCGACCACTGCGCCAACAGTTCGACGTCGTCGGCAATGGTCTGGTCGATGGAGGATTGCAGCTTGGCGCGCCGAATCCTGCTGACGCCGTGTTCCAGTTTCAGTTTGCTCATGGAATTCTCCTGTGGATGAAGTTGGAATCGGTTGTGCATCTGTCCCGGTTGCGATATGGATCAGCGATGGATGCTGACTTGATCTGACTTGTATCCAGCGCCGATCTATGGAATATCCGCAGCCGATATTTTCTGGATACGTTGCGTGCCGAGGCGGGAGCGACCAGCGCGGCGCAGCCGACGCGGGAATTGCGAAGCAATGCCGTCGCTCCCGCCTCCGCCATACACCTCTTCCTGACCCCATGTATCTGGGTAACTCGTTGTCTCTGCATCCTCAGCCCTCCTCTCGCAGTGACCGCTCCGGTGACCACACTCGTGACCCGTGTTTTTGCTTTGGGTTCCGCTCCCGCTTCAGATGGAACAGCGGATAGATGTACGGCAGCCGAAGCGTTGTGAACTTTGCCTGCGGCCCTGGAGTGATAAACCGCTGACGAATCCTGGCGGCGGTGGCGCTTCCCATCTTCCACGCCGCATAGAGCGCCTGGTGTTCGAGCGTGGTGTACAGCGATTCTCCCTGGCGCAGCACTTGAAGATCGGTAGTGGGAATGCCACCGCCGCCGGTCTCTGAACGATGCTTGACCGCGAGGAAGTGGAGAAAGTGTTCAACACCGAGAGGCGTCCGCTCCGTGACGCCAACGGTCTCCGTCTCGGTAAAGCGCGAGGCAAACGCGTCCCGCGCGAAGGGAAAACTCTTTTCGACATCGGATAGGTAAATCAGTTCAAAGGCCTCCAGTGCGGAGAAAAGCGGACGGTACCGATCGAGATACCGCTCGAACCGGGCGACAGTGACCGACCCGTCTTCAAAGAAGGTGAAGCGGGGTTTGCCGTCCGGGGAAACGAAAACTGGATAGCCGTCGGGGAAGAACTGTGCCCCGGCCAGTCCACCGTGGGGTAGCAGCTCGGCGGGAATGGAGTACCGCGCGGTGAAAAATGCGGCCTTCGCGGATTCATCTTCGAGGACGGTTTCGGCAAGATTGTCGAGCACGAAATCCAGAATGAGCAGCCGAGACTGCATGCAGCCGTAACCTTTGAAGCGCCGGTGCTGCGAGTCCTTACGAAGAGCGACAAGGTACACAGGCCGCGATGTCAGGTGGTACACATGACGGGCTTGGCCGCATTCGATCACCTGGAGGTGGGCGAGTTGGCGGCCCTTCTGGATGAACCGGTCAGCCAGTTTGCCCCGGTCGCGGGCAATGAAGCGACAAAACTGCCGGCGCAGAAAGTAACCGGAATGGACGGCAACCAGGTAGAGGAAGGCGGCTTCCTGCTCGGTGTACCCGGCATTTTCAAGCAACGGAATGGGATCGTAATCCATAGCTACAGATCCAAAATGCTTTCCATGAGATTGTGGTCGTCCTCAATCCTGGCGGTCAGGGTGGCGCGATCGGAGGCTGACGCATAGTTGCGGAAACCGGCCCTGGCTTTCGAGCGCAGGTGCCCGGCGTGATACGCGGCGGTCAGCACTTCGATATCTTCATGGCCAGTGCGGGACCCCTGTTCGATGTCGTGACCTGCTTCGCGAGGCAGATCGTAGTCAATGCGCGCATCGGGGATCTGAATCTTTCCATCGACAAATGGCAGCTCGAACCGCTCCGCGACCTGCTGTTTGATTTCGGCCATGTCGCGTGCAGGATCGGCCTTACGGTGGGCGTAAATCGCTTTTTGGACCTCCGCTTTGATCTCAAAATCGAGACGCACACGCAGATTCGTGCCGCCCTTTTCGACGATTTTTTCCGCTTCCTTTCGGTAGGCGCGGTAAATCTGCGAATCGTGTTCCACCTCGCGCGGCTTGACCAGTCCGGCATACACTCTTTGATCACGAGGCAAATCACCCTGGTGGACCAGCAGGCTGCGACCCTCTTTGGTCAGCGTGACTACTTCGACCCGCTCGATGGCGCGCCGCTTTCCATCGTGACGCAGGTTCACGCGCCGGGTCTCGACCAGGCCTTTTTCCCGGAGATAGTTCAGGTCGTTTGCGAGTTTCCTGGATTTGCCGTCATAGATCGTTTTACTCAGGTCCTCGACGCGGACGACGCGAAAGCGTCCGGCCTCGGTCAACAGTTTCTTCTCTTCCGTGCGCAACTCGATGCTGGAGGCGTCCGATGCGACAGGACGGGCCGGACGCCGGTCATCCGCCTCTACACTGCGAGAACGTTGCTTTCGTGGCCGATCGAGGGAAACGGCAGGGTGCTCCCTGCGGGAGTGTGGGTGGACGGGCTGGCGGTTGTCGGCGCGTTCCCACAGCGATTCGAGCCGGCGCTGCACCGGCGTCTCCGGTGCGGGACGGGGTGGAATCTTTCTCGTGTCCGGCGACAGCAGCTCGTCCGGCACGACCTCTCTGCGCCGAGGCTCATCCTGGTGGATATCGATTCTCACTGGGAGGTCTCCGGGTCATTCCGGCGTTCCGCAGGAGCAGGAGCAGGCAAAAGTTTGATCGAGGATCGGATGGCGGCGGGTACCGGGGCAGGCAATTCCACGCATCCCTTTGCCTGAGGAGGTGTGCCGGTTTCTCCAGAGACCGATGAAGTTTTCAGCTTCTGGCCGGCTACGCGACGCACGTCGTAGTCGGCCACGCGGGTGAATTTGTTCATCTCTTTCTCCGCCGCCTCCCGCAGTTTGCGGATTTTGGCGACAAGATCGGGCGTGCGCTCCATAAATTGGTCGTCATGCAGCATGGCTACCGTTCCTCCTCTTCTTTCCCGAAGCGGGAAAGGATTTCTTCCGACAACTCGCTCTGGCCAGTGTGGATTTCCCGGTCAAAGTGCCGGAGCTTCCGGCCTGTGTCGCGGAGAAAGAACTTGCGCTCGATCCAGATGGTGAGACCGAGAATGTTGGCGAACAGCAGCGCGCAGTAGGTTGCGATCGGCTGCAAGTACGCATGCACGATCAGGCTGCGCCACGGCGCGAGGAAGCGCAGCTCGTGCATCAACCCAAAGCCAAGCGCAAGAAAGATCAGCGTGGCGACAAAGACGGCATTGGCAATCATCGGTATCCTTTCCGCCGCGTTCCTGTTATGGCGTGAGCGGCAATTCCAGAGAAAATGCGGAGAGAATTTCTCCTCTCCGCAGGATTGCAAGCAGCGGGAGTCAGGTGTCCTCGCGCCCGGCCCCTTCTTCGACGCCGAGAGCGGGGATTTCCAGCCGGCGTATCTGTGTTGCGTATACCCGGCATTCCTGATGTGGATTTTTCGGAGCCGCGCTGTCCACCACAAGGTCGATGCGAAGCTCTCCCTCGATTTCGAGATAGTCGCCTTGCTCCATACCTCGCGTGAAACCGCAGAAATACGGACCGGGGCAGACGATCCGGTGATACGCAGTCCGTGGAACCCACTCGTTGGCGGCTTTGTTCCATGTGCCGGATTCAACACAGAGCGTGAGCACCGCGTAGGAGTCGAACTTGATCCCATCGGAGGTGGGAACCTCGGCGTTGCGACCGAGAAATCCGCGCAGGGTCACGGTGTTGCGGAAGATGTTCATAATGGCGCCTCCTTTCGGAGAAGGAACGCCGCTCACGCGGCGTCCTCCTCGGAGATGGATTCGGCATCGGAACTGCCGTTGGGTTCAGGCTGCGCCAGCTTTCTGACGATGCTGGCGCGTATTTCCCAACCCCGGCGCTTGACTGTGGCCTTCTTCTTGCCGTCGCCGACTTCGGCATCGAACTCGGTCGAGCGCAACTCGCCTTCGACCTCGACGTAGTCGCCTTTCTTGAGGCCCTTCGCATAGTCGGCGGGCTTGCCGAAAGCCACGATGCGGTGCCATTCGGTGTGGTTCACCCACTGCTTGTTCTGCTTGTCCTTGTAGCCGGACTTGGTGGCCAGCGACAGGACCACCAGGGTGTTCTGCTGTTTGGTTGCAAAGCTCTCGGCGTTCTTGCCGATGTAGCCTTTCAGAGTGATTTTGTTTTCGTAGAGTGCCATGATGGTTTCTCCTGTTTGTATTTGCCCGGATTGCCTCCGGGACACTCCTGCGCGAAGCGACGCGAGTGTGCCCCGCTCCCAAGGGCAAGCGGCGCTTTTTCGGAGGGTCTGGAAAATGTTTTGCGCGTTCTGTACGCAAAAGATTTTCTGGAAACCGAAACCCGCAGGGCTGGAAGCAGAGCCGCGCAGTTCCCGCCGGGCGCGGGACAAGCACCGAGCGAGTGACCGGAGGTGAGCAGGGAAAATATGGGAGAATTGGCCCTCTATGGAAACTTCCCTCTGAAGGGCATCTGAATAAAGACGCCCGTGCAACCGGACAGCAGGAAAACCATACCAAGTCGCCTGCCACTTTCCCGGCTGCAACAGGCAGGGGGTGGGTGAACCATGCTCTCCGATGGTCCGCATCGCTCCCGCTGTCGTGCCATGCGAAGGGTATGCTCTGGGCGACGGAGTGGAACGCGGGACGCACAGCGCACGCTTTCGGTCGGCACGGCGGAAGACGCCACGCTCCTTTTGGGATTGGGAGATACGCGTCTGCATCGTCCGGATTCGTGCACGCCGACTCACAGCAAACTCCGCATGCCGGTCTCACGCAGGATGGCATCGACCGCTGCGATGCGTTCCCCGATCCAGCGCATGACCGGGACCGCCATCGAATTGCCGAGCGCCCGGTAACGCGGACCGTCGGCGGCCAGCCTGCCGCGATACTCCACCAGGGTGTAATCGTCGGGGAATCCCTGCAGGCGTTCGCACTCACGCGGAGTCAAACGGCGCACGGCCATCCCGGAATGCAATAGATTCGGAGGCCCACTGCCGGTGTCGGAGCTATCGAGCTGTTTGCCGTAGGAAGCGGTCAGCGGTGCGGCAATGGCGAGTTGGCCGCCACCGTTCGCATGACTTCCGTCATGCCCCATGCCGCGCAGCGTCGGGGCAATGCCGCCGATATCAGCTCCGTAATCCTTCGCGGAGAACGCGAGATAGCTGTTCGTGCTGCCACCGGATGCCGCGCACAGACTGGCCGTGTCGGAAAGGTGCGGCCATGATCCGCACTCGCGGCCACGCAGGTTGAATGCGATGGCCTGGCTGTTGTTCTGCTCCAACGTGTGCGCGATATTGTCAGAAAATCCGCTGCCGTTCGACTGTGTGTGCGCTGTGCAGATAGCGACAGGAATCATCGGCGTGCCGCGTCCCGTGCCATCCTCGCTGGCATCGAAGCCATCGGCGGAGAGCGAATGCGCAATGAGGGTTTCCGTCTCGAAATCCTGCCTGCCCATGCCACCGGCATTCAGGCAATGGGATATTTCGTCCGCCGATGAAAGAACGCCGAGGCCTAATTGATTGCGGATGAAACCGTCTTTGCATCCAGCGTCGATGGTGGGTGCGGCGTCTGTGAAGCGACCGCCCGCAGGGCCGACTGCAACGCCAACGGCAGTTCCTTGCCGCGCTTGGCGGCGCGGCGAAGGATGCCCCGACAGGCTCGACTGGTCAAGTAATACCGCTGCTGCAGCTCGCCAGTCTCCAGCACATCCGACAACGAAGACGCGACGCCGTCGCTGGGGTACTCCGAAATACTCAGCGTCCAGAATTCGGTAGGCGATCCCATACCCGAGCTGGACCAGAAGCCCAAGGAAGGTTCCAAACGTCCGTCCATTGTCAATCGACAGGACACCGGGCACGTTCTCCCACACCAGCCAAGGGGGCCGAATTCGATCAGCAAGTCGAGCAAACTCAAGGGTGAGGTTGCCACGCGCATCATCCAGTCCCGCTCGTTTCCCGGCGATGGAGAAAGACTGGCAAGGTGTTCCTCCGGCCAGAAGGTCGATTGTTCCCACATCGTCCGCTCCAATCCTAGTGAAGTCTCCAGCGTTCACAATCGCGCCATCGGCAGGCAGAGCAACGATGTTGCGAATGGCCGCCGCGCGTTGCTTCGCTTCCTGGAGCGTGAGCGCGTCATGTGGGCTGGGCATATACAGCGGACGCGATGCGCGGTAGCGCGAGCGCAGCAGCCAGCAGCAGAAGGGATCGATCTCGGCGAACATTGCGGGCTGCCAGCCCAGCGGCTGCCATGCCACCGTTACGGCTTCGATGCCCGAACATACGGAAAGATATTTCATGCGTACAGGCCATGCCTTTCTGACCGTGCAATCCTCATTAGTCCTTTGACGGAATAGTCTCGATATGGAATACTTGGGTCATGGCGACCGAGATGCTGGTGACAGCGGAGTTTGAACGCTGATGGGACACGCTTGCCGTCGAGGAACAGAAGAGTGTGGCGGTCGTGGTTGCCCTGCTGGAAGAGAGAGGGACAGCGCTTCCGTTTCCCTACAGCTCCAGCATTGCCGGTTCCACGAAGTTGCGCGAGCTTCGCGTGCAACACGCTGGCAAACCGTACCGGGTGCTCTATGCCTTCGACCCCAGGCGCAACGCGGTCCTGCTGCTGGGTGGAAACAAAACGGGCAACGACCGCTGGTACGACACGCACGTTCCGAAGGCGGAAAAGCTGTTTGCGGTGTACCTCAAAGAGAGCGGCCAAGCTACATAACAGGAGAGAAGAATCATGGCGCGTAAATTCAGTGAACTGACCAGGAGGATGAGCGCAAAGGACCGGGCCGAGATCAAGGCTCGCAGCGCGAAGCTGCTTGCGGAGTTGCCGCTGGAACAACTGCGTTCCGCGCGCAGCCTGACCCAGACCAACATGGCGCAGGCGTTGGGTGTCAACCAGAGCGCGGTCTCCAAGATCGAGAAGCGCACCGATATGTACCTGAGCACGCTGCGGAGCTATGTCGAGGCCATGGGCGGGAGTCTGGAGATCCGGGCCGTGTTTCCCGATGGCTCGGTGCGCGTCGATGTGTTGAGCGGAAAATAGCAAAACAAGTTCACAGGCACGCATGGTTATCTCCCGAATGACTGGTCTTCGCGGCAGTACGTGATGACGAGGCCGAGCGGATTGGTCAAGAGCATCGCATTGGGCACTTCGTCACGAAATCCGTACACGACATTTGCTGTCCAGCGTTCGCGCCGTTGTTCGTCGATGTTTCCGGGAGCGCGGAAGATTTTGTCGAACTCGATCTCGGCGCGATAGGGTGGCTGGCGCAGGTCTTCGAGCACTACCGAGCGGATTTCGATATCGATGTTCGGCTGCGAAGGGTCGAGTAAGAACGATTCGAGTATTTTCTGCTTCTGGAAGCGTTGTATCGTCGCGCTCTGGAGCTGGTTCGAGAAGAAGCTCACCGACTTGGCAAAATCGCGTTGCACGGTCGCGCGATTGCGACCGTAGTACAACTCGGCCCACTGCGCGAGGTAATACTTGCTGACGCGGTCGATTGGAATCTTGGCAAAATCGTCATACTGCATCACCTGTCCACGGCCAGAATCGGAGACCGAGATGATGAGCGGCTTTAGCCGCAAAGCAGCAGTCTCGGTACGATAGAAGAGCGCCAGCAGAGCGAGCGCGACGACCGAAAGCACCAGCAACGCCACTTTGAGGTAGGTGTTGGTCACCACCGGCTCGGCGTACAGCTCGAGATATTTTTGCCCAGCGTCGGTAATTGGATAATTGTTCTTCGTCATAATTCGCTACCCCAGTGGATTGACCCACGTTCCGGTGCGTCCGCTCAGAATGGCCCCAGTCAACTCCGGGATTTTGAACAGCCCAAAGATGCAAACAAACAGAGTCACGATCAGCGCGGGCAGGACGGTGAAAGCATTCGAGATGGAGATTGGGCCGATGACGCCGAGCAGGCCCAGCAATACCTTGGCGAAGATGAAGATGAAAGCGCTGGCGATGACCTGATAGAAGCTGAAGCCAAGGAATGCCTTGAACCATCCCCAGAAGAGCCAGTCGAGTTTGGGCACGATGAAGAACGGAATAAAGATCGGCCCAATCAGCACGCAGACGGCACTGGCCACCAGCCCATAGGCAATGACGGCGAAAGCCACGGCCTGCATCGCGGCCAGCGCAATCGCAATCACCAGAAACGTCAGGGTCTCGTGGAAGTCGAACTCGCCGGGAGGCTGGCCGAGTTGCTCCTCGGCATGCGTGACCGCGTCGGCAATGACCTGCGTCTGGTTCGACTCGATTTGCCCGGACAACTGCAACGCTTCCTGGGTGATCAGCTCGCTGAAGCTGTACCCCATGCCGGGAATGGGCGAGGAATAACACGTCAGCATGCCGAGGCCGAAGGAGATTACTAGCAGCAGGTTGGCGAACTGGCCGAAGTGAAAGCTGCCGTAAAATCCCTGGGCGGTTGAGAGCGCGTTCTGGATGCCGAACCAGGCAATCATGATGACGGCGAGGCCACGAAAGAGGTCCAGGCCCATCGTCTGGATCGCGGGACTGTTGGTCGCGAGCAATTGGCCGATTGCCTGGTTGAGAAAGGTAAAAGGGTTCGGGTCCATAGATCAATGTCCTGTCGGGCTGAGTGAGATCGCGTGCAAGGAATCGCTCACGCCGCCTGTGATCTGTTGCATCATGTTGGGAAAGTTTTGCTGGAAATAAATGGCTTCGTTGATGGCCCGGTTCTGGGCATCGATCTGTTGCTTCTGCGTGACGAGTTGCTGCTGGACCGAAGCAGCAAGAATCTGGTTGGTGTCCTGCTGCGAGTGAATCTGCAGCAGTGTCGCCGTATTGATCTTGCCCAGCACGGCCATCTCGCTCTGCTGGGTCGGATCGGTGGAGTAAGTGTCCGCTTCGAGGTTCGCGAGCTTCTGCGCCAATGCTTCAGAATTCGAGCGAATGGCGCCGAGCGTCGAAAGCGTGCTGGTCGTCGTACCCTGCGCGAGTTCCGACGTCGCAACCTGGTTCTGGATAACAGACTGCGTATTGGCGTCCTGCATTGCGAGACCGCTTGCAGGATACGGCTGGGCCTGAATGACAGAGTTCATGTATGCGGCCAGGGCTTGCGTCTGTCCGCCGAGGTTCAGCGCATCGATCCATGCCGCCGTGTTGCCGTAAGCATCCGGCGCGGCGAGGTCGGTCCAGGAAGAAAACTGAGACCCATACCGCAAGGCCAGGTCCTGCGGCATCTGGGACATTTGATAGGCGAGGTTGTAGGCGGAGATGACCTGGTCGCGGGTCTCGACCGCCGTGGTGTACATCTGCTCCAGTTGGCCGAATTCCTGGACGGCCTCGGCGAAATTCGAGGCATCGAAGACGGCAAACTGCGCATGCGCCGCAGGCGCGAGCAGCGTGGCGAGCGAGAAAACAAGACAAAGAATCTTAATTGGCTTCATGACAAACTTCCTCTTCTGCACTCCGTCAATGCGAATGCGGTTGGTGTTTTCTGGCTGGGACGGCGCGGGCGACTGGCCGGTGCTTGCACCGACAGCAGCCCAACTTGCATTGCTTGGGGCCAACGCGTGCATAATGCAGCGGCGATGGTTTCGTTGGTTGTGGGGTGTCGCCGCAGCCGGTTGCAAGACAGCACGCGCAGAGAATGACAAGAATGGTTCGCATCAGAAATCTCCCGGCATGGTGTGGTTTTCA
This sequence comes from Acidobacteriota bacterium, assembly GCA_021792795.1. Taxonomy (GTDB): domain Bacteria; phylum Acidobacteriota; class Terriglobia; order Terriglobales; family Acidobacteriaceae; genus JAKAAZ01. The sequence continues at coordinate 5,888 of JAJYUB010000033.1, read as the reverse complement.
TACGCGGGCAGCAGCATGTCCTGGGTCAGATACACCTTGATGCGATGGCCTTCGCGGATGGTGATCGTTGGCAGGATGTTGATGAAACGGTCCAGCACATCGGCGCCGGACTGCGACAGGCTCGAGGCCACGCCCTGCTCATACATCGCCGGGCCGCTGATGTTGTAGCCGCTGCCGTAGGTAGTCGCCTCCGCAGCGCCCGAGATGATGCCGAGTGCAATCGAGGCCCCGAAGATTTGCAAATAATGGTTGTTCACCTGATCGCTTAACCCTGTCGCCCCTGCCTGATCGAGACCTTGGAACTGGTCGAGATCGACCGAATAACCATCGGGCATCAGCATGCGATGGAAGCGGACGGCCAGCCGCCGCTGGCCGAAGCCCGAGACCTTCTGGACATCGCCCAACAGGAAGGTGCCAGCGGGGATCAGGACATGCTGCCGGTCCTGGCTGTACACGGGGTTCGTGACCATGACCTTCACTGGCCCGGCAAAATCGCCGACGAGCCTATTCAGTAATGCTGTGTCGAGGACGGTTCCTTCAAACAAAACATACGGCTGGCCGTGAGCGGAGTTCAGATTCACTTTGGGCGGATGCTTGTCATTTGCCGCAGAGGTGGCAGATGAGTTTGCATTGCGCGGCAGGCCCAACGGCAGGGCCGTGCCGGAACCGGTCATCGACGGTTGTGGCAACGCTGGTGAGGATGCACGCTCACTGCCCTCGCTGGTCCCAGAGTTCTGCTCCCACGGACTCCGCGCCATGTTGTCATGCGACGGCGCGACATTCGGTGTCACGAGATTCGAGGCGAAGCGCGACTTGAAGGCCAACGCCTTCTCCGCATCCGCGATGGGATCGCGGGGCGGCTGGGTATCCGGCGGCCTCTGCGTATTTGTGGCAGTCGTTGTTGCATTCTGTCCGTCCGGCGGGAGATTCGTACTGGCTGCTGCCTGCTGTCGCTGTGCCTCTACCTGTCGCTGCTCCGCTGTCAGGTCCTCCTGGAAGCGCTCGATATCGCGCTGGTTGGCTTCCGTTGATGGGGCAGTGGACGCAGGCGCGAGCGGCTTCGCCGCTGGCTTGGCGTGGTTCTTCGAGAACAACACGGCCAACAGGATCACCACCGCCAACCCGACGATCAGGTAGCTCTGGCTCTGCTTCGCGACCACACCGGGAGGCTGCGTACGCTGGTCGCGCAACTGCGCGTTCGGAAGTTGCGCACTCGGCGGAGCTGCTGGTGTCTCCACTTCCTGGATCAGTTTTTCCTCTGCCATCGACGTCACCTACTTTCCTTTGCGCGCGAATGCAAGTTTTTTCTTGCCGATCTGGAGATAGCCCTTGTCGACGACCTGCGCGATCACGTAGGTGTTGTCTTTCAACTGAAAGCTGATGAGATCGGGCTTGCCGTCTTTCAGTTCGTAGACGGCGAACTTCTCCGGGGCCGACGATTTGATGTAAGTGAAATGGTCATCATGATAGATGGCCTCGATATCGAAGGGCGGTTTGTTTTTGTACTTGTAATCGAAGGCCAGATGCTCGACCGGATAATTGGCGCGGAACGCCTCCACTGCTTGCTGCGCGTGCAACTCTGTGGCCTGGGCCTGTATGCGCGCAGCGGCGACTTCAGACGCCGGCACGAACTTCTCCGGGCCGCGCACGCTGGCGAGAGTTGACGGATCGCTCGGCTCAACGACGACTTTCAAATCCGGCGCCTGTGTCTCATCGTCGTCGAGGGTGAAGGAGTAGACGTTGCCCTTGTCGGTAATCAGGTTGAGATTGGAGTGGATGCCAACTTTCGCCGGATGGAGGAAGCAGTAGTTCTGGACGGCATCCAAGATCCAGAAGTCCTTGTCGCCGGTGGCGACTTCCAGAATCTTCTCCGACGGCGGCAGCGCGATCAGCGTGGTGTAATGCATCTTCGCGCGAATCGCAACGATGTCGTTGGCGTGAAAATGCACGATGCGGGCGGTCTGCTGGGCGTGCGCGGCCAGCGCCGCCAGCGCCAGCAATCCGGTCAGATACGATTTTGTATGCATAGTTCTCCTTACTGCGTAGTAGGTGGGTTGGGATGGTCGTTTGCCAGATGCAGCAGTCCCTGCTCCGGCCCGTAGCGGGCGAAATATTTCTGCCTACGCAGGTTGTCGCGCGAGTTGTTAGTGGCGATCCAGTAGGTCAGCGCATCGACTTCAAGCACCAGTTTCTTCGTGTGACCGGGCTGCTTCAGCAATAGATCGCGTTTGGGAACGAGCGATTCCAGCAGTTCAAGTTCCGTATCGTTCAACTGGAGGACTTCGGCGTACAGCTTGCGGTCCATGTTCGGGTTAGCGAGAAATATCTTCGTGGGGCAGGACTCGTGGACGATGTGCAGCATCTCCGACGCTGCGAGTTCGACCACGGACTGCGTGGCCAGCACCATCGCGGCGTTCTTTTTGCGCCACGTTCGTTCCGCGCGCGCGATCCATTCGCGGATGGTAGCGTTCTTCAGGAACATCCACGCCTCGTCGATGACGAAGCACTTGAAACTCGCGGTGTTCTCCGACTTCTCAATTTCAGATGACGCCTGGTGCAGCACGTAAAACAGCAATGGCTCCAGCACATCGGAAGCGTCACCCCAGCCATCGAAGTTAAAGGTCTGGAAGCGTGCGAAGGTCAGCGTGTCGTCGGCGTTGTCGAAGAGGTGGCCGAACTGTCCGGCTTGCGTCCATCTATGCAGCCGCTCTCCCAGCGGTCCCAGGATCGAAGCAAAGTTGGTCAGCGTCCGAATCTCCCGGGGCAACTGGTACACGCGCTCGACAGCGGCATAAAGGGATTTCTCATCCTCTGGAATTAGCGCATACTTACCCTGGGCTTCGATCAGAACCCGGGTGAACAGGTAGAGAAAATTAAGGTTCTCGTGTGTCGGCGTGAGCGAAAATGGATTGATCGAAAAGCCGGGGTTCTTCAGGCCCACATTGAGATAGGTCCCGCCGAAGACGCGGGTCAGCGTCTCATAGCTGCCGCCGAGGTCGAAGATGAAGGTCAGCGGGTCGTATTTCTGGAGCGATTCCAGCAGAAAGTTCAGCAGAAAACTTTTACCAGATCCAGTTGCACCAAGCAGCAGGGTGTGCGCGACATCGCCAGAGTGCAGATTTAAATAATAGGGAGTCGCGTGCGCGGTTTGGAGAATGGCGAGATGTTCGCGTTCGAGATGCACATTCCACTGTTGCCCGGAATCGATGCCGAACAAAAATGATAGGTCTGCGTAGTTCGAGTTCAGTGCCCATTGCTTGCGCAGATTGAATTGTTTGTTGCCGGGGATGGTCGCGAAGAAGGCGTTCAGCAGGTTGTAGCGCTCTTCATAGAGCAATCCGTCGTGCTGGGTGAACAATTTCTGGAACTCCGCCACGGCGTGCTCGACCCTGGCGCGGTCTTCGTCGTAAATCACCACCGTCAGGGTGAATTCGCCGAAGGACTTTCCCTCCATGCCGAGGGCGGTCAGCGCTTCACCCAGTTCCGCGACGGCGGCCTCTTTCGAGTCGTCGACCAACTCTTCACGCGGGCCGGAGTGTTTCTGCTCCTGTAAGTTCGAGAGAAAGCTGGTTTTCGAGTTGTGGTGATGACGGCGGCGCTTGTTGATTTCCTTGCGTGCCCGCGCGTTCTCTACGGGATGCCATTCCGTCACGACGTGGAAGTTGGCCGGGACATCGAGCACGCCATGCAACAGCAAGGGCCGCGTCTCGCTCGGCAGTTCTTTCAGCGTCAGCACGCGAACGTAGAAATCATCCAAGCGTAGATGACCGCGATGAGCTTCCAGCTCCGAATCGCACATCTGCCAGTCGAGGCAGCAAGCGCCGCGCAGTTTACTGTTTTCAATCTTGGAGGGGCGGACGTTGACGAGGCGGCGCAGCATGCGCAAGGCTGTCTCGCTCGGGGTCCCCAACACGCTTGCGTGCTGGGGTGAGTCCGCCCCTAGCAGCTCGATCCGGGTGAGATCGCTGAGCTGCCCACTCAAACTCTGGACTTTCTGCTGTAAACGCATCCTGTCCCGTTCGATCTGCTCATACAACAAGGTGCGTTCCTTACTTGCGGACAAGAGCGCGCGCAAGTCCCGCAGGGACGAGCGCGGATGTTGCGGCAACTGCGACATGGCGTGCAGTAGCCCAGTCCGGGCGTATCTGCCATCGACCATGACGATCCAGAAGATTTCTACTGAGTACAGCCGGTCTGCTTTCGCCGCGAGAAAATCGGCGCGTTGCTCCACTGCAGCACGGACCAGTGGGTTCGTGTACTCCGCGTGCGGAATAGGGGGCCGGTTGTGGCGAAAGAGAATTTGATACAGCCGGGTTTTTTCGTCGAGCGAGCGCAGCGCGGCTTCGAGACGTTTCACGACATAATCCCGCCCTGCATGGTCGAGGCCCTCGGCATCGATGCCGCCAATCTTCAGGGCACAGCCGAGGTCGCCCGATTTCGTCAGGAAGCAGTGCTCATCCCAGAAGCCGTACAGGTTCACCTGCGCCATGAACGCCCCGGCTTCCTTCCAGTCCTTCGTGATGGTGTCAATCCTGAACATGGCGTTTCCTGATCTGGATTTCTGTCGGTTCCCACTGCATCGGGTCATAGTGGCGGCGGAACTTGCCGGAATTGAACAGCACGTGCAGGATTTCGACATCGTGCTTCGTGGCTATGCGGGCGATGACGACTCCAACGACGAACAGCAGAATGCCTCCCAGCAGCGAATGCATCAGCGAGAAGATGGCCCCGCCTGCGATCAACGCCACGAAGAACAGCCGCCGCTCCGCGCCGAGAATGGTCAGCGGGCGGTTCATCGCTTTATGGACTTTGTTCTGTCGTGAATCGCCCACCGTCACCTGCTAACCTCCTTTCCGCTCATCGTGGTGTTTTATGTTGTGTTACTGGTGGTATAGTTCCTGCCAAGTCGTTGACAATGAATCGTCATCCGCCCGGAAAGAGCCACGCCATGAAGTTCACCGCGCCAATGGCCATGCCGATGCCGAAGACGATCCCGGCGAGCATGCGTTTCGACTGGCCTTCGCCGTAGGCGAACATCAGCCCGCCAACCACAATGGCGACCAGAGAGAGGCCGGTGGCGATCGGCCCGGTGAACGCCTGTTCGAGAACGCCGACGGCGTTCTCCCACGGACTGCCGCCCCCCACCTGGGCATTGGCCGGCAGTGCCGCCAGCAACAGCAGCGACGGGGCGGCCCACTTTCGCCAGCACCATCGCGCCGCCGGAAGACGCGGATGTTTCGAGAGTTTGAATAGTTCCATGTGCTCCTTTCTGTGCGTTTGGCGGAGCACTGCTCCCCGTCGCACGTCATGGAGTGAAGTTAGGGCTGAGACGGACGGTTCAGGGTGGAAAAATTTTCCACGCGGTGTCCAAAATGGACACCGAGACGATGCCGGAACCGTGGTAAAGAGGAGTCGGCATTCGAAGCTGGACAAGCGAATTCTAGGAGGGATGTGGGAAGCCGTCAGTTTCCCGCGCAGGCTGCGCGGAGATGCGCATTCCCACCATAAAAGGCAAGCAATTCGCGTGCCCGCCGCGGGTCAAGGTTGCGGGAATCACAACTCAGGAGAAAGGTCGCCTTGATGCGCGGCGGGCACGCGGGCACACTCACCGTAAGGTGGGAATGAGCGGCGTACTTATGGAAGGTGTTTTATCTGGCGAGTTGAGGCGAAACCCCGGAACTGCGCGAGGACCGCTTTGCGGCGATCCTGGTGTGAATTCTTATCATGCGTTCAGCGGCTTATGTTGTCGCCAACATAAGCCAGCTTACGTCTTGCTCGCATTTATGCGCGGCTGGAGAGCAAGAGAGCAGTAAAGAATGCGGTGGACGGGTAAACGTCCACCACATAACTATTCAGAGCGAGCGGAGGAAAGACATCAGCGAGGGATT
>JAJYUB010000111.1 GCA_021792795.1 Acidobacteriota bacterium | reverse complement strand
TACCTCGCGCCGCTGTTTCCATCCACTCGACAACACTCTTTTGCCGCTCCGCATTGGGGATGGCCCTTGCGGTCCGGCTATGGCCCGCCCGTTTCAGGATCTCTGCATAGATCGGCTCCCCCAGAAGCTGGCGGAAGCTCTCGATGGTAGAGGTGACTTGATGGTCGATTGGCCCACGGACGTCCTCACGTTTGACGCTGTCGGGCGACGGCGGGATCGGAGATGCCACAACGATCCCTGGCGGGAGCGCCCATTGCGGGAGGCTCGGTACATGCTCCGGCTCACCATGGTGATTGAGCGACACCCAGGTCTCCACGAAACGGTAGAGATACCTGCCGAGATCGAAGCAACTACACGCGCGCTTGAACGCCTGAGCATCCGCGGCGGTCACCGCGTTTTCCCGGTCGGCCCATTCCTCGCCGCTCCCGGTATGGCTGCCCAGCTTGTGGATCGTAACGGCGCTTGCGACCAGGACTTTGCCGGTCGGAATGATCCTGCCATCCTTTACGCGGCCCAGGGCCGATACGGTGGAGATGGTATAGGTTCGCGTCCAGCCGGCAGGAGTGAAGATCTGATTCAACCGGTCGGTGTAGGCGCGAGGGTCGGCAAAGGGGAGGATTGCGCCTCTCCTGCCACTGCTGGCAGTGCGCATGACCCGCCATTTGATCTCAACGGGATCGAATGGAACCGCAAGCTGCGCGAACAGTTTCTTCTGCTCCTCCGCAGAGAACTTCGATGCTGCTGCCATGCCTGTACTCCTTTTCTCCGGTGAACCGGACGCGGCACAGAAACGTCAAGAGCGCCTTATGGGGCGCTCTCAACCAACCTGGCGTCTGTCAGCGCGACTCAATAGGGCACTTCCTGCCGGGTGATCTCGGGTTCGGCATATTGGCCATGCGGAACAAAGCCGTTGCCGTTACGGTAGGCCGAGGATCCGGTCTCCTCCTCGGAGGTATGTGCAGGCGACAGAAGACTGACTTCAAACACCACGATCTCTGTCCGATACTTTGTCTGTCCCGTCTCTTTGTCGTCCCAGGAGCGGGTGCGCAGAGCGCCCTCGATATAGATTCGCGATCCCTTCCTGACGTAGTCACGAAGGATCTCAGCAATTCTCTGGTACCCGACCAGATTGTGCCACTCGGTTCTCTCCTGCCACTCCCCGCGGTTGCCCTTGTAGGATTCGTTGGTCGCTAGAGACAGATTGACGACAGTCCCGCTCCGTAGTTCGTGGACCTCGGGATCCTTGCCTGCGTGGCCCAGCAGAATGACTTTATTGACACTCTTTCCCATAGTCTTCTCCCATGCTTCATCCGATCGAGCCATGCACGTACTCGAGTGCGAGTTCCCGATCGATCTCGGTGTAATGCCCATCGACATACCGGTAGAAGCGGCCTGTCGCCGCATCGATGTTCAGGTATCTCCGCGTATCGCGGTGTTTATAGAGCACGACCCTTCCGGCGTTTCCCATATACATGAACACGGCGCAATGCTCCGGCGGAAGGACCGCTTCGAGAGGTTTCCAGTCGGGCTCGCGGACCTCTATCTTGCATTTCATGGGCAGCCTCCTGCGATCGGGGATGCTGGCCCTGCGATATGCACATGCTTGCAACCGACGCAGGCGAGAGCTCCGGTGGTCTTCCTTATGGCTTCGTCGAATCGTTCCGGGGTCCGCCGCAACTCCCCGGCGGAGGTATAAAAGACCGGCGCAATTGATCCTCCCAATCGCCTGTTCTCGTCTTTCCAGAGTTCGAGTGCCAGGGTGCCCTGGCGACCACGAAAGAGCAGTGTCGATGCGATGACTGGACGCGCGCGGCCTTCTAAATAGATCAGCGAATGTTGAGAGATCGCCAGTTCATAAGTTCGTCCCACGCGCAGCATTTCGATTCGGACGAGTTCAGGCGCAATCACGATCGCGTGACGGCCGTTGCCGGAGAGTGAATCGATCGGCTGTAGCCAGGGCACAGGATTGCCTTCCGGATCGAGGAAAGCGCAGTAGCGTCCCATGTCCGCAACTGCTCCTCCGCACTCAATTGCACGCAGCACGTATCGCTGGGCCAGGTGCTGGTGCTCGATCGATATTCCAGACTGGCAATAGATGCCGCGCTTTTCGAGCGCTTTGAGCGTGACCTGTGGAAGTGGAAGTCCGAAGCGCGCATAGCGTGACGCCTCGGGCTGCTCTCTCCGGGCGACGGTCCTGGCTGGTTGCGTGGCTGTGCTCATCGCGTTGACCTCCACTAAACTGGCTGGTTATGACGAATGGGTTGACCGAGTGCAGCGCGGATTTCCTCCTTGCTGCAGCCCGCCCAGCACTTATAAAAGCGCGGATCTTTGACCTGGATGGCCAGGTTGTCGCCGGACCGGTCACGGCCAGCCTGTGCGCAGGAGGGGCACCGCGCCCACAAGTTGCGGCTGTCCTTTCGCGTGGTCCGGACATAATCCAGAATCCGGAACTCCTGGCTCCCTGCGAAAGAGACGCGGGGAGTGTAGGGGGCAGCGACGACTGGCTTGTATGCCTCAGGCAGATTCATTCCCTGAATAAAGGTTTTGAGATCTTCCTCTGTCAGCTTCTTGACACCATTCAGGTAAGCGAGCTGGGACTCGGGCGTCAGTTCGGCTTCATAAAACCAGTAGCGCCGGTTCGACTTGCGATGCACGCCCAACGGGGCCCGGATGGCATTTCCATACTCGCCATCCTCCAGATGGTCCTGCTTCGGGAAGACCTCGATGCCTTCCTTGAGGCCACCACCTTTGACCGGAACTCCAAGACGAAGTGCAAGGTTATAGATATAAATGCGACATTCCGACGCCAACAGTGGGGTTCGAGCGAGGATCCAGAGATGACCGCCGCGGCGGGATTGCTCCAGCGCGGCGTCCACGCCGTCTTGTCTCAGCTCCCACTGCAACTGAAACAGCGCTTCGACCGCGCCATCGAAATCGGCATCGATCGCCACCCATTTCGAGCGCTGGGTCCTGGGGTTGATGGCATACAAATTGATCGTGATATCGCCGTTGAGATGCATCCGCACCACGCCGGCATCGAGTAGTTTCGGCTCCTTCGTGTACCAGTCCTGGGCGAGATAGTAGGGGGCTCGTCCATCCGGCAGGGGCTTCGACGCCTGGATTCCATAGGCCAGACGGTTCACGAACAGGCGCATGAAGTCTTCCGCTGTCTCTCGGCTCACGCAAAAGTGGGGATACATGGACGGGCTCCTTCCTTCAGGTTGTGTGGTTGTATCCCGGGTCTGAAACTCGGTCAAATTTTCGGCGACTGTGCGGGTGGCTTCCAGAAGTCGAGGAACGCAGCCTCAGCCAATTCGCACTCCTCGAAGCAGATAGAGCAGTTTGAGAGGGCCCGACACGAACTGTCGAGCCCAAGAGCAAAGAACCGGAAGCCTCCGCTTGTTCAACGAACAAACGGCTCCGGATCTCATTCAACGTTGTGGCGATCTGTGTCTTAGGCTTTCGGAAACGGAAGCGTCCGACTATGCCTGACTTCCCGAGCAGGCTTCTGGTTGTAGGGAAAACTGGGCCATTCCGTGCGGATGCCGGGAAAGGCCGCGACTTCGGCGACGGCGTAACGGATGAAAAGCGAGCGTGTGCGACTAGCGGATTGACGCATGGGTATCCTCCAGGTTGTGAAACGAAGTGGATGTAGGAGTGGTGTGTCGGCGGGTGGGATCAGGCGTGTGCGGGCTGCATCTGGGCGAGCAGCAGACCCGGTTGTTCGACGTAGCTGAAGAGCTTGTACTCAGAAAAGGCAAGATCGAATTTGTCTGAGCTGAATCTGTCCTCGCATTCCTCGAAGGACAGCATGTACCAGTTTTCACGCTGCCGGTCGAAGATATAGACTGCGCCGGACTCCGGGTTATCGGGCACCATCTGCAGGAGCATAACGCCCTTCGGTGTCTGGATCCAGCGGGTGGCGATCGCTTCACCGAGGTTGAGAAAAGCGGCCACGGTATGTTGAATGGTGTCGTTGGCGCAGTTGCGCCAGTCGAATAGGTGATATACGGACATCTTTCCCAGACTGCGTTGCATGGAACTCTCCTTCCTTCTGTGTTGGTTTGTTGGTTGGTAGCTCGGTGCGTCACCCGGCATTCCGGGTACGGAATGTAAGGAACCACACACGAGCAAGCGAGGCGAGCAGGCCGAAGAGCAGCACTGCGAATGTCGCCGCCACGAGTGGACTGGCGAGGGAAGATCGGTACACTGAAGGGCCCGCAACGACCAGCGTGCTCGCATCGAAGCCTGTCAGCAGGAGAGAAACTACAAACCGCCGGATGAATTGGCGGGAGAAAGTGGGTGCAACTACGGCGCGTGCCGCAGCGATAGAACGTGCATCGGGCATGAGACTTCTCCTTCAAATGTGGGTTGGGTTAACGGTCAAAGGGTGACAGGACAGCGAGCGGAATCCCCGCCAGGCATGAAAACGGGCGAAATTATGGGAGCTGAATGGGGTGGCTCAACTCCCGAAGCCGGAGGCGGGACTGCCTGAAGGCAGCGGTCGGGTGGGATGGTTGGCGGGACAATTAGGCGGGATGAACGCTACAGAAACCGGCGGTCAGATGTTGTATCTCTACTCAGCAGTAAAGAATTCGTGGCATGCTGGCGCGATTACTTTCTGGCACGGAGGACCTTCAACGACCTGCCAACGGCTGCTGAAGCTGAAGCAAAATGGCGAAATATCCGCAGAGGAATGACGCTGTCCTGCGATCACTGATTCGGTTCGCGGGGGGGGCGCAGCGGTTATGAACGAGCGTCTGTCTTCATGACTCCAAACGTTTCCTTGACATTGATGACCTCCAACAGGTCGTGCAATTGGTCCCGCGCGGCGATGTAAAACGTTCAGAGGGTAACCGGACATCTTCTTCCGCAGTGCTGCGTGCGTTCCTGATATCTGTTGCTGGAGGTATCTCTCAGTCCATTCAAAATAAACTCGACCGCGTACGGTCGCGTTTCTGAGCAGCGGTAATTGCCATTTTCTTTTCTCCTATTTCTGTTGAAATTAAAATTCCATCTCTCGATGAGCGCCGCGCGAGACATCTTCACTCCGGCTTCGGATCTGCAAACAAAGCGGAGTCGCCGCTGTCAGGCCCGCCATCGCATCCCGGAGTTCCAGCACGACGCATGAGTCATCCGTCGCTTCCTATGCACCGTTGTGCGCATGCTTGCGTGCTTTCACTTGTCGAACATCCACGGTCAGCATCCATCAATTGCGGTTACGTGGCCGTGTATTTTCAGCCTTTTCAACTTATTGATCCGGCATGGAAGGAATGCGTCTATGCGGCATAAGCGACATCTTTCTGCCCGAAGTAGTTTTCGACTCGATCAGGCTGTTTCTGGATGCTGCGCAGAGCGCCGATGGCGGTGCGCGTGAGCGCCATCTTCGTTCTCGGCGGAGCGGCCCTGGTAACGCGCTGCTTCAGGTCCGCGTTCAGCAACTCGTCCGGGTTCAGCTCCGGCGAATAACTGGGCAGATAAAACACCGCAATCTTTGCCTCGTTCTCTTCCAGCCATTTCTTCACTTCCTTCGAGTGATGAACTCGCAGATTGTCCAGAATCAGAAAGACCCTCTTCTCGCGTCCATGCACAAGCCGCTTCATGAAGCCGATCAGGATCTTCGCATTCAGCGCGCCCGAGAAGACCTTCCAACGCATCTGGCCCTTGTTGGTCACCGTCGAAATCACGCTCAGCTTCTGGCGATTCGCATTGGCCCGCACCACCGGAGTCTTTCCCTTCGGCGCATAACCCCGACCACGCACATCATCCGAGCGCAGACCCGTTTCGTCGCCCCACTGTATCTCCGCGCCCTCTCGTTTGGCGGCTTTGGCGATCTTCGGATACTCCTCGTTGACCCACTGATCAACGGCAGCAGGGTTCTGTTCGTAGGCCTTCTTCAGCGGCCGTTGCGGCGTAAATCCCCAGCGCTTGAGATATTCTCCCACCGCGCGCACGGCCAGATGGATTTCGAAGCGGCGCGCAATCAACTCGCCCACCGCCTGTCGCGTCCACAGCGCGTAATTCATCTTCAATTGGTCCGGAACATGATCGCGAATCAGCCGCTGCACTTCCCGCTCCCGGCTTGGAGTCAAAGCCCGTCCCGCGCCCTGCGGACGATGCCCGTGGCGCACCTTCACCGCCGGCCATCCACCCTGCCGATATGCTTTGACCGCTCCCCATACCGTCCGCTCGGCCAACTCGCACTGGTTGGCCGATACGGCAATCGTCGCGCCGCCAAGAACCATCTTGACCGCCCGCCTACGCCGCTCATTCAGCGCAGCCTCAGACAACTTCCTTCCGTCGCATGAACTCATGCCATCTTAGACGCTCAAATCAAGCATTCGTTTCATGCCGTATCAGTACATTCGCTAAACCATCGCAATCACACGTACACACAGGGGATAGTCAGAATGCATCTTCAAGATTTCTGGAGAGATAGGACCCTGTGGATCAGTTCAATCTCGTGGCAACAGGAAGGCAATACGATCAGCGCAGGAAGGCAAACGGTTCATCATGGAAGCAACGCACAGTGTCGGAAATGAATCGCGCAACAACGACAAGAGATCTGGAAAATTCGATGCCATACGATGCCAAGAAGCACTTAAATCCGCATCGCCCGGTTGAGCGCGAAACATTGGGATGTAGAAGCAAATCAGACAGCGAGAAACTGTCTGAAGGAGAGAACGTCGCTCGACGAAGAATTGGTCAGGATCCTCGCATCGAGAATATCCGACTGGAATGTCTTGCTGATCGCGAAACCAATTCGCTTGCCGACATTCCTCATTTCAACGGCCAGGACATAGAGAATCTCAGGATTGGGAGTCAGATATAAGACGGTATCGGTGCTCTGCTCCGCGTTGAAAACCTCCCTGAGTTCTTCATAACGGGCCGTTCCCTTCAACGTTCTTTCAAACTCAATCGCAAGGGTCTTCGTCCTGTCTTCGAGCGAGATTTCCACCAATGCATCGAAGTCCTTCGTGGTCCCAAGGCCATAGACCAGGTTCTTCGAAGTGATTTCGATCTCCGATTTCCAGGATTGAAGAATCCCTTTTTGCGCGAGAGCCAGCCGAATCCCGGTCAATTCGATCGAATGAAGGATCTGTGAAATGCGCACAATCTCTTTCGTAGTGGACGGAAGGGACAACAGATAGTGGCCGCGGGACTCCAGAAATTCAAGACCGAGCGAGGTAATGGCAAAGATCGGCTGTGACACAAAACGGTCATAGCGGACTCGCTGAACCAGTCCTTCTTTCTCCAGGCGCGTGACTCTCCAGTGCACAGATCGCCGGTCATGTTCCCTGCAATCGACGAAAGAGAGGGAGCATATCTGGTCGAAAGTGATGGCCCGTGCATTGCGGATGTCGAGTAAAAG
>JAJYUB010000032.1 GCA_021792795.1 Acidobacteriota bacterium | reverse complement strand
GCGAATATCCTGGGTTTGCTGCGCAACCTGCCGTGCGGATGCGACCAACTGCTCATCGGTTATTCGTGGTCTTGCCATGAAGACAAAATAGCATAATTAGTCTCATCTTGAAAGAGAAGTAGAATTACAAGGTCGTTTCGCGGGCTGACTTGTTGTTCATTATGCGAGGACGGACATCGTCTCCATCCCACCCAGAGGCGGCTTGGGTGATCCGATTGCCTTCAGATTGGTAAATGGCGAGTTGGCAATGTCGTCAACGTCAAAGTGTCGAGATCGATACCACGAAGCGCAAGAATGGCTTTGTATGCGTCCATCAATGCGGAATGAATGGCATCAAGGTCTTGCATCATGACTGTTCTTCCCTCATCGGAATTTCTCCGAAAATTATGTTTCGGGTAAAAGGTGTGAAAGAGCCGGTTCCGCGCCTGAAGAGCCTTCGAGAGGAGTGCTTCAAGCGCGTCAAGAGACTGTGTTCGATTGTTTAGGTTCTTGAGGATCTGGCCCAGTGTTTGACGGTCAACGCAGGCAAAGATCTCCGCTGCCCGTGATGGATTCTGGCTCTCGAACAGCCCCTCACCTTCGCAGTGGAATTTCAAGAGTAAGATGCCTAGTTCAGTTTCGAGAAGTTGCGCCGCTTCTGCTGCTTCTCCGAATCTCCGGTAAACATCATTCAAAGCCGCAGGATGGTCCATTCGCAGCGCCCCGAGATAATCCAGACAATCTTACCGTATGCTCACTCCAACCTCTCCGAATGGGTAAAAAATTCACTTCTTTCAAGCGTTGATGGCCATATTTTCGACGCTGCCAAAAGCATCCAGCATGGCTTCCGCCAGCGTTGGATGCGCGTGGATGGTAAACATCATCTCTTCGACCGTGGCTTCCAGTTCCATGGCGGTGACGGCTTCGGCAATCAGTTCTGTCGCCTGCGGGCCGATGATGTGGACGCCGAGAATCTCGCCGTATTTTGCGTCCGCAACAATCTTTACAAAACCTTCGTGGGAGTCGACGATCGATGCCTTCGAGTTGGCGGTAAATGGAAATTTGCCCACCTTCACCTGCAAACCTTTTTCTTTCGCTGCGGCTTCGGTGAGGCCAACACTGCCGATTTGCGGCTCGCAATAGGTGCACGCAGGAATGCGCTCGCGCTTGACGGGACGCGCATATTTCCCGGCGATTTTGGCCGCGACGACCATGCCGCACATCATGCCGACGTGCGCCAGTTGCGGCAGTCCGGCGACGATGTCGCCTACGGCGTAGATGCCTGGCTCCTCCGTCTGCATCCACTCGTTCACCTTGATAAATCCGCGATCCGGCTTGATCTTTGTCTTCTCCAGGCCCACGTTGCCGGTGCGCTGCGCGCGGCCCACAGCCACCAGCACCTTGTCGGCTTCCTTCACCATCTGCTTGCCGTCGGAGCCGGTAATCGTCACTTTGACGCCGTCTTTTGTCTTCTCCAGCTTCTCAAACTTCGCGCTGACAAAGGACTCGATCCCGCGCTTGCGGAAGACCCGCGCCAGTTCCTTGCTGACGTCTTCATCTTCATTGGGCACCAGTCTGGGCAGCGCTTCGACGATGGTGATTTCCGTGCCGAAGCTCTTGAAGATAGACCCAAATTCCACGCCCACCGCTCCCGATCCGATGACGACCATGGACTTTGGAATTTCTTTCAGCGCCAGAATTTCCATGTTCGTCAACACGCGGGAGTCCGGCTTCAATCCCGGCAGCATCTTGGCGTCGGAACCCGTCGCCAGGATCACATTTTTCGCCTTCACGGAAGTGCGCTCGCCGTCTGCCGACCCGCTGGCTGCGGCCTGCACCTCAACGGAGTGCATGCCATCTTTTGCCGGGCCGGTCAGCCGTCCATGGCCTGCGATCACGGTGACCTTGTTCTTCTTCATCAAGAAGACAAGGCCCTTGGCGTGCTTGTCGATGATGGCCTGCTTGCGCTTTTGGATGGTGTCCCAGTTGAGCTTGCCCTCGCCCAGCCCCTCGATGCCATACTCCACCGCATGCTTCAGGTGCTCATACACTTCCGCGTTAAACAACAAAGACTTGGTGGGGATACAGCCCCAGTGCAGGCAGGTCCCACCCAGCTTGCTCTCTTTTTCAATCAGCGCGACTTTCAGGCCATACTGCCCAGCACGAATGGCCGCCGTGTAGCCGGCAGGGCCGCCGCCGATGATGGCGACGTCATAGATGGTTTCAGCCAAGGGAATGCTCCGTTCCGTTGCAAGGGTAGATATTGGATGCCCGACGACACGCGCTCGAACCAAACAGTCAATTTTACGGGATGAGGACGCCACTGTGCGAATTGGGAAAATTCCTAGCGCCTGTTGCTATTTCTTGGGCTACACTTGCGATATCGAGACATCAGGACTACAAGGCTGAGCTTATTCAAGTGGCGATGCAAACGATTTGGCATATGAGCTTCGAAACTTGGACTTCGATTCTTCTAGCGGCCTTGGCAGCGCTGTTGGCTGTTGTCACCCTGATAGTAGCCTTGGCCGGAATCATCATTGCTGTCGTAGGCATTTGGGGGATCAAAGAAATTAAGATCGCCGCCGCTCGCACAGCAGAGAAAGCTGCCCGCGAAGCGTTCGAAAAGGCCATCGAGCAGTACCCTCAAGGCGCTGAATTCTTTGAACTTTACCGGAAGCTCAATGCGCAGCTTTCAGAATTCAAACGTGAATATGCTGTCTGGCAGAAACGGTCGGAAGAAGCCGACGCAATCTTGACCCGTCTTCATGCTAACGGGAGTCCTGACGCATCTAATGGTCAGGTGGGTGAAGATAACGAAGGGTCCGTCGATAAAGGAACAGAACCCATAAGCGCTAGCTATCCTAGCGGAGATGGAGGTTAGAATGACCGCCACGATGGAAAATCCGGTAACGAGGACAACGACGGTTCCACCGACTCCTGGTGAAATTATTGCGAAGTATCAGAGAACGGCTCCCGTCGATGTTGTTGCTATTGCAGGAGAACTGGGAATTCGGGTTTGGGAGATGCATGACCTACCGGAAGGCGTCTCGGGCCAAATCTGGAGGGATCCGGTCAATGGGGGCACGAGCGGTTTTAGTATAGGCGTTCGGGCATCCGAACCACTGATCCGAAAGAGGTTCACGGTGGCTCACGAAATCGCACACTACATTTTGCATCGCAGCAGATTGGATGGAGGGATTTTTGAGGATGTCATGTATCGTGGCGGCTTGAGCAGCCGTGAAGAAACCCAAGCGAATCAAATGGCCGCCGATATCCTCATGCCGTTTAGTTTGATCCGCCGCCTGATGGATGAAGGCGACAATACCCTTGAAAGACTCGCGAATCGCTTGCTCGTCTCACAACCTGCGCTCAAAATTCGTCTCGGTCTCCCCCTCTGATAACGTGATCGACGCGAGGGTCAGGACAGCATTCGGATATGCCCAACTTGTTTCGCTTTTACGCAGCATCGGTCTGTCGAGGCGAGATACTGTCGACGATCTTGCGGTTTGCATTCTCGGCTTCGCGTAGCTCGTACGAAGATTGCATGTTCATCCAGAACTGCGCCGTGGTTCCAAAGTATCTTGCGAGGCGAACCGCGGTGTCGGCGGTGATCGCTCGCCGCCGCTCCAGAAAAATGTCATACAGCCGCGGGCGCGTTAGCTTCAACTCTATCGCCAGGGCATAGACGCTCAGACCCAGCGGCTTCATGTATTCCTCGCGCAGAATCTCTTCTGGATGGATATTCCATCCCAACGCCGGAATGGCTTTCTTCGCAGCTAATGCCATACCCATCCCACATTCCATTACTTTGCCCAGTTCTGCACCTTCAGCCCCGGTACGCGCTTGAACTCCCGCTCATTGTTCGTAACCAATATAAGTTCAGCGGCCTTCGCATGCGCGGCAATCCAAAGATCGTTGTTTCCAATCGTTTCTCCGCGCATCTCCAATTGCCGACGGATGGCCCCATAAGCGCCTGCCGCATTTGCGGGCAGCGGCATGGCCGGGATCAGGGTAACGAATTCCTCCAACAGTTGGAGTGCCCGCGCGCGATGCTGGCTTTTTTCCGCTCCGTAGAGCAGTTCGCCGCTGGTGATGACTGAGATCGCCGCCTCCCCGAGGTTCAGCCGTTGAAAGCGAGCGAGGACCTCCGGTGGGCGATGGCGGTGAATGTAGATGCAGATGTCGGTGCCGAGCAGATATCTGAGATTCATCCCAGGCCTTCCCGTTCTTGCGGCGGCGTTTCATCGCGCCCGTCCGGCATGAAATCCTCGGGCAGTTCAGCCAATAAATGGAACGTTTGCGCCATGGGCCGAACGTTTTCAAGCAACACCAATTCATCGCCGCGTCGAAAGATTTCCACTTCCTTGCTGCGGACACGGAATTCCTTGGGAAGTCGAACCGCCTGGCTGTTGCCTGACTGAAAAACTCTCGCTTTCGCCATCTTTCGTCCACCCCCAATTAGGTATATACATGCAAGTATACACCCGATGTAGATGGTTTTCCAGGGGGAGAGCTGACAACAAGTTCTCAAAACGTTGGAGCGATTTCCTGCGCAATTCTGCAGGACCGGATCTTCGATCCCTTGAACCCGTAGAAACAAATGTAAACATAGCAAAGGGCGGGCAGGAAGAATGCGTGGTGGATGCCGATCTTGTCGGCCACGAACCCCTGCAACGGCGGGATGAGCGCCCCGCCCAGCACTCCCATCACCAGCAGGCCAGCCACCATCGTCCACTTATAGCCGATCCAGTCAATCACCTTGCCGGAGGGAAGCGCAATGATGAAATAGCCGGCGAAAAAGAAGGTCTGCACCAGCATGACCTCGGCATAATTCAGCGTGAACAGGTGCTTGAGATGAGGGGCCAGGATGTCGTTGAGGCAGGCGATGAACCCCCACAAGAAGAACAACACGATCACCATGGGCAACGCCGTTTTGCTGCCCGGCGATGGTTCTACCGCCAGTATGTTGGGGCTTTCTACGCTTGCCATTGCCATGGTTGGTGCGATGCCCCCGCGGTAGATTGGCCTGTCCTGTCGAATTGCCTCTCTTAAGGTATCTGCAAACGAGAGCACAGCGCAAAAGCGTACCATTGCAATGATCGTGAATTCGACGGCGAGGAGATGCATGCAAAACAGACGAGAATTTCTTCGAACGGCAGGACTGACGGCTGGGGCAGCGCTGGTATCGCAGCGCTCCGGATGGGCGCAGACAACCAACGAGCCACCGAAGAGCGTCAGCGGACCAGCTTCTTTGCGCGCGCATGGAAAGGCCCACGGCCTATTGGTCGGTTGCGCGGTCAATGCGGCGGCGTTGGCCGGCAATCCTGCGTATGGCGCGCTGATCGCGGAGCAGTGCTCGATTGTCGTCCCGGAGAATGCGATGAAGTGGGGACCGATCAGTCCTGCGCCAGGGAAATACGATTTTCACGAAGCGGATGCCTTGATGGATTTCGCCCAAAAGAACGGACAGAAGGTACGCGGGCACAATTTGATTTGGCACGAGGAATTGCCCAAGTGGTTTCCCGGGCCCATTACGAAAGCCAATGCGCGACAGGCCATGATCGACCACATCCAGACGGAGATGCAGCATTTTGCGGGGAGAATCCAATCCTGGGACGTGGTGAACGAAGGGATCGATCCGAAGGATGGGCTGCCCCATGGGTTGCGCAAGACGCCGTGGCTGGAACTTGTCGGGGACGACTACATTGACCTCGCCTACAAAACCGCCCGTCGGGCCGATCCGAAAGCGCTGTTGACCTATAACGATTACGACATTGAGTATCCCGACCAGGAGAAGAAGCGCGACGCCGTGCTGGCGATGGTTCGCCGCATGAAGGCCTCTGGAGTGCCCATCGATGCGGTCGGCGTGCAAAGCCATCTGAAGGCGGACCTGGCGCCACCGGGAAAAGAGCTGCAAAGTTTTGTCCGCGAAATGGCCAAGCTCAATCTACAGGTGTTTGTGACTGAGTTGGACGTGGCGGACAGAAAAGTCCCCGGCACGGTTCTCGAACGCGATGCAGTTGTCGCGAAAGTCTATCGCGACTACCTGACGATGATGTTGGCCGAGCCCAATGTCAAGGCCGTGCTGACCTGGGGTATCACCGACCGGTATACCTGGCTGAATGGACAGAAGGAAGACAAACGCGCCGACGGAAAACCGCTGCGGCCGCTGCCGTTCGACGGGAACCTGCAGCCGACAGCGGCCTTTTATGCGGAACGCGATGCGATCGACACTCGCAGGGCCGATTTCGCGTAGCGTCTAGCTGGCAACGCGGCGCTTACTGCGCCACCGCATCGGGAAAGACTCCCGGCAGCGGCTTGGGCGCGCTGAAGTCGAACATCGGCTTCGGCGTGGGCAGCGGTTTGCGCGGCAGCATCTGGTCGCGCATGGCGGTGTTGTAGACAAAGATAGCCTCCACCACGGCGGCCTGCTTCAGGTCGCTCGGCGACAGCTCCTCATACACGTCCATGTTGGAGTGGTGCGTGCGCGTTTCATAATCCAGCGGGTCCTGAATGAATTGAAATCCAGGAATTCCGACCGCATCGAACGACAAATGGTCCGTGCCGCCGGTGTTGCGCATCGTCAGCGTGGTGACGCCCAGGCCCTTCAGTGGAGCGATCCATGCAGCAAAGATCGGCGCGACCGCAGCATTGCCTTGCAGATACACGCCGCGAATTTTTCCCGAGCCGTTGTCCACGTTGAAATATCCGGAGATCAGTTTCTGCTCCGGCAGAATGGTCAGCGGGCCGGCAGGCTTGCGCAGATATTCCGGCAACTTCATCTGGTCCGGTGCGGTGGAAAGCGGGAAGCTGCCAAAATGGTTCTTTACGTAGCCGCGCGAACCGAAGATGCCCTGTTCCTCGCCGGTCCACAGGGCGACGCGGATGGTGCGACGCGGCTGAACATGCAAGGCGTTCAGGATTCGCATCACTTCCATCGCCACCACTGTACCAGCTCCGTTGTCCGTTGCGCCTGTGCCCGCGATCCAGCTATCGAGATGTCCGCCCACCATCACCACCTGGTCTTTCAGTTGCGGATCGGTTCCTGGAATTTCCGCGATGGTGTCGTAGCCTTGTTCGTTATCGCCGGTGAATTTGGTTTCGACATCCATCTGCACGGTCACGGGAACGTTGGCTTCCAGCAGGCGGACCATGCGTCCGTAGTTCTCGATCGCCATCACCACAACCGGGACCTTCATGCGATGGTCGGCCTTGTACGGCTCCGGGCCGAGCCAGGTGCCGTTGTCGTCGAAAAACGTACCGCCCGAGCCGCCGCCGTCCCCACCATCACGACTGGGGAGGATGATCGCGGCGACGTGCTCGTCGGCCAGAAACTGCATCAGTTTACCCATCAGATCACGCCGCTTGAGATACGCTTGCAGTCGCTTCTTCAAATTTGGAGGCATAATTCCGCCAGCTCGAGGATAGCTGGTCATCGCCTCCAGTTCCGCATCTGTATAGCGCGTCCACAGCGGCTTGTCCACTGGCGGCACTGCGCGCATCTCGCCCAGCAGCACGATCTTGCCTGCCAGCTTGCCCTTATATTGGTCGAGGTCTTTTTCCTCCTGAACATTGACGTGGACGACGCTGGCCGTCACCGGTCCATTTGTTCCGGGAGACCATGGCGTGGCCTGCGCGATAAAGACTGCCGTGTCCGGCGAGACCATCCGAACCCAAGTATTCATCTGCTGCCAGCCCATGCCAAAATCTCCCCACGACTCCAGATGCGCGTTCGCGCATCCCATCGCCGCGAGCTGGTTCTTGGTCCATTCATTCGCCTTGGCCAGGCTTGGGGAGCCAGTGAGTCGCGGGCCAATATCGTCATCCAGCGCGCTGGCGTAGTCCATGACATGCGAGTGGTTGAACCCCTCATCCATAATGCGCTGGTACATGCCCAGGTCGATCGTCTCCTGCGCAGGCTGCACTTCCGTTGCTGCCGGAGCGGCCTCTGTGGCCGCCGCGCTCTTTGCTTTTGTATGGTGTTTCTGCGCGAATGCCCCCAGGGTCATCGATGACGCAAGCGTCAGCACCGCAATGGCCGATCGAAAAGAATGGTTCTGCTTCACGGGTCTTCCCTCCACTAAGAAATAACGAACGCAAGCATAGCAGAGACGAGAACTTTCCCCCCCGGTATTTTTCAGCGCTTTTTTGCAGGGATTGAGAGTTGGCCCGCGTTGTCGGTTTTGAAGGCAGGCCAGGACAGGGAAATCCCTGTAGAGCAGGAGGGAAACCTCTAAACCAGCCGCTCGCCCGTCATGGACTGTAGCACGGCCAGCGGAGAATGCTCCGGCGCGACCATCGCCTCGGGCGCAACCAGGTAAGTCTGCTCCAGCGCATACTGACCGGCCAGAACGGCGTGCGGCACCATGTCGGTGTAGACCATCCAACTGGAACCCGGCGGGAAGGACCACGCTTCGCGCTTTCCTTGCGCCTGATAGTCGGCATTTTCCTTCAGGAAATTATGGAAGCGCATCATGAAGCCGTCGTACGGCGAGCGCTTCAGCCCGGGAATTGCCCTCCCCAGTCCAGCCTTGCACGCCGCCGCCATGGTCACACGCATCAGCGTGCTTTGCTCCCCCGGCAACGCAATCTGCTGCGGCGCGAACTGTGGCGCCAAGGCGCGAAACGGCTCGCCGGTGATCCAGTCGCGTGTCTTGGTGGGATGAAGATTGTTGAAGAACCGCAAAATGCGAGCGCCCCGCGTAGGTCGCGTAGGGAAGGCGTCGGTGTGCATCAGGTCGTTGCGGCGGCGCAGAGGCAGGTCGCGCCCTTGCTCTTCCTGCGGACGAAAACTGCCGTAATCCAGGCGCCAGCGCGATCGATAGGGAGACAGAAAAGAGTCGAGAAATTCGGTGACGCGCTGAGAATACTCGCGCAGAATTCGATGCAGGCGTTCGCTTGCGGCAGCATCGGCGCCTTTCATGTCCGCCCCGGAAACTTCGTCGCGCTGCGGTTTGTATGCGAGATTTTTGTGTAGCCCGCTGCCGGTTTGTTCCAGCGTCAGCAAAAAGCGCAGGTCGTCTTCCGCCAATGCAATCGGGGTCTGCGGGAAAAACAGGATGTTGCCTTCTTCCAACTGCTGGCACCAGGCGCGCGCTTGGTCCACAGTAGAGCGTCGCGGCGAAGTCGCTTCCAGCGGAATGGTCACCATGCCCATAGACAGAGTTCGATCAGGAGTGCGCGGTCATTCTGCGCCAGACAATTTTCGCCGGGCCCACACCGTCAGTAGATAGGTCAAGCTGACTAGCATGGCAAGAATGCCAACCGGCGCGGCAATGTAGCGATAGCTGATGTCGAGATTCAGCATGGAGGTTCCAGTGGCTGCGTCATAGATCGCGACGCCGACGATGGCAAGAAAAAATGTCACGAAAAAGACCAGAAATCCGCACGCGCCGCCGATCAACACGCTGCTCAACAAGCCCAGCTTCCCGATGGGAATCTTGAAGATGGCGACATCTTTTTTTCCTGAGCCACCGGAAGCCTCGGCTGCGATGTTTTGTGCGTTTGTCATTCTCGATTTTCCTTGGCAATGGCCGCAGTTGCTGCGTTCAGCCCGACCCGTTTCGTGACCGGCGCATGCAGCGGGTTTACGCGCCCCATAGGATTTCGCGATCGAAAGCTGCTCCAGGGGATCGTTGGCCGGGTACCGGGTTCCGTCGAACTGCTCTAGAATACAGCTTCATGCCAGAAATCGCCCAGATCGAATTGAAGGCCGCCCAGGAAGTGGCGCGCACCGTGCCCATCGAGCGGGCTTCCAACGGTATCCACTATGGAAGCTTTGGCGACACTCAGCTTGCCGCTGCGGATTTGCAGCGAATGGTCCAGGCCGTTCCACCCGCGATTGCCGCCGCTCTCCATCGCAAGCGGTATTATTTTGTGCCGCTGACACTGGGCGGGTCCTACCCGTCTGAGACCAGCGAGCCGACATTCCTCGAAATTGATTCGAGCAAGCTGATGGTTGCCGCCGACTTCTCGACCGAACTGAGCGATACGGCCGTCTGCCATCGCAACGCAAATGTGGACGGTACGGATTGCGTCTTTATTTCTACCCGCCTGATGCAGGACCGGTTCGCGCTCTCCTTCGAGTTCTACATCAATGCCGGTCATCACTTTGTCGATGCCGCCGGCGTGCCGGAAAGTTTTATGCGGACGGTCTGGTCGCAGGCCGAAGCCAATGTGCGCGGAGAGACCAGCCAGGATGCGTGGGAACTGCGAGCGAAAGCGCTCGGCTCAAACGCTGGGCAGATTGCCGTACCGCAAACCAAGCGGCGGCGGCCAAAATTCTGGATCGGCAAGCCCACGCAGGAGCCGGTGATCGAAAGCCGCGCTGTCGACGAAAAAGCGCGCACGCAGTATCTTGAAGCTGCTTTTTCCGACGCCGTCGCCATCTATCTTCTCTCGCTCACTGTCGATTTCGACTATAGCGAGCTACGGGAACGCGAATATCCGCTGCTCGCCGCGCCCGCGCTGGCGGAGCGTCTGCGAGCCGTTGCGCAACTGTTTCCTGCATCTGCCGGCCATGAATTTTCCATCCTCTACCGCCGCAATCGTTAGCAATTTTCTTCCCTGCATCCACAGTCCTGCGACATACGCACTCCTCAGGCGATAGAATCGGCGCATGATTGCACATCTGCGCGGACGGCTTCTTTCCAAGACTCCGCAAACGGCGGTGGTCGAAGCTGCGGGCGTCGGCTATGAAGTGACCATCAGCATTCCAACTTTCACGGCGCTGCCCGCAGAAGGCAACGAAGTCGCTCTCCTGGTCTACACCCACGTTCGCGAAGATGCGCTGGCGCTGTTCGGATTTACGACTGCAACGGAGAAGCGGCTCTTCGAAAAGCTGCTTTCCATCAGCGGAATCGGCCCCAAGCTCGCCATTACCGTGCTCAGCGGCTTGCCGCCGGAGCGGCTCATCGCCGCGATCCACGGCCACGACCACGCCACGCTGACCCGCATCCCAGGAGTCGGCAAGAAGACAGCCGAACGAATCGTGCTGGAGTTGAAGGACAAGTTGCAGGAACTGGCTTCTGCGGGGGCAGCCGCAAGCTCATCGACGCCGGTATCGGAAGATGTCCTGTCCGCGCTGGTCAATCTGGGATATCAGCGCCCGGTCGCGCAGAAAGGCGTGGAAGCCGCCATCGCTCGCGATCCGGAAGCGGGCAAAGATTTTGAAACGCTGTTCCGCGCTGCCATGGCCGCCATGAAATAAGGCCAGCGGAACCCACTTGCTCCAGAATATTCCTTGGTTTCCGGCTCTCTCGACGCTTTTCAGGCGACGGAAGCGGTCGGTTCGATGTCGCCCTTCTCAATGCGTTCCTGACAATCGATGCAATACGGGGTCCAGGGAAGCGCCTCGATCCGTTTGGCCCCGATGGCCTGGTAGCAGCGGACGCATTCGCCAAACGTTCCGTCCGCAAGGCGCGCCAATGCCTGGCGCACCAGGCGCAGTTGCGCGCTTCGTACCGAGCCTTGAGAAAACAGCAATTCCTTTTGATAGCCCGCGACCGCCTGGTCGGCGACGTCTTGCGTGTCATTGGTGTTGCTGGCGAGCGCTTGCGCCACCGTGCTGGCCACGGCCTGCTCCAGTTCCTGCTGGCGCTGCCGTAAGCGTTTCTCGAAATACAGCCGCGTATCCTGTGGGTTCGCGCTAGGGGTATTGGCCATTCTGTGGACTCCGTCTCTTATTCCTAATCGTACTAACCATTGTTGGACGCGGATCGACGCGGAATGGTTGAGAATATTTTTTTATTTTGGGAAAACTGCCCCACGCGGCGCCAGATTGGGCCACCGCATCGCGGGCGCGCCCGCTGCCGTCCGCGACCGCTTTTCGCCAGTTTAAATTTGGATGCGGCAAACCTGCAACTTGATCCGGGACCGTCCGCCAAGTAGGCTTGTAATTATGTATGAAGACTTTGAAGCCGTGGACCACTGGACCGGCGAACAACTGCATTGCGCCTGGAAAGGGAACATTGTCGCCATCGCAACCCGGCACGCGGATGCCGTCGATGTCCGCTTTCTCGTCAATGGGCGTTCTCTGGCGATCGCCATGCCGCTGCCTGCCTGGGTGGAATTCCGCAAGCGGTCCGGAGGCAATGTCATCACGGATTATCTGGCCGCGCAAATCGCCGGACACTATCTGAAGCAGGCAATCGAGAACGGCTACGACAATGGCCGCGAAATCTACACCATGACGGTCGATGAAGTGCTGGCCCATCTCGACATCGTGATGCAGGAGGCAGGCAGCACCCGCAACCTCCCCGTCCTTCCTATCCTCGCCGCGAATTAACCCAACGCAGTTCCACCGGAGATTGCGGTCGAAGCCGCCCGCGGCGTGTCTGATCAGTCTTCCTGCGGAAGCGTATTGAGGGGTTCAATGGCTGCAACATTTGAATCGAAAGCTTTGCCGGGAAGACGGTAGAGAAGCAAGCCAAGCAGCAGGCAAGCGGCGATTCCGATTCCTGCGTCGATGGCGAGGCTTCCGGCGACTCCGCCCATGGCATAACCCCGGCCGTCGGCGACTATCATGTACGTCACTGGAATGTTGGTGGCCGCCGTCAGGAAGGCGAAAGTTGTTGCGGCCAGCGGATTGTTCTGGCCGATCGTCTCCAGCACAATCCCATATTGGATGCAATAGGCTCCGGCCTGAAACAGGAATTCACCGAGCAACGCAAGTGCGTAACTCCATGGCTCACGGGGCAGCACAATGAGGCTCAGGGTAAAGAGGCCGCCCACAATTCCATTGGCCAGGTAGAGAAGGCGCAGCGGCATCCGTCGGGCGATGATAGGAAACACCAAACAACCTGCGAGACCGGACAGGAATGCACCAGCTCCACCGGCAAGACCTATCATCCGCGTGGACGCGTGGAAGTCGGCCCCGAGGCCGCCTAATATGTTGGTCAGTGCGAAAGAACTGCATGGAGACACAAAAAACAGAAGCGCGATCAACACTTCGCGGCGGCGCAGCAGCGCCAGCACGTCGCGATTGAACTGGACGAAGCTTTCCCCGGCTAGCCTTCTATCGGGGCCGGGCGCGGGCATGATCAGGAAAATGGTTGTGGGAAGAGAAACAACCAGAGCCAGAAGAGACGCGGAAAGCCACATCGTCAGATGGTGAACCAACTCGGCGCCTACTGACGAGGCCACGCCAATTCCGCAAATGAATGCGATGTTGGCCCAAGCGCTGAGCTTGTTCTTCTCCTGATCGCGACAGACCACAGAGAGCCATCCGCCAAGGGCCGCTGTCGAAAGCCCAGCGGTCGCCACCCCCAAAACCAGTGCAATTTCCAGGATGACGAGGTGATGCATGTTCGTCATCGCAGTGAACATCAGGAGCGATGTCCCGGCGGCGAAAACAGTGGCATACCAGCGCCGGCTAAATCGCACGTCGAGCATTGGGCTGAAGATCACAGCCCAGAAGTTGGCGGACATGGCCGCCGCCGTGATTCCCGCGATCGTTGCTTCAGGGACATGCTGCGCCGCCAACAACTGGGGCATGACGAAGAACACGATCCCAGTTGCGAGTCCTACGGTGGAATTCGAGAGGCCCATTAGCCACACAGGTGGGGCAGGGCGGTTGGGTCTCACGGAAGCCTCCGGCGATGACCCATATTACAGCGCTTGTTACCTGGTGGCTACCGAAATTTGGTGCGGGGGATTAGGGTGAGTCCGAACGATCTGGAATTGTGAAGAGTTCACGGACGCGAGCGTCCGGTGCCGCGCCAATGGACGCAGATTTGCGCTTGCGTACAGCGAACCTGCTGCCCGTGACCGCATACCGCCCCACCACCGTTCATCTCGCCGGATAACTTCCGGAGGCCGGTTCTATGGCACAATGGAAGGTTTGGTCAAGTCCAGGAGCGAAGCACGTATGCTACCGGTTGAAGCGGCCGTCCACGATACACCTGTCCTTGCCCGGCTGACGCCGGGCAGGATTCATCGCAATCTCTCTGTTCCTCAAATGGTTGCGGTCTCACTGGCCCGCGGAGAATCGAAGCTGGCCGCCAATGGCGCGCTGGTTGCCTATACCGGCGCGCGCACCGGTCGCTCTCCAAAAGACAGATTCATTGTTCAGGACGACCGCACTCGCGAGACCGTGAAGTGGGGCAAGGTCAACCAGCCGCTGGAGCCGGAGAAGTTCGATGCGCTGTACCATCGCGTGCTGGCGTACCTGGCCAATCGCGACGTGTATGTGCAGGACCTGTTTGCGGGTGCCGATCCGCATTACCAGATGCCGGTGCAGATCATTTCCGAATACGCGTGGCAGGCGCTATTCGTGCATCAATTATTTCTGCGCCCCACGCCGGAAGAGCTGGCGACGCATGTACCGGAGTTCACGGTGATCGCGGCGCCGGAGTTTGAAGCTGTTCCGGAGCGAGATGGAACCCGATCTTCCACCGCAATCCTGCTGGATTTCACGCGAAGGATCGTTTTGATTGTCGGCACAAAATATGCTGGCGAGATGAAGAAATGCATCTTCAGCGTCTTGAATTTTCTATTGCCCCAACGCGATGTATTTCCCATGCACTGCTCCGCCAACGTCGGTGAAGATGGAGTGACGGCGCTGTTCTTCGGACTTTCCGGCACAGGGAAAACCACGCTTTCCGCCGACCCCTATCGCCGTCTGATTGGCGATGACGAGCATGGCTGGGGCCCGAACGGCGTCTTCAACTTTGAAGGCGGCTGTTACGCCAAGTGCGTCGATCTGTCGAAGGAGAAGGAACCGCAGATTTATCACGCGATTCGATTTGGATCGGTGCTGGAAAATGTCGCGATCGATCCAGAGACCTGCGAGCCGGATTATCGCGACATCCACTTCACAGAAAATACTCGGGCCGCATACCCCATCGATTACATTCAAAATGCTTTGGTCCCCAGCATTGGCGGCCATCCTAAGAACGTTTTGTTTTTGACCGCAGACGCGTTTGGGGTCCTGCCTCCTATTTCCAAGCTGACGCCGGAGCAGGCGATGTATCACTTCTTGTCGGGATACACGGCGAAACTGGCGGGCACCGAGACGGGGATGGGCAGCGAACCTGTACCCGATTTTTCCACATGTTTTGGCGCGCCCTTTATGCCGTTGCCGCCCAAGGTGTATGCGGCGATGCTGGGAGAACGCCTGCGCCGGCACGACGCCCAGTGTTGGCTGGTAAATACCGGCTGGACAGGCGGACCCTATGGCGTCGGTCAACGCATGGGTCTGCCGCATACGCGCACCATGGTCCATGCAGTGTTGGACGGACAACTGGCGGAGGTGGAGTTTGTGAAAGAGCCCACCTTTGGATTCAGCATCCCAACCTCGTATCCCGGAGTGCCGTACGACATTCTGAATCCGCGCAACATGTGGAAAGATCGCGATGCCTACGATCGCCAGGCCGCGATGCTGGCGGCAAAATTCCAGGAGAATTTTGTCAGGTTCGATGTTCCGGACGCGGTCCGCAATGCCGGCCCACGGGCGCAAGAGTAAACCGCATGTTTCTGCGCAAATTGAAGATCGAATCCGTCGATGCGGCAGGGCAGCGGCATCCATGCCCGGTGCAATGGATCGACAATTTTGCCATGCGGAACTTCACCAACGACGCCATTTTCGACGACACCCTGCCGGTGGGCGACGGCCTGCTGGAGGTGGGTTTCCGCGTGCCTCTGGAAGCTTTGAGGGTTGCGATGGAAGACTGGTTTCGTCGCAAGGGATATCTCAAACCCGTCGACACCCTTCGCATTACCGAGCTGCAGCGTCCTCAATAGGCAAAACTTGCGCATCAGTCGCTCGCCTCTTCAGCGGAAGGTCTATCCTTGGACGCACTTGAAAGTGCGCATGTCGTTGCGCGGAAGTTCCGTATTCAGATCGAGAGCGGCCGCCGCTTGAGGCGGGACGGCAGTGTCGTTCAACTCGGCTGGACCGATTCGCCCGAGCAGGTGAAATATCTGCCAGCAGATGAAGAGAGCGGTGATCCATAGGATCGCACCCGTTCCGACGCCGTCAATCCAGTCGTTTTTGCCCGCGATAAACAGGAATGGATCGAGGATGGCCCATGCCACCATTGCCGCGCCGGTATAGTAATACGTTCGAATCTCGAACAGGCGCGCCAGTGGAAGGAAATGCGCCCCGACGATGAAAACGATCGCGGGCAGGATCCAGTTGTCGAGTTTCAGATACTCCAGCCCGTAAACCGCAAGGAAGATCAATCCCCACTGGAGACAGTTGACCAGTCCGAATTGGCGGTTTATCTTCTTTTTCATTTCCCGGTTGGCTTCGCTGCGGTCCAGGCGGCCGTGTGTCCGCCGCATCGTCTGGATGCTGACGGCCACGATTGCCAATAGGAAGCAGGCCAGGCCGGCGAAGATCCATGGGTCTTTTCTGCCGCCGACGACCAATCCGATCACGATCCATACCATCCCGAAAATTCCAAGAAACAGGTTGCCGATGGCCAATCCGAAAGCGCGGCCTGCGTCGTCTTGCATCGACGATGGAAATGAAGATTGAGTTTGCATTGAAGTTTCTCCTTTGGTTAGATTGGGTTTTTTCCAGTATGGCTGGCATCTTCACCGCGGGCCGACTGCTCCAGCAGCAGGCCAGTTGGCGTCGCCGACGCGTTTGACATTCATTTCAAAGAATTGGACGGGATCTTTGCCGGGCAGGATTCGGTCGCCCACCTCATGCAGAACGCCGCCTTTGACCTCTGCGCTGTAACGGATGGTCATGGGGCCTGCGGGAATGTCCCACGTGTATCCATGGGCGGAAGGCGTGAAGGCAAAATCGCCCACGTTGCCCTGGGCGTAGGAGTGCATCGAGTACGCGCGTTGGACGGAATTGTAGGAAAGAATGGCGAACGCATTGAAGACGATCTTGCCATCGGGGCCATAACTGCGACCCTCCATGACCTTGACGGACCCATCCAGAAATGGCCCGATCCGTTCCGTCTGGGTGAATGTCTCCTTTTGGCCGGATGGCAAAATAATCCATGCGGGGCCCCTCCACACGCCGTCAAGGAATGCCAGTGGGGCCATGGCCTTGCGTTGTGCCGCGATAAGGATGACTGGATCCGGGGCCGATCTTGCCTGCGCGGAGGCGAGCATGGGAATGAAGGCGAGCAGCGTGAAAAGAATCAATCTGCGGGACCCTCTTGGTTGTGCGAACCGAACGATGAAGCGTTCCATAATGTATCTTCCCTTTCCATCGAATTTCCGTACGTCGTACAATGTGGAGAACTCTATAAAACAGAGTTGATTGGCCAAAAAAACTACTTGAGCGCGGAACCCAACAGAATCCGCAGCGCACGAATATAACCCGCGAGTGCAGTTCTGCCGGCTTCCGTCATGCGGTAGAGCGTGATCGGCTTGCGCAGAATGAACTTTTTTTCTACGCCGATATAGCCGGCTTCTTCCAGCTTCAACAAGTGGGCGCCTAGATTGCCGTCGGTCGAGCCGGTTTTGTCGCGCAGCCAGGTGAACTCCGCATCGTCAACACTGGAGAGCAGGGAGAGGACTGCCAGCCGCAGCTTGCCGTGGATCACGGGATCGAGTTCGGGTAGATCAGTCATGCTGCACCCGGAGGCGACGTTCGCGGTACATCAGGTAAAGTCCAAAGCCAAGGAATCCGACGAGCGTGTCGAAAACCAGGATGGGCGTGATCCATTGCAAGCTGACAAAACACGTTGCCACGGCGGAGGTCCACCATAGAAGGGCGACCATAAATTGCCCACGCCAACGAAGGACCATGCTGATGGCGCAATTGGCGACCCCTAGAAGGATCTCCACAGCGGCCATGTAAGAATGCGCCTCGGAGTGTCCACTGATGGCAACGGCAAAACAGAATATGAAGATGGCTGTGCCGACCGCAGTCCATATGCCGCCGATGGCGCGCGAAACCGGCGTCTGTGGTTTCGCTATTTTCTTTTTGGTCGCCACGATGATGGTTATGATCGTGGCGGCGATCATCGTCACAGGCCACGCAATATCGGGCCGATGCGACCCGTAGGTCCAGCCGATGGCGATCAGGTAGGCGGTTCCCCAAAGGACGAAAGTCCAGCCCCAGTATTCTGTCGAGCGGCGTCCTTCTTTCACCATCATCTCGACCAGCTCAAAGCGGGTGAGTAGTTCCTGTTGTGTTTCTTGTTCGGTCATCGTGATTTCCTTTCAGAATCCTGAAAATGAATTTCAGAGCATGCGTGCGCAGAGAATAATTCCAGCCAGAAAAAATAGCAGCGCGAGACAGCGAGTCAACAACGGATGACGTTCACTCAGAGCAGAGACAGGTTTCAGGCAATTTCGAGAGATATTTTTCATGGGGCCACGCCAGGCATGCGCCATATACGCTTTCCGCCATCCAAATTCGTCTTCCAAGCGGGAAGGCGCCTAATCGAGAATACTCTATAAAGAAGAGTACTCTGTGTCAAGAGAAAAGTTTTCTAATGGAGAGCAAGGATGGCCTGCCGACCCAACGAATCGGGCGATTTGCGATGGGAAACATAGACATCTCTGGGGTTGGGCCGTAGCATGTATGTTCGGTAGTTTAGGAGGCTTACGATATGCCGAATCCTGTCTTCGCCCTTCTTCCTCTACTCTTTGCGCTCTCGCCCCAGCAGAAAACGACCGCTCCTGCGCCTGCTACGCCTGCCCTTACGGTGATTCCCGTCGCAGCGGCACGTATGGTTAACCCGATCACCCCCACAACCGAGTCCCAGGCCCACGCCAAGAATGTGTATGGGATCGACTGCGCCATGTGTCATGGGGCCAAAGGCGACGGCAAGGGAGATCCTGGAATCATTTCGGACATGAGTCTGACAATGATGGACTTCACCAATCCGGACACCTTGAAAAACCGGACGGATGGAGAGCTTTTCTACATCATTAAGAACGGGCAGGGAAAAATGCCAGGGGAAGATCGCGCCAAGGACGACGAGATCTGGAACCTGGTGGTCTACCTGCGCTCCATGTCGAAAAAGTAGGCCGGAGAGCGCGTTCACTGGGTATTAAACTCGCGTGCGAATTGGAAAAAGCCTGCGCTTTCAGGGTCGATTGCGAGCCAGACGATCGAATCGCGTTTGTGACATGCCATTTCACTCCATACATTTTCTACCTCCATCTGCTCCTGGCGTAATGGAGCATGACCCGGCTGAATGCCATGTGTCTGTGAAGGCGGACATTGGCCAAGCGTGCGTTTCCGCGCTTGGCATTCCAAATGTATTTTGGCGAGGTATTTCGCGTCCACCGATTCCTTCACTTTGCGGTGAAAGCTGTACACTGATAGCAACGGCGCTGTTGTCCGCGTGCCGCCCCTAATTTACGTATGCCTAAAGCTCTGAAACTTTCTTTGCTCGCAATCTCAGTGTTGCTGATCGTGTTTGTTTTCCTGGGCGGATTTCTGCCCGGTGGCGTTCGCGCCGGCTCGGATGCGAGCGCCTATCAGCAGATGGAAGTTTATAGCGAAGTCCTGCAGTACATTCAGAATGACTATGTGGTGACCCCGAACATCCCCGACGTGACCACCGGCGCGCTGCATGGACTGCTGGAGGGCCTGGATCCGGATTCCGGTTATCTGACCGCGTCCGAGTTCAAGCTCTACCAATCGCGAGAGAGCGAAAGCAAAGCTCAAATCGGCGTACATATTTCCAAGCGCTACGGTTACGCGACGGTCGTGTCTGTCGTTCCGGGCAGCCCCGCCGACCACGCCGGGATCGTCGATGGAGATGTGATTGAAGAGATTGGCAATCAAAGCACCCGCGTCATGCCATTGCAGTTGATCCAGATGTCGCTCGACGGCCAGCCAGGCTCGACGCTGCATTTCTCCGTGATTGAGCCGACCAGCGCCACCCCCGACGCCATGACACTCACCCGCTCCACGACCGACTATCCGGCGCTGCACGTAGACGAGTATGAGAACAGCAGCATTCTCTATCTGAAGCCGTACGACCTGACCCAGAACAGAGTGGATGACATGTTGACGAAACTGCGGCATGTCCAGGCCACAGGAAAGCAAAAGGTCCTGCTCGACCTGCGCGACGTGACCGGCGGAGATATGAACTCCGCAGTCGAGCTTGCGAATGCTTTTTTAAAGTCGGGCACCATTGCCACTCTGGAAGGCCAGACCTACCCGAAACAAGCCTGGACGGCTGACCCAAAGAATTTTGTCACCTCCGCTCCGCTGATGGTCCTGGTGAACCACGGGACCTCGGGGCCGGCGGAAATTGTAGCGGCTGCGCTAAAGGAGAACAAACGCGCCCAGCTCGTGGGCGACCGCACCTTCGGTGCGGGTTCTGTACAAAAGCAGATCCCTCTGCCAGATGGCGCCATGTTGTTTCTTTCGGTCGCCAAATATCATGCGCCGGACGGGGAAGCCATTCAGGACAAGGCCGTAACGCCGAATGTCATGGTGGCTGCGAACAGTGGTTTTGGATTACAGACGCCAGCTTCACCGCATGGCCTGGTGACGGTCCCTACACCGCCCGGAGCCGCGAAGGCCAGCCCTGCGCCGCCTGCGGCAGCCCAGCCGGACGATCAGTTGAACAAAGCACTGGAGTTGTTGAAGCAAGACAAGGCCGCGTAGGCAGACACGCAGTCCCCCCGACATGCGAGAGAGCGGATTTCGTATGGGCGTAATCGAAGTGGTCAATCTTCGCGCGTCTCGCCGCGGCGAGACGCTCATTGTTGGACCCGGATGGGCGACGCAACAGGAAATCCGCGCTAGGCGAAGCCATTCGACAGATTCCTTCTGAGTTCGGACCCGGGCCTTGCGATTTTGCCCAGGAGAAACTCTGCCAAGGGCGCAGAATTCCACGATTTGCTCGAAGCTGTACGAGAATTGCATCAGGACTGTCCTTGACACCTCCAGCATTTAAGTCGTCCCACGGACTGCACGGCGGCGTACGCCGGGCCGATTTTCGTCCACCCTCCAATCGGCGGAAAAAGCTGGCCGGATCGGCGGCATTTGCGGTCCTCGCAACTCTGGCGGCGATGTTTGGCGCGCTCAGCGGACTGCTGCTGATCTATACGGTGGACCTTCCTCAGATACAGGACCTTGAACGATACCGGCCCAATACGACAACACTGCTGTACGACGCCCACGGCAGCCAGATTGGATCGTTCGCGCTGGAGCGCCGTATTGTTGTCGGGTACGACGACCTCTCTCCGATGCTCCGCCATGCTGTCATTTCCATTGAAGACAAGAATTTTGAAAGCCACTGGGGAGTGAACTTGTTTCGTGTGGCAGGGGCTGCGTATCGAGACCTGACTGCGGACCGGCGCGCACAGGGCGCTTCAACCTTGACCATGCAGTTGGCCAAGAACCTGTTTCTCTCTCCGGAACGATCGTTTCATCGCAAGCTGCAGGAAGTGCTGCTCTCCATTCAGATTGAGAGGAATTTTACCAAGCAACAGATTTTTACCCTGTATGCCAACCAGATTTATCTGGGCCAGGGCGTGTATGGGTTTGAAGCCGGGTCGGAATACTACTTCAGCAAACATGCGCGCGAGGTGACCCTGCCGGAGGCCGCCTTGCTGGCCGCGCTTCCTCGCGGGCCTTCCTATTACTCTCCCGTGACCCATCCGGAGCGGGCGCTTGTCCGGCGCAATCTGGTCTTGAATGCGATGCTGGAGGATGGCGTCGTTACCGCGCAACAGGCAGCGGAAGCGAAATCCAGCCCGTTGGGGCTGCATATCGAACCGCCTCCGAACACGGTCGCCCCTTGGTTCGTCGAGGAAGTCCGCAAGGAGCTGGACCGGAGATTCGGCTCGGACATGGTGCACCAATCGGGGCTGCGCGTCTACACCACGCTGGACCTGAAACTGCAACAGGCGGCGAACGCTGCCGTCTTGGATGGACTCGCCTCCTATGAACGCCGACGAGGTTGGCGCGGCAACCTGTTGAACGTGATCGCCGCCGGCAGTTCCATCGATGCATTCCGTCATCCGGACTGGAACACCAATCCAACGCCGGGAACCTACATCCATGGGGTGGTGACGGAGGCGCTGCCGTATGAAGTGACGGTGCGCGTGGGTGAGAATCGGAGCGCCATCATCGCTCCCGAGGGTTGGGCCTGGACGAAAAAGGAACTGGCCACGGACCTGCTTCAGACCGGCGATATTGTGTATGTGCGCATTCTGCCGCAAGCGGCTGGCCAACAGTCCGTCAGCAAAATTGCGGTCGCCCCGTCGGCAGGAAGCGGGCAGGAAGATGGCAATTTGCTGGATGCCTCCCTGGAACAAGACAGCGGCGTACAGGCTGCGCTGATGACCGTAGACAATCCCAGCGGGGACATTCTTGCGCTGGTGGGCGGTCGAGACTTCAATCTTTCCCAATATGACCGCGCCACTCAGGCGCAACGGCAAACCGGCTCGTCCTTCAAGATCTATGACTACACGGCGGCCATGGAAGATGGGTACAAACCCGACAGCATCATTCTCGATGGGCCGACCACGTTCCGTACCGCGTCCGGCCCCTACATTCCGCACGATTATGAGCATCGCTACCTGGGAAATGTCACGCTGCAGCGCGCCTTCGCCGATTCCCTGAATATTCCTGCGCTGAAACTGGCGGACCAGGTCGGTATCCACAAAGTGATTGCGACCGCGCATCGGTTTGGGGTCACCTCCGACATTCCCGCATTCCTGCCCATCGCGTTAGGCGCGGCGGAGATCAGCCTGGATGAGCAGGTGGCGGCCTACAGCAGCTTTCCGAACGATGGCATTCGCGTGACACCCCACTTTGTCCACCGTGTGACCACCGCCGACGGAGAGGTTTTGTGGGACGATACCCCCGACGTGCATGTCTCCACGGACCAGAAAACGGCGCGGCAAATGATGCAGATGTTCGAGGCGGTTGCCCATCAGGGGACGGGGGCCGTCGCCAGCCAATTGCATCATCCCCTGGGAGGCAAGACTGGCACGACCAATGACTTTACCGACGCATGGTTCCTTGGATTTTCCCCGTCCATCACTTGCGGCGTCTGGGTCGGCTACGACGATCGCCAATCCCTGGGGGACAAGGAAACCGGCGCGCGCGTGGCGTTGCCCATCTGGATGAGCTTCATGCGAACGGCCATCGCCGACCATCCAGACGAAGCTTTTCCCGGTGAAGCATCCACAGGGCCGACCCCCGCAAACCCCTCCGGCGCAGAAATCCAGCAGACGGAGGCTGAACCAGCAAGGTAAATCCTTGGCCATTGCGGAACCTGCGTGCATGTACCTCTTTTTCCTGCAAGCCTTGGCAAGTCATCCCAAAGGCCCGAATCCTGCACCATTCGGGCCTGCTGTCTTCACAGAAGAATGATTGCGTTTCACGCGCGTTCACGGCTGAGAATTGGGCCCAGGCAGCGCCTGATAGAGCGCGAAGTAGTGCCGGGCGCGTGCCACGTCCTTGCCGATTTGCTCTTTCAGTGCCTGGGGCGATGGCCACGCGATTTCTGCGCGAATGCGGTCGAGGAAGCGAAGCCGCAACTGCGTGTTCTCGTCCAGCGAGATGGGATGAAAGTCGAGGATGTGGGTTTCCACCGCAAACGATTCCTCGCCGAAGGTGGGGCGGTTGCCGACATTCGTGACGGACCCAAATCGCTCTCCGGTCAATTCCAGACAGGTGATGTACACGCCGTTGGCCGGCAGCAACTCTTCATAGGGTGCCAGGTTGATGGTGGGAACGGTGTAGCGCGATCCGTAGCCGCGACCGGGCGACGGCGTAGAAAAAATCTCAAAGGAACGGCCCAGAAGTTGCCGCGCCGCACGCATGTTTCCCGCCGCGATGGCGCCTCGCACAGCGCTGCTGGACACCATCTTGCCTCGACGTTCGGTTGCCGAATGCACGCGGACCCTGAAGCCGAACTCCTCGCCAAGCGATGACAGTTCACGCACATCCGCGCCAGCATCGGCGCCAAAACGAAAATTTTCTCCCTCATGCACTTCCACTGCCTTCAATGCATTGCGAA
The DNA here is from genome assembly GCA_021792795.1 of Acidobacteriota bacterium. Classification (GTDB taxonomy): domain Bacteria; phylum Acidobacteriota; class Terriglobia; order Terriglobales; family Acidobacteriaceae; genus JAKAAZ01. Next base: position 17,570 of record JAJYUB010000032.1, on the reverse strand, counting down.
GGACCGCGCGGGCGAATTCACGCGCCGTCAGTCGAGAAAGCGCTTGCGTAAAAGGAAGAACGAGTACCGCGTCGACGCCGGTCTGCGCCAGCAAGTCGAGCTTTTGTTCCTGCCGACCAATCAGGCGCAGCGGCGTCTGTGGACGCACGACGCGGACCGGATGAGGATCGAACGTGACAGCAACCGAGCGAGCATGAAGGGCGCGCGCCCGTTGAATCACTTCCTGGATTACAGCCTGATGGCCGCGATGCACGCCATCGAAATTCCCAATGGTCGCAACCGACGGACCGAAGTTGCCGGGAATCTCCTCAATTGAGTGGAATGTTTGCATGGTTATAACTCAATTGGAATGCGAAGTCCGTCATAGGCCATGCGGACGTTGGAGGGAAGTTCATTTTCCGTCTCAACGTGTCCCAGGTCGTGAGCAATATGCGTAAAATAGGCGCGCTGGGGACGAATTTTTTCGACGAACTTCAACGATGTTTCCACGTTTGAATGGCTCGGATGCGGTGTTCGGCGCAATGCGTCCACAATCAATACGTCCAGGTCTCGCAGCAGAGGAAAACTCGCCTCCGGGATATCGCTCATATCTGTCAAGTAGGCTGCATTGCCGAAGCGGAAACCAACGGTTTCAAGCGTGCCGTGCAGCAAAGGAACTGTTACGAAGTCGGCGTCGAAGATGCGCGTGCGCTCTGCAAGCGGACGAAGCTCCACCCGGGCTTTGTACGGATAATGGTTGCTCTCCGAAAACGTATATTCGAAGACATGCCGCAACACGGCGGCGGTGGCCTGGTCAGCGTACAGCGGGATTTTGCCGGGACTCTTGAAGCTGAGCGGGCGCAGATCGTCGAGGCCGAGGATATGGTCTGCGTGGGCATGGGTGTACAGAACTGCATCGATGCTGTGCAGATTTTCGCGCAGGGCCTGTTGTCGAAAATCGGGGCCAGAATCGATCAGGACGCAGCGTTTGGCCCCGCCATCGTCAAACAAAACGATAATCGAAGGCCGCGTGCGGCTGTCTCTGGGATCGCTCGAAGCGCAGACAAGGCAACTGCATCCCAGCGTCGGGACGCCCATGGAGGTGCCGCTGCCTAAGAAAACGATCTCTGCTTCCATCTCCACTTTCTCATACCGCGCGCTCAAGTTTGTTGGTATCCGAGCCGCTCACTTGCGCCTGGATGGCTGCTGTTGCGCGGGGTTGGCGGCATTGCGCGCAATGGCGTTGGTAATCTCCAGGAACGTCATGCGCAGCTCGAACAAGGCGCTCTCCAGCAGGCGCTGCTCGTTCGCGGTCAAGTTTCCCTTGGTTTTTTCCGCCAACACGCCCAGCAGATCGATCGTCTGACGCGCGCCCATCAAATCGACCCGTGGCTTCTCTCCGGGCTTGGTTCCCGCGCCCATGCTCATCATGGCGGTCATATACATGGACTGCACCAGATGGTCGAAAACAACCGGCCCCAGATGCGAGGAGTCCGGCGCCTTGGCCCGCAGCATCTCATCGAGTTGTTGTGTGGTCTCCTGATAGGCGGCATTGGATTCGGCGCTTTCCCTCGCGGTTGGGCCTTCGGGTAACTGCTCGTCCGATGCTTCTCCGCCATCGGACTTTTCGCTTGCGCCAGCCTGCGCGGCGCGGCCCTCAGCCGCACCGGATTCCGCCGGCTTTGCCGCAGCGGCAGGCGGTGGCGGCGTATCGGCCTGGCGTGCTCGCTGTTCATCGGCCTCGCTTTGCGCGACACCCGGACGAATTTCTCCATCGGAAGAAATCTTGCGGCGATCGGTAAATGTAATCTGCGGTTCTTTTTCTGACATAGGACAACTCATTTCCTTTTGCAAAGTGTGTCGACTCCGTCGTCGCCGTTCCTCAAGGCTGGACTGCGTTGCTTGTGAAGTCAAATGGAAGCGGCGAAGCAATCGCAGCCGTTTCACCGGCCATCAATTCAGCGCTGCGTTCCAACGCCTCGCGCCGGATGGTGCCCAGCGCAACCGCGCGCTCGCCGACACCGGGAACCAAGATGCGGGCGACGCTGGTAATTTCGCCCACTGGCTTGCCATGGGCGAGCAGCGGCGTTCCCGGTGTCGGGCCTGCATCCGCGAGAACGAAGCCGGTAAAAGTACGGTGCAAATTTCCGCGCGAATGAATGCGTTCGACAATCTCCTGCCCCAGATAGCAGCCCTTGGTGAAATGAAGCGCGCGCATCTGGCCGGTCTCCTGCGGCAGGTCCTTGTTGGTGATGTCGAAGGAATACGCTGGGGTCCCTTCAAGGATGCGCAATTGTTCGATCGGAGCCGCTCCGCAAGGTATGACCCCCGCATCTCTCAGCGTATTCCATCCATCGAGCGCATGTTTCCGCTCCAGCCAAAGTTCGTAGCGCGGAACCAGCGGGCTGGTTGCCGCGACCACCACGACAGCATGTCCTCGCATGATTGTTTCTGCAATATGCAGCGGCAACGTGGGGGCTGGCAACCCGGCTGCGGCCATCTTCGTGGCGGCAAGCGGGCCGGCAACTCCAATCGCCGTCCACGCGGGCTGCGGCTCCAGAGCCACCTCATCCATGATGATGTAGCGATCGAGAAAAGCGGTGAGCGTTTCAACCTGGGCCACGTCGATTTCGAGCCACAGCGAATCTGCGCGCCGATAGATATCGAGGTCGCCTTGAATGCGGCCCTGCGCGTTTAACACAAAGGCGTAGCAGCCGGTATTCTCGTCCAGTCCGCCGACGAAATTTGTTACCATGCCGTTCAGCCAACGCACGCGGTCTTCGCCGGTGCAACGAAGAAAACGTCGCCAACCCAGATCGTAGACGCCGGCGGACGTGAGCAGCGCGGCCAGTTCGTCCGGCGTGTTGGAAAAGTTTTCAACGGTTCCTGCGCCGCGATATTGTCGAAGAGGCATGGAAGCCGACCTTCCCAATGCATCGGCCAACGGGGTTGCTCGCGCAAGGTCGGACACGCTGGCATCCTCCGCTTCCGCTGTCAGTTCCACCATGGCCCCTTGAATCGATGACCTGGCTGGAGCTGTTTCAGTTCGATTGGGGGTGGATTTGCTCATAGCGGCCAGGATGCAACGTCTTACAAAGGTACACTCCAAATTATAGCGGGGATCGAGAACCAGCCCCGCCTTGGAAGAGGTTGGATGAAGGTTGACAAATGTTTGCCGGAACACGGTCCGGCCCTGTGCCAGACGGCGTATTTCCGGCTGCGCGATGCGTGGTTCCTGGCGATACGCGGACCCTTGGTTTTCTCCTGTCTGTTGTTTCTGTTTGTGTCGCTTGGAGTGCGGGCCCAGTCAAACACGCCGCAGCCGCCGGGGACAAGCCAAGGCACGCCGCCCCCTCCAACGCCGATGGCGCCGTCGGGCCCGGTCGCCGCATCCAGGCCTTCCAATCCAACCGCGACCACGCACATTACGCCGGAGCAGGCCAAACAATTGTTCAGTTCAGTCGATGCGATTTTGCAATTTGACAGCAAAGAGACTGGGTTGCCCGTATTGCATCCTGTCAAACGCCGCCTGGTGACTCGCGATGAAGTGGAGCAGTATCTGATGCGCCAACTGCAGAACGATCGCGATGCCAAACGGCTGCAACGCAGTGAATTGGTGCTGAAAAAGTTTGGACTGCTAGACCGCGATTTCCAGTTGAAGCCCTTCCTGATCCAGCTACTTCGCGAGCAGATTGCCGGATATTACAACGATAAGACCAAGACCGTGAATTTGCTGGATTGGATTCCGCCCGACGAGCAGAAACCTGTGCTGGCCCATGAGCTGACACATGCGCTGCAGGACCAGCACATTCATCTGGAAAAATGGGACCGCGAAACCGATCTGCCGATCGCGAAAAACGCGCGGCAGGACAACGAACACATCGCCACCGATGAAGAAGATACCGTTCGCGACGCCGTGGTCGAAGGCCAGGCGATGGCGGTCTTCGTCGATTACATCCTGGCGCCTACAGGGAAAAATCTTCTTACGGCGCCGCAGCTTGCCGACAAAATGAATCAGGCAATGAGCGACACAGGCGATTCGCCGACGCTTGCCAATGCTCCGCTGTTGCTGCAGCGATCGTTGATATTTCCCTATGTGGATGGCCTGGATTTTGTTCGCGCGGTGTGGACGGCCCAGGGCAGGGAAGCCGCCTTCGCTGGAATGCTGGACCATCCGCCGTCTTCGACCTACGAAATCATGACCCCCGCCGTGTATCTCAACCATGGACCGGTGCCGTTGCTGCGGATGCCGGACATTCATTCTCTGATCGACCCGCAGTATCGCCCGTACGACATTGGAGTGATGGGCGAGTTCGACGTCCAGGTGATGGCGGAACTTTTTGGCGGTCCCGCAGTTGCGAAAGTACTGGCCCCGGCGTGGCGAGGCGGAATTTACTATACCGCGCAGAACAAAGCGGCCACCACTGAGGACGCGCAGGATACACCCGCTTCATTGGCGCTGCTCTATTTGTCTCGGTGGACGACACCGCAGGCCGCGCTGGCTTTCGCGAATCTGTACGAGCAGCAGGTTCCGCGGAAATACGATCATGCTGTCATCGCGCCGGCACAAGATTCGGGGGGTGCGGACGCGTCCACAATCACCCGAATCTGGAACACTTCCGAGGGGCCGGTCGTGGTTGCGGTCTCCGGGAAAACAGTTTTTATCAGTGAAAGCTTCCCAGTGGACCTGGCGCGCAAGCTCGAATTCGTGATGATGGGCAGCATTGTTGACAGTGCTACCAGCGTGGCCGTCCAAAACGAGATGCCGCAAAAGGACTTGACCACGGACCTGCGACATTGGCTGCTCGCCATGTCCGTTCCGGAGATGCTCCGCGGCCACAAGGTATACTGACCCAGGCCCGGTCTTGCGCTACGTGCGGGTCTAAGGTGTATCGATGGCCATGAGCGAAGGAGTACATCCCAGAATGTTTCATGCAGAGATTGGAATTCTCGGCGGCACCGGGCTCTATCACATGCCGGGACTGATGAACGCACATGAGGAACAGATCAGCACGCCGTTCGGAGATCCTTCCGACTGGCTAACATTCGGCGAGCTGCATGGGCGCAGGGTAGCGTTTCTCGCGCGGCATGGGCGGGGCCACGGCATACTGCCTTCCGACATCAACCATTGCGCGAACATCTACGCGATGAAGCAGGTGGGCGTGAACGCGATCCTTTCTATTTCCGCTGTCGGTTCGCTGAAAGAGAAACATAAGCCCGGAACATTTCTCGTTCCCGACCAGTTCATCGACCGCACCTATGCGCGGCGCAGCACATTCTTCGGTCCCGATGTGGTTGCGCACGTGTCGATGGCCGATCCGGTATGCCCGGAGATCGGTACTGCGATCATGGCGGCATGTGGAGTTCAAAATGTTCCTGCCACCCGGGGCGGGACCTATGTCTGCATGGAGGGCCCGCAGTTTTCCACCAAGGCGGAATCGAACCTCTACCGGTCCTGGGGCGCGGACGTGATCGGGATGACCAATCTGCAGGAAGCGAAGCTGGCCCGCGAGGCGGAGATGTGTTATGGCACGCTGGCCATGGTGACCGATTACGACTGCTGGCATCCCGATCACGATTCGGTCACGACCGAACAAATTGTCGCCACCCTGAACCGGAACAATGCGACCGCGCTCAAGGTGATGGATGCGGTTGTGGCTGCGCTGCCGGCCAAGCGGATTTGCCATTGCCAGTCCGCGCTGAAAGGCGCGATCCTGACCCGGCCGGCGCTGATCTCTCTGGCTACGCGACAGAAATTACGCTTGCTGCTCGATCCCTATTTGCAGCCAGCGAACAAGTTGGCGGAAAAACCGGCGGAGAAACAGTAGACTCTCCGGAAAAATCAATCCAGGAAAGTCTTGTACATTTCATGTCCATTCTTGTTGTCGGTTCGGTTGCATTCGATAGTATCCAAACCCCCCACGGCACTGTCGATCGTTGCCTTGGCGGCGCCGCCACCCACTTTGCTCTTGCCGCCAGCTTCTTTACGAAGGTGCGTGTCATTGGCGTTGTCGGGGAAGATTTCACCGCCCAGCATGAAGCTGTTTTTCGCGCGCGCGGAATCGACACGGAAGGCATCGAGCATTCCGCGGGCAACAGTTTTCATTGGACCGGAGAGTATCGCGAGAACCTGAGCGAGGCGCACACGCTGCGCACGGACCTGAATGTTTTCGAGCGCTTCCAGCCCAAGATCCCCGCATCGTATCGCGACAGCGATTTTCTCTTTCTTGCGAACATCGATCCTGCGCTGCAACAGCAGGTCCGCCAGCAGATGCCGCGTGTGCGCCTGGTCTGCGGCGATACCATGAATTACTGGATCACGGGCCACAGAGAAAATCTGCAAGCGGTGATGAAGGGTCTGGATGTTTTGCTGATCAACGATGGCGAAGCCAAGCTGCTGGGCGACGACGCGAACCTGGTGCGGGCGGCCGGACGCATCATGGAAATGGGCCCGAAAACGCTGATTGTCAAGCATGGCGAGTACGGCGCAACGGCATTTTTTGGCGACCATTCCTTTCCCAGCGGCGTCCATAACCGTTTCTTCCGCGCACCCGCAATGCCGTTGGCGGAAGTGGTCGATCCCACCGGTGCCGGCGATTCGTTTGCCGGCGGTTTTTTCGGCCATCTCGCATCGCAGCCGGAGATCACGCCAGCCCAATTCAAGCGGGCGATGTTTTATGGCGGCGTGATGGGTTCCTTTGCCGTGGAGCGTTTTGGCACGGAGCGGATACAGGCGCTCACGCGCGAAGAAATCGACCAACGCTTTGCGAGCTTCCAGGAGCTTTCGCACCTCGATGCCGAATAAAACGCCGACTCACCGCTCCAGTCGATCCGGCGGCGTTCCCACATTTGGGGAAGAAACCAAGCTGGTGTCGACGGTGGCGGTTTTGTTGACCGCGGCTTCTCTCGCCTTCTGTGCCAGGCACGGGTATCTCTTGCTCTATGGAGACGCTGTCGCACACCTCCATATTGCCCGGCGCATTTTCGATTCCCGCAGTCCCGGCTTCAGCCAACTGGGCTCTGTTTGGTTGCCCTTGCCGCATCTTTTGCTGTTGCCATTTGTGCAGCGCGCCGACTGGTGGCAGAGCGGGTTGGCTGGAGCCATTCCTTCCATGGCCAGCTACGTGATGGCCTGCGCCGGTATCTATCGGCTGGCGCGACGATGGATGCGTCCCCTGCTCGCTCTGCTGGTCTTCGCTGCGCTTGCTCTCAATCCTGGCCTGCTGTATATGTCCGTTACCGCCATGACAGAGCCGCTCTTTTTGGCCCTGATGATCTGGAGCGTGGTCCATCTCACAGCTTTTGAGTCGGCGCTGCGAGAGACCGATGCGCCCGCTGCTCGTAGTGCGCTGATCAAATTGACACTGGTCCTGATCGCTGCCGTTTTTACTCGATACGATGGATGGATTCTCGGTACGCTCGCATGGCTCGCGGTGGCATATTGGACGCTGCGTCGGGGATGGTGGAAAGAGTCGGCCAATGCGGGAGTTTTTGTTGTTTGCACGCTGGGTTTACTGGCCTCTCCGTTGACCTGGCTGGGCTACAACTGGCGCATGTACGGCGACCCATTGGATTTTCTGCGCGGCCCCTACTCCGCCGCGGCCATTGCCAGGCGAACCACCAAGCCCGGTTCGTTGCCGTATCCGGGCTGGCATCATCTGTCGTGGGCATTTCTCTACTACGTCAAGTCTGCCAAGATGGGCGCGGCGCCCTTACGCTGCGGGCGATGGCTGTTGCTGATGGCTGCCGCGGGCACGGCGTACGCGTTGGTCCGCTATCGCAGTCTCGCGGTCCCGGCTGCCATGTTGTTATGGATGCCCATCCCGTTCTATGCCTATTCCGTGGCCTATGGCTCTGTCCCAATCTTTCTGCCAGTATGGTTCCCGAACTCCTACTACAACACGCGGTACGGGATGGAACTGCTGCCGGCATTCGCTCTGTTTCCGGCGTTCGCGGTGTTGGCTGCGATCAAGAAGCGACCACAGTGGACTCGGCCCATCCTGGGATTTGCGTTCGCGCTGATCATCGCCAGCAATGCTTTCCTGCTGCACGCCACTCCGCTGGTGTTTCAGGAGGCCAAGGCCAATGCTGCGACGCGCATTCCGTTTGAACAGGCATTGGCAACCAAGTTGATCGTGCTCCCTCCGCAGGCGACATTGCTGATGTACACATCCGCGCACATTGGGGCGCTGCAGCAGATTGGATTTCCACTCCGCCGGACGATCAACGAAGGCGATTACAATCTTTGGCGGCAGGCGCTTGAATATCCAGCCGCTGCGGCGGATTTCATTGTCGCGATGGATGGCGATCCAGTGGCGGAGTCGGTCAGGAAGCATCCGCAGGGCCTGGAACTGATGTTTGTTATTTGCAGCACCGGTCAGCCGTGCGCGCGGCTGTATCGCTCGACACTGGACGCTCGCCTCGCAGTTGAGCCTGGCAAATAAATTCGCGCATACTGCGGAAAGGCCAAAAGAAAAGGCCCGGCGATGAATCTCTCGCCGAGCCTTTTGATCTTCTTCCAACGGATCTTCGCCGCTGCGACTTTGTCAGGGTTACTCGTGGAAAGACACCAGCGACATGGGCTGGGTCAATCCGAACACGACTTCGGAATCCTTGGGAAGCACTGCCTGCTTACTTTCCAGCAGCCAGTGCGCTCCAACGTAGCCCGCCGCCGCGCCGCCGACAACCAGGGCCGCCGGGCCGCCGGCGATCATAAAGCCCGCCGCCGCCGCGCCGCCGCCCAGCAGTCCCGTTTCCGCAACGGTTCGCTTGCCGTGGGCAACGTTGACAACATTGCCTTCGGAATCCGGTTTCACTTTGTGGGGGTTCCCTAGGTCGTAGACCTCCGCGTGCAGAAAATACCGAGTGCCATCGGGCAGGTCCACTTCATCTGGCCGCAGCCGAATGGAAGCGCCGCCTGTGATGCGCCGCCCTTCGCTGACAGATGTCACTCGCCCAGTTACCGTGGAGCCGACCGGAATGACGATGCGGTCATTCTTCATCACCGGTTGCAAGAGGCGAGCGCTGAAAATGGTGCCTGGCTGGGTTGTGGCAGTCGACAACTGCTGATTCAGCGATACCGTCAGAGTGGTCCCTTCCGGCAATTGATTTGGCCCCGATGGAACGCTGACCACGATGCCTGAATCGTCGGGTTGGCCAGCCGCCGGAACGCTGGTGACAACGCCGGCGTCGAGCGAATCCGCAGACCTGCTGACAAGCCCCGGATGCTGGATATAGTCGTGGTCCTGCGGAGATGTCGGAGCAGCCTCCATGTGTGCGGCTGGCTGGCTCACCGACCCGGGGATTGCGTCCGGCGAATCTGTCGAGGCCGGTGGGGTTGGAGTCAGATCGTTGGTCACGATGGCGTCGTCCGGCGGATGCGATACGCCCTGATAGGGGCTGGGTTTTGAACTTTGCCCAAATGCTGTTGCCGCGACCATCACAGCGGCGAGACTTGTAGCAGTCAGAATTCTCATATCCACCCTCATTGTGTATTCAGCTTCTCCATATTTTCGCGATTCTCGCGAACTTCGTACCGCAACGTCTTCGTTCTCAACTTCTACGTGCTCATCGATGATGCCAGGACTCACTCCGTTGGACGCAAGGTAACGGTCCTTTGTCGCGGCGCGCGTTACGGCTTCGCACACGGCGTGACGCAGTTCCCACCGCATCCTCAGTGTAATGGAGCATTTACGGGCTGTGCCGCCGACGGCGTGAGGCGGTATCAATCTAGTTATCATCGTTATCGACTTCAGCAACTGGAATCGCAAGCCGTGATGTTTTCTCGATTGTTTCCACCATCGTTTCCGAGACAAGGAAAGCATGAAGACAGAGCTGCGCGGTTCTCGCCGACACCTCCGCTGCGGAACGCGAATGGCCAACAGTCAGCTTTGTTACACTGGACGTGATGCAAAAGATTTAATCCTTGACATTCGTCGGCGCATCCTGGGTGAAGTCTTCCGAGGATGGCCCTCTTACCCGCATTTCCTAACCTGGATTCAAAGCTGAAATCGCCGCAAGCATGCCAGAGTTTGTCCAATCGATCCGGACCACCGAAGGAAATGCAATTCCCGTGGACCGCCGTCCTCATCTGAATGACCGGCTGGACCACAAGATTTTGAGGAGCGATATGACTGAAATTACCTCGATTCATGCCCGCGAAGTGCTGGACTCGCGCGGGAATCCGACTGTTGAAGCGGACGTTGTTTTGCAAAGTGGCGCGATGGGCCGGGCTATTGTGCCCAGCGGTGCTTCCACCGGAGAACATGAGGCCGTCGAACTGCGGGATGGCGACCAGGAGCACTACCAGGGCAAAGGCGTTTTGCAGGCCGTTGAAAATGTGGAGAGCGTGATTGCTCCCGAATTGGCCGGAATGGACGCCAGCAACCAGCGTTTGATCGATCAAACCATGATTGCGCTGGACGGAACGCCCAACAAGGGCCGTCTGGGCGCCAATGCGATCCTGGCCGTGTCGATGGCTTCCGCGCGCGCGGTTGCGAATGAACTGCACATGCCGCTCTACCGCTATCTGGGCGGAGTGAACGCCTGCACGCTGCCGACTCCGATGATGAACATCCTGAATGGCGGCGCGCATGCCGACAACAATGTCGATTTCCAGGAATTCATGATTATGCCGGCGGGCGCCGAGAGTTTTTCCGAGGCGCTGCGCTGGGGTGTCGAGGTCTTCCACACCCTGAAACGCGTGCTGAAAAAGAAAGGCTACAACACCGCAGTGGGCGATGAGGGCGGATTTGCTCCCTCGCTCAAGTCCAACACCGAGGCCGTGGAAGTGATTCTCGAGGCCATCGCTCAGGCGGGCTTCAAGCCGGGCGAAGACGTATTTCTCGCGATCGATCCTGCCGCCAGCGAGTTCTTCGATGCGGAGAAAAATAAATATGTCTTCAAGAAGTCCGATAAGAGCGAGCATTCCAGCGAGCAGATGACGCGCTTCTGGGAAGGCTGGATTCGGCAATACCCCATTGTTTCGCTGGAAGATGGCCTGGCGGAAAACGATTGGGAAGGCTGGGCCTATTTGACCAAGGAATTGGGCGACCACGTCCAGCTTGTCGGCGACGATATCTTTGTGACCAACACGCAAATTTTGCAGCGCGGCATTGAGGAAGGCGTCGCCAACTCCATTTTGATTAAGGTAAACCAGATTGGCACCGTCAGCGAAACATTTGAGGCCGTCGATTTGGCGCGCCGCTACGGCTACACTTCCGTCATCTCCCATCGCAGCGGAGAGACCGAGGATACCTTCATCGCCGATTTCGCAGTGGCAACAGGCGCAGGACAAATCAAGACCGGCTCGGCTTCGCGTACCGACCGAATCTCGAAATACAATCAACTGCTCCGCATTGAAGAAGAGCTCGGCCAGGCAGCGCTGTTTCTTGGGTTGGAGTCGGTCAATTTCGGCGAATAGCAAAGAATGGAATCGAGCTTAGATACCGTATCCATCGCGCTGAAATTTTATTAGCACAGGCCCCGATTCCGGGGCCCGTCTGTTATATGGGAACGTAGGATCGGTCACAGCAGAGGTCGGCGAGAAGGCGGAACTTGAATATGGTTTCTGGTCAGTCGGAAGAAAAAACCGCCGGATATTTAGCGCCATTTTTGATCTTGCTGGCTTTGTACTGCGCGTGGATTTTCACTCTTCCTCTCTTCCCCTCGCTCGATGGGTCTCTGCATCTTTACTACGCGTCAGTCCTGGGAAGTTTGCTCTCCGGGTCGAAAGAGTTTGCGAGTTACTATTTCATTCGCCACATCTTGCCGCCCTACGCGCTGCATTATTATTTTTTAATCGCTGTTGCGCACTTCTTCGGCTATGTCATGGCAGACAAGCTCCTGGTTTGCCTTATTTTCATTACCACGGCTTTTGGTTTTCGCTATCTAGCCAGATTTCTCGGCCCCAGCGGCGATCTTTTATCGCTTTTTATCGTTCCGCTTCTGCTCAACTGGCCCTTGGGGATGGGGTTCTATAACTATTGCCTCGCGATTGGCATGGCCCTTTGGGCCCTGGGTTTTTGGTATCGCGCTGTGGAGCGGCGTAGCCATCGATTGTGGCTGGCATTTCTGGCTGTAGTAATCCTGATGACGCTGACGCATCCGGTGCCTCTGCTATTCATCTACGTCATGGTGGGGGCGGATGTCTTTTGCCGGTTCACTGGGGACCTAAAGTCGGCCGGGTTGAGCGCCGCTCATTTCAAGGTCGGCGTCAAGCGCTATTGGCTGGATTTGCAATACATGGCGGGTGCCTGGGCAACGATCGGGTACATATTGCTATTTGTAGGAAAGCATCGGGTTGTAAGCAACATATTGCAGAGCTATGACCGCAAAGCGGCGCTCGTCAAACTCGCCAAGCTAAGCACCCTCGCGATGTTCTCCGGGTCGCATCCCGCAGTCATCGCGTACCGCTTATCGTTGTACGCAATTCTCCTGCTCGCGTTGGTTCTTGCTTCTTCTGCGGCTGGCAGGTTTCACTGGGCGTACACACCTGCCACGGCCTTTCTTGTCGGCTCGCTGATTCTGACGATTGCGGTCCCAATTCTTCCGCCTGTGATCAATGGGGCAAACTATTTTTCTCAGCGTCTGGTTGTATTTGTATGGATCGGGGCGCTAGCCGCAGCCAGCGGTTTTGGAGGGTTAGGTCGACCGAAAGAAACTCTCCTGGCGGCGAGCGTCCTGCTCTATTCCTTCGCAGTTCTTGTGTTGGCGAACTCCATGATTCGACCCGTTGCCGCGCAAATCTCGGAGATTGAGACAGCGCCGGTCGGTCAGGCGGGACTGTCCGGCCTAACGCTCAGTTTGCCGGATGCACCCATTACGACCGAACTCAACTATGTGCCGTACTATTGGGTCGGAGCTAGATATTTTCGTAAAAGCGGCTCAATGCTTCTAAATGGAGGCTGGTTATATGAGGCATATGTACCGCTGGGTTCGCGTGTCCATCAGTTGAGCCGACAGTTGACGCCTTCATTCCAGGATTCCCCTGGAGACGTGTATCAATTGCTGCTTCATTCCGAAACCGCACGCGAAAAAATTATGCCGCGCGCAAATTTACTGCTATTCACAGGGACTCTGACGACCCCAGAATTGCTAGCCATTGTCAAGCGGTTGGATAGCAGCGAACCGTCGCGTGATTGGGTGTGCAATCTGCACGGGTGGTACTCCGACTGCACGTCGCCGTTCGCATCCAGACTTCCCGGCGGGATGAATTAGCCCGCGAGCTTCGCGCGTTCAGGCGCTCTTCGTCTCCACCGTCTCAGCGAACGGATACCGCAGGGCAGCCACGAACAGCGCCACCAGCACCAGCGCTTTCAGTTGTCCGCTGAATCGGATTTTGTCGACGATAAAGTAGCTTTCGGGCGTCATTAGGAATGCAAAGCATACAAAGCAAACGCCCAGCCCGCGCACCCGCTGCAAGCTTCCGGATGATTCTGCTGTCTCAACCGCATAGAGTGTCAACAAGGCCCAGGGAATATAAAGATGAATCAAGGTGTACTCAATGGAAAACGGCGGTAACACAACTGCCGCAATCGTAAGCGCCAAAACCTGGTTGATTCGAGGTAGCCGCCAAATTCGCCAGAAATATACTACGGTTCCCACAACCGCCGCCAATGGCAGATACAGGCCGACGTACGCCTGATAGTTGTGGTCCGGTAGCGATGCCTTCACCAAACTGAACAGCGAGTGGTCGAATCCAATCCCGCCGGGCTGTGTTGTCGATACATAGGTGGAACCAAAATTGTGCAGCCTCTGGTTAACTCCCAGGTAGGCAAGGTGGATAGTGGGGCCTAAGATCCACAGCGAAACTATTGTCGCCAGGATTGCCACCAGGATTCCGAAGAAAAATGCCTTATAACGCTTCTTCGCCAGCAGCAGCCCCAGGTATACAGCCGGGTATAGCTTCATCGAAGCGGCCACTCCGAACAGCGTAGCCGCCAGCGTCCAGCCGCCCCGCATATAGGCCCACACTCCCAGAGCGAGGACCAGCCACAGATAAACCTCAATGTTGCCCTGGTCCATCACGAACAAAATCGGATAGGAGCAAATCAGCGCTGTTCCGCAATAGAGATATGCGCTCCGCCAAGCCACGCCGCGTCGCACTAGTGCGCGCGCTAACAGGATTGCTGCTACCGCAAAAACGCCTACTCCGGCGGCCATAAACACCAGCAGCGGATGGGGAAACAGGAAAAAAAACTGATACACCATGAGGGCTGACGCAGGATAAGCAGTGTAATTCGCGCAGGTTTCCGGAAAGTGCGGCAACTGCGGAAAACAGCCCGAGTACATGGTGAAATCCAGTTGGCGAAACTGCCGGGGCACCATCGGATAGGAATACGGATAGTGCAGATGCAAAACTCGATAGCAGAAGAAACTGATTCCCCAAGCCGCTACTGTTAGAACTGCAATTGCCACCGCGAATCGGCGGAGAATCGCAGGCAGAGGAAATTTTCCGCGAACTTCTCCGCTGCAATTTCTTTCCATCACTGTCCCCATCAGGTTGGCGCCACCCATAAGTCAATTGTTTTCCGGCATCTGCGACTGTCTTATCTTAAATGTAGATGGTTAGCATTCGGCAAGCATTTGGAGCGAAGCATTCGATTTCGTTCACATACTGGTGGGCGCTGCAGGATTCGAACCTGCGACTTCCACCGTGTGAAGGTGGCACTCTACCGCTGAGTTAAGCGCCCTACTTCGCCAGGGGCTGAATTTCCAGCAATGGGAACCGCGAATGGCCCTTGCCGGGTAGGCGGGATGAAACTAAGATGCGTTGGAAGCATCTCTCTTGGCCACAGTATACGCTAGAATCCGAACACACCCAATGGCTGCAATGGACGGAAATCCGGGGCGGAACCATCCACGGGAAATCGACCAGCGCCGGCAACCCGCGGAGCCGGTTTCGGCTGACGCCGACCCGCAAATACACCCGGATCATAAGGGCGATCCGCGATCCGGCACTGTCGGCGAAGGCGCTGAGTTGGCCTCCGCGGTAGCCCCATCTCATAGAAAGATGCCTTCTTCCGGCCCGTCCGACGAAGACGCTCCTTCCCTGGAAAACGAGGAGCAGACCGATGCGGAAGAGTCGGGAAACATTCTCAGCGATGAGGGGTTAGAGGAAGCATCCGAATCCAAGATAAACCCTGAATCGGAAGCAATTTGGGCGGAAGAAACGCAACTTTCTTCCCCCGAGGGTGTTCCACAAGGTATGGGAACGGTTGCGCTGGAACGCATCCCGCTGGACGAACAAAGCGCCAGGCTGGCGGCTTCCCGGCTGCCGGCTGGACTGGCCGGCAATCTGGCCCAGATGACCGATGCGGAGATCATGCAGCGGGCTGGCACAGGAGACGAGGCCTGCCTTGAGTTTCTCATCGCCAAATACCGCCGACCGATCATTAACTTCATGTACCGCATGGTCCACAGTCAGGCCGTGGCGGAAGAGTTGGCGCAGGAGGTCTTTCTGCGGGTCTACCGCGCCCGGGCAACCTATCGCGCCGAGGCGCGTTTTTCTACCTGGCTGTATCGGATCGCGGCGAATATGGCCATCAACCACGCTCGGAACACCAAGTACGAGCGCGCGTCCGCCAGCATCTTTCTGGACCAAGCGGATGAAGGTACAGGTTCAAAACCGGACGTGGCCGATCTTCGCCCGCTTGCCGAGCAGGATATGCTGCAGGATGAACGAATGCGGCGCATTCGAGAACAGGTAATGGCCTTGCCGGAGCGGCAACGGATGGCCGTGGTGATGCACAAGTACCAGGACATGGACTACAAACAGATTAGCGCCGTGCTCAAGTTGAGCGAGTCGGCGACAAAGTCCCTGCTGTTCCGCGCGTATCAGACGTTACGAGAGACGCTGAAAGAATTTGCTTAGAATCGACGAAAGGAGAGAGCTGCCATGAAGTGTGAAAAGCTCCCAGTACATTTGCCCGATATGATTTTCGATCCGACTCGTGTGCCTGCCGAGGCGGTGCAGCATGTGAAGGAATGTTCTCATTGCGCTGGCGAATTGAAGGAACTGCAGGCGACGATGCAACTGCTGAATGCGTGGAAGGCGCCTGAGCCGAGCCCCTATTTCGATACCCGGCTGGCGGTTCGTCTCCGCGAAGCCAGAGAGTCGGAAGCGCCTGGATGGCTGGAGCGGCTGCGTTTACGGCTGCTGTTCGGCAGCGATCTGCACCTGCGTCCGGCAGCGGCAGCGGCTTTTGCTCTGCTGCTCGTGGTCGGCGGCGGGTCCTATCTCGGTGTCGTCAGTTTGAACCGTACAATCGGCACCCAACAACAAGCGGTCTCCGCCACCGTCAATGACCTGGAACTTCTCGATTCCAACGCTCAGACGTTGCAGCAATTGGCGGCGTTCGACGAGACGAGTTCCGATAGCGCCACGACCACAGATGGAGGAAGTTCCTCCTATTAACAGTGCTTCCAAACATCGCCAATTCGGGCTTCAGCAGATGGGTGGGTGCGACCTATATGCAATAGAGGACGAGAGCGGCGCGCGGGTGCGTTCAAGTCCGGCGTTGCGAATGGATAATGACCTGTCTTGGAAAACATCGCGGTGTCCTTGCTGCACGGCTTGTCCGGCGGTGCAAGGGCGGCCCTGCGATCAATTCTCGCCATGAACTGCGACGTTCCGTCTTCCTTCTGGCGGGTTCAATCCTATTGCTGGCCGGTGGCATCGGGTGGGCGGGTCCTTGTGCTTCTCGTCCCTGCCGTGATCGGGCCGGATGGCAAGCGGCCGCGTGGTATCAAGCAGGTCACGGGCCATTGGACAACGGGAATGGCGACAATGCCGCGCAGGTTCGGCCTGTTCCTTCGCAACGTGACCGGGAGCATTTAGGAGAATGGCTGCGGCAACATCAAAACATGTCGTTCGCTGAGCAAGAGCGCGCGCTGCGGACTGAGCCAGGCTTCAATCGGCTTCCTCCAGCCCGACAGCAACGCCTGTTGTGGCGCTTGCAACAGCTGGACGCAATGCCGCCGGCGAAGCGGGAACGAACGCTGGACCGCTTGGAAATATGGGAAAGGCTGTCCCCGGAGCAGCGGCAGCAGGTTCGCACCGGAATCCAGCAACTGAACCAAATGCCCTTTGACCGGCAGCGAATGATGCACCGAGCGGTCCGGGATTTGAGTGAGTTCCCGCCCGAGCAACGTGGTGCAATCTTGAATTCGTGGGAGTTCAGACACCACTATTCCGACTACGAACGGCAAGTTCTCGCCACGCTGATGCTTGCCCAGCCCTATGAGCCGCTACGGCCGCAATGATCGATGAGAGAGTTCTCACCGTACAGGTGGGCCGGAGTAAGGATCACGGCGCAGCTTTTCCGTGAAGAAAAGCCGCACCCAACAGATCTCAAATCTCAAAACAACACCGAGAAAGCGAAAACGCGCGAATCCTGCCGCCAGAGCATTTCTAATTTAGGTAGACACATTTCATGCGATAATGCTTCTGTCTGGCAGGTGGGGGGGCAGATGCAAGCCTATTCGCAGGATTTGCGGGAGCGGGTGTTGCGGGCGCTGGAGCGTGGGGACCGTCCGACGGAGATCGCGCGGCGGTTTGAGGTGGGCCGCATCTGGGTCTATCGGGTGCG
>JAJYUB010000031.1 GCA_021792795.1 Acidobacteriota bacterium | reverse complement strand
TCCCGCTTCGCGCTGGTCGCGCGGCGCTCAACTGCTTCCAGAAAACTCTGCTCTTCGGGTGCCAGTGCAATGCGGCGAGCCTTCATGCATTGCAACTATACACCGTTCGCTCATTTCTGCAACTAGATACTAGTTTATGCGGATTGCTGCCGGAACCTGTGTGAATCTTTTGGGTCTCTTGCTGTGAACTCTTGCTGGCACTCGGTTCGCTGGGATGCCCTGGCGTGATCGGCGCAATACTTCCTATTGCGCTCACTGACCCAACCGCACCCTTCGCATTCACAGATGTATAGAAACTTTTGACATGAAACCTGATTTCCGATCGGCCCTGTTTCTAGGCGCATGGCTTCTGTTGATTTTAGTTGTCTCGACCTTTAATCGATTCACTGTAGCGCATCTCAATAGAATTGCAAGCCCTCAAAGCTTGCGATGCCGCAGCTATTGCAAATTGGAATCAATTGCCTATGCTGTAGCTAGGCCTTTGAAATAACTCTGGTTCGGCGGCTAGCTCACGCGACGCATCAGTCCCTTTCTTCTAATCGCTGCCAAATCGACAACGAAAACCAATAACGCATCACAAGCCATAAGAAGCCTCTGCCGTGCGCAGGGGCCTTCTTGTTTGGAGGAAACATGCTCGACTTCGAAGCAATCAAGCGTATTCCTGCCGTCGATGTGGCGACCGTGCATTATCATCTTCAGCTCGCGTGCAAAGGCGACTACGCAAACTGCGCCTGCCCATTGCCGACGCACAAACAGGGCGACAAATCGAAGAGCTTTTCGATCAACGTGAAGGGCAACTACTGGAGGTGCTTTTCGGCATCCTGCAATGAAAACAACGGCGGGAAAAAGGGCGGCGATGTGATCAACTTTGTCGCCTTGATGGAAAGCTGCCGTGAGAAGGAAGCGGCAGAAAAGCTGGCTGGATGGTACGGGCTGAACGGAAATAAAGCCGCCCCTCAGATTGAGAGGCGGCCAGAGGTGTCTCGCATGGAAACACATCGGAAGGACTCTCCAGATCATAGCTCGTCGGGCGATAGCGTCAAGTACATGCAGGGGATTGATGCTTGGTTCGATGAACTCTTCAAACGTCGCGAGAAAGAAGTCGATGTGGACTACTGGAAGCGTACCCGGAACGGCGTGAAAGCCAAGCTGATCGAATCCTTCAGGAATGGGAAGCGACAAGCGCAAGGTCTTCCGACTCAATAACCGCCTTTGGCCTCCTGCCCCGTCTTTTACCGGACGGGGCGTTTTCTTGCCCGTAGCCGAGCTGGTTTAGTTCTGAATCGATCCGTTCCCGCTCGTTAAGGAGCAACTCGATTGCTTGCTGTTTAAGCTGAGCGACTTGTTCGAGTACTGTCATGTGATCCTTTCTGTTGCGTAGCAGGGAAGGGCGGTTTATTTTTCGACAACCTGGATGCGATATTCCTTTTCGACTCCGTTATAGTACAGGCGGTTTACTAAGTAGACACCAAGGATTTCAGCATCCTCAGCTAACGCTCCATAGTGAACCGTGTACGCTTTCCTGAACTCAGCTTCGCAGTCACAATTCTCGTCTGCAACGAACAGTAGACAATCCTCTTCGCATGTATCGACATAGTATCCCTGGAATATCCGCACCACGGGTCGATTCATTGCCGCTGGGATGTTCTCCCAAAGATCTTTGAATGACAGGCATTGCAATACCCAGAGTCCTTGTCGATTGAGCAGTCGAAGCAAATCGTGTCGTTGCACAAATCGCAGACGTTGAAGTCTCGATCAGGCGTGTCCTCAATGATGACCATGAAAGGTTGGTCTGGACCTTTTGATTCTTGCGAAGACACTTCAAAACCACCATGAACTTCACGGTGGCAAACAGTACAGTATTCCATTGTGTGAATTGATTGTGCCTTTCCCTGCTTCGGCAACTGCGGCATTTCGTTCCCATCAATAAGCGGCGCGAGTTGGTTCTCGCGGCCTCGCGAATGTCCGTCCGCACGCACGCGGTGGCTTATCGTGATTCCCATGAGGGGTGCTCGTTGGCGGTGAGGAAATGTCACAGATAAAAGTATGCGCCAGATTCAGGCTATGCGAACGAATATAGTCGGTAAGTACTGACGCCAATTACGCTCAACTCGCAAGGAAACAGTCTGTGCGTTCCACCTGTTCACGCTCAAAGAGGAGAACGCTAATGGCTTGCGGTTGAAGTTTGGCGGCTTGTTCGAGGGCGGTCACGATATCTACTTGGGTTGCGTTGCAGGGAGAAGGGTTAGTTTGTACACAGGGAACATCCCTTCATTGTCGCTTAGTCGTACCAGCAGCGGGCGTAATCGGCAGTCAACTCCATTTCATCCGCGCCTCGGAATGTCGTCGCAAAGTCGATGAGCTCGTCCACGGTTAAAACGGCAGAGCGCGCAACCCCCTCAATGGTAATGCGAATATCCTCCCGTCCTTCCATCACCGCATATCCATGTGCTGTGAATTGCGGATTTCTGTGAAGGAACGGTAAAAATAGCTTCGCAACACCATCGCAGCAGTTCCACTCTTCCATCTCAACGAAGTTGTGACTTATCAACTCATCGAGAACATCCGTAGGCAAACAGGTAAAGTAGCGCAGGCCGCCATATTCGCCCTCGTCATAGTAGGGTTCTAACAGCTTCTCACGCAATTCGTAGTTCATAGTTGTGGTGGTTAAAGTTTGTCTTCCCCCTGCATTCGCAACAGTGGCATTTCGTTCCATCAAAAAGCGGCGCGAGATTGTTATCGCGGCCTCGCAAATGTCCGTCCGCACGCGGTGGCTTATCGTGATTCCCATGAGGGGTGCTCGGTGGTGGTGAGGAAATGTCACAGATAAAATTGTGCGCCAGATTCAGGCTATGCGAACGAGTATAGTCGGTAAGTACTGACGCCAATTACGCTCAACTCGCAAGGAAACGATTTATCTTTTCGATCACGTCTTTCCGCTTCGTCCCCCAACGCATCAAGGATTGCTTTATCAACCTGGTGGGGTTCGATTCGTCGCCTCGCTTCTGCACGGACGGCCAACCGGCTACCCTCCTGGCGTGGGGAAGATCATCAATGAATGTCCGGCAATAAAAGCTGTATCGAGGGAGCGATGTGATGTGCGTCGCCTGGACCTGCTCCTCGTTCCAGTTCTCCTCGATGGCCTTGGCGTCGTCGCCGGAGACGTTGAAGGTGATCTGCGTAGGGCAGTTTGAGAATACGTCTTTGGCAAAAGGAAGCTGGTACATTCCCTGGCTGGCCAGCACGAGCGTGATGCCGTACTTGCGGGATTCCGCCAACAGCGTTCCGAATCTGCCGCCGTGGACGAAGTTGTGAACCTCGTCGGCAACGAGCATGAAGGGCGGACGCGCTTTCTGCTTCTCACGCTTTAGGGCGGAGATGGAGACCATCGAAACGATGAGAGAGCCGAGTATTTGTGCGATCTCTTCGCCGAGCCTCCCCTTGGAGAATCGACACACGACGATCTTCTTGGTGTTCATGATGTCGAGGAAGTCGAGAGATTTTGTCTGGCCGATGATGGGGATGATGGAAGGCCGGAGCAATTTGCCAACCTTGTTGATCGGCGGCGAAAACTTGGACATCTGCTCTGAGTCCCGGAGCTTTTCGTCGTACTGCTCTTTGAACATCTTCAGCAGGGGGTTGTCAGTAGCGGTTAGAACTTTTTTCCGGAACTTGTCGTCCGCCATGAATCGGAAGATGTGGACCGGCGTCGGCTGATCGAAGTATTCGCACACCGCGTCGATGGCATTGATAATGACACGGGCAGATTCGTCGCCCCATGCTGATCCCGCGAGTGATTTGAAGGTGGTGAAAAGCGACTCCTTGCCAAGCTCCAATTCTTCCGGAGAGTTGAAATGGAGCGGATTGAACGGCGGAACGAGAGAAGCATCGGGGTCTATCCAGATGAAGTCGCGCATCCGGTTCTTTGGTATGAGCCTCGTAATTTGGTCGGCGGTATCGCCGTGAGGATCAATAAACAACCCGCCATTGCCGTGGCGAATATTTTCGATAAACAGGTTGACGAGCAAGGTGGACTTGCCCATTCCGCTCATCCCATCGATATTGATGTGCTTGGTGGAATCGAGCAAGACCTCGTGGCCTGATATTGAATCTGTGCCAATGGAGATGTTCATATTTGGTCCGCGTCCCCGCCCCCATCAGGAGCGTGGATTACACGGCGAGAGAGCGGGGAGTCGGACGGAGTGCTGGAGTGTCCAGCCCCGCAGTTATTAGCTGCGATTCACCATAGTCTAGCAACATGGAATTATAAGTCCAGGAACGAATATGCCCGTGAGTCTAGGTCCTTTGGCGTTCTAAAGATTGCTGCGCCGATGTCTTCCTTGTACAACAATTCGGTCGTGAGCCAAAACATACGGTGATTGAACCGTATATGAAGCTCCTGTAGGAGATTGTTCCTCCGATCTTCTGTGCGCTGTACTACGACAACCCTGAAGTGCTGAAAGTTTCCCCATTCTTTTTTGCAACTCGCCGAATTGTAATATTCGTAGTATTTAGCGAGCTTCCTCATGATTGAAGATTCACCGTCTTTATAATTGCCCATTTTTGCTCGTTCGATTTCGAGAAAATAGTAAAACGTATTTCTGCCGTCCGGCAGTGCTGGGTTTGTGATGGCAAACATGGCATCGGGGTTCACTGTGCATTTCAAGTCGTCCTGCTGCCAATAGAGTGGAAAGTGCTTTCTCATACATAGTCCCTTGAGCACAGAATGGAACATCGAAATTTCTAGTTCGTGGTCGAGAGTCCGTTGGGAATGGTCGTCGAATGTTTTGCACCTGCCATCATAAAACTCGGCGCAATACTTCACGCCTTTGTCCGACAGGCCGTAGACATAATTTACTGGGCCGCGCTCGCGGTCGAGGTCAAGATACGGGAGTCTATAGACGAGTCCGGCTTTGTACAGTGAGCCAAGCGTGTGACGGAACGTGCGCCTGTCCGACTCGGTCGGAATCCTACTGCGGAGTATCGCGGCTGCGTCATTCGTGCGGAGGCAAAAATACTCGGCGAGAAGCGCGAGTGTGTCACGTTTTATTTTCGTGAGGCGGAATGTTGCCGGGAGCGCTGCCCGGCTGGACTTCAGGCTTCTCGGCGATTGCTGTGCGGCGTTCATTACTATAATCATGGCGTTCTTGCTGAGGATTGCAAGGCGCCTTGTCCTCAGAGCGATTCTGGCCGTTTTCAGCGGAAGTGGAATGCGTACCGCCATAAGTATCGAGCGTGTCCTTCCTGATCTTTTCTGCATTTGTGCGTTGCTCTGGGGTTGGCGGCAGCAGGGGTGGAGGGGTCGGCGCAATGATCCCCTCTTCATTACCAATCTTGAAAAAGGCGCAGTACGGAGGGAGATTCGCGAGTTGGTCTGGTTCTATGGAAATACGGTCAGGAATGTTTTCATCGAATTTCGGCAGCAGATGCTTCCAGTTTGAGACGTCTTCGTGATTCAAATGGAAAGCGATGCGGGCGGCATTTACATTGGTAAAAACAGACTGTTTGATCTGGCTGTCAAGCTGGTAGAGGCCCTGATTGGCAAGCGTGAGGGACAGCTTGAATCCGCCTGCCTCGGAGAGAATGCGGTCGAAGTCGCTCGTTTGAAAGTTCTGAAATTCATCTGCATAGAAGTAGTGAGGTACGCGATCGGACTTCTTCTGGCTCTGGCGTCGGAACGCGGCTTGTTGGATTTTCGAGGTGAGCAATGCGCCGACAAGGTTGCCGTTCTCGCGTCCGACGCCCATGAGATTGACGATGAGGATTTTGCGGTTCTCCATCGCGTTGAAAATGTCGAAAGGTTTTGGCGAAGGCCCTAGCATCCTTTTAAGCGGAGGTGTGGTGATGAAAGTTGACATGCGGGTGAGGATGGGGCCTTCGCGCGGCTTGCCGATCTTCGGAAATATCTTCTCCCAATAGTGGAGAATGTCATCGTATCTTCCGGCCTCGTTGTTCTCTTTGACAAGGGTGAGAATCTGGTTACGCCGCTCTTGATCCGCAAAAAAGTGGTAAATGTCGAGGAAGGAAACGCGCTTGGCGGAGAGCAGCGTATAGATGACCCAGCGAAGGATGGAACCCCACTGGTCGCCCGCTGCCATCGTGGAAAAGCGCATGAAGGTCTGGTTGACGTCGGCAAGGAGCGTCTGGCGCTCTTCTTCCGTTTTCCATCCCATGAAATTGATCGGGATCGGGTTCTTGATGTCGATGTATATGCACTGGGAGGAACGGCGCGGGGGCACGCGGTTGAGCACGGCTTCGGCGAGGTCGCCCTTCGGGTCGAGAAGGGTAATGCCCTCGTCATTCATAATGTCCTGCGCAATCATGTGTTCGAGGAGCGTGGATTTTCCGTACTGCGAAGCGCCGGCGATATAGACATGGCGGAAGCGGCTTTTTGCGGGTATTTCGAGGCGCTCGTGCGGTGATTCGGATAGGTTGGTGTAGCTGATGAAGGGTTGCGGATCCACCCGCTTGAGGAAGGGCGTGGAAGGGATTTTTGATTGAAATGGCAACTTATAGGTCATTGGACAGGCACCTTCGTGAAGATAAGCGTTTGTATCGGAGGTTCGGCTGAGCAAGTATTGATGGCGAGCTGGATGTTGACTGCTTTCACATTGCGGTGGGGGTCGGGGATGATAACAATGAACTTGGTGGGTACGTTCGGCATGATGCGTTCCTCGTCGCCGAAACCGGCAAAATGGACATCAACGCCCATGAAGGATCCGATAAAGAAGGAGTTGCCTTCGTCATCGACAGCGGTACTGTCGCAGAGGTAAATGGTCGTCGGGGCATCGGTATAGTTCGTTATCCTTCCCGAACAACGGATGTTGTCGCCGGTACGATGGCATTCGTCGATTGTGGTGGGATAGTTGGGATCAGCGCTGGAAGTGGGAGAAATTGGGTTCAGTTTGTAGTCCGGTTTTGGAGGGGGTGGCAGGGGCGTAGGTTTGGAACCCTCTCGGGGGGAGGGCGATGGAGGGGCAGTGGCAACGGGAACAAGGGTGGACGCATTATTCCTATGACTCTCGATCACGCGGTTGCAGGAACGGTACGAGGCTGCGGCAATAAGGAGCAGGCAAAGAAAGATAAAAAGTCCGCGCAGAGCGGAGTATTTGGTTTCGCCGGGCAGCGGCATAGTTGCTTAGTCTCCGAAGTGGATGCCGCGGTTAGATGATTGCGGCGCACCCTGCAATTTAACATCAATGACCTTGACGGCGATGGTATGGAGCCGGAGTTCGTCGCAAAGCGGGTCAGCGGTATTTTCAAAAATATGCTCGATCTCCGCAAAAGGGTCGTCGGGAAGGTTGGTGATGCGGGATGCGTAAATGTTGAGGGTGCGTAGAAGACGTGCTTTTATGCGGAAAAGGATTGGGTCGGGATTAAGGGGGACCGGGGTAAATGTAAGCTCAATGGTGACGTGCAAGTCGATGCCCGTCTTCAGGACAGCCCCAAGAAGATCAATCTCGAAAGCGGAGGTGGTGGTCGGTGGTGGCTCTATGGTTTCGAGCTGCTTGAATCCGGTCAATCCGGTCGCGAGAGAGAGGACGGCGAAGAGAATTGCGTAGGGGGAAGCGGTGGTAAAAAGGAGAAGCAGAGCGACGGCAAACAACAGGGCAGCGGAAATGAGAAGACTTGCTCCGATAGATTTTTGCACGCGTCATCCTTTGACGAATCGTTTTAAGCGCTTGGATTTCCGTAGTCCATCAGTTGCCGCACCGTCCTAGCCGATAGGCGTACCCGATAGGGCGAGCGCGAGCGACGGGCAATCTCCTGCGCCCGCCCGCTAGGGTTGAACGACGAAGAACGAGAGCGATAGCGAAAGAGATGAGGAGGGAAAACAGGAGATTGCCCGTCGCTCGCGCTCGCCCTATCGGGTACGCCTATCGGCTAGGACGGTGCGGCATACCAGTAACCACCCGTATCCTCCAGTAAATCAAGGCGATATATCGAACGCGGAATATCCGCAGCGATCTATTTGGAATACCCGTTGAGGATATACAACGGTATCCCATGAAAATAAGAGTTGAGCTATAATAACGCCAACCTCTACCCTTTGGGTAGGGGGTACAGGTCGGTCGCTCCCAGAGATGAACGATCTGGGCTTCTCAATTCTTCCCGCAAGGGAAGAGGAATTCACGTCTGGAGACAGGTATGGATTCCAATGAGAAGTGGCTGTCAGTGAAGGAAGTCGCAGATCGGCGTGGCGTCTCCTGTGATACGGTGCGCCGCTGGATACAAAGGAAGCTACTGCGGGCGTTCAAAATCTCGGAACGGTCGAATAAGAGGCATCGGGTCTACGATTGCTTCCGAATCTCCGAAAGCGAGCTTGAACGCTTCACCCGAACACGGATGACTTTCTAAGAAGGCCCCGGTGATGAGCCGGGGCTTTTCTGTACCCGTGGCGTACTTCAGAACCGCGTATTGGCCGGTTCGTGCGTTTCTAGCGACGTTATTTTTCAATAAGTTGTGCGCTATCAACGCAGTGCCATAATCCGACTCCCGCCGCCTCCACCATACTATCTCTATTATTATGAGTAACTTAGAAATTTCCGATGGATTGCGTACCTGATTGATAATGTATTGCGCTCGTGGTCATGCTGACGCTCTATCGAAGGCATCGCGCGACGTGCAAGTACAAATCTCATAGGGTGAAGTGTTTTTGCCCGATATGGGTACAGTGGGTTTTGCGGGGCGAAAAAATCTGGCGGTCGCTCGATCTCACGAACTGGGAAGCGGCGAATAAGCTGGTTCGTGAGTGGGAAGCGGACGGGCAGAAAGAGGTGCCAACCGTCGAGGAAGCCGCCGCGCGATTCATAACGGACTTGAAATCCCGTGGCCTGTCTCAGAATATTTTCAAAAAATTCCATCTCCTTACTGAGACCGTAATCCACGCTGGACAAATCGGGAATATATTGGCGCCCCCCGGAACTCCGCCATGCGCGCCGCACTGCAGTGCCTCTGCCAGCAGATGTTCCGGCCCCACCAGCACGGAAAATTCCTGCTTATCCGCAACCGGCGCGAGCACTTCTTTGATGTATCCGATCTCCCCAGAGCTATCTTTCAGCCCCCAGACATTCGGCATCTCAGAAGCTCGCGCAATGTCGATGTCTTTGGAATACCGCAACGGTTGCGCGAAGAGCAGCTTGTGGAGCGCAGTGCCACTGCGGAAAGCGATCTTGCCTTGCAGCTCGGAGGCATTGAACAGGTCACATAGCGCGACAGGTTACGAGGTCTTGTTCCACTTGCCGAGGGCAGGGCCACGGGGCCCTTGCAGTCCATTCCTGAAGGTATGCGCTGGGAATCGAAAATCCACCGCCACCGGCTCATGGATCGTTAGACGCCACTTCATGTTTTTCTCGGCGGCCTCCGCCGAGGTTTCCAGAATCGGTCAGAGATGGCCGGGTCGAGCGGCTTGAACGATTTCGCCTGGGCCGCAAACGACTCCAGCGCCCTCGACTGCCGAGAGAATGGCCCTGCCCTCGAACAACTGCAAAAAGCAACAACAACGGCAAAAACGCCACGTTGCGCAGGAGTTGACAGGGCCACTCCATATCGGACTCCGCCTTCGGCCCTACATAAAAATGGGAAAAATGCCCTGGCTGTCGTCAGGCGCGCTGGCCGCAGCTGCCAGTGTACAGAAAATCGGAAACTTGTGTCCGGAAGCGGACAGGCGTACAGACGGACAGCGAGGAGGGGGACGAGGAAATGGGCGTACGAACTGCTTCAGCCGGCTTTGCGGTTTTCTTCGAGGACCGCGTCCAGCATTTCTGCCAGGGTCTCTGTACGAGATTTGATGTTGAGCGCGATGTTCCCGGATAAAGCGTCGCGCTGCTGGCGTAAAGTCACCAACTCATCCGCAATATTCAGCGCGGCCAACACGGCGACCCGGAGAGAGTCGACGGTGGTGCCGTGCTTGGCCACGGCGCGCATCCTGGCATCGACCAAGGCGGACAGTTGTTCGAGATACTTCGGGTCTGGTCCGCGAAGATGGTAGATCTGGTCGTAAATATCGACGACCAGGTTGCAGGAGGTGTCGTCCTGAGCAATTTCTCGTCGGGCCGGGTCGAGGGCTGCCGATGGACGCGATTCATGCTGACCCATTGGGTCCAACTCCTGCGGCCCATTTTCCTGAAGGCGGCGTTGCGGTTCGTTTTCGTTCATCGTTGCTCCCTGGTGCCGAAGGATTTCTACGCTTTGTTCAGGCGGATTGCGTGTAAGAAGCTTCGATAGCATCCAACGACGACATAAGGCGTTCGACCCGTGTGCGGACCGTATCGCGCTCACGATGAAGCTCTTCAATTTCCCGTTGCAGCGTGGCCCCTTGCGCTTGTTGAGCGTCCAGTTGCGCGCGCACGCTGGCCAACTGTTTCTCGATCTCAGCTCGCTGTTCGCGTTCCCGATTCAACATTTCGATCGTACGAACGACGCGCTGCTCCAAGGCGGCGAATGTGTCGACCGCCACTTCAAATTCCTGTTCTTTGGCCATGATGGTTGTCATAAATAAGTAAGATGCTCTTCGCGCAGTATAGCGCTAGGTTTCGTCGTGGGCCGAATTTTCGACGCGCTTCTGTGGGAAAGATACGACTGATGCCTGGGCGCTTGAAACGCCGGACACGATGCGTCAGCGACGGCAATCGAAAATCACAGCAATTCCAGGGGAAACCGGGGCTCGCCGCCAAGCCCCATCAGGGCAGCAAAGATCCGGTGGGCCCAGTCCTGCAGCTCGTCCAGCCGCAAGGTCCGGTCTTGCGCCTGAAAAACTGCTCGCACCAGCAGGGCGTAGGAGCCGGCAGGTCCTTTCTCGTCTCGAAAGATCTCGCGTGGCTCGGTGCTGCGCATCTCCGGAATGCCGAGAGAAGCGAGTGAATCGGCAATTTTCTGCCAATGCACAGCGTCGGGAAATGTAAAAGAGAAGTCGCGTACGACCGCAGGAAAGCGAGAAAGCTCACGGGCAGCCGGTTCGCGCAGCGACCGGCAAAACAGGCGAGCGAGATTGAATTCGCCCAAGAAGACAGTCTGCCGAAGTTTTCTCGATTGAGATTCCAGCGGAGCGAGCTCGCCGAAGAAGCCGAGGGTTTCGCCATCCGCCACCAGTCGTGCAGCTCTGCCTGGATGCAGCCAGGGCGGCATGAGTCCACTCGATGCCGGGAATGCGTCCATATACATCGATTTTGTTGCGAAGCCTGCCAGCAATTCTTCGACCACGCCCTTTAAATCGTAGAAACCGTACTCGCGCAGGCTGGCGAGGGCGTGCGGCGAAATCGCAGTTCCGGTCGCGCCGAGGACGAGGGAGGGTTTTTCCTGGACCCGCTCCGAATTTCCGGTGAAGATGGTGCCCATCTCGAACAGGCGCAGATCGTCGACTTCGCGATTCAAATTATGGGCCAGCATGGAGAGCATTCCCGGTATCAGGGAGGGCCGTAGAAAACCCACTTCCTCGCTGAGAGGGTTCCCAAGTTCCACGATCGAATTTGGCTGCTGGGCAAATGTCCCTGCATCCGTTGCTGAGCAGAATGTACTGCTGATCGCTTCGCTATATCCCGCGGCCCGAAGCGTCCGGCGAAGAGTGCGTTCTTTCGCAGCCCAAGGCAGTTCAGTGACGCTGCCGGTAAAGGACGGCAACGTATTCGCAAAGCGATTGTAGCCATGGAGGCGCGCGATTTCTTCAATCAGGTCAATCTCCCAGGCTAGATCGAGCCGCCAGCTAGGCAAGGTGACCGCATACGTTTCGGCAGAAGTTTTGTCCATCCGCGCGCCCAGGGCCGTCAAGTAGCGCTCGACGGTCGAGGCGTCGATGGGCGCGCCGTCCGCGGTTTTGCCGAGGATGCGACTGATTTCGCCCATGTGCAGCGAAAGAGCCGGACGCTTCGAATTGCGCGCCGCCAGTTCAGGAACAACCGCGTCAATGAGATCGCCTTCGATGGATCCACCAGCCTTCAAGACCAAGCTACTGACGAGTGCCGACGCAAGCGGAGGAGCATTGAAGTCGGCGCCGCGTTCAAAGCGATGAGAAGCATCGGTGTGCAGCCCATGACGGCGCGATGACCGCCGAACCGTGCCGGGGTCGAACCATGCTGCTTCAACCAGAATGTTCCTCGTCTCGGAGGTAATCATGGTGTCCCAGCCGCCCATGACGCCGGCCAGCGCGAGCGCCTTCTTCTCATCGGCGACAACAAGGTCGTCGAGCACAAGGGTGCGCTCGGTTCCGTCGAGCAAGCGGAGACGCTCTCCGGCATAAGCACGGCGGACGACGATGCCGCCTTCGAGCTTGTCGAGGTCGAATGCATGGGTTGGATGTCCGATGGCCATGGTGACAAAGTTGGTGGCGTCCACGGCGTTGCTGATCGGCTTTTGTTCGAGAAGCGCAAAACGTTGTGCGACCTCGCCGCTCGATGGCACAACTTGTATGTCGCGCAGCACACGCGCAGTAAAGCGGCCGCACAAGTCCTTGGCCTCTATACGGACCGGGAATGGCGTTTTTGCAGGCTTGGCCGCCGGGAGAGCGACTTCCAACGGTGTCAGAGGAAGGTCGTAGATGGCAGCGGCTTCGCGCGCAATGCCGTAATGGTTCATGGCATCGACGCGGTTGGTGGTGATGTCCATTTCCAACAGCGAGCCATTGCCAGGTCCCAGATCGAACACGCCATCGACAGCGATGCCACGCAGAGTCAGATCGTCGGCGAGCTGCTGGTCCGCGACGGAAAGGCCAGGCAAAAAGGAACGCAGCCACGAGGAAAGAATTTTCATGCGAACTGCTCCAGGAAGCGCATGTCGCCGGAGTAGAGCAAACCGATGTCGCTGATGCCGTACTTCATCATGGCAATGCGATCGACTCCCATGCCAAAGGCAAAGCCGGAAATCTTCTTCGGGTCGTACGCAGGCTGTTTGCCGCGAACAAATTCAAACACGGCAGGGTTCACCATGCCACAACCAAGCAGCTCAATCCAGCCCGAGTGTTTGCATTTTCGGCACCCCTTGCCGCCGCAAAAAATGCAGCTGATCTGCACGTCGGCGCTGGGTTCGGTGAAGGGAAAGAAAGACGGGAAAAACCGTGTGCGCACGTTGGAGCCGAACAGCTCCTTCATGGCCTGGTCGAGCGTTCCTTTCAGGTCGCTGAAGGTGATGTTCTCATCGACGCACAAGCCTTCCACCTGGTGAAAGATGGGAGAGTGGGTTGCATCGGCAGCGTCATTGCGATGCACCTTTCCGGGAATGACGATCCGGACCGGCGGCGGTGTGCGTTCCATGGTGCGGATCTGCACGGGCGAGGTATGGGTGCGCAGCAGCAGGCGATCGCGCAGCGGTTTATGTTGTTGGTTGGCGACGACTAAGGTGTCCTGGGTATCGCGGGCGGGGTGATTTGGCGGAAAGTTGAGAGCCTCGAAATTGTAGTAGTCGGTTTCAACTTCTGGTCCGACACCGACGGAATAGCCCATGTGTTCGAAGACGCGAATGATTTCCTGCATGGTGCGGATCAGCGGGTGTTCTGCGCCATGCGTGGGCCGGATACCGGGCAGCGTGATGTCGATGGCATCGGTGGGGGCGGCGGAGGGTGCGAGGCTTGCAGGCTCCGCTTCGAGAGATTGCTCAATCTGCTGTTTGAGTCGATTGAATCGCGTCCCGACGTCTTTGCGCGCCTCCGCGGGTGCGCGCTTCAGCACGTCCCCAATCTGGTTCATAAGGCCCTGCTTACGCCCTATCCAACGAATACGCAGGTCCTCCAATTCATCCAGCGTGTGGACCTTGGCCTCTTCCTTTTCGAAGGAGTCTTGTATCGCCTGGAAAAATCCATCCAGCGATGTCGATGAATAATCTTTTAAGCTTGGAATATCTATCTTTGGCATTAATTTGGAGGTCGGCTTTTCTTGGCTATGCGGAAATACTGACATACTCTACTTCGGTTGTAGGTGGAGGAACAGGTTCGCCATCCAGGCGCATTCCTTCGATATGGAACTCAATGGCTTCGCGGATCAACTTTTCGGTCTCGAGCTTGGTTTTTCCCGTAGCGATACAGCCAGGAAGGTCGGGCACATAGGCGCTCCAATTCGTTTCCGAATGCTCGAACAGTACAACGTATTTCATCGTAATCCCGCCTGTTTCAAGGCGCTTTGCAGCGTCTTGGGATGTACTTCGTCGGACGGATGTCCCGCAATTGTTACCGTCCCTGTCTTTTCGGCGTGTTTAAATTGACGATGACTGCCACGAACCCTAGCCAACCGCCAACCATCTTGCTCGATCCACTTGATCAGGTCGCGAACTTTCATTGAATCGAAGCAGCCCGACAGTAGTGTACAACGCAAAACGGCGAAATATTCGCCAAGGAAGCTCCGTCGAGTTCCTTTGGTTGATAGCTTTCTAAGACAGGAATGTGCGTAGAAGACATTGCTTTTGAGGATAAATGAGAGAGGGCCGGAATACCGAGTTTCTGCATCGAAAGCCGTGACCCAGAGCATCTCAGTTTGGGATATCTTGGCGGTGTGGTTCAATAGGGACGTGCAAAAAACATTGAGAACGCTGCTCGTATTGTTGTCAGTTTTAGGTGCCGTGGTGTCAGCCTTGGCCCTGCAGGTACACTACTCCAATAAGCTTGAGCCATGCGACATCAATGCACACTGGGATTGCGGCATCGTCAACCACAGTTCGTATTCGTCGATCCACGGCGTGCCGGTGGCTGCGGTCGGTATTGCTGGATATCTGCTGATCGGCCTGCTTGCCCTGCTGCGTCAGCGAGGCTGGACGCTGGCGGCTGCGCTGGCGGGGCTATGCTATGCGCTGTATCTTTCCCACGTGGAGGCGTCGATTCTGCAGGTCTGGTGCCTTTACTGCGTCATCTCGCAATGCATCATCGCATCGATCGTGATTTTGGCCGCCGTCTCCTTGGCGGGCCGCCCGAAGCGACAAAGCACCCCCTAAGGAGTGCTTCGTTTACAGGTGGAAGTGCTTGCCGGGCTTATGCGGCAGCGGCGCTGAGTGCGGTCTTGGCCTGGGTTGCCAGTGCGGTGAATCCCGCGGGATCTTTGGCTGCAATGTCGGCCAGGACCTTGCGGTCCAGCTCGATGCCGGCCAATTTCAGCCCGTGGATCAGTTGAGAATAGCTCATCCCATTCAGCTTGGCAGCGGCGCCGATGCGGACAATCCACAGCGAACGGAACTGGCGCTTCTTTTCGCGGCGGCCTCGATAAGCAAACTTAAGTCCGCGCTCGACAGCCTCTTCCGCAGCCTGATACAGCTTGGATTTGGTGAGGAAGTAACCGCTGGCTCGCTTGAGGATCTTCTTGCGATATTCTTTGCGTTTATTGCCACGTTTGACGCGGGGCATGGTTGAAATCTCCTTTTTGCGTTTCGTTATGCGGCTGGAGGGAGGAGTCGCCGGCATGGAAGCCTGCGCTGGATGCCCTCTTCACTCGCTTCTTGCTCCGATCGATCTCGGAAGGTTTAGTTCCGGGGGCCTCGAACGCTTGCGGGCCCTAACTCGCCGTGGCAAGCCGATCAGGCGTACGGGATCATGCGCAACACCTTGGGCAGGTCGGCATCCGAAACCATTGCGGATGCGGCAAGGTGCCGCTTGGTCTTGGTTGCCTTCGAGGTAAGGATGTGCCGCATGAAGGCCTGGCCGCGCTTGACTCGACCGCTTCCGGTCTTCTTGAAGCGCTTGGCCGCGCCTTTGTGCGTCTTCAGTTTCGGCATGGTGTTTCCAATCGAAATAACAGTTTTACGACTTCGATCAGTATACGCGAGCGATTGCGGAAGCGCGAATGTGGCATGATAGACAATGAACCGCGAGGAGGGTTCAAATCTTGCAAAATTTCTTTCTCCTCCCCAAACACCCCATGCGGGGATAACCACAGACAGGGGTGCCGAACTGGTCGGCTAGCACTGACAGCTAACGGTTGGATTCTGATGTGGGATCGCGGCCAGCGTCAATGAAGCAAGGGCGAACGGCGTGCGTCAGTAAATGCCGTTCGCATAAAAATTTAGCGGCCGATTTTCAGCTTCCTCAGCGAAATCTTCAAGCTACCAATCCACCGTTTCCCATTGAGACCTGCTCTTGTCCGCGATTCACCCAAATGGATTCATTACTCGGATCCCACTGGCCACAAAATCCTTTGTATTACGCGTGACCAGCGTGAGGGAGTAGGCCTCGGCCGTTGCTGCCAGCAGCGCATCCACTGCATGCATGGCCCCTTCTCGTTGCTGGCTTGCGGCCAACAGAACGCCCCAAGTGCGCGCGATTCGTTCGTCTATCCCCAGTAGCCGACCTTCAAAGCGCGCACTCAAATCTTGTTCCACCCATTGGGCCAATGCCGCTCGGCGTTTGCTCTGGGGCAATCGCTCGATGCCGTGCCACAATTCGCCGATTGTAACAACGCTCAGAAAAAGATCGTCTTCCTTCACGCCGTCCAGCCAGCGCGCAACCGAAACATCTGGGCGTGGCTTGGTCCACTCTGAAATGACGTTCGTATCGAGCAGATACTTCACAGCCCGATCTTTCTGGGTATATCGGAACTGCGTTCGATTTTGAGGCCCGCCCCATGCAACGGCGACTGGGACAGGAATTCAACGAGAGTGCCGCTGCGCGTCGAGCGGCGCTGCCATTCCGCCGCCGATACCAGCACAGCCGCAAACTTTCCATGCCGCGTGATCGTCTGGGGCCCCTGCGATTTCGCTTTTTCAACCAGTTCGCTGAAACGCGCCTTGGCTTCCGCCACCGTCCAGAGTTCCATACCTTGCGCAGGGGCAGCGTGCCTCTTCTTCGTTATAGTCATAATGGTCATATTATGACTGCTCAAATGAGGGGTCAAGTGGAAACCGGCAGGTTGCTTCAGATTGCGGAACGCGATGTCGTAACAACCGAAGGTCTAAGTTGTCGTTTGACGCCGCCAGTTGGGCCTCCCCGGCGATATCTCGGTCCGGACCGAGCATCCGGAAAAATCAGCGGGCCAATTCAAGCTCAGGCTGGAATTTCCGTCGCAGGGGCGCGTCCCCGGGGAAGTAGGCATTGGTGACGTATTGGTAGAGCATGCGGTGGGTATTGAAGAAGGAGCCGTTGATGGCCATGGCCATGCGCATGATCTCTGCCCAGCGGTCGGGATAGTGGTAGTACAGAGGGAGAATCTCGTTTTCAAGTTTCTCGTATAGGGATTCGGCCTCTTGCGTTTCATCCTCGGACTCCACAATCGCCCAGCCGGTTGCGCCTTCAATGCAGCCTTCAATCCACCAGCCGTCGAGAGTGCTGAGGCTGGGAACTCCGTTCATGGCGGCCTTCATCCCGCTGGTCCCGGAGGCTTCGTAGGGGCGGCGGGGGGTATTGAGCCATAGGTCGGCGCCGCCAGTGAGAATCGCCCCCAGGTCCCACTCGTAATTTTCAAGATAGACAATGCGAAGCTGGTCGGAGTTGAGCTTGGCGCTGGCTTCGATCACATGATGGATGATGGCTTTGCCCACATCGTCGTGGGGGTGGGCCTTGCCCGCGTAGACGATCTGGATACCGCCGTATTCTTCCGCCAACCGGGCCAGGCGAGTGGGATCGGCAAACAACATGTCAGCGCGTTTATATGCAGCGGCGCGACGGGCAAATCCAATGGTGAACTTACCCTCTTGAAGCTCGATGCCAGTGCGTTCGCGGACCGTATCGATGAGCTTGCGCTTCGCATCCAGGTGGCGGCTGCGGATTTCGCCCGGAGCGATGCCGATAGCGAAGCGAAGGTACAGGTTGTCGCGTCGCCAGCTTGGGACTCTCTCGTCGAGCAACGCCTGCATGGAAGGCTGAATCCAGGTCGCGGCATGCACTCCGTTGGTGATCGCCTGCACGGAGTATTCCGGAAACATCTCGCGCGATACGCGGCCATGCTGCATGGCGACGCCGTTGACGTAGCGGGAAAAGCGCAGCGCGACATAGGTCATGTTCAACATGCCGTCATGACAACAGCCAAACTTTTCCAGCGCCTGGGTACGCTCATCGCCCAGGACCCGACGCGCCTGGTCGAGGGAAAACCGGTCATGACCGGCTGGGACCGGCGTGTGGGTGGTGAAGACGCATTGAGACCGGACCGCGTCCAGGTCGTCCTGGGTGGCATCGAGGAGATTGCCATCGCTGACCTGTTCTTCCAGCAGGCCGATGGTCAGCAGCGACGCATGGCCCTCATTCAGGTGATAGACGGCAGGTTGGCATCCCAGCGCCGCGAGAATTTCCATTCCGCCGATGCCGAGAACGGTCTCCTGGCAGAGCCGGTAAAAAGTATCGCCCCCGTAGAGATGGTCTGTCAGTTGGCGGTCCCACTCGTCGTTGGGGTCCAGGTCGGTGTCGAGAAAAATCACGGGGACAATGTGGCCATCGACGCCAACGATATCTTTGCGCCAGGCGCGAACCATGACCGAACGTCCTTGAATGGTAATGGCGGCGAGCGGCCCAAGGGGCTGCAGGACAGTTTCAGGCTTCCAAGGCTCGTCTTGTTCGGTTTGGATCCCTTCGGGGCCCAAATGCTGACGGAAATACCCTTTGCGATGGAGCAATGTAACGGCGGCCAAAGGCAGCCCGGTGTCCGCCGCCGATCGAAGCGTGTCTCCCGCAAGCACACCCAATCCACCGCTATAGGTGGGCATGTCGGGCGCAACGGCGATTTCCATGGAAAAATAGGCGATTTGAATTCGCTTCCAGTCGCTTATCGGTGACTCTGGTTCCAAAGCCGGTTGACCGGTGATTGCCATTAAGCCTCTGTTTCCCAAGGGATAGAGTTTGCATTTTTGTTCTCCCAATGGGAGACAGATCCATCGACGAATCGCGCCGGAACAGCGGAGACCCAGCCACCATGCCAACCGGGCGCTTGATTTGCCGCAGGCGAAACAGTTCTACTTTTGCGATGCCGCCGACTAAGGACCGCTACATGGAATATTACCAGCGGTCCGCTCGGAAAATGAACATCCCAGAAACAGATTTCCGCGACTCGATCGCGCATCCTCGGCGGCAATGACCTCAAAGTCGCCTCGTACTATGACCGGATGCATAGGTAACCATTGGAGATGCTTGGCGCGGGCCAAGCCTGGCTGAATAGCTGAATCATGGGCAGAGGCGCATGGTTTAGGTTGAGCTTTCAACGCGGGACCGCCTGCAGTTGGCGGAGTTGTTGCGCGGCGGCTTGCAATCGGTGCGCGCGGTATTGCGCGCCGTGGCCAAGCGCGGCGCAACCGTCGACTCTTTCCGGGTCGCCGTGTTGGCCGCGCTGGATATTGCGGATGAGTTGGTCTCTCTGCGCCAGCAGCGTGACGCTTTATCCGGGAACATTGCGCTCAACATCAAGCCTCGTACGGAGACCCTGGCCGAAATGCTGGACGCCGTCCTCGAAGAAAATCGCGAAGCAGGCTGACCCCGTTCGGCACCCCCCGTCTTCTCTTCTCTTCTTCCGAAATTTTCTGTCCGCTTCCGGACACCAATTTCCGATTCTGTACACTGGCAACCGCGACTCAAGCGTGGTCAGGCATTGGATTCAATGCCTTAATGAACATAGCAATTGGCCCGCAACGTGCAGTCTAATAGTGCGTTTCCAAAGGTCAAGCCCATGCCGACGCTTTTCCCAATCTTCTTCCAGGACCTTCGTTACGCCCTCCGCAAGCTGCGGCATTCGCCCGGTTTTGCGTTCACCGCCATTGTCACGCTGGCGCTCGGCATCGGCGCGAACGTGGTGGTCTTCAGCGTGCTGAATTCGCTGGTGCTGCATCCGCTGCATTTCCCGGATGCCAACCGTCTCTATACCGTGCAGCACACGCAACAAGGCTATCTCTCCTTGTCCTACCCGGATTACAAAGACCTGCGCGACCGCAATACGACATTCTCAGACCTGGCCCTGTTTCGTTTCGACCGCTTCGGCCTTCAAACCAAAGATGGCACGCAGGCGGTCTGGGGCAATCAGGTCAGCGGCAACTACTTCGGAATGCTGGGAGTTCGTCCTGCGCTGGGCCGCCTTATTGGGCCATCCGACGACAAGAATCCGGGGGCCAGCCCGTACCTGGTGTTGAGCTATGCTTGTTGGCGCGACCGCTATGCCGGCGATCCGCAAATCGTCGGCAAGACGGTGCAGATCGACAATCACCCGTATACCGTGCTGGGTGTCACGGCGAAGACTTTTCACGGCACGGAGAGATTTCTTTGGCCGGAGATGTATGTCCCGATAATGAATGAGAAGCAGATCGATGGCTACGATTGGCTGAATAGCCGAGGGGACGCCTCCGAATGGGCCATTGGAAAACTGAAGCCCGGGGTAACGCCGCAGCAAGCCACAGCCAACTTGAATGCCATCGCCGTGGAAATGACTCGCGAACATCCCGTGCAAGACGACAACCTGCAATTCAAGCTGGTAAAGCCAGGTCTTGTCGGAGACATATTGTCGGGGCCCGTGCATGCCTTTTTACTGGGCATGATGGTGCTGGCGGGTCTGGTATTGCTGGCCGCCTGCACCAACCTGGGCAGCCTGTTTGCGGCGCGCGCCGCGGACCGGGCGCGTGAGTTGGCGATCCGCGTCGCCGTCGGCGCAGGCCGCGCGCGCATCCTGCGGCAGTTGCTTACGGAGTCGATTGTATTGTCGGTACTCGGCGGCGCGGCTGGCTGCCTGCTGGCTGTGGGGCTCCTGCAAGCTCTCAGCGATTGGCATCTTTCTTTTGGGATTCCCATGCAGGTCATCGTCAATCCAGATCCCTTGGTGTACGTTTTCTCGTTTTTGCTTTCGCTGGCTGCGGGAGCGTTCTTTGGCCTGATTCCGGCGCGGCAAATTTGGCGGACCGATCCCAACCTGGCCATCAAAAGCGGCGCCAATACAGAGCTCGGCAGACGCAAATGGGCCGGGCGCGATCTATTGCTCGCCACGCAGATTGCGCTCTGCTGCATCCTGGTCACTTCGTCGCTGGTGGCGCTACGCGGATTGGCCCGGGCGTTGCATAGCCCGTTGGGTTTCAATCCAGACCATGTTACGCAGGCGGGGTTCGATCTGCGCATGGCCGGATACAGCGACGACCAAGCCGTAGCGCTGAACCGCCGTTTGCTGGATGAGGTATCGCATCTACCGGGCGTGACGGCGGCGGCCTATGCCAACTACACGCCGCTCGCCCCCGATTATTCCAGCACCAGCGTCTATCCCCCAGGCACGACAGTCTTTAAGTCGTCGAACGGCATCAGCGCCAGTTACTTCAAGATTTCTCCGGGCTATATTGAGGCTTCCGGCACCCAATTGCTGGCGGGACGGGAATTTACCTGGAATGACGACGCAAAGGCCCCCCGTGTCGTCATCATCAACCAATTGCTGGCGCGCAAACTCTTTGGCGACAAACCGGCCATCGGTCAATACTTTCCCAGAAGCGATGGAAAGGGCCAATTCCAAGTGGTCGGCGTGGTGCAGGACGGAAAGTACAGCACCCTGACAGAAGACCCAACGCCCGCCATCTTCTACTCCATTCTGCAAAACACGGACAGTACGACGACGCTCCTCGTCCGCTCGCAACGGGACCCGCGGCAAATGGTCCCAGAGGTCCTCGCGGCGGTGCATCGCGTGGACCGCCATCTGCCAATTTATTTTCTGTCGAGCTGGCAAGACCAACTTGCGATGGTGTTGTTCCCGGCCCGCGTAGCCACGGCTGCACTGGGGGTCTTCGGGATGCTGGCGATTTTGCTGGCCGTCACCGGCATCTTCGGCTTGGCCTCCTACACGGTCAGCCGGCGCATGAAGGAGCTCGGCATTCGCGTTGCTCTGGGTGCTTCGCATCGGCAAGTCCTGGGTGCTGCCCTGCGGCGTCCGATTATTTTGCTCAGTGCAGGCTCCCTGGTAGGTCTGGCTTGCGGCATTGCCGCCAGCCGTTTGCTGGCCAGCATCGTGTATCAGGCCACGCCGAACGATCCGCTGGTGCTGGCGGGCGTGGTGCTGACCATGATGCTGGTCGGCGCGCTGGCCACTTGGATTCCCGCGCGACGCGTGCTTTCCATCGACCCCACGCAAGTTCTACGCGAGGAATAGCCCCCACGGATTTCAAACTGACCCACTGCCGAAATTGCATTGGACAAGAGTCGGCCTTGCCAATCCGACACTTGCCAGTTAGCATCCAAGGTAGAAACCGGCCTGCAAAGCAGGTAGGGTGGTCAACGCTGGTTGAACCTACATTCATTGAACAGGGAACTCGACTCGAATAATCGGCTCGGTGTGCTGTCCGCCAGTCCGGAATGCCTAAAGAGCCGCGGCGGGTTCCCACCGTCTTAGGACGGGTTCACCGGCGCACTGCCATACGGCCCCGCGGGTCGGTTTTCCTTTCCTCCTTTACCTACGTCGATTCTTCTCCCGCAGTTTGGTTTTCGGCGGGATTCTGTTCTACTTCCTCTTGTGTATCCCCGCCTCTTCACGCTCGGCCCTGTCAGCCTTCCCACCTATGGCGTGTTCGCCGCCATCGCCCTGATCGCAGGGCTGGCCCTCGCCATGCGGACC
Source organism: Acidobacteriota bacterium (assembly GCA_021792795.1). Taxonomy (GTDB): domain Bacteria; phylum Acidobacteriota; class Terriglobia; order Terriglobales; family Acidobacteriaceae; genus JAKAAZ01. The sequence continues at coordinate 19,647 of JAJYUB010000031.1, read as the reverse complement.
GCTGCCCGCCTGCGAATAGCTCCGGACGCGGTGTGGAACCTGGGCATGATTGCAGTTTTCACAGCCGTGCTGGGTTCTAAATTATTGCTGGTCGCCGGTCACTGGCATGATTTTCTTTCTTACCCATTCCTCATGCTCAGCATGAAAATTCCGCAGACCGTCGATTCCGTACTCACGGAACTCGGCCTCGGCATTTCCGCCGGACTGCTCTACATGACGTTGAAGCGAATGCCCTGGTTGATCGCTTTCGACGCGGTGGCCCCGGGATGGGCGCTGGGTCAGGCGATTTTGGCGCTGGGCTGCTTCTTCGCAGGCTGCGACTACGGGCGTCCCACTTCCGTTCCGTGGGGCGTTGCTTTTCACAGTCGCTGGGCGGCACTCTGGAACGGCACGCCACTCAACGTCAGGCTCCAGCCGTTCCAACTCTATCTCTTCGCGGTGCAACTGGCGCTCTGCCTCTTGCTGCTAGGGTGGCTGCCAAGGCGTCGCCAGGCGGGCGAATTGGCCGGCGCATGGATGCTGACTTCCGGGCTCGCGGGATTCTTCCTGGACTTCTATCGTGGCGACAATCGGCTGATGATTTTTTCCGGTGCGCTGTCCCTCGCCCAGGCCATCGCCTTCTGCCTGGTCGCGATCGGCGCGTTGATGCTGCTGGAACAACGACCGGCGCGATCGCGAGCATCATGAAACCCGCGCGCCAATATGTCCCCAGTGAAGATACGTCCCATGCCTTGGACAAGGAACCGGCGGAGAAGTCTGCCGGGTCCGCCGCCGAGGCACAGCGCGTATTTGCTGTGGACGGGCCAAGCATAGGGCAGCGACTGGACCAGTTCCTGACCTCACGCTTGCATTCGGTCAGCCGAGCCCAGGCGCAGCAGTCGATCGATCGGAACTGCGTCTCGGTCCGCGGCATCGACGGCAGCACGCGGAAGCTGAAAGCCAGCGGCAAATTGCGCGCCGGCGAAACGGTGACGGTTTTGGGCGAAGCCGCCCTACCTGCCCTTCGCGCCGAAGCGGAGGACATTCCCCTCGCCATCGTCTATGAAGACGCTTTTCTCGCTGTCATCGATAAACCTGCGGGCATGATGGTACATGCCGGCTCCGGCGCAACCGACAGCGCGCGCAACCGAGGCACGCTGGTGAATGCCTTGCTGCACCACATGGCAACTCTCTCCGCCACAGGCGGCCCACTGCGCCCCGGAATCGTGCATCGACTGGACAAGCAGACGAGCGGTCTGATTGTCGTTGCCAAAGAGGATGCCACGCATCGCCGGCTCTCGAAGATGTTTGCCGATCGCGAGGTCCACAAAACCTACATTGCCCTGGTCCACGGATCGGTGAAGCTCGATCGCGGAACGCTGGATGCTTCCATCAGCCGCGATCGGCAGCGACGCACGCGTATGACGACGCGTCGCATGGGAGGTCGAACAGCCGTCTCGCATTATCGCGTGCTGGAACGCTTTGAATCGCGCTTCGGACATTTCACCCTGCTCGAAATTGAGATCGAAACCGGACGCACCCATCAGATCCGTGTCCATCTCTCCTCGATCGGACATCCGGTTGTAGGAGATACACTCTATGGAGCGCCTCAGAACATTCTTCCCCGCTTGCAGGCTCCAGCCACTCGCCTTCAGAAGACGGCAGCCCTGGAGCAAGCGATTTCTGTCGATCGCAATTTCCTCCATGCGACGCGGCTTAAGTTGACCCATCCCGGATCGGGAAGAAGCATGGAATTTGAAGCACCGTTGCCAACCGATTTGCAGGGTTGGCTAACTCGGCTCAGATCGCCGATCCTACAAAAATAACCCCCTTGACGCTGGTAAACTGGAATGGATGATGGGCCGGAAAGACGACCAACTGGACTGCGGATGGCACAGGTATTGGCTGGGTATCGCCACCATTCTCCTCGCCATTCTGGTGGGAACACGGAATCGCGCCCAAGCGCAAAACAACGCGGCCCCAGCGCCTCAGACCGCAAAACGGACGGCGTCGACCGCTGCCGCCCCGGCCGGTCGGGCCTCCCAGCCTGCCGCTCAAGCCTCCACCCGCGCTTCTGGAAATTCATCGGCGCGCACAGCCCAGCAGCAGCCGTCTGCCGACACTCAGCCAAATAGCGCGTACACCATTACGACTGTCGTCAATGAAGTGAATCTCATCTTCACTGTCACCGACAAGCATGGTCGCTTCATTCGCAATTTGACCGAGGACGACTTCTCCCTGCTCGACAACCACATGGCCCCGGCCGAAGTCTACAGCTTTACCCAGCAGACCAACCTGCCCCTCCGGGTCGGTCTCATGATTGACACCAGCAGCTCCATCCGTTCGCGTTTTCAGTTTGAGCAGAATGCGGCCATTGAATTTCTTCTCTCGGTCTTGCGCCCTCAGGTTGACAAGGCGTTCGTGATGGGCTTCGACGTGACTCCAGACATCACCCAGGGATACACCAACAACGGCGATCTCCTGGCCGCCGGCATCCGCAAGCTTTCCCCGGGAGGCGGCACCGCCTTGTACGACGCTACCTACACCGTTTGCCGCGATCAAATGCTCCCTCTTGCGCGCGCTGGGGCGCTCCGCAAGACCATCATTCTGCTTTCCGATGGCGAGGACGATCAGAGCCACGCCACGCTGGACGATGCCGTGAAAATGTGCCAGCGCGCTTCGACCACAATCTACACCATCAGCACCAACGATAGCCCCAGCCGCGACCGCGGCGACGACGTTCTCGATGCAATGGCCGTAGCCACTGGCGGGCGCGCCTTTAACCCGCTACGCATGGAAAATGTGGCGGAAGCGTTCCAGGGCATTCAGGAAGAGCTGCGCAGCCAGTACTCCCTTGTCTACAAGCCTGCCGACTTTAAAGCGGATGGCGCTTTCCGGCCTATTTATCTCACCGCCTACGATCGCAGCTACAAGGTGAGCGCGGAAAAGGGCTACTTCGCTCCCAACGCGCCCAACTAGGCGGAGTGGAGCGGCTAGCCCCTATCCCCGTCCATGCTCCAGTAACTCCATCAGCCCCGCCGCGTCGAGGACCGTCACATTCAGCTTGCGCGCCGCATCTAGCTTCGAGCCGGCATCCGCTCCCGCAACCACGTAGTTGGTTTTCTTGCTCACTGATCCGGTAACATTGCCGCCTTCGCCCTCAATCCTCTTCTTCGCCTCTTCACGCGTCAATGACGGTAGCGTTCCGGTCAGTACAAATGTCAGCCCATCCAGCCTGGATGAAACCTTTTTCTGCTCGGCGGCAAAATTCAGCCCGGCTGCACGCAGTTTTTCTACCAATTCCCGGTTGCCGGGCAGCGCGAAAAACTCGACGATCGCCGCGGAGATACGCGGCCCAATCTCCTGCACCCCTTCCAATTCTTCCTTGCTGGCCTGCATGACCCGGTCCATCGTCCCAAATGCATCGGCGAGAAACTGCGCCGTCCGCTCCCCGACAAATCGGATGCCAAGACCCAGCAATACACGGTCGAGCGGCGCCTGTTTCGATCGCTCGATCTGCTGCAATAGCGCATGCGCTTTTTTGTGTTTCACCAGATCGAGCGATAGCAACGCCGCCTCGTCGAGGCGATAAATATCGGCCAGGTTGCGCGCCAATCCGCGTTCCGTCAGTTGATTCACGACGGCCTCGCCCAGGCCTTCAATGTTCATCACCCCGCGCGCCGCAAAATGCAGCAGGCTTTCCCGCAGCCGCGCCGGACAATTGACATCGATGCATCGCCAGTCCACCTCTCCCTCTTCGCGCACGACCGCGCTGCCGCACTCGGGGCATCTCGTCGGAAAGACAAAATCTCGCGCATCCGCCGGCCGCTTCTCGCGCAGCACTTCCACCACCTTGGGAATGACATCGCCGCCGCGTTCGACCGTGACAAAGTCCCCAATCTTCAGCCCCAGCCGTTCAATCTCGTCCGCATTGTGCAGCGTGGCCCGGCCCACCGTCGTGCCGCCGATCGCCACCGGCGTCAATTCCGCCACCGGAGTCAGCTTGCCCGTGCGGCCCACCTGCACGAGGATGTTCTCTACCTGGGTCACTCCCGCGCGCGCGGCAAATTTGTAAGCGATGGCCCACCGGGGAGCGCGTCCGGTAAACCCCAACTGACCTTGCAACGCTGTGCTGTCCACCTTCAACACCACCCCATCAATTTCGTATGGCAACGAGTCCCGTATGCCATCGGCCCGCGCAATAAAGTCCCAGGCTTCGTCCAGGGCGTGGACAAGCGCGCGGTTTGGATTCACGCGAAAGCCGGCCGCAGCCAAAGCATCCAGCGCCTCGCTTTGGCGCGAGAAAATATGGCCGCTCTCGTTCAACGCGAAATAAGCATAAAAATCCAGCCGCCTCTGCGCCACAATGTTCGGCTCCAGGGTCCGCAATGTTCCCGCAGCGGCATTTCGAGGATTTGCAGCCGGCGCGAGCCCCTGCTCCTCGCGCTCCGCGTTCAGCTTCTGAAACGCCGACAGCGGCAGGACCACTTCGCCGCGAATCTCGAAATTCTCCGGCAACCCGGAATCGCGCAGCTTCGCCGTAGAAATACTCAGCGGCACGGAGCGAATGGTGCGAACATTGCTCGTCACATCCTCACCGACGACGCCATCTCCGCGCGTCACCCCTCGCGTCAACCTTCCGCCCTCGTAGGTCAGCGCCAGCGACAAGCCATCCAGTTTCAATTCGCAGGTATATGCGATGTCTTCGCCGCCTGCCAGCTCGCGGACGCGACGGTCCCACTCGCGCAACTCTTCTTCGTTATAGGCATTGTCCAGCGAAAGCATGGGCCGCGAGTGCGCCACCTTGGCGAAGCCTTCCTTCGGCTTACCTCCCACTCTCTGCGTAGGCGAATCCTGCGTTCGCAGTTCTGGATGCTCATCTTCAAGAGCGCGCAGCTCGCGCATCCATATGTCGTATTGCGCATCGGAAACCTCCGGCGCATCCAGCACGTAGTAGAGATGCTCATGGTGCCGCAAGGTCTCGCGCAATGTATCGATCTGTTTCTCTACTCCACCTCTTGTTGAATGCTTCGCCATCAATGGAATTATAGAGACGCGCTGCCAATAGCGGCAGCGGTCTTCGGCTGTCCCCGTGTATGCTCAGAAATTGAATGGAGCCGGTCACACATCTTTTAACGGGCGCGTGCCTGGGGCGATCTGGATTCAATCGCATTACCGCCTACGCCACGTTGACCATGGTGCTGGCCGCGGAAGCGCCGGACATCGACATGCTTTGGGGCCTGCGCGGTCCGGTTGCCGAGTTTCAACATCATCGCGGCATCACGCATACTTTTCTGGGCGCGCCCTTCATGGCGCTGCTTGTCACGGGAGCCGTCTGGCTCTGGCATCGCTGGCGCGTGCGCCGCGTCGACAAACAAGCACCGGATAACGCGGTCCGCCAGCCAGGCCGTGGACAACATGCGCCGCCGGTCCACTGGGGTTGGATTTGGTTTCTCGCTCTCATCGCCGACTTCAGCCATCTGCTGCTCGACTGGACCAATAATTACGGTCTCCGCCCGTTGTTCCCCATCAACCCGCATTGGTATGCGGGCAATATCTTCTTCATCTTTGAACCTGTCCTCTTTGGCGCGCTGTTCCTTGCGCTCCTGATGCCTGCGATTCTGGGCTTGGCAGATCGTGAGATCGGCGTCCGCCGCCCTCTTTTTCGTGGACGCGGCTGGGCGATTTTCGCTCTCAGCCTTGGCGTCGTCCTGGGCTGCTGGCGATGGGCGGAGCATGACCGCGCACTGGCCCTGCTGGCCCAGCAAAACTATCGGAACGGGCCCGTCGTCAGGATGACGGTCAGCCCCTATCCCGGCGACGTCTTCCAATGGTTTGGCATCGTCGAAACCAAGGATTTTTATCAAACTGCGATTTTGAACACCCGCGCCGACAGCTTCACCAGCCAGGCGCCGGACGATCTCTACTATAAGCAGCCCCAGACCCCTGCGGTCCTGGCCGCGCAGCGGTCCTGGCTGGGACGCGCTTTTCTTGATTGGTCGAAATACCCTTACGTCACGCAGGCTCGCGCCTTCGACACGCTTCAAAACGGAGCGCATTGCACCCAGGTACGATTCGAGGATCTGCGCTTCGCCTATAACGTACTGTTTCTTCGCGGGCGCAGGAACAATCCGTTGGGCGGCGCCGTCACCATCGCCCCAAATGGAGAGGTCGATGAGATGCGGATGAATGGCCAGCTGCAAAAATAACTCCTCGCCACCGCAGAGGATTTTGCGTCGCGGCAACCTTGTTGCCCTACAGAAACTAATTTTGATTCTGTCAAAATTGCCTTGACCGCATCTCGCGCACCGGAAACAATGAAAGCTCCAGACGAAAAGTCTTAGGGCTTTCCGCATTTCCGTCATAACATAAATAAAGAGGACCGAATGTTCAGCTATTTCTTCGTTTTAGTGGCGGTCGTTACCCGCATCCTGCCGCACCCCTGGTTCAGCTTCACGGCGGTTGGAGCTTCGCTGCTCGTCTTTGGCGCGCGACGCTCGCCCAAGCTGTTCATTCTTCCCGTGTTGGTACTGGCAGCCGTGGACTATTACCTGACCGTCTTCGCTTACAACTACCCCTTCCATGTGCAGGACTACCTGGTCACCTGGGCGTGGTATCTGGGGGCCTGCTGGATGGGCTACGCAATTCTCCGCAAACGGGCGAATGCGGGACGTGTCGTCGGCGCGGCGCTCGCCTCGTCAACTTCCTTTTTTCTGGCCAGCAACTTCGCAGTCTGGGCCGGTTCCCTGGTCTACCCGCACACAGCAGGGGGCTTGGCGACCTGTTATCTAGCCGGCCTTCCGTTCTATCGCAACGATGTTCTGGCGACGACACTTTTGACCAGCGCCGTGTTTGGCGTGCCAGTCATGGCCCGTCGAATGGCGGACGAGTGGCAGCGTCGCAGCCTGGACAACGCCGGCGGACCAAAAGCCGCCTGAAGCCAGTCTCCTGTGAGTTGACGTTTGGCCCCACCCTTCCCGTGCAGTGTGAATCGCTTCATTGGGCGGCAATGACAGTCTGCTCATGACGGCTGCTTTCAGTTTCCGGCACGCTGCCATCATTCACAACTACCGGTGCCGGTTTGCTGTCGAGCAGCATGCGCAACGACGCACTGGTATGGGCCGGTATAAGCAGCTCCCGGGTCTGAGTGCTGAACGCGGAGGCCACCGTCACAGGCACCTCCGCAGCGCAAAAGCTATTGTTCTGCACGTCCACCGAAACCAGATAGTTTTTGCCGGAGCTGTTCTTATTCAGCATCGGTCGCCAATAGGCGCTGACGATGTGCAGGTCAGGCAATCCCCGGTCGCGATACACCCAGTCGTCAAAAAACCATTCCAGGTCTTTGTTCGAGGCCTTCTGCAGCAGCATTTGAAAATAGCTCGGCTCATGATCGTTTGCCGGGGTGTACGCCTGCAATGCCTTCCCCAGCGCCTCGTCTCCCACAATGTTGCGCAGCATCCACAACACATTTACGGCCTTGTCGCGATAGTAAATATCGCTCCAGGCTTCAATCAGGCTCTGCCCTGGATTGACTCCAGGGTCCGCTGTCTCGGCAATCGCGAGCGCAGCGCGATGAGAACCCATCTGATCGATCGCCGTGGTGAGACCGGCACGTTGCTCGATCCACAGCAGCGTCATGAGCTGCGCAACGCCTTCATTCAGCCAAACTCGTCGAGACGCAAAATAGGCATGGCCCAGCATGTGTGCCATCGCCGGGCCGATCGTGTCGCTGTCGCTACCCGCCTTTAGAGGGAGAAAAAGAACATTGCGCTCCTCGAACGGCAGATCGTCGCCGTTCGGCAGCTCCACCAGCACAACCGGGCGCTTAGGGCGCGGGCCCAACCATTGTTCGACCGCCATACGAGTTTGCTGGAACACGCTCCGATACGTCGAGGCCGCCGCCTGGTTGTCGGCTCGCGAGTAGATGTCCAATCCCGGCACGCCCTCGCGCCCCGCGGACATCACGAAAAAACTGAGTGGCGCGAATCCCAACCGCGTGGATGGCAGGGTAAAGGAAACCACCTGCAAGACCGTATTGCCAGCATCGGCTTCGGGCGGCGCGACAAAAGCTGGACCTTGTTTTGCCGCCGACGGAACGCTTCCGGCTGGCCCTTTCGCGGAAGCTGGCGAGACTGTGGACGCAACCGATTTGTCCGGCGACGCCCCATCCGGCCGCACCGCGTACCCATTCAGGAAAGCAATGGTCGGCTTCACATCCAGGTATTCCACCAGCACGCGCATCGCAACATGGGCATCGGACTCTCTCAGCTTCCACTTGCCGACGGAATCGAACATCTCCGGTCCCTGGCCAAGCAGCACCGGGGCCGTTGAAACCGGGAACCAGATCGCATTGCCGAACCCGCGAAGCGCGGCAAAATCCGGGCCGATCGCATCCCATTCCGAGGATTCGGCGACCTTCGCTGGCGCTCCCAGGCGCAGCAGACGTTCGGCTGATTGGCTGATTGTGCCCGAGTAAATCGCGTTCATCCGGATCGTGGCTCCAGCCGCAAGTGGCTTCGCCAGCTTGACGACCGCCTCCGTCAGCTCGCCCGTATGATCGATGTCGCTATCCACCGTCTCCGTCTGAAACTTCTCCGGACTGCCATCCACCTGAATGGAATACCACTGGAGCGAGGAGGACAGTTGCAGCGCGATCCGGTCCAGGGGCTTTTCGCTGCTGTTCCTCGCCACCAGACGTGCTTCCACTGCAATCGAATGCCGCGCCGGTTCCAGATGCACCTCAAAATCATAGGAAATATAGGTGAGCGAAGTGCGTTCGGCATCCGTCGCAAGCGTCGCGTTCGACGACGCGGGAGGCGCAGTCGGTGAAGCCTCGGCCGCCTGCGATCGAGACCCCGGCGCCGGATTATCAGCAGCGTTTGCGCTGTCGTCTCCACGGGAAAAAATAACTTGCCCATTGCTTGACGAGACCTGGGCTGGATCGGTTTGCTGCCCCAGTGCGCTGCCGGCCATGAACAACAAAAGAATGAAGCCTGGCGAATGCCGCTTAAAATTCATGAACCCAGTCCCTTGATCGGCCGCTTCGGTCGAGCTGACCCTGAACCGGCCTCCTCTGCCGCTGGCATTACCATCGCCGCGCGCCGTTGCCGCGCCGCCTCATACATCACAATGGCGCCAGCCACGGACACATTCAGCGACGACACTTGCCCCACCATGGGAATCCGCAGCAGATGGTCGCAGGTGCGCCGGGTCAGATCGTGCAACCCGCTGCCTTCCGCGCCCAAAACCAGCACGCAATTGCACCGGTAATCGAAAACGTCGTAATTCGTGGCGCCGCATTCGTCCAATCCCACGCACCAGACGTTCTCTCGTTTCAATTCCTCCAGCGCGCGCACCAGGTTCGTCACTCGCGCAATGTGGACATGCTCGGCGGCGCCAGCCGAAGTCTTCACTACCGTCGCATTCACTCCGGCGGCTCGCCTCTCGGGCAGGACCACCCCATCCACCCCGGCCCCGTCGGCGGTCCTTAGCAGCGCTCCAAGATTGTGAGGGTCTTCGATCCCATCCAGCGCTAATAAGAACAGATACGCGCCACGGGGCTTCGAAAGCTCCTGCAGCGAGGAATATCCCCGCTCCGCCACCACCGCGACCACGCCCTGATGGGCCTCTGTACGCGCCAGCCGCGTTAGCTGCTCTTTCGGCTCCAGCCGCACCGGAATCCCTGCCGCATGACAAGCCTCCGCGAGGCTCTTCAGCCGCGCGTCCTGCCGCTGGCGCGAAATCGCCACAGATTCCAGGCGGCGATTTCCCGAGCGAATTGCCTCTTCCACGGCGTGCAATCCGTACAACAGTTGCATAAGGAGTAGTGTACCCTTGCCAGCCCGACCTACTTTCGCCTAAGTTTCGCCAGAGCCGCCCCCTCAACGACGGCATTTCTTTCAGCTTGCGCCCCCGAATCGTGAAAAAATAAGAGGGATGGCCATGCAGCGATTCAAAGAAAATTCCATCGTTCAGCGCGTCTTTCTGCCCCGGGGCGACGTCTCTTCCAAAGAGACCATGGCAGCCACCCACGCATCCACGCTCATCGACACCCAGCAGGCACACGCAGCCAACGCGGAAATCGTTGCCGCGCTTCGTCGCCACGATCCGGAAATGATCGAGCAATTGATTGAACTTTATCAACACCGCCTGTTCCGTTACCTGCTGTTTCTTGTCGGCAACCGCGACCTGGCGCAGGACTTGTTTCAGGAGACCTGGCTTCGCGTATTGGAGCGCGGCTCTCAATACAGTGGACGCTCCCGCTTCGAGACCTGGATGTTTGCCATCGCGCGGAATTTGATGATCGACCACACTCGGAAACGCGTGACCATCAGTCTCGACGAAGTGACGGACCCGGATAACGACCGCCCTGTCGAGATCGCCGCCGATCTGCCTTCGCCGTTCGATCATTTTCAGTCTGGAGAGCAGGCCGCTCGGGTCGGCCGCGCGCTTCTCGCCTTGCACCCGCTGTACCGCGAGGTGCTGGTCCTGCGCTTCCACGAGGAGATGTCCCTGGAAGAAATCGCGCAAATCAGCAGCGCTCCACTGTCCACCGTCAAGTCGCGCCTCTATCGCGGAATGGCTGCACTGAAACCCGTTCTGGGACTGCGCCATGGACCAAGTTGTGAGGTGCGGCCATGAAAAATGGTCCGGCCATTGCCGCCTCGAACAAAATGCAATCCGAGAAGAATTCCACATTGGCGTCGGGAATCTTTTCCGCGGAAGAGCAGCAGTTCGCCACGGCCTTGCTGGCGGTCGGTGGCGTCGCCGACCGCGCAATGGTGTGTCGTGCCCAGCGCCGCATCCGCGAGCAGGCCGTCGAGATTGCCGAACGACGTCGCCGCGCGCGCCACGGCATTGGCATCACGATCCTCGTATTTTCCCTGCTCTTCCTGGTGCTGACGCCCGTATTTTGGAGCGGAATGCAAATGCTCCTGGATCCCCAGAATTTTCCGGCTTCCGAGCTACAGTTTGTGTACGTGATTGCTTGGCTTTTCCCTGTCACGCTGGTGAGCCTGTTTCTCATTTTTCTGCGCGCGCGCGCGGGCGGCGGACCAAGGCGAATCGATCATCGTGTGACCTCGCGCTTAGGCTCCATGGTCCGATAGAAGTATTTGCAAAGCTGCCGTGAAACGGGTTCGAGAAATGATTGCTTGTATGCATCGATATCTTTAGCAACTCAGAAGCGCGCTACCGATGTCCAACTTGTACCCGGCGTTTCAAATAAAAATGGCCCGCAGCGATTCCAATTCGTCTTTCTCCGTCACTGAAGAACTTACCCTCATTCCCCGCTGGTCCATCGTCCTCGGCTTTGTGTCCTTCGTCGGCATCCAGTATCTTTTCTTCTTCGTCCTGCATACCCACTACCATAGCCCGTTTCCAGTACACGTTTATTTCGGCGCTTCCTGGGGGGCCCTCGTCGCCGTTTACATGCTGATGATCGGCTACATCAGCGAGGACGCGCCCCGCCGCAACATGGGCAAATGGCTCTGGATTCTGCTGTGTATCGTCTTGCAGGGCGGCATCGGCCCCGTGTTGTACTTTCTGCTGCGGCAACCCGTGCTGTCGCAGTGCCCCTGCTGCGGAACCAAGGTTGACAGCAATTTCAATTACTGTCCCCAGTGCGCCTACCGGGTATCGCCGAACTGCGGCATTTGCCACGAAAGCGTCCGCATGACCGATCTGCACTGCACCCACTGCGGACACGACCTGGCCGACGACAACACGCCGGCGCGTCTCAGCGCGTATCGCCCCTGAGCGAAGCTTCCCTCGCCTGCCGCCCTGCAACGCTTTTCCAATCCCAAGCTTTTGTGCGCGCGAGCAAATCTACGCCTGGCGTGGAGTTGCTCGAAACGTCTTCCCCTGATGTAGAGTGGTCGTAAGCCATGACCATCCGCGCTGTGATTGTCGACGATGAGCAACTGGCACGCCAGGAACTGGAGTATCTGCTCCGCAAAGCCGACGATGTGGAAATCGTCGCCCAGGGCAACAATGGCGTGGAAGCAGTGGAACTGGTGCGGGCGCATCAGCCGGACGTGGTTTTTCTCGACGTGCAGATGCCCGGACTCGATGGCTTTGCCGTGCTCAAGAAATTGATCGAGAAGGGCCGCAAGTCGCCGCTTCCTAACATCGTCTTTGCTACTGCGTTCGATCGATATGCCGTCCGCGCTTTTGAGGTGAATGCGGTCGATTACCTGCTGAAGCCTTTCGACGAGAAGCGCGTCCGGCAGACTCTTGAAAGAGTCAGGACGAGAGTCGCGGAGGCAGCCGCGGGACCGCCCGGTCCTGGAGGCCTCGGCCCGGCCAAGTCGCCTGCGGCGAGGGAAGCCTCCAACGAAAATGTTCATGCGGCGAACGCGGTCGACGAGCGGCTGGACGCTCTGGTTCGCCTCCTGGAGCAGCAGGCGCCCGCAAAAAACACTGCCGCCAAAATCGTTCTCCGCGTCGGCGGCCGCCTTTTGCTCGTGGAGCAGCGCGATATCTGCTTCGCTTCCATTGAAGAAGGCGCCATCAGCGTCGCAACCCACTCCATCGAAGGTCATGCGAACTGCCGAACTCTGGAAGACCTGCTCGAACTGCTGGACCCAAAACTTTTTTGGCGCGCGCACCGTTCCTTTGTCGTCAACATCCATCGCATTCAGGAAGTCGTGCCGTGGTTCAAGTCCAGCTATCAGTTGCGCATGGACGATCGGCGCCACACGGAGATTCCCGTCAGCCGCGGCCAAACGAAACGCCTGCGCGAGCTGTTCAATCTCTGACGGGCTTTAATCGTAGCGCTCGAAGTGGATTTGCTTGCGGTCCCAGCCCAATTCCTTAAGTTGTCCTCGATTGGCCGCTACCATTTCGTGCAAGCCGCAAATATATGCCTGCATCGCCGGTGCATCGGCACTCCGCGAACAAATCGCCGGATGCTCCTGTAATAGTTGTTTTACCTGGGTCTGCACGTAGCCACGCAGTCCCTCCCAGCCCTCATGGGGATGGCTCAATGTCGGCAGATAGTGAAAGTTGGGATGTTCAACGGCGGCTTTCTCGAAGTAGCGGCGATAGTAGAGCTCCGACTCATGTCGTGTGCCATGAATCAGCCAGAAATGCTTTCCGTCGCTTCGGTCTTCCACTTCGCTTGGGAACAGTGTCTCCACAAAACCCCGCATCGGCGCAATCCCAGTGCCGGTGGCAATCAGCAGCGTGTCCTCCAGTGGAGGACGCAGCACGAACAATCCATACGGTCCGTGGAATTGGGCCGTGGCCCCAGGCTCCATGTCGCAAAGCTGGTTCGAAAAAAAGCCCCCGTCCACGCGGTCCAGGCAAAGATCGAACCGGTTTCCGCGCGGAGCGGACGCAATGGAATACGCGCGTGTCTGGGGCTTTCCTCGGCCGTCCTCGGCGACCATGGAGACGAACTGGCCGGCCTCGAAGGCAAAATTCTCCAGTTCTGGCACGTCGAACTCCAGGTGATAACACTGGGCGTTCACCGACAGGAGTTTTTTCTCCAGCAGACGCGCCGTGTACATCCTACGTTCCAAGCACTTCCCTCCCTTCTTGAATCTTGCATGTCTTCCGTTAGACATTCAGCATAAAAAAACGCTCGCCCATTGACTGCCCCTATTGATATGGGTTGATATAGCGATTGATCCTGGGCTGCCAATCAGTTTGCAATGCGCATGGCAAACTCCCGAATATCCTCCCGAACATCGGCAAATGGGGACACTCCGGGCCGCCGGAAACAGGGGAACTGCGCAAAAAGCGAAACGGCGTGGACTTTGGACCGTCCGCGCCGCCTTGGAAATTGCCTACGCGACCGAAGCTGAGTGACTTACAGCGATCAATAATGTTTCATCTTCGGCGGATAGCGGTCGAGCATCTTGTAGACGGAATGGGCGACCTGCTTCTCCTCTGCGTTGCCGCTCTTGGTCACGTCGTCTTGGACGGCCTCTCCGCGCCAAACAATTTTCCGGGTATGCGCATCGATCATGTCCAGGGTCAAGTACCCCATGACGCGACGATCCATCCTCGTCTGGGAGTAGCTCATGCCGCCCATTCCCATGCCCATGCCGCCCCAGCCCCAGCCGCCCCAGCCGCCCCAACCGCCGCCGAACCCATAGCCGTACGTGTCCAGATCGGTGGTCACATGGGTCGTAAAGTGGTAGGTCACATACAGGTCGGGGTTCTGCGATCCGGAAACTTGTCGCAGGCCCTTCTTCTTGGCCAGCGCGTAGTTCACGTATTCCCCAACGTACTGCCGGTAAAAGGGGTGGTTCGTCGCTTCGCTCTCCACCCACTCGTAGGTCTTGTACTGGGCAAAGGGCGCGTCTTTGCTCCAGTTGGCGCGGACCTGCTGCGCCGATGCGGCAAACGGCAGCCCCATCGCCAGGCCCACGCCAACCGCCAGAACCGCTCCTGAACGAATCGTCGATTGCAAAATCTTCCTCTTCATCATATAAACCCCTCTTTCACACCCACCCGCGCCGGCCTCGATCGCCAAAGATTTCAGCCTGTGCAAACCCTGCCTTCGGGTATTCCGTGCAACACTATTAGAGTCTCGATCGGCCATTTCGTTAGCCGCGCCGCTCAACTTCACCTTCACGTTACAACACAAAAATTGTCATCGAGTTGCGCGACTTTTTGGCTGAAAACGCCGGCCTTCCTCACGATGCTTGTGGATTGGCATGGCTGCTGTCGATCCATCGCGCTGTACCCCGTTGGTAACTACCATTCATAGCACGAATCGCGTAATCTTGAACCTAAGGTTGCCATGCAAAGCTCCCCCCTCCAGTTCGCAGCCAAACCCCGCATTGTCGGCAGAATTGTCCTGTCTTTTTGCCTGGCTGCAGCCTTGTTCGTTCCGTGTTTGTCCTCAGCAAGTTCCACGCAGTCGGGCGTCGCTTCCACGCAACGCGCCAGACGGTTGCGCTCGTCAAAGCATGCGACCACGCGCCGGACAGCCTCCTCATCTCACCGCAGAATTGCGAAGTCCGCTTCTGCCCGCCACGCCGCGATCGCCCATTCACCGCGTTCGCGTCGGCTGGCTGGCCCGCGCCGCGTCCCGGTCTCGCGTTCACGGAAAACAATCTATCGTCGCCGGACCAAAGCGTATGCCCGAAACCACCGGCTATCCGTAACTCTGGACCAGGTCCACTCCCACCCTGCAACCCTTACTGAAACACCACCGGCGCCGATGCAGCCTCTACCCACGCTGGCCGCCTACCCAGATGACGAAAACATCTCCGGCGCCAATGCGCGGAGTACTCGGGACATGCCGCTCTTCAGTACCTCCGTGCCTAGCTACATGCCCGTTGCCTTGCGCGGTTCGCATGAAGTCCTGGTCCACCAGAACATCATCGCCGACGTGGAAGGCCTCAGCCGCATTCAAGACGATGCTCAACTCGGCGCCATGGTCCATTCTGGGGACCTGGTGGCCTTGCCTGTTTCCGCCAGCCTGGAGGTCGATCCGCGTCTGCCTCTCAATCGTCGATATTGCCGGCCCTGGACGGCACAATTTCTTACCAATCTTTCGCGCGCCCATCAAGACATTTTTGGCCGGCCCTTGCAACTCACCTCGGCAGTTCGCACCGTAAGTTTTCAACGGCACCTCGCCCGCTATAACGGCAACGCCGCGCCAACATCTGGCGACACTGCCTCTCCCCATCTGACCGGGGAGGCCATCGACCTGGGGAAAAAGGGAATGTCGTTGAAAGAGATCGCCTGGATGAGGGCCGTTCTAGGCCAGCTCCAAGCCAGCGGCAAGCTCGATGTCGAAGAAGAATTCGAGCAGGCCTGTTTCCACATCTCTGTTTATAAAACCTACTCGCCCCACAGCGCTCCGCCTACCCGACTGGTGGCAAGCGACGATGCGGCGCCGTCCGTGCCCAATGCATCCGCCGCTCCGGCCATCGGCGGTCTCGCCGAACCGGTCAGTCGGCCACTTAGACATTCCGCTCATTTCCAGCCCTCCCATAGCTACTACGTCCATCATGCGCGGCGAGTCTCCGTCCGCCGCCGCCATCGTCATAGAAGCATGTCTCTGCTGGCGACTGGCCTCCGGTAACCTCCAAACTCCCCCGTCGCCCGCATTGCCGCCACGCGAGCGGCAACCTTCTTCCAATCAACCGGCGCTTTTACGCCCTCCCCCGCAGGAATCCCCGTCGGAATCTTCGGGCCGCCAGTTGCCCGGCATCGGGCTGCGCGCCAGGTTTTGAGGTCGGCTGTCAGTGCGGTCGCCAATTGGCTTTTCGAGAATCTGGGATGGTTTTTCTCGATCGGGCTTGGCCAAAGTCCCTCCTGGCGAAGCCAAAAGAAAGCCGAATAAATATCTTGACACGCCTCCGAATAGGTGCCTATACTGCGAGGCGCCTTACTAAATCGAATTAGTTTGGCGCGAATTTCAGTATGTGCGGAGAGGTCCGCACAAGACATCTGCGTCAGGTGACCACTCTGAAACAAAGGAGAAATGACGATGCTTGCCTCTGCCGGAGACTGCAAACAAGGTGTGTTTCACAATCGGACCGCTCCTGTTTCCTACCTGGTTCTTGTCCTCGCGCTGCTCTGTGCCAGCCACCTGGGCGCGCAAACGGTGGCGACCTATAGCTTTGAAGACGGGACGGCGGACGGGTGGACTTCGTTCAATGGCGCAAGCACGCCAGTCGCTACAACCGCCGCCGCTTATGCCGGTTCCTACAGCCTGCTCACCAGCACCGGCTCCAGCGGCTCGGGAGGGCCCTCGATTGTGCTGAACGGTGTCCTCCTTCCCGGGGCGCAGTATACGATCACCGGCTACGTCCGCCTGACCTCCGGCGAAGCCGCCAGCAACGCCAATTTCACCATCAAGCGAACGGACCCTAGTTGCTCCGGCGGTGCTTGCTACGACACAGTCGGTCCCTATCAGGTGGCGGTATCTTCTTCCGGATGGGTACAGATCGGTGGATCGTACACCGTAAGCGCCACGGAAACAGGGTTGACGCTGTACGCGCAGTTGGTTGGGGCCACCAGTGCGCAGTCGTTCTATCTGGATGATGTGGTCATTACCGAGACCGCGCCGCCTCCCGGGGGGACTCCGGTCGCGGCCTATACTTTCCAGGACGGCGGCCTGGATGGCTGGGCCCCGTTCGGACCTGTGACCCTCACCAACACAACTTCGCCGATCGTCGACCCAAGTGGAAATTCGCACAGTCTTTTGACCGGCAACCGCACCGCCGGCTACATGGGGCCCAGTCTCAATCTGTTAAGCGTGAGCGGCGTGGTGGCAGGGGCAACCTATCAGGTGACCGCGTACGTCCTGCTTGCCGCTGCCGACAGTAGCAATCCGACGGCGACCATCTCCACCAAAACGAGCGACTGCGCCAGTTCCGGGACCTACAACAATGCCGGCACCTCCGGCGCATTGTCCAACACCGCCTGGACGAAAGTGCAGGGTACGTTCAGCTTCAGCAACTTTCCGGGTCCACCCACGAGCCTGGTGCTTTATGTCCAGTCCAGCAGCGCGACAGACTCCTTCTACATCAGCGGCGTCACCATCAATGAGGTCGCGCCGCCGCCGCCCAGTCCAAGCCAGCAGGACAACACGGGCATCACCAGCACGTTTGAGGATGGCGGTCTCGATGGCTGGAGTTCGCGCACCGGCAGTTCCACGTTGACCAACGTGACCGGAGTTGCGCACAGCGGTACACATAGCCTGCTGACCACGGGACGAGTGGCCAACTACGACGGACCGCAAATCAGCGTCAACAACAAGATGTATCCGGGTTCCACTTACAACATCAGCGTATGGGTCAGGCTGCTACCCACAGACGGCTCCAATCACGTCATCAACATGAGCCTCCAGACCACGCTCGACGGCAACACCAGTTATCCCAGCATTACACCCTATCCGGGCATTACCGTGCCGGCGGACGGGAACTGGCACCAGATAAGCGTGATGGGGTACAACATGGCAAACAGCTATGACCCAGGAGCGGCCTATTTGTACCTGCAGACGGTCCCGCCCTCGGGCAACGATCTGGTGTCGTTCTACATCGACGACTTCCAGTTGACCTACGTCCAACCGGCGACCATACAGACGGACATTCCTTCGATTTACAAGACGCTTTCCGATTACTTCCCCGTCGGCGCGGCCGTCGATCCGACCGACCTCTCCGGAGCTCATTCCCAACTGCTGACCATGCACTTCAACAGCATGACATCGATGAACGACATGAAGTGGAGCTCGGTAGAAAACACCCTGGGCACTTACGATTACACAAACGCCGACAATGAGGTGGACCTTGCGGTCTGCAACAACATGCGCGTGCGAGGACAGAACCTGGTCTGGGCGACGGGAGCGCAGACTCCTTCCTATGCCTTTGGGGACGGGACCAATTCACCCGCCAACCAGGCGTTGGTGACCTCCAATATCCAGGAGCACATCAAGAGCGAGGTACAGCACTTCGGCGCCAGGGTGTATGCGTGGGACGTGGTGAATGAGCCGCTCGATCCCAGCCAGCCGGACTGTCTTGAGCATGGACCGTTCTATCAAGTGCTGGGCAAAAGCTATATCGATGTTGCACTGGAGGCGGCGAAACAGTACGCGCCCGCCGGCACCAAGCTGTTCCTCAACGACTACAGCACTGCCGACCCGAACCGTCTGGCATGCCTTGTCAAAGTAGTGCAGGACCTGCGCAGCCGGGGCATTCCGCTGGACGGCATCGGGCATGAGATGCACAACGCCATCAATTACCCATCCACGGCTGCCATGGTGCATGCGATCGACACTGTTGCCGATCGTTTTCCCGGCATCGACCAGCAAATCACCGAGCTGGATATGAGCGTCTACAACGCCGGCGACACGACCTCGAACTATGGCAACAACATTCCACCATCGGTCCTAGCGGAACAAGGATGGCTCTACAAGCAGTACTTCGACGCATTCCGTGAGCTAAAGGGGACAATCAGCGCCGTCACATTCTGGGGAATGGCGGACGACGATACGTGGCTCGACAGCTTCCCGGTGGCTCGCACCGACTATCCGCTGCCCTTCAATATGCATTTGCAGGCCAAACCCGCTTACTGGGGGATCGTCGACCCATCGCAATTACCCGGCTATGGACTGGCGTTCGCGAGTACCAGCAGCAAGGCGGAGCAGAACAAGCTGGTGTTGACCCTGACGGCAACCAACGGCCCCGTGGGCCCGGCGTACAACACCCTGATCGACAACATTAAATTGCGGCAGACGGAAGGCCGACCCTGCGGACCGGTCATAACGCCGAGCACGTTCCCGGTCTCGCTGGGCGACATTGCAGCAAGCGGCTCCGCCGTCGCTACATTCACCCTCGACTTTACGAGCTGCTCCCAGTTCTCCCGCTTCATTTTGAGGGTGCCGTGGAGTTCAGCCACTTATGAAACTGGCGTCTACAGAACATACATCGAATTTAGAAAAGACCACGACCGGCATGACGGCGACCAACGGGGCGACAACGATAATCGAGGCGAGAGACGATGAGACCCCGTTAAATCGCGACGGAACGGACCCGTCGAACAGCTCGAAGAATGCGTTCAGGGAAGCTCTGATTAAGCGTATGCGTAAGGGCAACCACACCTATTCAGGGATGCATGGCTGTGATGAACTGTAAGGTCTGTTCCAGCCGCGCGGTTGAAAATTACTGATGGTTGGCGGCCCAGGCGGTAGGTGTAAGTTCG
>JAJYUB010000030.1 GCA_021792795.1 Acidobacteriota bacterium | reverse complement strand
TCGGTGGGCGCCCCCAACTGCGGCACATCCTTCAATAGGTCCGGATCGGTAAGCCGTTTCAGGATGTACTGCGTCACTTCATACAAGTCCTGGTCGGACCACTGAAACTGCGGCATTTTGGTGTGCTGCAGATAGCTCTGCGGGTCACGCAACCAGGCCACCAGCCAGTCCGGTTTCACTTTGCTGCCGACCTTCGTCAGCTCCGGCCCGATGTCTCCTCCGATGAGCGTGGTTTCTCCGGCCCGATCAACGGCAAGCGCATGGCACGTGACACAAAACATCTGGTCAAACCGGATCTTGCCCTGGTCCGCCACATCCCCTTTTCTGGCCACGGCAGCAACGACACGCGGACTGAATCGATACGGCGCAACTGGCTTTGCCCGCTGCACGCTCAGATACGCCGAAAGCGCGCGCAACTCCCGATCGCTCAGTTGGAATTTCGGCATGCGTGGATCGGTGTCCACGCCATCAACAGTCACGTTGCCATCCGCGTCGGTGAGTGTGCGCGGCTCCTTGAGCCACTTGTAGATCCATTCGCGACTCACCTTGGTTCCCACGCTGGTCAGGTCCGGTCCCAGCATGTCAGGGCGATCTATGTCCTGAAGTTGATGACATGCGATGCAATTGAACTTTACGATCAACTGCCGGCCATGGTTCAGACGGGGCGTCTGGTGAAGGTCATCTCGATGGCATGCTCCGCAGCTACCTTGCACATATTGTGTTGGCAGGACAGGCTGCCTCCATGCGAGAATGCCGGGCCGCATATCTACGGACCGGACGGGCCCCCGCTTGTACTGTTTCCATGCGCGCCAATCCGTTCTCACCTGCCAGAAGATCATGACCAGCAGAACGGCCATACAGACGGCGAACACATAAGACGCCCAGGACAGGGCCTTTTGCAGTTTTTCAGATGACATGCCTGCTCCACGGCGAGGGTAAAGCGTATCGTACGCAGCTTCGGCAGATTGAACGGGCATGCTTACATTTGCGATTGAATTTCAATCCGCTCAGGTTCAGAATTTTGCCTATAGCATCCACACGAAACCTCCATCGCTCAACTTTTATTGCTTCACTGTCAGGTCCACGTTCGTTGTCTGCCGCATAGCACAGCCGCATGGGACGCAGTTGCAGCCAGGCTTGGCCCTGGTGCCCATATCGGCTTGCACAGTCACCGCCTGGGTCGTAGGCTTGGCTTCTTCGCTCCACGTCTTCAAGGTGTACCGGCCTGGCGGGACATTTTTGATGGTGTAGTTGCCTTCTTTGTCAGTCACCGCAAAATACGGTGTCGGCACAACGACAATGTAGCCGGACATTTCGGAGTGAACTTTGCAGAGCAATGGGACGACACCCAGTTCGTCGAAGGTGAAGGACTTCACAATCCCTTGCGGCCATGTGCCCATATTGTGCGCCAATTTACGGTCGTTATCGATGGCGGGCCAATATACGTTGTGCTGGACCGGGTCATCGTTGAGAAAGTTGACTGAGGTCCCTTTTAAAATAACAAGCACATGCGGAACGAATTCCATCCGTACTTGGTCCATGACCGCATGTAGCACTGGCGGCGGAAATGTCTTCCCCGGAATGCTATCGATGTAAACAACGATGTCTTCCGGGGAACGCATTCCTTGCGCTTTGACTTTTCCTCGCACATCTCCTGCTTGAGCAAAACGTGCCAGCGATACTACCAGGACCAAAACGGCAGACAACACAGCGATCTTCTTGTGTTCGGCCACAGTTATGTCTCCTTTCAGGAGGTTGTGAAAGTTGCCAGGTCTCCGCCGCTCAATGCGCTATCTCTTTACTGTCAAGTTGGCGTTCGCGATGCCGGCGCCCACAGTCACTGCCTGCGTCGCAGGCTTGGCTTCTTCGCTCCACGTCGTCAAGGTGTATTTGCCAGGCGGAACATTCTTGATGGTGTAGTTGCCATCTTTGTCCGTCAACGCAAAATACGGCGTCGGCACGACAATTATGTAGCCGGACATCTCCGGATGAACATTGCAGAGCAAGGGAACGTCGCCAAGCACATCGAAGGTAAACGGCTTTGAAATCCCCTGCGGCCAAGTACCCATATTGTGCGCCAGCTTGCGATTGCGGTTGATGGCCGGCCAATATATGTTGTGGCCGACCGGATCCTCATTCGTGAAGTCGACTGTCGTTCCCTTCAGGATGACGAGCACATGGGGGACAAATGCCAGGTGGTGCTGGTCCATGACGGCATGCTGTGCCGGCGGAGGAAATGTCTTACCCGGTATGGCATCGATGTAAACGGCAATGTTCTCCGGAGAGCGCAGACCCTGCGCAGTGACCTTTCCCTTCACATCTCCTGCCCAGACAGAAGTCACGATTGTTCCCAGTACAAGCAAAACGGCGGACGGAAAAACGATCTTCTTTAAATTGCTCATTTCCATATCTCCTCTTGTAGCAGTTTGTGTTGGTTTAGCACCGATCTATCACGCGTTGTTAAAATACAAAATCAACCCCTGATATGAACTTGTTGTCGCGATAAAACGTGTTGGTCCCAGGGACGGGCTGTTGGTAGCTAAAGGAATACTGCGACTCCAACTTAATATTGGGACGTGCAAAGATTTGCAATCCAGGGCTGTAGATGTTTCGCGTATCGTAGCGAGAAATGCCATTTAGACGGTCCGTTGGAGAGTTGACCCCGTCGTAGCGCATCAGACCGATGAGCCACGGATAGAACCAGTATTCAGCTTCGAGGAAGCCACCGGAAAAAGTCACCGGCGTGGCGGACACAAAGGCCGTGCCGGTTGGGTTCAATGCCTCGTTGGAATCATGGGCATGCTCCATCAGGCCCCAGAGTTCAAAGTCTCCGCGGAACCTATAATCGAACGCGCCGCCGGCACGATAGAAGGGCTCGTGAATTGTCGGCAGCCCTGCATATAGGGTCCCCCCTTGATTGAGGGCGTTGTTTCCGAAATATCCGAAGGCGTTGAACTTTATCCATGTGTGGTCATGGATGCCGGTCGGGCCGGATGCCTGGATTTGCTTGCGGATCGCTGGATTCCGCTCCAAGTTCCAGCCCTGCCAAAGATTGACATAGACGTCTTTGGAATTGCGCGCGGACAGCGGCGCAGTCCCGTACAAAGCGTTCTCTCCGTCCACAATGGAAACTGTCCACCACGAATACCCTTGATGCGGATACCCGCCAAACTCAATTCCACGTTGGGGCGATGCAAAGGTGAACGGATTGGCCGTCGTCCCAGGAAGCGGGCCAGTCCCAGTGGGATTGACATAGGCCGTCTCGTCGTAAATTGCATAGTCGGTCAGGTTGATGGTGCGCGCCTGGGTAAACGGAAGATCGAGTTCAAATTGCCCATACCGGACATTGAGATCGTTTTTGGGAACATGCAGGTAATATCCAATAAAATTGTTGGCCTTGATGTAGGCATCTCCCAAGCCACCATCGGCCCCTGAACCTCCTGTGGCGAGGTCGTCGTCAATCCAGAATTCAAGGGAAGGTCCAAGGCTGCTGGCGGCAATGATCGTAAAAGTATTGGGTTCAAAAATGTCAGTTTGCGGAACAAAGCCATTCGCAGCAATCACTGCAGGCGGCTGGGGGCTGTTGTAGTTGAAGTAGCCTGAATAGCGGAATGCGATTGGTAGAATCGGAAGTTCTCCTGGCCACATGGAATGGGGAAATGCCTCTTTCTGTGCTGGAGCGCCCAGCATCAGAGGCGGCTCTTTCACAAAATCTTCATCGTCCTTTGGAAACTTGAAGCCATTCATCTTGAACGCAAGTCCAAAATCATTGAGCTCCGGCCAATTGTTGTGGCAGGTGGAACAGGCGGTGTGGTACTTCCGCGCGAAGGCTGGAATCGCCTCCGCACGCGGCGCTGAAGCTTGAATCGCTATCAAAATGCCTGCCACCATGAACGTTGTGGCAAGAGACAACCTGATTTCCCGATCCATGCTGACAGTTCCTCCCGTGTCGTGTTTTCTCTTGTCTAATTCCAGAGCGCTTGCTTTAAATTTCTTTCGTACATGACTGCGTTACAGATGAGCGCCTACTTCAAAGAGAGACCATGGATGTTTCCCTTCGACGTATCGCCCGGGGGTAACTTGGCTGCGCGTGCGGCAAACTCCGCCACCCGAACAGGCGATCCCGCGCTCGGCCTCGATGCTTTCAAAACATTCGACCGGAAAACACCGGCAATCGGCGCCATGCGCCAGCAACGCACATCCATACTTGCCGCGCAGAACTTCGCGCGCCGTACTTCCACGAACGCAACTGGATTCTCCGCATCGAGTAACTTCCGCAGCCGAGGGTACAACGGGTGCCCCGGAAGCAACTGCCAGTGCTGTGCGTGCGACCCACAAATCTTTCCGCCTTGCCCGCTGCTCTTGCCTGCCCATTGCCATGATTGCCATGTCCGTTAGACGCTTTCCAACCGCTCTTGTATCCCTTCAATCAATCACTTTCACTACAAGCCTGAATGTGATGGCCATCACACCTATACTTGCGACTTATGTCGTAGGCATGGCCAGGACATGGGAACCCTGCAGTGGAGGGCTTCCCTTGCGGCGCGCTTTTCTTGAAACAGCACGGGCGAACGAGAGAATTGAGAGGATAAACAACCACATGTTCCGCAAGTTTTGGATTCCGCAGACACGACCAGGCGGTCTCTATTGCGCCATGCCATCGGAAAGCGTACCTTCTGCTGTCCTATTCTCCCAATTGCGAAACAGGTACGGAGCGGTCAAGAGGGTCTGAATTCCAATCCATGTTAGATAGCAAGCAACTGCCGTTACGGCGCTGATGCTACTAAGGTCAGATTGCGTGGACAGAAGAATTCCTATAACGGATGTTGTCGCTGCAAGAACACACAGCATGATTGCCTTTCGTGGAGAGGGTCGCAGATGGAAAGTAAGTCCTATATACGAGACGCTCCACAAGAGGCCGTACAATCCGGCGAGCAGAACGAGTGCATCCAAAGGGGCCAGGCGGCGCAACCAGAAAACCAGCCAGCAAGCAACGGAAAACATTCCGGTCGAAAAGTAAATGTATAGCTCGCGATGACGCCATACCCTATTTGCCAACAGTCCGTTATAGGCAATAATAGCTTGCCCCAGCAGGCTCACGGCTGTCAGGGACACAGCGACGATGTAACCTAACGACCCGGCTTTCGGATTTGTCATGAAAGAACCCAGGGAGCAAAGCGCCATTCCGACAGCTAGCGTGAACACTCCCTGTCCCATCAAAAAACCATGGCCAACCTTCCACCCCTTTACCATTGCAAGCATCTCCCGTCTTCTCCGATATAAGCCGTCATCGCATTCGTGTTTGCCCGCAGGCGCGTCCAGAGGACCCGTTGCCGCGCTTCAGTTGAATCTACCGTCAAACATCCTCCGCAGTCCCCAAGCCCGTTCCTGTTTGAGCAGGGAGACGGGACGCTGAGATTCAAAACGGCACTCCATACGCCGTACATGAATAAAGCGCGAACCAAAGGCGATGTGTACAGGATGATTATGCGGCAGCGTGGCTGTTCGTATACACCCAAATTGCATCTCTTGGCGGATTACCCTTGGCAGGAAGTCGTCCTTGAACATCTCTACGCGGCGACCTGCCAATTGTCAGTCCTTCCATCTGTCTGCGATCCGTACGATTCTTCCACTACCATCCCGGTCGCCAAACTGGAGAGCATGCATACTGGCACGTTCCACCGTTGCGACGGACTTCTTCAGAGTGTTCTTAGCGGTCTTTGCATCCATCAAGGCAAGCAACAGGATTCCAGAATCTATCGATCAGTCCAGTAGTGTATGTGACGGCGCGCACGTCTCGCTGTGATGGCTGTCACGTTGGCAGCGTCCATCGAATTATGTTGGTGTGTAGTTTACACTGACGGATGGCCGGTAGGTTGCACAGGCATATCTACGGCATCTTTATATGAAGGGCCAAACGATCGAGGCTTCACTGTGTAGGCTTCGCAAGTTCGCAATATATTTTTTGCGATTGTAGAAACCAAAACATCGCCCGGCTTGACGGTGCTAGAAACATCTGCGCTGCGTGTCGCGTATGCCCGAGATTTCCCCGATTCCGCGCATAGACGGTCGCATGGCGACGCGTGCCACCATGAAACAGGTAGGGCCCGATAAAACAGTGCGGGGCCTTGGATCTGGCAGGCGATCGGCGCGGCGCTCCGTCCGCTGCCGGAAGCCGAGGCCCCACCGCAGGTCGAGAGCTGGGCCGGGCTGCACCCGAACCAGCCGGATGGCCCGCCAATTTTTGCGGGCCTAATTTTAGGAGCCTCCGAAACCGCACGCTACCGGGACTTCTCAGAGGGGGGATCTGCTCGCGCCGACACGGAGAGAATCCGCAGACGCGTCTTTCGAGGTCTTCATTTCCGCGCGATTCTGAGGCGCGGCAGGGACATGCTTCCACTTACATAGGCATGCCGTCCTTCATGCCACCCAGTACGCCACCCGTCTTTGTAATCTTGTCCACATGAATGCTCTTCCCGGACGGATTTACTTCGGCAACTACCTTCACGTTGTAGCCATAGTAATCTTTTACGGCGTAGGGATTTTCAATCGCCCAAACCTTCTTCTGGGCATCCACGAAAACCGGAAAATATCCGTCCTCGATGCATTTCCGCACGCAGCCCAGGCCATTGTCCATGTGCATGGAGCCGCACTTCGAATCGCTGATATAACCGGCAAGCGTTTGGGGTTTAGGGGTTTGGGCAGCGCTAAATACCGTGATGCCGCCAAGGGCCAGAATGAGTGCCAGACGTTTCATGATCGTCTCCCATGAATCATTCGCCCCGCAAAGGGCGATTGCTACCAGCGTACTATCGTTGTATCCAGACGCATGCTACATTGGCAAGTCATCTGTGTAGCTGTATCAAAATATATTGCATGCCGACTGGCCCGGAAGCAAATCAGCTACAGGTTTGAGCGTTGAAGCAGATATTGTAGCCTTTTTTTCGCCGCGCTCTCTCCGGAAAGCAGGGTCGTATCGCGTGAAAGCGAGGAGTTGAAGCAGAAACTCGGATTGGGGCATTTCGAGGGCCAAACAGAGCAAGGCGCGTTCGTTGTACGATCTGACATTCTCCGCGCCCAAGTCGATTTCCATTCAGGCCCTTATTCGGCGGAGACGAACGACTCATCGCTACGCATGCCAAGACCGCGCCGGATCGATCCCGAACTGGTTGCCCAAGCACGCATGGTGGTCGTCGATACCTGCGACGTGAAACAACTGCGTGCCGCCCAATCCATCCTTCTACCTGCCTTGGCGCATGCCACACTGGAGCAAACTGCGGCGCTGCTCTGGGTGGGCCGCGCCAGCGTGCCGCGACTGCAACGGCGTTTCCGCAAAGGACTCCAACCTACCCCGAGTGACTCTCCAGTGGGGTGGCCGCAGGCGGGCCATGATGACGGTAGAAGAGGAAAAAGCATTTCTTTCCCGTGGGCGGAACAGGCCCGCGATGCGGGCGTATTGGTGGTCTCCCCGGTGCGGGCAGCGCTGGCAGAAAAACTGGGCCGGACGCATGGTGCGACCTCGGCAATGCTGGGCGCCGGCGCCCCTGCGGCCGGCGATCGGCAATGGCTACGAGCGCCAGTTCGTCTACGTCTACGGCGCGGCGGGCCGCTCGAAGACCGCTTGGATTGGCGGTGTGCCGCGAGATGAACACCGCGAGAATGGGCGAGTTCCTCGCCCAGGTCAGCCAGGCGCGCCCGACCGATCTCATCGCGATGGTCTTTGGACGGAGCCAGTTCGCACAGGGCCAAGGACCCGGTCGTCCGGGAAAATATCCGCTTGTTGGCACTGCCGCCCTACGCGCCCGAGTTGAATCCCAGGAACATGTCTGGGACGAATTGCGAGAGAAAGAATTTCCCAACCGGGTGTTCCACCACCTGATGCGGTCGCCCGGCAGTTGGAAGTTGGCTGCCCCGTTTGGCTGCCCTTGCGGACGGGCTTCGAGGCCGCACCGCTTTGCCTTGGATAGTTAGTCTCGACACGTACGCTTATTATCATTAGCGAGGAGTTCCAAAATGAAGCTGGCCAGGATTGGATGCATTGCGCTGACTGCGACATTTCTGTTCCCTGGGATGACGTTGTCGCAGGCTGAGAAGGTGTCAAAGAGTCACGCTCTGGCCAACTCCACTTCAGTAAAACCGTTCCTGGGCAGATGGGACTTGACCTTGTATGCTCCCGATCGTCAGTACCCCTCGTGGCTGGAGTTAACTGAAAACGGGGGCGAGTTGGAAGGCAGGATGGTTGGGCGCTGGGGGAATGCCCATCCGATTCTGAACGTGAAGATACAGAACTCCGTGCTCGCTTTCTCGTCGCCCAAAGATGAAGAAGATACGCCAAAAGACATGCCGTTTCAGGCCAAGCTAGTCGGTGGAAAGTTATCTGGAACCATGACCGGGCCGGATGGAACCACCTGGCGATGGACTGGCGATCAAGCCCCCTTATTGAAGCGCACCACGGTGGCGCAGTGGGACAAGCCAATCCCATTGTTCGACGGGAAAGATACCACTGGCTGGTGGTTCGACAATCCAGGCGCCGCAAATATATGGACCGTGAAAGACGGGATGCTGATCAGCACGGCGCACGGAAGCAACATAATTACGACGCGTAAATTTCGCGACTTCAAGCTGCACGTGGAATTCAATTGCAAACCGGATTGCAATACCGGCGTGTATCTGCGCGGCCGTTATGAAGTGCAGATTGCGGATAACGCCAAACAGGACCCGCCGAACCGTCGAACTGGCTCTGTGTATGGGTTCCTGACGCCGTCTCCGGAAATTCCTCTTGAACCGGGGACCTGGCATACGTTCGATATCACGCTGATTGGAAGAACTGTGACAGTCGTTGAAGACGGGCAAACGGTCATCGACAAGAAAGAAATTCCTGGTATTACCGGAGACGCGCTCGATAGTCACGAGGGGCTTCCCGGCCCGATCTACCTGCAGGGGGCAGAGCCCCACGGCGGAACTTCCTTTCGGAATCTGGTCATCACGCCGGCAAAGGAATAGCGCCGCAAAATCGCTGGCGTGAAACAACGATCGAATCCATATCGAATCCATGATGACGCCTTCCAGCGGCATACTTCACGAAATCCTCGCGACAAGACAGCGCAGGCGCGGTAGCGCTGGCCGCAGAGTTCGCATCCGCGTACACCTGTCCGACCGCCCTGGCGCGTTGCATCACTTGACAAGAATTTTGGCGGACCAGCAGGCCAACATCGTGGAAACGCTCCACAACCGGTCACACTACGGCGTCAACCTGGGCGACACGGTGATTGACATTACCCTGGAGACGCGCGGGACTTCGCACATCCAGGCCATCTCGTCGGCGCTGCAGGAAGCCGGCTATAAATTCGAGCGGATTGCGTAGCGACGAGTTCGCAATCGCGTAACGACTGCGACGACCGGCATTCGCAGACATTTCCGCGCAGCGATCGCCGCCGACGAAATTACCCAGCGACGCCGACCAAACTGGCATCGCGCGCATTTGAAACAGCGCGTAAATACTTGTCGACAGCCGCAGCCGCCTTCCGTCCCTCGGAAATGGCCCACACCACTAGGGATTGTCCCCGCCGCATATCGCCCGCGGCAAAAACCCCCTCGACCGTGGTCATGTAGTTATCGTTGGTCGCAACATTCCCTCGGGAATCGAGCGCCACTCCTAGCTTTTCAATCATGCCGTTGCGAATAGGGCCAGAGAAACCCATGGCAAGCAGCACCAAGTCCACTTCAAGAACAAATTCACTGCCAGGTTGAGGCTCAAACTTGGGAGGAGGACCGACTTGGACGCCATGCAACTGCTTTACGTTGCCGTGCTCATCGCCGACGAACTTTGTCGTGGCGAGGCCCCAATTCCGCTTTCCACCCTCCTCATGAGCGCCCTCGATGCGGAGTTGCATCGGCCATAACGGCCAGGGGGTAAGCGGCGAGCGCGTGGAAGGCGGCACCGGCATGATTTCAAATTGCTCGACCGAGAGTGCCTTCTGGCGATGACTTGTTCCCAGGCAATCGGCGCCTGTGTCTCCGCCTCCGATGATGACCACTCTCTTGTCCGTGGCCAGGATCTCTCCCACTTCCGAAACCGCATCGCCTTCGCATCGCCGGTTCTGTTGCGGAAGAAATTCCATCGCGAAATGAATGCCCTTCAACTCACGGCCAGGGACGGTAAGGTCCCGAGGCTGCTCCGCCCCACCGGCCAACAGAATGGCGTCGAAGTCGCGCTGGAGATCTTCGACCGGGACATTCTGACCGACGTGCGCGCCGGTCACAAATGTCACGCCTTCCAATTGCATTTGCTCCAGGCGGCGATCGAGGATGGTCTTCTCAAGTTTAAAATTTGGAATCCCATAGCGCATCAAACCGCCGATGCGGTCGGCCTTTTCAAATACCGTGACCGCATGACCGGCCCGCCGCAGTTGTTGGGCGGCCGCCAGACCTGCCGGCCCGGAGCCCACTACGGCGACGCGCTTGCCAGTAGAAAACGCAGGCGGCTCGGGATGGACCCAACCCTCTTCATACGCATGGTCGATGATATTTTTTTCAATCTGCTTGATCGTCACCGGAGGGGCATTGATGCCAAGAACGCACGCGGCCTCACATGGCGCAGGACATATTCTGCCGGTGATCTCTGGGAAATTGTTGGTTGCGTGCAGACGACGCACCGCCTCTTTCCAGCGACCGCGATATACCAGGTCGTTCCAGTCGGGAATAATGTTGTTGACCGGGCAGCCTGTATGGCAGAAAGGCACGCCGCAGTCCATGCATCGCGCTGCCTGCTGCTGCTGCTTTTCTTCTGGAAAAGAACGATAGATTTCCACCCAGTCGTTGACGCGTTCGACAACCGGACGCCGCTCCGGCAGTTCGCGCGGGAACTCCATGAATCCTGTCGATTTACCCATGCTGCACCTGCTCCGCGATCGTCAATTGAGGTAGTTCTCCAGTTGGAATCGCCGCTTCTCCACGGTCACGAAGTACGCGTTTATATTCCTGTGGAAATATTTTGATGAATTTCGGCAGGCTATCGTTCCAGTTGGCAAGAATCCAGCCGGCGCGCGGACTTCCTGTCAGGTCGCGATGGCGCGTGACCAGCAACTGCAGATCTTCGATCTCTTGTTCGTCGGTCACTGGCTCTAGATCGACGGAAGCCTGGTTGCACCGTTTCTGCATGAAATCGCCACGCTCGTCGAAAACGTAAGCGATTCCTCCGTTCATTCCGGCAGCGAAGTTGCGGCCGCATGCACCAAGGACGACGACGCGTCCGTTGGTCATATATTCACAGCCATGGTCGCCAACGCCTTCGACAACGGCGGTCGCTCCGGAATTGCGGACAGCAAAGCGTTCTCCGGCGATTCCGTTCAGGAAGACTTCGCCGCTGGTCGCGCCGTAGAGAATGACATTGCCTGCCAGGATGCTCTCCTCCGGCTGAAAGCTGGAGTTGCGGGGCGGGAAAATGACAATTCTGCCGCCGGAAAGCCCCTTGCCCACATAGTCGTTCGCCTCCCCTTCCAGGGTCAACGTGACGCCGTTGGGAAGAAAGGCTCCGAAGCTTTGGCCGGCAGATCCCTGGAAGCGGAAGCGGATTGTTTCGTCCGGCAGTCCCTCCGCTCCGTAGCGCCGCACGACCTCTCCGCCAAGCATGGCTCCTACTGTCCGATGGATGTTCCGGATCGGAAGCGAGACTTCCACAGGCTGCCGATGGTCGAGTGCCGGCGCTGCAAGCTCGATCAAACGGTGGTCGAGCGCCTGCTCCAGGCCATGGTCTTGTTTCTGCACACAGTGCCGCGCCACGCGTGCAGGCAATGGCGGGCTGTACAAAATGGAGGACAGATCGATGCCCTTGGCCTTCCAATGATCGACCGCCAAATGCGTCTCCAGCATGTCGACGCGACCAACCATCTCGTCCACTTTGCGAAAACCGAGTTTCGCCATGTACTCGCGAACTTGTTCGGCTAGAAAAAAGAAGAAATTGATGACATGCTCGGGTTGCCCCTGGAACCGCTTCCGAAGCTCGGGGTCCTGCGTGGCGATGCCAACCGGGCAGGTGTTCAAGTGGCACTTGCGAATCATAATGCAGCCCATGGTGATGAGCGGGGCCGTGGCGAAACCAAATTCCTCCGCGCCCAGCAACGCCGCGATCACAATGTCTCTTCCGGTTTGCAGTTTGCCATCGGTCTGCACGCGAATGCGGCTGCGCAGGTCGTTCAGCAATAGGACCTGCTGGGTTTCCGCCAGTCCGAGTTCCCAGGGAATTCCAGCATGTTTGATGGAACTGAGCGGCGCTGCGCCGGTCCCACCGCTGTCGCCGCTGATCAAGACAACATCGGCGTGCGCCTTGGAAACTCCGGCTGCTACCGTGCCGACGCCCACTTCCGACACCAGTTTCACCGCGATGCGGGCCCGCGGGTTCACATTTTTCAAGTCGTAAATCAGCTGCGCCAAATCTTCAATGGAATAAATATCGTGGTGGGGAGGAGGCGAAATCAGTCCCACTCCAGGGATGGAGTGACGAAGCCGAGCGATCACTTCGTCCACTTTATAGCCAGGCAATTGGCCACCTTCTCCGGGCTTCGCGCCTTGCGCCATCTTGATCTGGAGTTCGTCCGCGTTTATCAAGTAATTTGTCGTGACTCCAAAGCGTCCGGACGCGATCTGCTTCACCGCGCTGCGGCGCAAATCTCCATTGGCATCTGGCGCGAAACGACGAGCATCCTCGCCGCCCTCGCCGGTGTTCGACATACCGCCGATCCGGTTCATCGCAATGGCAAGCGTTTCGTGCGCTTCTTTGCTGATCGAGCCGAAAGACATTGCCCCGGTCGTGAATCGCTTGACAATTTCCCTGGCAGGCTCGACCTGGTCAATGGGGACCGGAGTCTTCGACTCTTTGATTTTCATCAGGCTGCGCAACGTACACATGTTGCGGCTTTGCTCATCGATAAGGTCGGTATATTCCTTGAATGTTTTCGGATTGCCCTGCTGCACGGCATGTTGCAGTTTGCTGATGGTCAGCGGGTTAAGCAAGTGCTCTTCCCCGCCGACACGAAAGTGATACGCGCCGCCGACATCTAAATCGGTTTCCGAGTCGTTCAATGGGGCGAAAGCATACTCATGCTTCATTTGCGCTTCGCGCGCCAACACATCGAGACCTATCCCTTCAATTCGCGATGCAGTTCCCTGAAAATAGGTCTCCACCAGGTTCCGATTCAAACCGATGGCCTCGAAGACCTGGGCCCCGCGATAGCTCTGTAGCGTAGAGATCCCCATCTTGGAGAAAGTTTTCAACAGGCCCTTATTGACGGCCTTGATGAAATTCTTGACCGCAGTATCCGGGGTAATGCCATTCGCCAGATAGCCGCGGTGTGCCAGGTCTCGAATCGAATCGAACGCCAAATAAGGATTGATGGCGCTGGCGCCGAAACCGATGAGCAATGCGAAGTGCATCACCTCGCGCGGCTCTCCCGACTCGATAATCAGAGCGACTTGCGTGCGCGTTTCCTCACGTACCAGCAGATAGTGGACCGCCGCCAGAGCAAGCAGGCTGGGGATGGGGGCATACTGCTTATCCACTCCCCGGTCGGAAAGGATCAGCAACGTATAACCGGACCGAACTGCAAGGGACGCACGCTGACATAGCTCGTCGAGAGCGCGCTTCAACCCTGCCTCGCCATCTTCCGCACGGAAAAGGGTTGGGAGCGTTGTTGCCAGCAAATCTCCTGTTGAGACGCGCCGTAGCTTCTCCAGTTCGCGATTTGTCAGGATGGCATGAGGCAACTTCAAGGTGTGGCAGTTTTGTGACGTTTCGGCCAAAATGTTTCTCTCGCTGCCGATAAAACTGGTCAACGACATCACCATTTCTTCGCGGATGGAATCGATCGGCGGATTGGTCACCTGCGCGAAGAGCTGCTTGAAATAGCTGAACAGCATCTGCGGACGGTCCGAAAGGCAAGCCAGCGGCGTGTCGGTCCCCATGGAACCGATGGGTTCCTCTCCCTTGCTCGCCATCGGCTCCAGGATCATTTTCATGTCTTCTTCCGAGTAGCCAAACGCGCGCTGACGACGCAACAAAGTATCGGGGTTGGCGCCATAGACCCTCGAAGGCTCGGGCAATTGGTCGAGCGTGATCTGCTTTTCCTTCAACCACTCTTGATAAGGTTGACGTGAAACAAGCTGCTGTTTGATTTCCTTGTCGGAAACGATGCACTGCTGCACGGTGTCCACCAGGAACATCTTGCCCGGCTGCAGCCGCCCTTTTTTCTTCACGTTGGCCGCAGGAATATCCAGGACGCCTGCCTCTGAAGCGAGAACGACGATGTCATCCTTGGTGACGACATAGCGACCGGGACGCAGGCCATTGCGATCGAGGGTCGCTCCGATGACTCGCCCATCCGTAAAGGCGATCGCCGCAGGGCCATCCCATGGCTCCATCAACGAAGCGTGATATTCGTAAAAAGCCCGCTTCTCTGGCTTCATGTGCGGATTGCCAGCCCACGCCTCTGGAATCAACATGGCCATCACGTGCGGCATGGAACGGCCAGATTGATAGAGCAGTTCAACCGCATTGTCAAAAGCCGAGGAATCGCTGCTGCCGTCCTCCACAATGGGAAACAGCTTTTCGATGTCCCCTCCAAAAGCCGGGGAATCCAGAATCGACTGGCGCGCATGCATCCAATTCACATTGCCGCGCAAGGTATTGATTTCGCCATTGTGCGCGACGTAGCGAAATGGATGCGCCAGCCGCCAGCTTGGAAAAGTATTCGTCGAAAAGCGCTGGTGGACCAGGCACAGCGCACTGTCGACTTCTGGATCGGACAACTCACCATAGAAGCTGGCAATCTGCGGGGCAAGCAGCAGCCCTTTGTAAATAATGGTGCGAGAGGAAAGCGAGGGGACATAAAAGATTTCCTTATCTTCTATGTTGGAAGCGGCAATCTTCTGTTCGGCCAACTTGCGAACGACATAAAGCTTCCGCTCGAAAGCGTCCTCATTCATTCCGTCGGGTTTCCCGACAAAAATTTGCTGGATATAGGGTTGTGACGCTCGCGCGACGCGGCCGATCGCATTGCCATTGCAAGGAGTATCGCGCCAGCCCAGGACGGTCAGGCCTTCGTCCTGGATGATTTGCTCGAAAATTCCTTCACATTGCAGGCGGTTCAGCTTTTCTACCGGCAGGAAAACCATGCCGGCTGCGTACGCGCCCGGCCCTGGAAGATTGAAGCCTAACTGGGCACATTCGCGGGCAAAGAACCGATGAGGAATCTGGATCAGGATGCCAGCGCCGTCGCCCGTCTCTGCATCGCATCCGCAGGCGCCGCGATGCGTCAAATTAATCAGGACTTCAATCCCTTTCAGAATGATTTCGTGGCTTTTCTCTCCGCGAATGCTGGCGACAAATCCAATTCCGCACGCATCATGTTCATGGCTAGGGTGGTAGAGACCCTGCGCGGACGCTACGCCGGAAACCGTATGACGATTCGACATTGATTCCTCTGCTAAAACTTTCACACTTTAGAAACCTGAGCATGGTGCGGACCGTCAGGCAGCGTCTCGCGAGCGAGAGGCGCCAATCCGCTCGGACAATTGGTACTGAAGAGTTTTATTTTATACCACGATTTGCGACTGTTTTCCGTTTAGGTGTTTCCTTGTTCATAATTCCGTAAAAATGGTAGAGGCAGAAAGCAAACCGCTGGAATTTTGCCCGCCTATCGGCAGGCGCCGCGAGTGCCCCAGCGAAGACCCATGTGGTCCCGGACAAGCCGCGAATGCGCCCGAATCCATGATAATGAGAATAGAATGAGTGTTTGCCACGCCACCAAAGCGGTCTCTACTTGCGATTCGGGTCCCGCGGTGGATTTGAAACGTCAGCAGGCCTTTGGTGCCTCAGAATACGCTGGACGATGTACGGTTTCCACTGTACTCGACCAACCCGCCGTTCCTCCCACAACGAATATGACAAGCGAACCATAATTTATGGAAGAATTTTCTCGACTGACTCGGCTGCCCGCCTACGTGTTCAACATCACGAACGACTTGAAAGCCGCCGCGCGGCAACGCGGCGAAGACATCATCGACTTCGGAATGGGAAACCCGGATGGCGCAACCCCCAAGCACATTGTGGACAAGATGATTGAGGCGGCGCAGAAGACCGCCACTCATCGTTATTCGCTGTCAAAAGGCATTCCGCGGCTGCGCAAGGCGATCTGCAACTGGTACAAGCGCCGCTACGATGTCGAACTTGACCCGCTTTCGGAAGCCATTGTGACCATCGGGTCCAAAGAGGGCATTGCCCATCTGTGCCTTGCGACGCTGGATCGCGGAGACGTCGTACTTGTTCCCAATCCGAGCTACCCGATCCACATTTACGGGCCCATTATCGCGGGAGCGGACGTTCGATATCTAGAGATCACCAATGCCGCTACCTTCCTTGCGGATTTGCGGCAAGCTCTGCCATCCATGTCGCCGCGACCGAAGATGCTGATTCTGAATTTTCCCTCCAACCCCACAACGCAATGTGTTGACCTTGCTTTTTTTGAGCAGGTCGTGGCTTTGTGCAAAGAATACGGCGTCTATGTCGTGCATGATCTGGCGTATGCGGACTTGGTTTTCGATGGCTACCGCGCGCCTTCCATCCTGCAGGTGCCAGGAGCGAAAGACATAGCGGTCGAGTTCTTTACGCTCTCGAAAAGCTACAATATGCCGGGCTGGCGAGTCGGCTTCATGGTCGGCAATCCCAGGTTGGTTGCGGCGCTTGGCAGGATCAAAAGTTACTTCGATTACGGAACGTTTACTCCGATTCAAGTTGCATCCATCCAGGCGCTGGAAGGCCCGCAAGAGTGCGTGCAACAAATTTGCGACAACTATCGCAAACGGCGCGATGTGCTGGTGCAGGGCTTGAACCAGACCGGCTGGCAGGTCGAGATGCCGAAGGCAACCATGTTCGTTTGGGCCCCAATTCCAGAGGCATATAGGAAGATGGGGTCTTTCGAGTTCTCAAAACAACTGCTGACCGAAGCCAAAGTTGCCGTCAGTCCAGGGATTGGCTTTGGGGAGCACGGAGATAGCCATGTACGCTTTTCTTTGATTGAGAACGAAGAAAGGACACGTCAGGCATTGCGCGGCATCAAGCAGATGTTTCAGAAAGTTCAGGTATCGTGAGATCTCTGGATTGCGCGGGAGACCTGGTTCGCCTGCGACTTGACGTCGGACTTTGCTGTTGCCACAGCCGAGCCGGATGGGGAGGTTCGCAGCCTGGGAACGATCGCCAACCGGGAAGAGTCGATCCTCAAGCTGATTAAGAAGCTGGGCCCGGTGGAGCGGTTGCGTGCCTGCTATAAGGCCGGACCGACGGGCTACGTTCTCTACTGGCAGTTGATCGAGCTGGGAGTCGAGTGCGCGGTCGTGGCGCCGACGCTGGTTCCGACCAAGGCCGGCGACCGGGTGAAGACGGACCGACCGCACGCTTCAGCGATGATCGGCAAGCACCAATCGTCCAAAATGCTCCGGGACATGAAACGTCGCCTTCATCGTCGGCTGCCAGGTCAGCGACTTTTGATCGCCCGGAGGCCCTTGCATTCGGAACAGATTCACGCGAAACATTGTTCCTGCATGCGCCGCTTGCGGATCAATCGCAACCATCGGAATTTTCATGGCGCCGTACCAGATCTTATGCTGACGATCGATCCGCGCCTTCGTTTCAATCCCAGAATTCCATTTCCAGCCGTCTTCATGGTGAGGGCTGTCCAGATTGATATCCAGATCGACCCACTCACCCTGCGGCGATATCTCGAACTCCTTATAACGACGAATATTCTGAAAATCCGAACCAATAAATATCTCAGCAACGTCCCAGTTCCATAACTGGTTCGTTTCTGTTGTCGTACTCGGGTTGTGCTTCAAATGCAGCTTCTCATACGGGCAGACATAGAGAAGGTAGAGGCTGCCGTTTGTCCACCGGGAGAACACTTCGGTCCGATAGCCGGGAACAGGTTTCCCCCAGTTGTCGTTGACAATGACAATCGGCTCACCCCCTTGCCAGAATGCCGACTTGGGATCTGTTTCCAAAGCGACATCATGCGATGCCCGCACACTTGTAAAGACCCCCGAATCGAAAGCTCGCGCTGGCGCGATACCGGCACCGAAAAGCAAGCAAAGAACAATAATAGTTTTCATAGTAAAACTCCATCCTGGTCTTATTCTCATTCCGAAGTTGTCATGGGCACGACTTAGAAGCGAAGCCTCCGTCACACCTGATGGAAATGAATCTCGAGTAAGTCGGCAAGTTTCTTGAGTCGCCCACCAACATGCCCCACGCCCACCGCACAGTGATGCGCTGGCCCTTGCGCATTCCATCGCTCCAGAAACTCGCACGCCCCTATCGGGAAACGATACCGACTGTTCGTATTGCCTATCTCAAGAATATCTCCGGGGGCACTCTCACCCTCAGCAACAAGCAGCTTGAATCCTGTCTCCGCATCTTCAACGACAGAGAGCAGCGTGACCGGGCCATACCGTACCGACATCTCTACCGAAACTCCGCTGCCCACTTTCCCGTGATACACCTGCAACGGGCGTACCTTCGTCTTCCCTTCCGCGATGCCGACATGTCCAGGACCGTCATGCCCCATCAGCACCAAGTCCTCCGCATAGTCGACGGCGTAAAACTCGGTGAACGATCCGCCGACCCCAAAACTATCCATGATCTTCATGGCAATCGCATTTTTCACTTCATATTCCCCCGCAGCCGGAATATGCCGTGCCGTCAGCAGCGACATTCCCAGAATGACCGAGCTCATCGTATCCAGATTGGCGTCATTTCCAGCTCCTTCGTAGTAGTAGGCAAGTGAACTTAGATCATGCCGAGCAACAAATTCATCCAGTGCGACAGAAGTGCGCGCGGCCTTTTCTAGCTCCTTCATTTCGCAATCCGGCTGCAAGTCAAAATGCTCGCGGAAATCCCTCACGCGCGCTGCCACGGCCTCATCGCCTACCTGCGCGCGCAGCCCACTTAGCTCGTCCACTTCGAGAATTTCTATGTGACTTCCAAATGTAATGGCTATCTGAGTAACATCCGCCATCACATCCAACATCCCGTTGTAATAGCGGCCAAGCAGGCCCAATCGATTTTCTTCCAACGCAGTCTTTACGGCTGCAGCCGACAGCCACTCGTCAATCTCATTCCAGACTCGTTCTTCCTTCAGTGTTCCCGTAACCTGATGAAATGGAATCTTGGCCCGCCGCATAAGATTGGCGATCTCAGGCGCTGGACATGCGGAGCAATACTCCAGCCAGCTTCCCGTCATCGCCGTGCGGTCTTTCAATCTATTGAAGTTGGCATAGTCGATTGCGGCCTCAGGCTGCAGGTTAAGAACAATTACGGGCACGCCGGCGCGCCGCACCAGCGGCAGAACGATGCTGCTGACCGCGTAGGTTGCAATGTAGATCAAAAGTAGATCGACATCGGCGCTGCGAAATTTACGGGCCGCCTTGCACGCGGCGATAGGTGTGTCAATCAACCCAACGTTGACGCAGTAAACCCCCGGCCGTTTTATTCTGTTCGCGGCCTCTTCCACATGACCTTCCAGCCTTGTCTTCAGGCCCGCGAACTGTCCCCAGTAGGCTTCGAGACCTATCCCGCACAATCCGGCCCGTAGCTGCTCCGTCGACTCCATCGGATTCAAGTCCTATGCCAGATAGAATACTTCTCGCATCATGGGGAAACGCTCTCCAGGCGCGATCGGTTCCAGCGGCTCAAAGTACTGCGCCATCATTTCCTGCCAACGCGTATTCACTGGATCGCGCTCAATTGCGTCCCACGTCGTATCGAAGTCCTCAACGCGCATCGAAAGAACCAGCAACTGGTTCCGGCGGAAAATCGAATACTCCGAAATACCTGCGCCCTTCAGCAGGGCAAGCATCTCCGGCCACACTTCCCGATGGGCCTTGTCGTAACCCTCGCCAGCACCTTTCTTAAGTCGCAAGCAAAACGCTATTCGCTGCATCCGCCACCTATTTCCCGTCCCAGCGAACTACGGTCACCGCAAACGGAGCTAACCGTAGTGTCGGCCCTGTCACTTCAGAAATACGCGGCGGCCCTTCATCGGTAGTTTCATCCACGGTAGAGCTCTCCGCGTGGGCCGTACCCGGAGGAAGTGCAACTTCGATGCTACGGTTCCTTTGATTCACCAGCAATAACTTTCTTCCCGTCGGCGTCTGGAAGGCCTGCGTCGTCACACCATCGGAACCATTCCCCGTCGTCTCGACGATCTTGTCGCCTGGATGAAAATTTTCCTGGATCAGCTTCAGTACCCAATAGCGAGCATTCGGTTGTCCATTCACCCAGTCAATCATGCTGACGCTGGGATATTGCGACGGATATCCTACCAACTGCGACTCTCCGACGACATCCACTCCCAACTTCGCAAGGTTGACATAGAGATAGGCGTACAGTGCCCCTGCCGCATTCCAATACCCGCTCGGAATAGACCGAACATACCCGCTGTCATCCGCGACCTGATTATTATCGTTGGGAAGAATGACGCCGAGTTCATCCGTATCCGTCTTCGTTTCAGGGGACAGCCGGTCCCGAATTTGATTGATAAATCGTACCGCAGTCAGGAAACGGTCCGCCTGGTAGAAGAATGTATATTGCCAGTCGTTGATGGTTTCTCCCGGCGAAGGCGAAGCATAGAAGTGATATGAAATATAGTCGAGCGGAATCCCAGGCCGGTGGTGCGCATGGTTCAAGAAGTACTCAAACCACTGCGGAGCATCCGACGGGGCCGCCAGCGCCAGTCCCATAAATTTCGTATCTGGACTCACAGCATGGATGGCACGCACTACCGCGTCGTATCGCGCTGTGTATTGTTCCGGCGTGGAGTTATGTTCGAAATCGACTTCGTTGAACACCTCCCATACCGGAAACTTATAATGATGGGACGACGCGTGAAACTTCCCATTCTCGTCCGTAAAACCGCCGCGTGTATACCAACTGACAAGGCGCGCATAGTAGTCGCCGAGGCTCTTTCCTGTAGGGTCCACTAACTCCGTACCCTGCGTATAGTTCCAGAACACCTGGTTTGGGTCCTTCGGATAACTCACCGGCTTCGGAGTCTTAAACAGCCACGCCGGAATGGTACTGAAATTCATGACCG
This sequence comes from Acidobacteriota bacterium, assembly GCA_021792795.1. Classification (GTDB taxonomy): domain Bacteria; phylum Acidobacteriota; class Terriglobia; order Terriglobales; family Acidobacteriaceae; genus JAKAAZ01. The sequence goes on along the minus strand of JAJYUB010000030.1, from coordinate 21,297 downwards.
TGCTGTGGCCGGACTGCGCTGCCATAAAATCCACGACCATAGGGTCTATCAATCTGAAGTTCCAGGATGTGCCGGTCGACGTGGGCGGTTCCAGTTCAGCAACCGCCAGCCGCGGATACGGAAGCCACGGAACGTATCGCACATCGTCCGCTCCAAGCTGGTGAATCGCGCGGAACGCCGCGTCATGAATTGAAGCCCCCCGATTCAGCATGGGATTGACAACCACCTGAAAGGTTGGCGTGGAGCGCGACACCAGGACAGTCTTGTTCCAGTCAACTGCAATTGTTACCGAGGGAGTCGGGGACTGCCCCCACACGGACACGGTCGCCAGAAAGACCAGAACCAGCCCGGAAATATATCTAAACGACGCTGCATACACGCCGCAATTAAATTCGCGCGAACTTTTCAACTGTGTTTTTCTCATGCCACCCCACGTAAGTGCATTGACGCTGCCTCCGATGATCGGTCACTTCAACATCCCGCTGCAGGCGGTGAGTCCCTCGAAGAGAGCCCTACCGGAAGTTTATAGTCCCACTGGCACCTTCCACGCTTGCAGGCCCGTATCGTAGATCGAAAACGATCCTGCTTGCCGCAACAAATCGGCGCGGGTAGCAGTGCTGTATCTTTGCCCGTATTCCCCTACCCGGTACGACCATGGGCCAACAGCAGCGCCGGAATGCCGAGCCGCGAATTCTTCGAAACGAAGCGATCGATCTCCATTTTGCCCCTTGAATTTCACCTGACACGCCGCCGCCCCGGCCCGCTCTGCCCTCACTCAAGTTTTTTCGATAATCCTTCGCCCGGCTTTTTCCCTTGACGTTAAGCAGTTTTATTTACATACTTTTCAAAACTCCCCTCGGAGTCGGGGACTGGCAGAAATTTGCGGCCGGCCAACCAGACCAAAACATTCTCCGCCTCAACACTGCACGCGCCTTACATAGGTCGAACAGGTTCAAAGCCAGACCGTATGGTTATTTCCGGCATCTGGCGACGCTCACGAATTTTTTTACGGCTGATTTTTTTTGCAAGTACTTTGGGAGGGTAGGGATGAAAAAGCAAATCTTCGCGGCCATCTTGGCCGTCGTGGCGACGGCGTTTTTCTTTCTTCCAATCGCATCGTTGGCGCAACAGGCAACAACCTCGCTCAACGGCGTCGTCACGGATCCCAGCGGCAGCGTCCTGCCGGGAGCATCCGTGACCATTACCCGCACTTCGACCGGTCAAACCTTGACCACAACAACCAATGCGCGCGGCGAATACCAGTTCTCCCAACTTGAGCCTGGAACGTGGACGGCCACCATCAGTGCCAAAGGTTTTGCCGATCAAAGCAAGGTGGGCGAGTTGCTGGTCAGCAAGCCGGCCACCATCCCCTTCAAAATGTCCGTGCAGGCCCTCGCGCAAACCGTCAACGTGTCCGCGGAAACGGAAACCCTCAACACCACCGACGCGTCCCTTGGCAATGCAATCGGCAATCGCACCATCGAGTCCTTGCCGATGATTGACCGCAACGTTCCCGATCTGCTCAGTCTGCAACCCGGTGTTTTATACCTCGGTCACAAAATCGATGCAGTTACCGACAGCCGCACCGGCTCCGTCAACGGCGTCCGCTCTGACCAGGACAATATCACCATGGACGGCCTGGACGACAACAACCAACGCAGCGGCTATGCCTTCACTGGGGTCCTGCGCGAGACGCTGGATTCCATTGACGAGTTTCGCGTCACCACCGGCCTGGCGAATTCCGACCAGGGCCGCGCCGCCGGCGCGCAAGTCAACCTTGTCACCAAAAGCGGCACCGACCAATTCCATGGCGCGGCGTATGAGTACAACCGCAACACAGATACCGCCGCCAACAACTGGTTCAACAAGAACGCCGAGCTGTCCAGTGGACTCCCGAATATTCCCGGCAAGTACATCCGCAACATCTATGGGGCTGATCTGGGTGGCCCCATCAAGAAGCAAAAGCTCTTCTTCTTCGGCAATTACGAAGCCTCCCACATTCGCGAAAATGCGCAGATCCAGCGCGAGACCCCCACCGCCTCACTGGACACGGGCAACATCATTTACCAGAGCGGCGGTGTCAACGTTATCCAGACCCCGCAAGAAATCGCTGCCACCGACCCGCTGTGCTCAGGCAATGGCACCTGCCCCTGGGGTCCGGGAGTCGACCCCAATATCCTCACAATGTTGAAGTTGTATCCAATCGCCAACGGAGCGGCGCTGGGCGATGGCTTGAATCTCGGCTCCTACAGTTTCTCCTCGCCCAACCCGGAGAACCTGAACACCAGCATCGTCCGTCTGGATTGGGACCCGGTGCCCCATCACCAGCTTTTCTTCCGCGGCAATCTGCAGGACGACACCACCGCTGACCCGGTCCAGTTCCCTGGTCAACCGCCGGCATTTGTCGTTCGCGACAATACCAAGGGACTGGGCGCGGGCGATACCTGGGAAATTACCAACAACATGGTCAACGATTTTCGCTACGGTTATATCCGCGAGGGCTATAGCCAGGTGGGAACCGACTGCGGAGCATACGTTCAGTTCTTTCGCACCCTCTCTACCCCGACCGCTGAAACCTGCACCACCATTGTCCACGTGCCAGTGCAGAACTTTATCGACAACATGAGCTGGACCCATGGAAACCACACCATAACTTATGGCGTGGATCTGCGCCTCATCACCAACTATTCAGATTCCGATGCCTTCTCCTATGGTTACGCCGACGGCAATATCCAATGGCTGGACACCGGAGGAGCGATTGCGGGAACGGGAGGCAGTCTGGATCCCGGCGCATTCGGCCAGCCCCCAGTCGACTCCGGCGATGCCACTACCTACAGCGAGGAAGTGGGCATGATGGCCGGCGTGCTCGCATTCGAGCAAGGACAATATAACTTCAACGTTCAACCGGGCGGAAAAACTGGAAACGAATATGCGGCGGGCACGCCGATCGCTTTTAACTACTACTCCAAGGAGTTCGAGTGGTACGTCGAGGACCAGTGGAAAATCTACCCGAATGCGACCTTGACCTTTGGCATCCGCCAAGTGTTGTTGCAGCCACCCTATGAAACCCATGGCCAGCAGGTCCAGCCAACCGTCGACACCCACCAGTGGTTTGTAACTCGCGCTGCTCAGGCAGCCAAGGGCATTACCGACCAGCCCGATCTTTCATTCGCGCCTTCCGGCAAGGCCAATGGAAAGCCCTCCTACTGGCCCATGCAGTACACAAACTTCGCGCCGCGCCTGGCTTTGGTCGTCGCTCCGGACAACAAGACTTCCATCCGCGTGGGCGCCGGCATGTACTATGACCATTTTGGTGAAGGCATTGTCGACACCTTCTCCCAGCTCGGCTCCTTCGGCCTGACCACCTCGATCACCAATCCAGCCGGTCAATATTCGGTGGACAATGCACCGCGCTTTACCAGTCTTACCAACGTCCCTCCCGCGGTCGGATGCGGTTTGCCAACCACTATCACGTATCCATATACGCCGCCTACGAATTTGAATTGCGGCCTAGCCATTACGTGGGGCGTCGACAGCAAAATCAAGACGCCCTACACAATTGCGTACGACTTCTCCGTTCAACGGGAAATTCCCCATGGATTCTCCTTCGAAGCGGACTACGTCGGCACCTTCGGCCGGCACCTGCTTCAGCAATTGGACCTAGCCGAGCCGCTCGATCTGGTCGATCCAAAATCAGGCATGGATTACTTTGAGGCGGGCAAACTTTTGTCCATTGCCACCCAGGCCGGCGCAACCACCGTGCAGCCGATTCCATACTGGGAGAATATGTTTCCCTATCTGGCGACCAACGGCCAGAGCGCAACCCAGAACATCTATACCAACCTCTGGAATACACCCGGCATTGGCCAAGTCGGAAATGACTCCTTTGCGCTCGCCGTACTGGACGCATATTGCGACCCAAACAACGGAGGCCTCGGATGCGGACCATTTGAGGATGCCAACGGGAATGTCACAACACGCTACTTCCAGCGGCAATTTTCGTCGCTCTATGCCTGGTCCTCCATCGGGACAAGCAGTTATAACTCCCTCCAGTTGACCGCACGCAGAGTCACCAGCTCCGGCCTCGCGTTCAACTTCAGCTACACCCTCTCCAATTCGATCGATCTCGGCTCGGACACAGAGCGGGTTAACGAACTGAGTGGGACTGGCTTCAGCGCAATCATCAACTCCTTCAACCCCAAGCTGAATCGCGGCGTCTCCGATTTCGATACACGTCACTTGCTGACCGGCGATTTCATTTATCAGCTTCCCTTTGGCCGCGGCATGCGCTATGGCGCCGAGTCCAACGGAGTGGTCAACGCTCTCATCGGAGGATGGACGCTCTCCGGCATCACCCGCTTCTCGAGCGGATTGCCCTTCAGCATCGCTCCTCCTCTCAGCTATTCAACGAATTACCAGTTCGCGGGCCTTGCCGTACAGACCGGTCCGATTAAGATACGCAAGCATTTGGTATCCGGCGGCTTGCCGCAGGTGTTTGACAATCCGAACGCCCTGAATAATGGCATCGGGACCGGCTTCCCTTTGCGCTATCCATATCCGGGCGAAGCTGGGAACCGTAATAATTTCCGCGGCGACGGCTATTTCGAACAGGATTCGAGCTTGGCGAAGATATGGAAGGTCTATCGTGACCAGACTCTCCGTTTCGCCTGGGAGGTCTTCAACGTGACCAACTCCTCCCGCTTCGACACCAGTCCAGTCAGCAGCCTGGGTGGCCTGAACACCCAGGTCACCAGCGGAGCCGGCTTCGGAATCTATAGCTCGGAACTGGTCCAGAGCCGCAAACAGCAATTCTCCCTGCGCTACGATTTCTAAAACACCCTCCACCACTGCCGGGAATCCCCACGGGTTCCCGGCATTTTCTTGCCGCGCCAGACAATTGAAATCTCCTGCGCGAATAACGTTCCCAACTGCAACCTTCCGCCCACCTCAGTCGTCTAGATTTCAAGTATTCTGAACATTCCGGGTTTTTGCTCAATTTCGCCTCCAGTATGGTGAGTCTTAAATGCACCACATACATTTGTCATTCCGGCCAGAGGTCGCTGCGGCGACCGAGGCGGAGGGACTGCATCTTCTTCGGCCTGCAGCGGAACCAACGCTGAGGTTGACTGCAACGAACTTTCGACTCACCACTCCAGGTACTCTATGAAAGCCATTTCCCTTGATCTCGGCGGCTCCCACGTCACCCTTGCAGTGGTGGAAGACGACGCCATCCTCCAGTCGCGGGAAATCTCCGTCGATCCCGGCGCAGAACTCCGCCCACTCCTGCCGCTGTTCAAAACCATCGTCTACGACATGCTTGCGAAGCTCAAAATTCCTGTCGAAGACTGCATCGGTGTCGCCATGGGCTGCGCGGCCATGGTGGACCGCACGACTGGCCGCGTGCTCTCCACCAACGGCAAATTCGAGGATTCCCCTGGAATCGACCTTCCCGCCTGGTGCCGCGCAGAATTTTCTCTGCCGTTCACGATAGAAAACGACGCCCGCATGGCCCTGCTGGGCGAATGGTACGCCGGCGCGGCGAAAGGCGCGGACGATGTCGTGATGATCACGCTCGGCACCGGCATCGGCGGGGCAGCCATGGCCGGCGGCAAAGTCTACCGCACCAAACAGGTGCAGGGCGGCTGCCTCGGCGGCCACATTCCCGCCTTATTTACCGGCAGAAAATGCACCTGCGGCGGTTTTGGCTGCATGGAAGCGGAGGCCTCCGGATGGGCCTTGCCGCTGATCGCAAGGGAATGGCCTGGGTTTGAACGCAGCCGCCTCGCCACCGTCGAACGCATCGACTTCCGCGCTCTGTTTGCACTCGCCCGCGAGGGAGACCCCGTCGCCACAGCCGTTCGCGATCGCTGCATGCATGTCTGGGCCTGCGGAACGGTCGGCCTCATCCATGCCTACGGTCCGGAGATGGTTGTCATTGGCGGAGGCGTCATGCGCAGCGGCGATATCATTCTTCCCTACATCCGCGACTATGCCGGCAAGTATTCCTGGACGCCCAGCGGACCTGTCAGAATTCTGCCGGCTGCCTTAGGCAACCACGCGGGACTGCTGGGTGCGGTTCCTTCGCTCACCGATGTGATTTCCGACGCCAACGCGATTCCCGCCGTGGCCGTGGCGACCCGTTCCGCGTTCTAAAATAGGGCTTCGTGCCCAGCCTCTTGGATCCAGACCGTCTTTGCGTTGTCCTCATCTCCACGCGAAACCCCCTCAACATCGGGGCGGTTGCGCGCGCCATGTGCAACTTCGGCTTTCATCGCCTGCGCGTCGTGCATCCCTACCAGCTTGCCTTTCGCGAGGCCCGCTCCGCCGTGGGCGCCTCCGCCGTGCTCGCCCATGCGGAAGAATTTCAATCCGTCGCCGATGCCGTTGCAGATTGCACGCTGGTTGTCGGCGCCACCGCCATCGGACATCGACAGCCCCAACATCCCGTCAAATTTCTGAAGGACGGAGCAGCGTCGATTCTGCAAGAACTGCACACGCCGGCAGCCGATCGTTCGCGCGTCGCAATCCTGTTCGGCTCGGAGAAGTTCGGCTTGTCGAACGACGACCTCAGCCATTGCCACTGGCTGATGCACATTCCCACCAGCGAAGAACAACCCTCCATGAACCTGGGCCATGCCGTCGCCGTCTGCCTGTATGAAATCGCCCGCGAAACCGCCGTCCCTTCCCGATCCCCGGAAATGCCGCCCGCGTCCGCGCAGGAAGCGGAGCGCGTCACCGCGTTGCTGATCGAGACACTCCGCGCCAGCGAATACATCGGCGCGAAATCGAACGGGCCCCGTGAAGAAATCATCCGGCTCATGGTCCGGCGTATGCGCCTCTCTTCAGACGACGCCTCCACCTGGCTCGGCATCCTCCGCCAAATCCTCTGGAAGCTCCGAACGAAAAACTAGAAGCGAGTTTCCTATCCGTAACGGATGAAGTCCGGTTTGTATCAGGCACGGCTTCAAGAGTCTACCCTGAGAGCAGTTGAAGGGTGCCGTAAACGGTTGAAGAATCCATGGGGCTTTGGCCCATAAGGGACTTTCTATCGGCAGATGGTGCTGGCAACTCAACGCAAGGCAATGTTCTCCGGATTCTTCACTCCGCTCCGCTCAGAATGACTCTTTTTTAACGTCCGCTGCATTCACCAACAATCCACTCTGATACCTGGGATTCTTCTTCACCCCAGATTCACTTCTGTGCGGGCGAGGATTTCGATCTCCAGGCGGTTGTGCAGAGGGTCGTCATCGAGCAGGACGTGGTCGCCATGGACCACTTCGCCGTCGAGGATCTTGATGGCCAGCGGGTCCTGGATCAGGCGTGTACATATCCATATGCGCTTTTAGCGGGGCTGGGGGATGCACCGCATCCCCCAGCAGAGCAGACAAGTCTAATACATCAAAGATATACACGCATGTCAGTTGAGACTCACATCCAGCAAAATTGCCGACAGTCATACCGCACTGCCAAATGCGCCCGCTTGTGCGATACACTTTACCCAACGATTGGCATATCTGTCGAGAAACGCGAATTCCGCACCATCATTTCGGTCGACATGGACCGCAAGTGTCCATCCCCCGCCAAGCGTGACGGCGATCCAGTAGATTGCCGACTTCTTGAGATACCGCAACCGATTGTGGAGATTTTTATGAACGCTGCCGATCTTTTCTTCCTCAAGTTTGCTCCAGTCCTCTTTCTTGGATTAGCTTTGGGCCCCGTCGTCGGCTGCGGCGTCGGCGGCGGCGGACAAAAAGGGTTAGGAACAGGCGCCAGTACCGCCGCACCGAACTATGCAGCTACCATCCAGGCAACCGGAAGATCTGCTCTACCAATCGCTGTCGATTCCGCATCGAATCTCATCGGCGTCGTCAATCAGGGAAGCAATTCTGTGTCCTTCATCAATGGTTCGAGCAATACTTTGGCATCCACGGTTGCGGTCGGGAGTCTCCCCATCAGTGTCGATTCCAATGCTGCGACCGGATTGTTTTATGTCGCCAACAGTCAAAGCAATACGGTCTCGGCGGTCAATGCCTCATCGAATACCGTGGTTGCCGCCGTTGCGGTTGGGCAGGACCCAGTCAGCGTCAGCGTGAATCCAACGACGAACCTGGTGTACGTTGCCAACTCTGGAGACAGTTCAATCTCCGTGGTCAACGGGGCTTCCAACACGGTGACGGCCACGATTGCGCTGGCCGCGAGCCCCGCCGCCATCAAAGTAAATCCGGCAACCAACCTGGTTTATGTTGTGAGCAGTAACGCCAACGCTCTTTTTGTAATCGACGGTTCCAGCAACACTGTCACTCAAACTCTCGGAATCGGAGTCAACTCCGTGGGCAATCCATTAATACCCGTCGCACTGGATGTGGATACGGCCCAAAATATGGTCTATGTTGCGGACCACCTCAACACGGTCTCTGTTTTCAATGGAGCGACAAATAAGTTGGTGGCCGCAATCGCCGTTGGAAATTACCCGTCCGATATCGCTGTCGACCAGACTACGAATGTGATTTACGTCGTCAATAGTTCAGACAACACAATTTCCGCCATTGACGGCACATCCAATGCCGTTTCGAGCACTCTTGACGTTTCACCGAGTTCCTACGGGGTGGCTGTGAATAATGCAACGAACCTCGTTTACGTCTCTTCGGGCACATCCATCGGCGTCCTTAAGGGCGTGAGCAATTGAATCAATGAATGCCTCACCCCAGATTCACTTCTGTGCGGGCGAGGATTTTGATCTCCAGGCGGCTGTGCAGAGGGTCGGCATCAAGCAGGACGTGGTCGCCATGGACCACTTCACCGTCGAGGATCTTGATGGCCAGCGGGTCCTGGATCAGGCGTTGAATGGCGCGCTTCAACGGTCGAGCGCCATAGGCGCGGTCGTAGCCGGACAAGAATAGCTGACGCTTGGCCTGCTCCGTCATTTCGACAACGATGCGGCGGTCGGCGAGCATACGATTCAGGTCCGCAATCCGCAGCGTCAGGATATGTTCCAACTGCTCTTCGCCGAGAGGACGGAAGATGACAATGTCGTCGACGCGATTGAGAAACTCCGGGCGAAAACTTTGCCGCAGGATCTGCATGACCTGTTCGCGGGCGGCGTCGAAGGACGATTCATTCTCCAGCGCTTCGTTATTCAAAAATTGCGCACCTAAATTGGAAGTCATGATAAGCACGGTGTTCTTAAAGTCCACCGTACGGCCGCGCGAATCGGTCAGGCGGCCATCGTCGAGCACCTGCAGCAGCACGTTGAAGACATCGGGATGCGCCTTTTCGATTTCGTCAAACAGCACGACGGAGTACGGACGGCGATGCACGGCCTCGGTCAACTGGCCGCCCTCGTCATGGCCGACATAGCCCGGAGGCGCGCCAATCAGGCGCGAAACCGCGTGCTTCTCCATGTACTCCGACATGTCGATGCGGGTCATGGCCTGCTCATCGTCGAACAAAAATTCCGCCAGCGCCCGCGCGGTTTCCGTTTTGCCCACGCCGGTCGGGCCGAGAAAAATGAAGGAGCCAATGGGGCGTTTGGGATCGCTGAGTCCCGCCCGCGAGCGACGAATCGCGTTCGCCACCACGCGCAGCGCTTCGTCCTGGCCAACGACGCGCTCGCGCAGACGGTCTTCCATCTGCACCAGCTTCTGCACTTCGCCTTCGAGCATTTTTGAGATGGGAATCCCGGTCCACTTGCTGACGATGCGGGCAATGTCTTCCTCGTCGACTTCCTCTTTCAACATGCGCGGGCCGCTGGCAGCGCCATCCTGTGCGGCGTTCAACTGCTTTAGCCCGGCTTCCAATTTCGGCAGTTCGCCATACTGGATTTGCGCCACCCGTTCAAAATTCCCGCGCCGTGTTTGTTCCTCCGCATCCTGGCGCAAGGCTTCGATCTGCTTTTTCAGCTCTGCCAGGCGGGTAATGTCCGCCCGCTCTTTTTGCCAATGGGCGCGCAGAGCGGCAATTTCTTCATGCAGCGTGGCCAGTTCCTTCGTCGCTTCCTTCAGGCGATCTTTGGAGTTGGCATCTTTCTCGCGCTTCAGCGCTGTGCGCTCAATTTCAAGCGAGGTGGCGCGGCGTTCCAGTTGATCGATTTCCGTGGGAACGGAACCAATTTGAATGGCAAGCGAAGCCGCAGCCTCATCCACCAGATCGATGGCTTTGTCGGGCAGAAAGCGATCGGAGATATAGCGATGCGACAGCGTGGCCGCCGCGACAATGGCGGAGTCCTTGATGCGCACATTGTGATGCGCTTCATAGCGATCTTTCAGGCCGCGCAGAATCGCGATGGTGTCCTCGACATTCGGCTCGCCGACATAGACGATTTGAAACCGCCGCTCCAGGGCCGCATCTTTCTCGATGTATTTGCGATATTCGTTCAGCGTGGTCGCGCCGATGGCCCGCAGCTCGCCACGCGCCAGCGCCGGCTTCAGCATGTTGCTGGCGTCAATCGCGCCTTCCGCCGCGCCCGCGCCGACCAGGGTGTGCAGCTCGTCAATGAAGAGGATGATGCCGCCCTGCGCGTCTTCAATGTCCTTCAGCACGGCCTTCAGACGATCTTCAAATTCCCCGCGATACTTTGCGCCGGCGAGCATCGCGCCGAGGTCGAGCGAGATGACGCGCTTGTCGCGCAGCACGTCCGGCACATCGCCGGATACGATACGGCGCGCGAGGCCTTCGACGATGGCGGTTTTGCCGACGCCGGGCTCGCCAATCAACACGGGATTGTTTTTTGTGCGGCGCGACAGCACCTGCACCACGCGACGAATTTCTTCATCGCGGCCAATGACGGGATCGAGCTTGCCGCGGCGGGCCAGTTCAGTCAGGTCGCGAGCGTAGCGCTCCAGCGCCTGAAACTTCGCTTCCGGATTTTGATCGGTCACGCGCTGGGTGCCGCGCACGGTCGTCAGCGCGCGCAGGATGGCATCGTGGTTCGCGCCTTCCGCCGCCAGCGCTATCTGCGCGGGATCGTTTTGCTGCTGCGCGATCGCGAGCAGCAAATGCTCGGTCGAAACATATTCATCTTTAAAGTTGGAGGCTTCTTGAAACGCCTGCTCGACGACTTTCAGAAATGCTTTCGAGGGCTGCGCCTGGTTGGCATCGCCGGAAATTTTGGGAAATGTCGCGAGAGCTCGCTCCAGCTTTGCGCGCAAGGCATCTGGATTGGCGCCGGCCTTCTGCAACACCGGCGCGACAATGCCTTCTTTGTCCTGCAGCAAGGCCAGCAGAAGATGTGTCGGCTGCAACTCCGGATTGCCGTTGTCGCTGGCCAGAGTGGTGGCCGTCTGTACGGCGTCCTGCGCTTTTACGGTAAGTTTGTCCCAGCGAACTGCCATAGTCGTGGTTCTGCTTTCGTGTGAACTTTCGGAATCAACCCAATCTATAAGGATTACTGATCTATTCAAAAAATGAGATGAGTCATTTTGAAAGTGGCGGCTGCGTTTACCATGCGCATATTGTCTGGATTCTTCACTTCGGTCGCAACGTCGACCTCCGTTCAGAATGACTCTCTACAGCAAATAGCTGCACAAACTTTATATCCATTATCTATATGTGGATGGAGAAAACAGGGCAGGGGCCGCGCTTTCTGCGATCCGCCCGCCCCAATCTGTCATCCCGACCCCTCAACTTCATTCAGGTAGGATATGGGCACCCCCAATCGCGTGTTTGCGGTCAGGATGGGTACGAAGCTATTATGCAGCGGGTTTCGATTCCGTCGACTTCGACTCGACGGTTTTCGGGCCGCCGCCGGCAGTCGCTCCGCTGACCGAAACTTTAATCTGTTTCGGCTTGGCTTCGGCGCGCTTGCCCAGCTCGACCTTTAAAACGCCGGCATCGTAATGCGCCTTGACGCTCTCCTGGTCCAGCGTATTCGGTAGTGTGAACACGCGGGCAAAGCTGCCATAGCGACGCTCCACGCGATGGTAGTTCTCTTCCTTGGTTTCCTTCTCGAAGCGGCGCTCGCCGCGGACGGTCAGCGCGTTGTTCTCCAGTTGAATGTCGAAGTCCTCCAGTTTCATGCCGGGGACCTCGAGCTTGAGCACAATGTGGTTGGCATCTTCATAGATGTCGACGGGCGGAACGAATGCGCTCGACGCGAGGGATTCATCCCCTCCCCGGTCGTCAATCTCCCGCAACAGAGAACTGAGCCGGTTCTGAAGCGCGTACATGTCTTGAAACGGTGTCCAACGAGTGATCGCCATGAAATTCCTCCTACACAGATCGATGAAATAGATGGAAGCTGGTGGGCGAGATTATGCAGCCCAGTCAGGCTTCTAGAAATACTATAGCATAAGCAGGAAGATTATATGAGCGTATTTATATCATATTTAATTCTACTGTAACTCATTGAAATAATAGAGGCTAGTCGCGAACTCATCTGGACGTACCTAGCCCCATCTCGTCGATTGCCTCCACCACGTTGCTTTTGGTGGCGGGGCGGCCATCCCGGATGCCCTCCGCTCCCAGGGAATTTTCGGTTCCGGCGGACACCTAGCGATCAATCTTGCGATGGGGCTCTGCTACGGAGGTCGCGGTCGAATCCGCGCCGACATTCTCGTCCGTTTTTTCTGGATTGGCTGTCATCATTCCTACTCCTTTGCCTAAAGGGTAGGATGCAGGAGGTCGGACCACAGCTTTCAAGTTTCCGGCGCACGCCTTCTGCGGTTGCGGATTCCGTGGCAGTGGCGAAGTATAATTTTTCGTCGCTTCGAACCGGCGGCTCGCCGTAACCGCCGAGGGCCCCGTCGGCATCTTACCTGGTACGGGAGAAACGGAATGAAACGCCAAATCTGGATACCGCTTGCACTGGGCATCGTCGCCACGTATATCATTTTGGATCGCCGTGCCTGCCGCTATGCCGCTGAGTATAACGAGCTGGACGCCGCCGCAGACAGAACCGAGATGTGGGGAAGCAGGCAGCGCATCGCGGGAACCGGGCGCGACCTGCTGGGGAGAGTGAAGGAAGGCATCGGCCGCATCGCGGGGAATGACGACCTGGCAGGGCGGGGAGTGGTCGACCAGATTGTGGGCGCGGGGCAGAATGCGGCCGGCAGGGCAGCGCATAGAGTCAGCGGCACCATTCGCGAATTCAACCGCTATTAAGCCACGACTGACGATTTTTGCTGTACCCGCAGGCGCTCTGCGCGCTCAAGCAAACGACCTGCGCGGGTTCTTCGCGAACCGCAATTTGCCAGCCCACGGATCCGTCTCAGCCGCGAGTCAAACTGCAGTTTCTGTTGGACTCGTGCCTCGACTGCGCTTTCCATTCCGCGATCCTGCATCGCCGCAGTAAAAATAGAATCAGTCGCAACTTCCCTTTACAACGTTCCGTCCTACAATCCTGATACAACTGGAAAAGGCCTTTCATTCACTCATGAGCGCACTCGCACTGTTCCTATTACAGATCGCCGTCATTGTGTTGGTCACCGGCCTGTGCGGCGTGCTGCTGGGTAAACTGGGCCAGCCGCAGGTAGTGGGAGAGATGCTGGGCGGTATTCTGCTGGGGCGATCGGTGTTTGGCTATGCCATGCCGCACTTGATCGCCAATCTGTTTCCTCCCAACTCCCTGCATACGTTGTCGCTGGTCAGCGAACTGGGCATGGTCCTCTACCTGTTTCTGGAGGGGATGAACCTGGATTTTGAGTCGGTGTGGCAGCAGCGACAGACGGCCATGAAGATCAGCCTGCTCTCCATGGCGATTCCGTTTGCGCTGGGCTGCGGGCTGGGCGTGGTGATGTATCGCAATTTCCACGGAACCAACCCGAACTTCACCGCCTTCCTGCTGTTTGTCGGCGTCGGACTCAGCACCACCGCGTTCCCCGTTCTGGCGCGGATGCTGCGCGATAACGGAACCGGCGATGCCAAGCTGAACACGCTGGCGCTGGTGTGCGCCGCGATTGCCGATGTGCTGGGCTGGATCCTGCTGGCGGTGGCCTTGATGATCGACTCCGCCAACTCGACGGTGTGGATATTGCTGTTGAAGATGCTTTTGCTGGTACTGTTCGGAATTTTTCTGCTGGGAGTTGTGCGGCCGGCGCTGACCAGGCTGATCCGCTGGAAAGGCGCGCCGAACATTTCGCAGGTGCTGCTGGCGGTTTTTCTGGTTTTTATTCTCGCCTGCGCTTTCGTGACCGAACGCCTGGGTGTACATGCGCTGTTCGGCGCGTTTCTCGCGGGCATGTGCGTTCCGCGCCTGCACCACTGGCATCGCCAGTTGGAGCGGACGATCCATCCGCTGGTTTCAGTCCTGCTGTTGCCTGTGTTTTTCGCCGTCACTGGCATCCATACAGAGTTTCGCGACCTGGGCGGCAAGAATGTTTTTTTCTGGTTCGTTGTTCTGCTGGCGATTGCCATTGCCGGCAAGGTTGGCGGGACCTATTTCGGCGCGCGCAAATCGAATCTGCCGCCTCGGGAATCGATGTTGCTGGGCTTTCTGATGAATACCCGCGGCCTGATCGACCTGGTGGTGGTGAACCTGGCGCTGCAGGCCGGAGCGATCAATACGCAGTTGTTCACCATTCTGGTGCTGGTCGCTCTGATCACCACGGCCATGACCGCGCCTGCATTGAGGCTGCTGAAGAAAAAGCCGGACGCGCCCGCGCCAGTTGCCGCCACGGGTTAAGGAAGGTCTGATTCAGTCGACAGAAAATCATTCAGTGGCTAAAGCCCTACCGAATTTCCGCGCCATATACGGCACCTTTCGGCTGCGCTCAGGGCAGGCTCTTGAAGCCGTGCCCTGATACAAACCAGGCTTAATCAGAGCTTCCTTATAGCGGTTCTCCTATTGGTGTAGTGGGATAAAAAAAGACCCGTCCTGCTGAGGTCGCCGAGGCGACCTCAGCAGGACTCACTTCGAGATCTGAACATTTCTCCGTTGCAAAAGATGGGCGCGGCTGCTATTCGTGAAGTGCCCCCGAAGAGCCTGCCTATGCGACGAATCTGCTTTTTTCTCTTGCTCCTACCTGTGCTTACGCTGGGCTCCACCGCGCAGAGCGCATCCGTGTCCAACGTGTTCTCCAACTTTCCGGTTGCGCCCGTGGACCATGGCGCGCAACAGATTGCCTTGGGGAACTCGGCGCTGGCGCTGATGGGGCCGTGGAAGTTTCGTACGGGGGACGATCTGGCCTGGGCACAGCCCGGCTTCAACGACGCGAACTGGCACGACTACACACTGGAAGCGCAGGGCTGGCCGGAATCTATTCTCCCCGAGCAAAATGCATTCGATCCGGGCTGGGGCGGACATGGCTATCGCGGCGCGCCCAACTATGGCTGGTACCGGATTCACGTCTATCTGGACCGTGTCCCGAGTTCCTTGAGCTTACTGGTTCCGGTAGTCGACAGCGCCTACACGGTTTACTGGGATGGCCAAAAGCTGGGGGGCTATGGCGGTCCTTCGCGGCGGTGGGCCTACCTTATTCCGCGCACACAAGTGTTTTCGGTCCCATCCTCGTTGTGCAAAGTTGGCGATCATGTTTTGGCAGTCCGCGCGTGGGACATGCCTCTTGTTTTTGCCAATCCTCATAGCGGATTGCGCGGGGCGCCGCTGCTTGCGGATGGCGCAACGGCTCCCAGGATCAAACATCTGGCGCTGCGACTGGAACAACTGAATCTCGCGGTGACCGCCTTGACTGAAGTGCTGCCGTGTCTTCTGGTAGCGTTGATTTCCCTGTTGCTGTTTTTTTACAACCGCAAACGTCTAGAGTATCTCTGGACTGGACTGACCCTGCTGTTCTTAACTTTTGCAGACCTTTTGATGGTGCTGGACGGATTTTCAGCCACAGGATGGCTGACAGAGACTCCGTTTTTTATCGCGAATGCACTCAGCGCGAGTGCGTTTCTGTTCAGTCTGCTGGCGCTGCAATGGCTGCTTTCTCTTGAAGACCGTCCAAGGATGCAGGTCGCAAACTTGATCGCGGGCGGCCTTATGTTTCTTCTGTGGATCGCTTTCACCATCAACGGGGAGTGGCTCGGCTCCGTGAGGGCCCACGCATTTCTGTTTACCGCGGTCGAAATCTCATTGTTGTCGGGCCTGGCGTGCCTATTGTGGATGGCCGTGGCGGGGGTTCGCAAGCTGGGGCGGGAAGCGTGGCTGATGCTGTCTCCAGGCGCAGTGATATCGGTCCTGACCCTTTGGGTATTTCTTGCCAACGGGCGTTTGGCGACTCTGGTTGTGGTCGCCGTCTCCGATGTTCTTACAATCTTGACCCCGGCGTCCGTGCTCGCCATTTTGATCTATCGTTTTGTGCGGCAGTGGCGGGAGCATCAACGGATTGAAGGCGAGTTGCAGCAGGCGCAGGCGGTGCAGGCCCTGCTGGTGCCGGAGCAATTCCCTTCAATCCCCTACTATCGTGTCGAGGGAACGTATCTGCCCGCCAGTCAGGTGGGCGGAGATTTCTATCAAGTGTTGCCGCTGCCGGAGGGCGGCATGATCGTGGTGCTGGGGGATGTTAGCGGTAAAGGATTGCGTGCCGCCATGGTGGTCTCGATGGCGGTGGGCGCGGTGCGCGCGATTGCGAAAGAAACCAGTGAGCCAGCCGACATCCTTACTCGCCTCAACCGCGAGCTAACTGGAAATTTGAAGAGCGGCTTCGTTACCTGCCTGTGCGCGCGATTCGATGCCGACGGAATGGTGACCGTAGCCAACGCCGGACATCTGCCGCCATGGGTGAATGGGAAAGAGTTCGAGATGCCGGGCGCGCTGCCGCTGGGCATGCTGGCCAACCAGATATACGAATCGCAAAGCTTCCAGATGAACGACGGCGACGGCATCATGGTGATGTCGGACGGCGTGGTCGAGGCGCGCAGTGAAAAAGACGGTCAGCTATACGGCTTCGAACGACTGGCAACGTTGCTGACCGCCAACCCCTCCGCGCAGCAGGTCGCCGAGCAAGCCATGAAGTTCGGTCAGGAAGACGACATCTCTGTCCTGTCCGTCACTCGCACGGCAAACCTGAAAGCGGTCATTGTATGAAGAAGAAAACTTTGTTCATCCTCCTGTTTTTGGTTTCCGCATTCTCGCTACGTGCCCAGACCTTTAACTTGCAAACTAGCCGCGAGCAAGTCGCATCGCTCGACGGGCTGTGGCGATTTCATACGGGCGACGATCCCGCATGGGCCAGCCCGAACTTCGACGACTCGCAATGGCCGCTGCTGCGCTCGGACCGCCCATGGACCGAGCAAGGTTATCCCGGCTATGGCGGCTTGGCGTGGTATCGCTTCTGGATTATTGTTCCCGCGGGGATGGATCGCGTTTCGCTCATGCTACCGCAAATTCGCACGAGCTATCAGGTCTATGCCAACGGCGTGCTCATCGGCACTTACGGCAAGATGCCACCCCACGCGGTTGCGTACAACGGCGGCGATTACAGCGTTTACGCGCTTCCGCGCGCTACAGGCACGAGCCAGACCATTGAAATCGCGATTCGCGTATGGCACTGGCCAAACTGGGCAAAGTACCGCGGAGGTGGCCCGACAACGGGCGGCGGTTTAATCGGACAGTCGAAGATGGTCGCGGGTTGGAGCACCGCCCTTCTCCAATCTAATATGTGGAACCACTCCAGTCCCATGATTCTCGCATTGCTCCAGATATTGGCGGGAATCGCGGCACTGGCGTTGTTCCTGCTGCGGCGCTCGGAGCGGGAATACCTTTGGTTCGGCGTCTTCATCCTTTTGGCCGGCGCGGGTAGCGCATGGCTCCTGCTGTACCAGACCTCGCATGCCTGGAACGTAGTCCTGTCGAATGACCTCAACGATGGCGTTCGAGCCGTGTGCGCCAGTCTGGCTGAGATGCTTTTCTATTTCTATTTACTGAAGGGAAAGCGCACGCCGCTCTACTGGACGGCAGTCATCTGCCTTTTCATCCTGATGCCGATCGTAGGGCCGTTCTTTTGGGGACGCCTGCATCTGTGGTCTGCCCCGGCAAGGAACGGGTTCCAAGCATCGCTTCGGCTCCCGATGTACGCTTGGATACTGACTCTGCTATTTGCCCGCGCACGGCAAAACCTGCCCGATGCTCGCCTGCTGCTCGCGCCGGTTTTGCTGCAAAAATCTGTGGCACTCTTCCAATACGCAGCCGTTGTGACATTCAACCTGGGATGGCAATACAAACTTGGATACAACATCACCATTACGAACCGGCCCTTCACAATTACGATTCAGCAGGCGGCAGATGCTCTTTTTCTGCTGGCAGTGCTGGCCATTCTGGTGAACCGCTTCGCTCGAACTCGCCGCGAGGAGGAACGCTATGCGAACGAATTTGAGGCCGCACGCAGCGTGCAGTCGCTGCTGGTTCCGGCGACTGCACCGAGCACGCCGGGATTCACCGTCGAGAGCATCTACATCCCGGCCAGCGAAGTGGGCGGAGATTTCTTCCAGGTTCTGCCGGGGGACGATGGCTCGTTGTTGATTGTTGTAGGCGACGTCAGCGGCAAGGGACTGAAGGCGGCGATGACGGTGAGCACGATCATCGGCGCGCTGCGGAATGAGACTTCCCGCCAGCCAGCGGAGGTGTTGGCACACCTGAATCGCGTGCTGCACGGACAAATCAGCGGCTTTGCCACTTGTTCCGCTGCGTTGATTGCCGCCGATTGTGCGATGACCGTCGCCAACGCTGGCAACCTTGCTCCGTATCTGAATGGAAAAGAACTGGCCGTAGATTCTGGCCTCCCGCTGGGAATTCTCGCGGATGGAAGTTATGCCGAGACGCACTACGAGCTGGCTCAGGGCGACCAGCTTACATTTGTCTCGGATGGCGTGGTCGAAGCGACCAACGAGAAGCGCGAACTCTTCGGCTTTGAGCGCACGCAGGCGATCAGCAAGCAACCCGCGCAAGCCATCGCAGAAACCGCCAAAAGCTTCGGCCAGGAAGACGACATCAGCGTGTTGTCAGTCACTCGCACGGCAAACCTGAAAGCTGCCATCGTATGAAGAAGAAAATTCTATTTGTTCTGCTGCTCATCTCTGCGTGCTGTGGGCTTGATTCGCAGAGCACTCCTGTTTCCGCTCCGGCTAGGCAGCGCATTACGTTAGGCCAGTCGATGGTGGCGCTGACCGAATGGAAGTTTCAGCCCGGAGACGATCCAGCCTACGCCCAGCCTGGGTATGACGATTCAGGCTGGAAACTGGTAAGCATCGAGCCGCGCGCAAACTACCACGATCCCTACTTCAGTTCCGATTCATATGTTCCCGGTTGGACAGCTTTGGGCTTTCCAAATCTGACGGGGTACGCGTGGTACCGGGCGAGATTCAAGGTGACAGGCAGCAACGAGGATCTGTGGCTGGAGATGCCGCCGGATGTGGACGACGCTTACCAGGTTTATGCCAACGGGCAACTGGCGGGATCCATGGGAAAATTTACCGCGAAGCATGTGACGGCTTTTTATTCACATCCCATGGAATTTCATCTTCCCGCTCCCAATGCCAATGGCAGTGTTGTTCTCGCGCTGCGCTTCTACATGCAGCCTGAAAGCGTCCAATGGAACTTTGATGCCGGCGGAATGCACGCGCCACCGGTAATCGGCCTCCCTGATACTGTGGCGCTATTACAGCAGCGGAATCAGGACGTCAACCTGCATACTGCTCTTTCCTACCTGCTACTCGGGTTGCTGGCCTCGATTGCAGGCGTTGCGGCATTCTGGATCTATCGTATGGACCGATCCGAGCAGGCTTATTTCTGGCTCGCGCTGGCCTTTGCAATGGAAGCCGTGGTATCCATCAGCAATTTTCTCGCCAGTATGACGTACTACCTGTCCTACGCAGCCAATGTGTTGATCAATGATCTGGCTGGCTCTGCCCTCGGCCCTTTGTTCTGGCTATTCTTCTGGGCATATTGGTTTCGGCTGCGTGCAATCCGGCTGGTGGGTCGCGTGGCATGGATGCTTGTTCTGCTCGAAGTGTTGACCTTCTCCTGCCTGCGTCAACCAGTCATGGGAACTCTCATATCCCTTGGCTGGACACGCGATCTCTGGCTGTTCAGCACGATTTTGCGCGTCGTCTTCGCACTCCTCCTGGTTGCGGTCGCAGTAGACGGAATACGCCGGAACCGGACGGAAGGCTGGATCGCGCTGCCTGCCGTCATATTGCTGAGCATAAATCTATTTGGCAACGACCTGGAAGTGATTGGGATTCCCGTAGACTACTTCCCGTTTGGCATACATCTGGGTATCAGCGATATTTCTCTGTTCGTACTCATCCTTGTTGTTCTTGGCCTTGTGTTTCGCCGCTTTCTTCAGTCGCAGGTGCGCCAGCGAGAGATGACACACGACCTTCAACAGGCCCAGGAGGTGCAGCGAATGCTGATCCCAGCACATCCGCCGCAGGTTCCGGGGTGGAACATCGAGAGCGTATACCTTCCCGCCAGCGAAGTCGGAGGAGATTTCTTTCAAGTGCAGCCCGGCGAGGACGGCTCTCTGCTGATTGTGGTCGGCGATGTCAGCGGCAAAGGATTGAAGGCCGCGATGACGGTAAGTACCATCGTTGGCGCATTGCGCGATCAAAAAGAACGCCAGCCATCCGAAGTCCTGGCCCACTTGAACCGAGTGCTGCACGGCCAGATTAAGGGCTTCGCCACTTGTTGCGCCTCGCTCATCACAGCCGACGGGACAATGACCCTGGCCAACGCAGGGAACCCAGCTCCGTATCGCAACGGCGAAGAGATGGCCGTCGCTTCCGGCCTCCCGCTGGGAATTCTCGCGGATGGCAGCTATGAGGAAACGCACTACGAGCTGGCTCAGGGTGACCGGCTGACCTTTGTCTCGGATGGCGTGGTCGAGGCTACGAATGAGAAGAAGGAACTCTTCGGCTTTGAGCGCACGCAGGCGATCAGCAAGCAACCCGCGCAAGCCATCGCGGAAACCGCCAAAAGTTTCGGCCAGGAAGACGACATCAGCGTGTTGTCAGTCACTCGCACGGCAAACCTGAAAGCGGCCATTGTATGAAGAAGAAAACTTTGTTCATCCTCCTGTTTTTGGTTTCCGCATTCTCGCTACGTGCCCAGACCTTTAACCTGCAAACTGGCCGCGAGAATATCACCTCGCTCGATGGTTTATGGCGATTTCATACGGGCGACGATCCCGCATGGGCCGATCCGAACTTCGACGACTCGCAATGGCCGCTCTTGCGCTCCGACGAAAGCTGGACGAAGCAGGGCTATCCCGACTACAGCGGTTACGCCTGGTATCGCTTCACGATTGGCTTCCCGAGGGCCACCTGGCGCGGTTCCTGGCCGATGTGGTTGCGGCGCTGGATTTGAGCGCGATCTACACGTCGTATCGGGAGA
Source organism: Acidobacteriota bacterium (assembly GCA_021792795.1). Classification (GTDB taxonomy): domain Bacteria; phylum Acidobacteriota; class Terriglobia; order Terriglobales; family Acidobacteriaceae; genus JAKAAZ01. The sequence goes on along the minus strand of JAJYUB010000030.1, from coordinate 26 downwards.
AGGATGGCCGCGGGCAGGCAGCTTAC
>JAJYUB010000110.1 GCA_021792795.1 Acidobacteriota bacterium | reverse complement strand
AATGGCGCATTCCGGGATAACCTCACCGAAAGTTATGTTATCCCGAAACATCATGGAACCGCCCAACACCCTGTCAATCCAGCACGGCAATCAAGGTTCCCCCTGCGGAATGCGCCGGATTCAGGTGCCAGATACATCCAATCAACCCACGCAGATACGGTTGAACTGGATGATGCCCGAGCAACGCAAGGCCAACTATGCCGCAGCGATCGATGCTGCAAGACATGCCAAGATGGCGGTCGTTTTTGCATGGAGCGCCGACCAACCGGTATTTCATCTACCCGGCGACCAGGACAAACTCATAGCAGATGTTGCAGCCGTGAATCCAAACACCGTTGTTGTGCTCAACGCGACCCAACCGATCGCGATGCCCTGGCTGCCCAAGGTCAAGGCCGTGCTACAGATGTGGTACCCCGGAGACGAAGGCGGATGGGCAACCGCGAATCTGCTACTCGGCAAGTCGAGTCCTGCCGGCCGACTGCCCTTTACGTGGCCGAAGCACTTGCAGCAGCGGGCCGCAGGGGACCCTGCGCATCCCGAGCGCTCTTCGCACCATGGAGGCAACGTCAACTATTCCGAGGGCATTTTCATTGGCTATCGCTGGTACGACCAGCGGAAAATCTAGCCACTATATGCTTTTGGCTATGGCTTGTCATACAGCCACTTCCAGTACTCCAGAATGAAAGTAGTGCGCGCCTCCGACGGCGGACTGGACGTGAGCTTTGGCTTGCGCAATGCAGGGCACACCGCAAGCGATGAGGTGCCGCAGGTGTATCTGGATGCGCCCGGCCGTGAGCCTGGCGGAGGCGCGCAGTTTGCGATCCACGCATTGGCTGCTTTTGACCGCGTCCACTTGGATGCAGGCCAGTATCGGGTCATCACCCTGCACGTGCCACTTCGCGCATTACAGTATTGGTCTACCACCGCCAATCGCTGGACGCTTGCCGCCGGACCGCGCATCATCCGTGTCTGCGCGTCATCGCGCGACTTCCGGCTGCAAGCGGCGACAGTTATCGCGCCATGAGATCAGCTTCTTGCCGCCAGCGAAATGTCACGATGGCAGAGTATGCACCTGTCAACCGATTTGTCGTCCTGACGCCTACGTATCAGGGGCAGATGCTACGCTTGCCGCCACCTACGTCTGCGACTGACGGTACAAGGGCAAATGATAGGCGTTATGTGGTGCATCGCTTTATGTTGTATGAAACATTCGAATGCACCGGAGCCCAGCCAATGCAATCTGAAAAAGGCTCCTACTTTTGCGGGTCTTCCCATATTCTTTCATCCGTGGATATACCCTATCGATCAGTCCGACAAACGCTGCTTCGGTTCAGTTCGCAAGGATGGGCATAATCCACAGGGACGATATCTTTCGCTTCCGTCACCTGATAAAAATGGTCCGCGCTGACATTGGTAAAAGTCTGTTTCGCTCCATCGGGCCAATGAATTTCCAACTTGTCGGCGTGGTCATGACTCCCCAACCCAAAATGGATCCTCAGATCGTTCTGCGATAAATAGCTGCCGCCGCTCAGCACTTCCTTGGTCTGCACCAGGTCGCCTGCCGTCGCGGTCACACGGGCATTCAGCGCGAGACGATTGCTCTTCGTCCCTTCCATCTGCAGGCTGATCCAATGGTTCTGCGGACCTCCCTGGGGTGCAAGAATCATCGGGCCGCCCTCAAGGTTTTCTACAACGAGGTCTAATTTCCCGTTATTAAATAAATCGCCCATGGCCGTTCCCCGGCTGACTTGCAACTCCTGGATGGCGGGCCCCACCTGCTTGCTGATGTTGGCAAACTTTCCATCGCGCCGGTTCAGAAAAAGTAGCTTCGGCTCGCGAAATTTGGAATCCATGCCGATGCTATCCACCTGCGGATAGACATGGCCGTTGACCATGAAGAAATCGTCCCAGCCATCGTTATCGAAGTCGATAAACTCGTCGCCCCATCCAACATACGACGTGGTGCTTTGCGCGATCCCGGAGGCGTAGGAGACGTCGGTGAAGTTCATATTTCCGTCGTTGCGGAACAGCGCCGTGTATTGCTCATTGAAGTGCGTGATGGCAATCGAAAAGCGGCCGGTGTGGTTGTAATCGCCAAGCGCGGTGCCCATGTTGGCCTGGGCATTTCCATCCTGATCGACAGCTACGCCGGCGTTATATGCATTGTCGGTGAAATGCCCATTCCCGTCGTTTCGATAGAGGTAGTTCGGTTCTCCATCGTTATCGACAAACAGGTCGAGTCGGCCATCGTCGTTGAAGTCGCTCCAGACCGCTGTCAGTCCGTACAGTCCCTGTGCGTCATCTACTCCGGCCTGCTTCGACACATCGGTGAACGTGCCATCGCCATTGTTGTGGTACAGGTTGTCGGGCGATCCCTTCAATCCTCTGGGCCCGCACTGCACTGAGATGGCGTGATATTTGCAAGTGACGCGAGAGCCAAAGGTTGGCAGGTCGTTCAGGTTCAAATCCACATAGTGAGACACAAACAGGTCAGCCCAACCATCGTTGTCGTAGTCGCCAAACGCCGCCCCGGTGGCCCACAGAGAATCGTTTCCCAACCCGGCCTGCTTGGTCACGTCGGTAAATGTTCCGTTGCCGTTGTTGCGGTAGAGCACCACGCCGCCGAAGCAGGTGACAAGCAGGTCCGGCCATCCGTCATTGTTGTAATCGCCCACCGATGCGCCCATGGCCCAGCAGGGAGAGGCAACGCCAGCCTGATCGCTGACATCGGTAAAGGTGCCGTCGTGATTGTTGCGGTATAGCGCGCTCCGCGCCTTCTTGCCGGCGAGCGCCATCTCTACGCTGGGAGCGTTGGTGAAGTAAATATCCGGCCATCCGTCGCGGTTGTAATCGATCAGGGCGACACCGCCGCTCATCGATTCCACTACATATTTCGCCTCTGGACTGGCGAGATGGCTGAACTTGATGCCGGTCGAGCTCGTGATATCGACCAGTTGCGGCAAAGCAGCCGTCGCAGCCGCCGAGGAAGCTATGGTCGGCGGGCCGCTTTTCGGCGGATGGCTGGAAGCGGCCCGGGAAAATGCAGGGACGAGGCTGGCGGCGCAAGTCAGCAACAGCACAGCACACGTGCTTCGTATTCTCAACGCCGCCATGCTGGATCCGCAGCATCACCGGCAAGAGCGCGGACAAAGTTACCTTGGCGCATCGGCGTTTCCCGTCTGGTCTTTGGCTGGAGGCAAACGCATCTGTTTGAAGATGGCGCTCAAGTCTGCGTGCATTTTCTTGTACTTCAAATATTCTGCAAGTTCCCGCTTGGCGTCGCCAGTCCGTCCGGCATTTCGATAGAGCGTGCTAAGCCGAAAATGGGCTGAGGCACTGGTCGGATCCAGTTGCACAGCGCGCTCCAACAACGGCAGCGCCTTCGCCTGTTGCTGCTGCGCGATCAATACCACGGCCAGTCCTGTCAGCGCCACAGCATCGTCCGGCTGCAACTCCACGGCCCTTGAATAATCCGCCAAGGCTTCTTCGGTGTTGCCGTTCTGGGAGGCAATCATTCCCAGCTCCGCTTCAGACTTTTCATCCAGCGGATTCAATTCCAACGCGGTTTTATATTCCGCCACCGCCTCTGCTTGGCCATCGACAGTGGCCGTCTCCCACAGTAACTGGGCCAACTCAAAGTGAAGCGCTGAAATTTTTGGATTGATTCGAATTGCCTCGCGGTAATTCTTGATGGCCGCGGCGGAATCCCCCTGGCGCACCAGCACCCGCGCCATCATCTGATGCATCTGCGCGCTGTCGGGGGCGGTCATGGCCATGGTCAAGATCGCTTCATCCGTCAGGTCGGAATACAGACGAAAGGCTGTGTAAAGAAGGTCAGGATCGGTCGGCTTCAACTTGAGCATGGCTGAAACTACGGTAGCCGCCTCGGGAAGATCGCCCGTCGATGTGTAGCTGTCAATCAGCGCATGCCCCACATCCATCTTGATTTTTTCTTCCTGTAGATGGGGAAACGCGGTTTCCATGTCTTGGCGGCCCTCCGTCTGCTGGCCGAGCCGCTCTTCTGACATTCCGAGCAGCGCCTGGATCCTCCACAAATCAGGTTGAAGTTTCAATGCCGCGCGCAGTTGAGGAGCAGCGTCCGCATATTGTCCGCGAAAAAACAGAAGAACCCCGAGGTTCGCTCGCGCATCCAGATTTTTTGGATCCAATGCAACGACGGCTTTCAACTCCGGTATTGCCAGGTCGGGTTTCCGTTCCCTGAGGTATTGCTGTGCCAGCTGGGCATGCCGCTTCAACTCTGCCTGTCGGCTCGACACTGCATGGGATGACGCGGCTTGAGAGAGGGACGGAACCGCCGTTAGAAAAATGAGGAAAAATGCGGCGATCACTTCTTTTGCGCGCATTGCAATCCATGATACCAAAAAAGTTTCCTTCTTCACCGAACGGAGGGTTTGGCAGTTGTTTCCGCGGGGCAGGCTTCGCCGCCGCACATGGCGGCGGTGATGCCCTTGCCCTCCGCGATTGTAAAAATCCGGTCGACGGCTGGTAGCTTGAGCGTTTCCTTCGCGCCGCTTGGCCAGTGGATATCTACGCTATCGATGGCTTTTGCGTCTCCGATGCCAAAGTGGACACGCATATCGTTGGACGAAAGATAGCTGCCGCCGCTAAGGACATCGCCTCGCTGGCGAATGCCGTCCGCATTCAAGTACACTGTCGCGCCAACCGCGTCGCGCGGACTTTTCGGCCCGCCAATCAGCTTCAACTCCACCCAGTGGTGATGGTCCGGGTTGACGTTGCGAAGCAGCACCGGCACGCCGTCCATATTGTTGATGACCACATCGATCTTGCCGTTGTTGAACAGGTCGCCAAAAGCGGCGCCGCGACCTACGCTGACCACGGCCAGACCGGTCCCCTCGACCGCAGGCACCAGGTCGAACTTTCCGTTCTTCAGGTTGCGAAACAGCAGCGGACGTTCCGCGTAACTGGTGCCCCAGTCCGGGTGCTGATCGACGTTGGGATAGACATGGCCATTTACGATCAGCAGGTCCTTCCATCCGTCGTTGTCGTAGTCGAGGAATCCGTCGCCAAAACCGACAAAGGGAATGGTGGGCGCCGCAACGCCAGTCTCATAACTGACATCGGTGAAGTTGCCGGCGCCGTCGTTGCGGAAAACCACGTCGTAATCGTCGGAGAACGTGGTGTTGACAATGTCCAGGTGTCCGTTGTTCTCATAATCGCCGGCAGCGATGCCCATGTTCGCCACCTCGCGGCCATCTTCATTCAATGCGTAGCCGCTCTCCAGGCTCTCGTCTTCAAAGGTCCCATTGCCCTTGTTGATGTAGAGATAATTTGGCGTGGAGTCGTTGGCGACCAGAAGGTCTGGCTTGCCGTCGTTGTTGACATCGGCGAACAACGCTCCCAGCCCGTAATATCCGGGTGGATCGCTGACGCCAAGTTTCTTGCTGACATCGGTGAAGGTGCCGTCTCCGTTGTTGTGAAACAGATGGTCGTGTTCCCCTGGCAGCCCGGCCGGCCCGCACATGACAGGCGTGCCGCGGAATGCACAAGTCTTGTAGTCGACAATTTTCGATCCTGAAACTGGGGGGTTCTTGTAGTCGTAGTGGAGATATCCATCCACGAAGAGATCGAGCCTGCCATCGCCGTCATAGTCCCCGAAGGTTGCCCCGGCAGACCATGTGCCAAGGGCTGCGCCAGCCTTCTCTGCGACGTCCGTAAAAGTTCCATCGTGGTTGTTGCGGTAGAGCCGGTTCTTGCCAAAATTTGTGACGTACAGGTCGGGCCAGCCGTCGTTATCAAAGTCTCCGACGGTGCAGCCGAAGCCCCAGCGGCCATTGCCCACACCCGCTTTGGCGGTGACGTTGGTAAAGGTTCCGTCGTGGTTGTTATGAAACAGGGCGGCTTGCGGTGCAGCTTCCTTTCCATCGAGAGCGTTGTAGGTGGAACCATTCACCAGATAGATGTCGAGCCAGCCGTCGTTGTCGTAGTCGAGCAGGCAAACGCCAGGGCCCTTGGCTTCAAGAATGAATTTTTTCTCAGGGGTGCCCGCCCTGTGATGCCATGCGGTTAGGCCAGCTTGCTTGGCGACGTCCATGAAGACGATTGGGCCGGTCTTGACGAATCCGCCCGCGGTGATCGGTCGATGCTGCGAATCGTAAACAGCCTTCGACGGAGGACCACTGGCCATGCCGCTCTGCCGCGGAGGGGCTGCATACGCCGATCGAGAGAGCGCGACTACCGTCACGAACGGAATCAGGACAGCCGGAAACAGCCAACGACGCAGCAAGAATGCTCCCACTGTGAAAAATTGTATCCCATCGCCTCCATTGACCGTGTCTGCATTCTTATCAGCCCGTGGTTAAAGTAGATAAATTCCAGATGAGGCGATATTGCGGTTTTCCGAAGCGGTTGGTGGCGGAAAGGGCGAGAATCGTGCCGGTGCGGGATTCTACTGCGCCATCTGGTCGATAGCAGCGGGTGAGCCACTCAAGAAGGCAGAAAATAAGCATTACCGCGCGGTTTTTCAGCTCGCGGGGCTTGCCTGCTCCCAACATCTTCCGCAGCACCAGGCTGATGTTGAACGCGCCGATGTGGATCGGCAGACGCTTCAAAATATTCTCGTGTCCGCGCAATGTGCAGCGCCGCATTCCGCCCGTTTCGTAGCAGTGGGCAAAGCTGCGCTCGAGGAATTCTCCCCGCCTTCGCAGCAACTGTTTGCCATAATCTCCAGTCACTCTGCTCCGGTTGGCCTCCACCGCTTGCTGCTCAGACTGCTTTCCATCCCAGTTGCGCTTGCCAGCCTGCTTCCTCTCGGGGATATAGGTGCTCACTTCCAGTGCCTTCACCTGCTCAAGAACCGACCCGCTGTGATACCCCTTGTCGGCTACTAACTCCTCGACCCCGGCAACATTGACTTTCGGCATATCTTCTGGATGTAACTCAGCCTCGCGCCCAACTAACTCGGCCACCGCCAAACCCGCTTCGGCCAGGGTTTTATGCACGGTCGTGGTGTCGCCCAGGTCGGCGGCCTGCAAAGTAACGGCAACCACCGCGCCCGATTCCATATCCACCGCGTGTTCTGCCTTGTGAGCCAGATGCGTGCTGCCGTCCTTCATCTTCGCGATCCGCGCGTCCCCGTCGGTGAGACTCATCCACTCCTTGTTGGAGGTGCGTTTCTCGCGCTTGCGGTCCAGCCGCGCCAGATCTTCACGCGTCGGCGTCTCCATGCCCGATTCCTTGGCCAGTCCAGTTAAAAACTCGTTGTAACTCTCGCCAGTATCGCGTCGCACTATGGATTTCATCGCGGCGTTGGCCTCCAGCGTGGTGGCATCGATGCCGATCCGCTTGCCCTGTAACAATCCGCGATCCGCCAGCAGATTCAGAACCCAGGCGAATACTTGTTCGTGTGTTTCCAGATCGATCAACCTGCGGGTCCGCGATAGAGTCGAGTGATCTGGCGTCGCCTCCGTCAAGCCAATGCCCAGAAACCGTCGCAGCCCCAGCGAATCAGCTACCCGCCAAGCGATGCCGCGTTCCGCCTCTATGCCTTCAAAATACCCAATCAACAGTGAACGAAAGTAGATGCCGGGCAGAAGCGATGGACGGCCAAACTTCTTGGCGTAGAACTTTGCGCTCAATGCTTCGACGAAGGGATCAAAGCGTTCCGCATCGAGCAACTCATTCAACTTCTCGTAAAACGGATGCCCAGGAGCCGACGCTAATTCCGTATGCGCAATCCACAATGGTTCCTGCGTTTGCCGATCTTCACGCCTGCCCATCGCCATACTGGTTAGGCGTTTTGACCCCATACTTGTCTCGCATCAAAGGCCGACTTTAACCACGGGCTTATAATATTACAACGTTAAGTGATTACGGGCTGCGCGAGCAGCGGATTTCGGTACCGCAGTAGGCGCACTTCCCGGTCCAGGTGAACAGCAGATACTGGATCTCACGACGCGTCCTCGGCAGGGTCCAC
>JAJYUB010000109.1 GCA_021792795.1 Acidobacteriota bacterium | reverse complement strand
CATGTTCTGGACCGTCCGCGGGGCAAACGCCATCGTGGCCCTCCGCTGCTGCCATCGCAACGGACAATTCGAGGATTACTGGGAGGGTCGACGGGCCGCATGATCCCCACTTTTATGTCGCACACCCGGGGGATATTTACCTACAAGCCTCCCTGCTACGGTGATTCAGGGTCGACTGTACCTGCTATTCCTCGCGTTCCCGAATCCAGATGCGGAAGAACCGGTCCAGAATGAACACCGAGCGATCTTCTCGGTCGATCAGATCGCGTTTGGCGGGTGGCCCATTCAAGCCCTGCGCCGGCTTGAGTGGGGCAAGCTCCAACTCTAAACCCGTTTCAGAACTCGTGTTTCGGGGCAGCCTGAAACCAGAGGCAAGGTGGCCTTCCAAATGCCCCGGATTTGGTAAAATAACCCCAGGGATCTTCTTCTCGCCCCGCCCAGAGCGCATGGCTTACGGTTTTTTCGACAGCCGCACGCGAAAGCTTACCTGGAACCAGCATCCTATTGCTGCAAAGGCACATAGATCGATCATCGCCCTGCACAATCCTTCAAATACGCAGCAAAATCCTTCAAATACGCAGCAAAATCCTTCAATTATCCCGCCCGCGGCATGGTGCCTCGCCCGGGTCATGCCAAGACGGTGTTGCCGATTGTGTCCGTGACGGCGTGAGCCTGACTACGCGACGACTTCAATCCCCATCGAACGCGCCGTGCCCTTGATGGAGCGGATCGCCGACTCCACCGACGCCGCATTCAGGTCCGGCATCTTCTGCTTGGCAATCTCGGCCACCTGTTTCTCCGTCACCTTGCCGGCCTTGTCTTTATTGGGCGTGCCGGAGCCTTTGGCCACGCCGGCTGCCTTCTTCAGCAATACCGCTGCCGGAGGCGTCTTGGTGACAAAGGTAAAGGTGCGGTCCGTATAGACCGTGATGACGACCGGAATCACCAGGCCCGCCATGTCCGGGGTCTGCGTGCGCGCGTTGAACTGCTTGCAGAACTCCATAATGTTGACCTGCGCCTGGCCCAGCGCTGGGCCGACCGGCGGCGCGGGGGTCGCCTTGGCGGCGACAATTTGCAGTTTCACCTGCGTTTGTACTTTCTTGACTGGAGGCATCGTTCAATCCCTTTCAAAAAATAAGGCTAGTCATTCTGAGGGCAGCGAAGAATCCTGAAGGTGATCGTGATGCGTTATAAGCGGACATTCTCTGGATTCTTCACTCCGTTACCCGGAGCCCGCCCTGAGCGAAGCCGAAGGGTTCAGAATGACTCCCTTATCGGTTCTTTCTTTTATGCAATCTTTTCGACCTTGCTGAATTCCAACTCCACCGGCGTGGACCGCCCGAAGATGGTCACCATGACCTTCAACGTTTCGCGGTCTTCATTCACTTCATCCACAACCCCGTTAAAGTTGGCGAACGGCCCTTCGGTGATCTTCACCGACTCGTTCTTTTCAAATTTGACCTTCATTCGCGGCTTGTCTTTCGACACATCCGACCGGAAGATAATGGAACTGATTTCTTCCTCGGTCAGCGCCACCGGCTTTTCCCCCGTTCCCAGAAATCCGGTGACGCGGGGAGTGTTTTTCACCAGGTGCCAGATTTCGTTATCCAGGTCCATTTCGATCAGGACGTAGCCCGGCAGAAACACCCGCTCAATGGTGTATTTTTTGCCGTTGCGGATCTCCGTCACCGGCTCCGTCGGCACCATGATGCGCCCGATGCGGTCATGCAGCCCGTAGGCCTGCACGCGGCCCTCGATCGATTCGCGCACCTTGCGCTCAAACCCAGAGTACGCATGGATGATGTACCACCGAAAACGTTCGTTGACGGGTGGCGCCAACTCCGGCGGCGCCTCAGCGGACGCCTGTTGCGCTTCAATTTTCGCTTCTTCTGCCATCCATCTCACCTTCCCCGCGTGCTACGTTCCCAGGGCACTGTCTCTAGTGCGTCAGCCAGGCCAGCAATGTCTGCATCATCCGGTTAAATACCGCGTCCACCAGCCAAAAATATCCGGCGAACAGAAACACCGTAATGATGACCACCGTGGTCGTCGCCTGCACCTCTTTGCGCGACGGCGTCACCACCTTGTGCAGCTCGCTGCGAACTTCCTTCAGAAAGGTCCAGAAGCGTTCCGGCTGCTGCCGCCACTGCGGCGTCGTCTGGGTGTCGGTGACTGCAATTGCCTTTGCCATGCCTTGTTTCCTTCTCTATACGTCTGGAGCGATCGCGCCACGGGATCGCCGGAATCATGATGGGCCGCCACAGCGACCCGGCCCAACAAAGAAGCTGGCAGGGGCGGAGGGATTCGAACCCCCAAGTCCGGTTTTGGAGACCAGCAGTTTAACCGTTGAGCTTACGCCCCTACATCCTGAAAAACGCCGCGCCTACTTGGTCTCTTTATGGGCCGTATGTTTGCGGCAACGATTGCAGAACTTTGAAAACTCCAGCCGCGCTGTGGTCTTCTTCTTGTTCTTCGTCGTCGAATAGTTCCGCTCTTTACAGTCTGGACATTGCAATGTGATAATTTCGCGCATCTATTTATTCTACCTGAATTCCGTCCAATCTTCCTGCCTCTGGGGCAATCCTTCCATTTTTAGCAGACCGAGAAGGTCCATCAATTCGCCGCAAAGTTGCCGTGTCCCTCGATTACAAGGCCGTCCTTGAAAATGAGGACTTCAGCATGGTCGACTCCTTGCTGACTGTTGAACACAATAACAAGCGTGTTGATACCTTGAAATACCCTTGTGACTTGGAAGTGAATCTCCGGAATCTGCGCCAATCCAGCCGCCCAATAGCGCCGGATCGCGTCCTTTCCGTTCATCACACCGTCTGCAGAAAAACCAATACGCTTTGCGATCTGCGATGTGAAAACCGCATCTTCATGAAAATGCCGCAACACGGCTTCCGTATCTCGGCGGTTCCATGCCGCCTCCCATTCGCGGGCGAAATCCAGCGCATTGATCCTGTCCACGATCGATCTGTCTCCCGGTTTCCCTTACTCTGGGCAATTCCACTGGCCCCTGCGAACGTTGCAATCTGCCGATGGGGGTTCCGCAGGGTGCCCCAGGTGCGCGAAGCTCACCTGGGGCACCCTGCTACTTCAAAATCTCGGCAATGGCGCCGGCGCCCACAGTCCTGCCGCCTTCGCGAATCGCAAACCGCAAGCCCTTTTCCATCGCCACTGGAGTAATCAGCTCAATCTCGAGAGACACATTGTCCCCCGGCATCACCATCTCCGTGCCTTCCGGCAACTTCGCTACTCCAGTCACGTCCGTCGTCCGGAAATAAAACTGCGGCCGATAGCCGTTGAAGAACGGCGTGTGCCGCCCGCCCTCTTCCTTGCTCAACACGTAAATTTCCGCCTTGAACTTGGTATGCGGCGTAATCGAGCCGGGCTTGGCCAGCACCATGCCGCGCTCCACATCTTCCTTCGGAATGCCGCGCAGCAGCAGGCCCGCATTGTCGCCCGCCAAGCCTTCGTCCAACTGCTTCTTGAACATTTCCACGCCCGTCACCACCGTCTTGCGCGTCTCGCGGAACCCGACAATCTCCGTGTCCTCGCCCACCTTCACCTTGCCGCGCTCGATACGTCCCGTCACCACCGTGCCGCGTCCGGAGATCGAGAAAATGTCTTCGATCGGCATCAGGAACGGCTGGTCGATCGCCCGCTGCGGCATCGGCACGCTCTTGTCCACCGCCTCCATCAGCTCGTCGATCTTCGCTTCCCACTGCGCTTCTCCGTTCAACGCGCCCAGCGCCGAGCCGCGAACCACCGGCACATCGTCGCCCGGAAACTGGTACTTGCTCAGCAGCTCGCGCACTTCCATCTCCACCAGGTCGATCAGTTCCGGATCGTCCACCGCATCGCACTTGTTCAGGAACACCACAATGTACGGCACGCCCACCTGCCGCGCCAGCAGCACGTGCTCCTTGGTCTGCGGCATCGGTCCGTCCGTCGCCGCCACCACCAGGATCGCCCCGTCCATCTGCGCCGCGCCGGTAATCATGTTCTTGATGTAGTCGGCGTGGCCCGGGCAGTCGACGTGCGCGTAGTGACGGTTCTTGGTCTCGTACTCCACATGCGCGGTCGCAATCGTGATGCCCCGCTCCCGCTCTTCCGGCGCATTGTCGATGGTGTCGAAGGAACGAAATTTGTTGTTCGGGTTGTGCTTCGACAATACCTTCGTGATCGCCGCCGTCAACGTCGTCTTGCCATGATCGATGTGCCCGATCGTCCCTACATTCACGTGCGGCTTCGACCGGTCAAACTTTTCCTTCGCCATAATTACGGTTTTCCCTTCCCCATTCGCGTTTTTGAACCCATCCACATTCAAACCCGATAAGCAGTGGTTTGAATCAGCGATTCTGAAACCCAATTTGCTTTCGCGGACTTTCCGGCTCGTCGCCCTTCAGCGAAACCTCAATCGAAGCCGTCGCGACATAATCCCACTTCAACAAAAATGACGGCGCCGTTTCGCTTCGTGCAGCAACGTCAAATACCAACCAGGCGCCGGTTTCATCCGCGTCCACCACAAACGCCGAAAACGAACTGTCCTCAAACACGCCCTGTAGTTCCTGCTTTCCCGCCGCCGACAGCCTAAAGACCACGATGTTGTTCTGAAGCCACTTCAAGCAACATCTCCCAAGTTCAACGACCTTTGCACAAGCGAATTCATCTTTGTCTGCAGCCACTTCGTGTAATTCAGATTATTGCCTGGGTCGTCAACGACATCGTCAAACAACTCCATCGGAACCTGTACGGAAGCGGCCCCGGCTTGGGTTCCAATGTCGGCAGTCCAAACTTGCTCTCCCGGTCGACGTTCCAGCTTCACCACCTGGCCAACAACCGGACTGCCCAGCAGCATTTGATTGAGCTTTGAAGCGAATTTTTCCGCCCTGCCCCGGACGCGCTCAACGCCATAGTATTGAGCCAGCAGCGATCGGCCATAATCACCTTCAGAAATCCCTAACCTACGGGCCGCTTCAAGCTGAGCATTGTTCAAGACGGGCAATTCGCCAGCCGCGGCACTCTTGGCTTTTGACCAATCCTCTAGAGAAACCGGTGATCCGTTTACTACGATATTGATAAGATCGCTCATTGATGGGTTCTCAGTAGTACGCGTAGACCTTCAGATATTTCTTCCGCAATTCCGGCGCCACCTGCTCGACCGAACGCAGATACAACTCACGAATCTGGCCCTGATCGCTGTTGCCCAACTGCTCGTAGCCGGACTTCACCGCGTCTCCCAGCAGGCCCTGCTCGCGCAGCGCATCGAAGTCGCGTATGCGCAGTCGCGCCCGCTCGACGCGCTCCAAATACTTGCCCACCGACGGCGGCGCGAACGCGGCCTCAATCGCCGCCTTCACCGGCTCAAACACCGCCGCATTTTCTACCTCGAGAATCGGCTGCTGAAACATATCGCCCATGCCTGTTCCTGAAAAACTTCCCTGAAAACTTTCGTTCGATTCGCTGCCTCAACCCCGCGCTTCCATCCCTTGCATATCCAGCGCGCCGGCCATCGATTTCTGGAGCGGGAGACGGGGATCGAACCCGCGACCAACAGCTTGGAAGGCTGTGACTCTACCACTGAGTTACTCCCGCCTGAACAACTAATTAAGGCCCGTCATTCTGACCCTGAGCTTGTCGAAGGGGAAGAATCCAGAGGGTGACGGCAACGCGAGCCACGCTAATATTCCCTGGATTCTTCGCTGCGCTCAGAATGACTCTTTTCACATCCGACTGCTAACCGTAAATCTCTGGAGCTGATGATGGGGCTTGAACCCATGACCTCTCCCTTACCAAGGGAGTGCTCTACCACTGAGCTACATCAGCTTTCTCTCGGACCCTCTTTGCTCCAGGCGCGCCCGCATATTGGCCATCGCCACCCGAAATGCAAACAGGCCAAGAATCAAAATCGGAAACCATCGAACTTCCACGTCCCGCCCGCCGTAGGAAAACAACGACCCGCGATACCCTTCCACATGAAACACCGCTTCGGGGCCGATCGTCACCCACGCCAACGCCGCCAGCGCCGCCAACACCGCCAGCGCCATCCCCATGCGACGCCTGTCGGCTGCCCGGTTGAGTGGTCCTTCGCCCTCACTCATCGCCATGTTCCGCTACTACCAATCTAAACGAATGGTGCACAGGGGAGGATTCGAACCTCCGTAGCTCGCAAGGAGCGGCAGATTTACAGTCTGCTGCCATTAACCGCTCGGCCACCTGTGCACAAACTCTTCCGTCCATCCCCACCCCAACCGAATCGCCGTTCGCATTCATGCTGGCCGTTCCAGTCGCCAAGGCGACCCGAAGCGACCTGCGCAGACCGTCCCATCGTCCCATGGATGCGATGCAATCTTTCCTGGCAGGAGTTCACGGCTAGGAGAGGCGGAGCGAAGCGTTGTCGCCGCTAGCAATTCGCCTTGGGCCTCGACTGCTCACGGCTAACAGCTAAGAGCTAACAGCTAGAAGCTGACTTGCTGGAGCTGGCGAAGGGATTTGAACCCCCGACCCTCTGATTACAAATCAGATGCTCTACCAGCTGAGCTACGCCAGCCCTTGAAACCAATTCCCGCTGCGAAACCGCGCGTTTTCACGTCCGTCACGCGCAAGTCCAAAAATATCATGCTGCCTCGCACATCGCAACCCGCACTCTTTTCCAACCCAAGACGAATCATTCTGAAGGTCGCCGCGGCGACTGAAGAATCAGAGGGGCGATGGCAGCGTGGACAAAATGCGTATTGAAAAAATCGGCGGAGTCATTCTGAGCGCAGCGAAAAATCCACAGGGTCGCGGCCACATGGACAAAGCCGGCGCCGTCCAGATTCACCTGGGTGCCCCAGGTCTCGCCTCTGAGACCTGGGATTCTCCGGCGATCGGAGACCGAGTGTCCTCAGCCGGACCGTCCGCGCTTCCTTGCAATGTGTTCTTCCACCTCGCTCCGCGCCCGTTCCAGCGCCCGCTCCACCTCCAGTCGCGCCGCTTCCACGATCCCTTCTGTCCTTGAGCCCTCCCCCAATGCCTCTTCCACCGCTACCGGCGGTTGCCAGCCAATCACAATCGTCGAAAACGGTTTGGGAATCAAAAATCCATCCCACGAGCGCAGCGTCCACGCCCGGTCCGGCGCGGCATAAAAGATGCCGACCCCGCCGCCCACCTGCTGCGCCAGCTTCACTCCTCCCGGCTTGGCATGGTAGACCGGCCCCCGCGGCCCATCGCTGGTAAACGCCGCATAGTTGCAGCGGGTTCCATTCGTCGCCTCCAGCGCCCGCTGCATCCCCAGCAGCCCCGCCACGCCGCCACGGGAGCTTGACCCGCGCACCGGCGTATACCCCACGCGATGGATCATGGCCGCAATCAATTCGCCGTCAAAACTCGGGCTGATCAGGATGGCGATCCTGCGCTTGCGAAAGTGGTGCGCAATCGACAGCAGCGAGCGGTGCCACAGGCAGTAAACGCGGGTTTCAGGATGCTCGTCGGCATGGCTGCCCGGCGCGCCAATGTCCTCAAACTTGAGCGTCGCCCCCAGCAGCCGAAACACCAGCGCCCCCACTGGCGGCAACACCGCCAGCCCCATCCGCCGCTTCCAGTTGTGCTTGCGCCCCACCCACCCATTCTAGCGATATGTTGTCCATTACCCGTATAGCGGAATGTCACCAACGACAAAGACAGTCATCGTAGGGAATACGGCTAGATTCCGCGCTTGTAATACCCAGATTACCGGATGGATTGATTGGCTTTCTTTTTGGCTTTGACAATGCCGGATATAAATGGGAATTCATCTCCGCGTCCGCAAGAATAAACTCGCTGTCTGAAATGGAAGTAAACTGGGGGGGTGTGCGACATAAAAGTGGGGATCATGCGGCCCGTCGACCCTCCCAGTAATCCTCGAATTGTCCGTTGCGATGGCAGCAGCGGAGGGCCACGATGGCGTTTGCCCCGCGGACGGTCCAGAACATG
>JAJYUB010000108.1 GCA_021792795.1 Acidobacteriota bacterium | reverse complement strand
ATTATTCCCTCGAAAAACCACCTTCGGTTTCGGAGATGATCGACTTCGCGAATGCATTGCAGCTGCTGGGAACCGATCACGTTTTGCCGGAGCACCGCGATGTTCTGCTGCCATTTCTCGCCAAAACAGAAAAGGACCGTCGCCATCTGTTGTTGCGGGAAGGCTTCAAGAGCCTGCTCGACGATGGCGCCCGCTTTGCGCGCAACCTCGCTCATCCGGGAGGTATGCCCGCATGAAATGGCTTTCTTTCCTTGTGTTGCTGGTATTGCCGACGCTTGCTCCCGCACAGTCCGCTCCCATCTTTGCCGAGAGATGCGTCGAGCACTATGCGACGCACTATGGAGTTCCCCCCGAACTCATCGCGGCGTTGATCGATGTGGAGTCCCGCTGGAACCCGAATGCGGTATCGAGCAAGGGCGCGCTTGGATTGATGCAACTCATGCCCGCCACGGCCCGGCGCTTCGGCGCGTTTCAGCCATTTGATCCGGAGCAGAACATCGCAGCGGGCACGCGTTATGTGACCACTCTCATGTGGGAATTTCACGGCGATCTGCGGCTGGTCACCGCGGCCTACTATGCGGGCGACCGCTGGATCAGCCGCAAACAACTCAACTACCGCAACCCGGATGTCGTTGCCTACGTTCAGGCGGTGCGGCACCGCTACATGGTCCGCAAATTCACGGGCAGTCTCGCTGCCCAGGAGGTAAGAGCACGATGAAACATCGATGGTTCATTCCCGTGGCGGTGCTTCTTCCGTTGAGCATGCACGCGTTGGACGATGCCGTGAAGGCCCGAGTGGAAACCATCACCATCCGTGCCGACGAGGTGACGCCACTCCATTTGCGACCGGAATTCGAGTCGGTGATTCACATGCCGGAAGCGGTCACGTCGGTGGTCCTGGGCAGTCCAGGTTTGTTCAAGGCCGAACACAACGAAAATGAGCCGGACTACGTCTACGTCAAACCGATCACCAAGGATCCGGCCCAATCGAACCTCCTCATTGCGACGAAATCGGGCGAGCATGTGACGCTTGAACTGATTAGCAACGGCTCCGCAGATGCAGGTTCCGCGCAGCCTATCGACTTTTTGCTCGAATACCACGCGTCGCGGGGCTTTCTGGTCTCCTCGGATACTGGAGTGCTTTCGATTGCGAAGGAGCCAGATGGCGAGGGAAACTCCGTGCCGGGGCTGACGAAGCATTCTCCCTCTGCGCCCATGTCCGCGGCATCTACCGCTTCAACGGCCCTTGGTGCAGAGTACGACCAGCAGGTAAAGATCAATGCTCCCGACTGGACGAAGTGGGAGGGCAAACAGATTGAGACGTCGATCGGCGACATCCGCCAGTGGAACAATCAGACCGTCGTTTCCTATTCCATCTTCAATAGCTCCGATCAGCCGGTCGAGATCGTTCCTCCACAGATCCAGATCACAGGGCGACAACTCAAGAAAAAGAAGAAAGGCAGAGGCATCACCTCCGACCAACTGGAGATCCGGGACTACCGGTTGAGCGCGACCCGGTTGGAACCCGGTGGGCGCGCGGATGGCGTCGTTGTCTTCGACCGGCCGAACTTCAAACAGTCCACCGAAAAGTTGTTCCTCCAGATTGCTCAGGCGAACCAGGTGGACCGGCCCATCCTGATCCGCCTGCCGTTTACCCCACCCATCGCGGGTAGGAAGGAGCCTTAGTGTCTATGAACCGCCATGCAATGAATGGAGCAGGAAATCGGGAGGCACCTGTCGACGTGGAAGAAGCTACGGAATGGGAGACGAAGGAGCGGCCTCGACAAAAACCTCCGTTTCCTCCTGAGCCCGAGACCATCGCAGAGCATTCGGAGACCCCATCCGCCGAAAGCTATGCGACACGGGCCGACCTGAAAGGCGCTGCCGGGGTGGAGAAGAGCAAGCTGATCCTGCTTGCCGGCGGATTGTTGCTGGCCGTGCTCTTCTTCGTTTTCACTGCGGTTTCCGGTCGATCTCCAGGCATGAGAAACCTGACCGGAAAACAACCGTCGCAGCAGTCACAACAGCCGAGCACCAATCCGTTCCAAGGAAGCGTTACACCGCTGATGGATGCCGTGCGTACGCCTCCATCGGACACCACGGGTGGACAGGTCAATGCGGGTGATATCGAACGCACGCGCTCCGGCGACGGCGTCAGGAACAATGGCGCCTCCACCACGGGCAGCCAAAAACCACCGGCATCGAGGTCCACTGCCAACAGCTCGCTGGGCAGTGTGCCGTCTTTCTCGGACACGCAACAGAAGTGGGAGGAGCCACAACCGTATGGCACGCCTGCGCCTGGTTCCCCTGCTCAAGTGCAGCAACAACAGAACACACTGAAGGAACCCTCTCTGGTTTTTGTGCGCAGTCCACGGCAGAATCATTCAGAAAGTTCCACCGCTGGAACAACGACAGAGGACAATGCTCCGGTCCTCGATCTGACTCCTGGCACGCGCATCGAGGCACAGCTCGAGACGCAGATCTCAAGCGTGGTCGAGGCGCCGGTTGTAGCTGTGGTCCAGTACACCTACGCATTAGGGAACAAGGTTGTTGTGCCTGCGGGCGCGCGCGTCTACGGCCATCTCGAACAGGCCAATCGCTCCGGATATGTGAGTGTGAAATTCGATGAACTCGAGTTGCTCGATGGGGCACGAGAGAAGATCGACGCCGTTGGCACGGATCTCGATCTGGGTCCGATCAAAGGGAAGGTCTTCGGGAAAAATACGGGTAGAAACTTTCTCGTGCAGGCTGCCTCAGGGCTTGGGTCTGCCGCTGCGATGCTGGTTGGCAACAACAACAGCGCGGCATTCTCCGAGAACGACATGCTGCGACAACAGGTGGCCGAGAACATGGGACAAGCTGGAGACTCCGAGATCATGAACCTGGCCGTCAATAGCCGTGTCGTCGTGACCGTGCCAGCCGATACGAAGATCTACGTTGTGTTTACCCGGCACGAGCAAACTCCAGCTACCCTGCATCGCGTCGCTTCCAACAGCCCATAGCATCTCTTCCAGTCGCAAATGATGACATGCAGGCCCTGGTTCCCAAGTCAGGGCTTCCTTTTGTCTGACACTATCGGCCCATTCGCCTCTGGGAATGGATCGCGCTCGATATGATCGAATTCCAATGCATGGACAGGGCCAGTTGCAATTGAGCCATGCACGTTCCCGATGCCTCACTGTGCGCTTGAGGCAAGGAGCTTCATTTTCCTCATCTCGTATTTGAGGCATGGTCGTTCCTGATGACTCAGGATGCGGTTGAAACAAAGTCGATCCGATTGCCTCAGTGTGCGTTCGAGGAAGGATCGATCCACATGCCTCACTCCGCATTCGAGGTATGGTCGTTCCCGATGACTCTCTGTGCGCTTGAGACATTCCGTGACTCAATCAATGCTTGTGCTGCGGTATGTAGCACGAAACTCTATGAGGCTCTGGTGCCCCGGTGGCCCACTCCTTATATGGTTGTCGCCGCATGGGACAGTTCGTCATTCGGAATCTATGTGGCCGCAGGCTCTTCCTCCGGCAAGAGACCATCGTTCGCGGGCCAGTTCTATTAGGATCGTTCTGTTGTATGCACCGAAAAGCCGGCGAGAAGCGCTTCCCGGATATTTGACCGAGTTTCCGATCCATCCCAATCTCTCCTACGACACGGATGCCCCGAGCAGCCGCGTTCCGGAGAGAAACTCATGAGAAACCTATCAGCCTTCTGGCGGCGCGCTGAGCCGCCATGCTCTCATCGGGCCGCCATCACCATCGAGCGGCCGCCAACCTACGACTGGATCCGCATCAGCCTGATGTTCGCGCTGGGCCTCATCCTCTTGGGAAACTTCGTGGCGCCTTTCGCGGCGACGGCGCAGAACCTGGGAACCGCCCCCGCATTCGGACAGGCTGTTCAGGGTCAGCAGGCGACCACCGTCGAAGGGACAGTCCTCAATATCGTCAACTGGGGCTGCAACGTGATTGCTCCGGTGATCGCGGTCGCGTGCCTGGGTGTTGCGGGCTGGCACTTCAAAAGCGGCCGCGGCTATCTCGGCTGGGGCGTCACGGGCATCGCTCTGATGGTGATCTCCGGTCTGGGACGCATGGCCGAAGGCTTCATCCTGCAGGCGCAGGGCATTCAATAACCAGGGGAACGAGCCATGCCTGTGCCGCAATTCCTACTCGATCTTCTGCAACTGCTGTTCGATCTCGCGGTCCCCGCGGCATTCTGCACGCTGGCGGCCGCGGGCGTCAGCCTGAGACATGAGGGAGGCGTCAACTTCCACGTCAATGGCCGGACGGGGAAATGGATCCTGTGGACAGTCATTCTGCTGACGCTTCCACAGTTGCTTCAGTGGATTGCGGCACAGGGCATCACCGTTCCTTCCGCGAGCGGGTCGGTGGGCACGAGCTGGCTCGCGAATATGGAGACGGTCTTCACGAACTTCGTCAATCAAATCGTGGTCGCGAAACTCGTCCCGATCCTGGCAGGTTATTTCGTTCTGAAGGCCACTCTCGACGGCGCGGCGGGAGAGAGTCCGCTCGGTTCCATCCTCGCCGCGCTGTTCCTGATGTCGCTTTCGGCGACCATGCAACTCTTTGAGGGTTGGAACTCGGGCGGCGAATACGCAATGACCGACATGCTCGGCTCTTTCTGGAACTACATCGTTGGCCGGATCATGCCTGCCGCGGCCGGGCTGGCCTGTGTCGGAGCGGTGATCAACTATGTGCGCCACAGACCCTGCGCGCGCCTGATCTTTTCGGCGATCGCGTTTCTGAGCGTGACCGGATTGCTCAAACTCTTTCAGGCAATGGCGGCATGAGGAGAATGCGATGAGTCTCGACGGCGCCATTACCAATCTCGCTTCCTGGTCGGGCAACACCATGATGCCGACGCTCGCCGGAATGTTCTTTGCCGGCGCGGTGTACCGCTACAGCAAGGAGGGCCCCTTCGAGCATCTGCTTTATGGCGGATTTGCATCGCTGATGTGTTCTGGGATTCTCCGTGCGATCGAGGGCTTCGTGCAGCATGCCGGGCCGACCAGTGCGGACGGCTACTGGATGGCGGTGATGGGCCTGGTGAACTGGACCGCCAATGTGATCCTGCCTGTCTTCGCGCTCACCCAGCTTGGCGCGATGGCGCTCCATATGGGCGGGGTCGTTTCAGAAATCTATCCGGGTTCGACCTGGATTCGGAAGTTTGTGGCGGCGATGGGCGCGCTGATGATTTCCGGCATCGTGCGGCTGGCCGAATCGATGATCACCCAAGCGCATGGGATCTGAGGGAAGGAGCAACGATGGGCCTCGATATCACGCCCCTTCATCGCAACCTTCATACGAAGGTCACGTTTCTGGGTCTCGAATTTGAAGACCTGATCGTTGTGCTGGCGCTCGCCGCATTGATGAATCTGTCGGCGCACTTCGTGGACAGCAACGCGCATGTGTTCGGCATGCCCCTGAATGTGTTCCTCGAGTTTGTCGTGCCCTTTTTGGCTGTGCCCTTCCTCATTCTGTTCAAGTACGGAAAGCCCAGGGGCTACCTTATGGATCTCCTGCGATGGTTTATCGCTCCACGGGCATGGTGCGCGCTGGGGCGAGATTCGGAACTGAGGGAACCTTACATCCTCGAAGAGGAGGAATAGGCCATGCAGGCTTGGCTCAAAACGCACAACGATGGAACGGTCGCGCTGCATCTCGATGTCGAAGCTGCCCGCGCAGTCTTTGCCAGCATCCTCTTCGCGGCAAAGTTTCATCCCGATATTGCCCCACTGGCCCAGGTGGCCCAGCAGGGTTTGCGCGGGGACCGCAGTGACCGTCCAGGGAGTGAAGACCGATGCCAATGACTTATCAAGAGCACGACAGAAAACTCAGAGTGCCTGCCGTCTGCGAACTGTTGCCACTTCGGGATTTACCCCAAGGTGACAACGTCATGGTGCGCACGAACGGGGCTTTTGTCGCGGGTTATGAACTGAAAGGGGTCCTTTCTTACTTCGCGACCGACGGCGACCGCAACCAGGCCAAGGCGATGCTCGAGGCGCTGATGCGCAGCATTCCCGATGTGAGCATGCGGATCCAGTTCCGCTATGAGATCTCGGAACATTTGGACGGCCTGTTGGAGCAGTATGTCGACCAGCAGCGCTCCGAGCAGTCCGAGGTCATGGCGCTCGACACCCATCGGCTAAGTATGTGGCAGCGCAAGGAGCAGGCAGGCTTTTACTTTGAAAACCGGCTGCATGTGTACTACATCTGGGACCCGCGCATTCATGCCAGGCTCTATCATTCGGCGCAACAGAACCGGAAGCTCGGAGGCTTCACGCTTAGCCAGAAAAAGACCATCGAACGTACGCGCAAAGAGCATGAGATCTATCTCGCCGAATTCGAGTCCATTCTGCGCGGAGTGGAAGGCTCGATGGAATCCGCCAACCTCGGGCCTCGGCGGCTGCTGACGCAGGAGTTGTTCGAGGAACTGAAGCACGCGCAGCATCCCCTACGCCGCGACCGGCGCGCGTACGTCCCCAGCGAAGACTTCCTCGAGCATCGCAGCGCCCGGGAACAGGCGGCTGAAACCAGCATTCTGAATGAAACCGAGACCTACCTCAACCTCGACGGTTATCTCTACTCGGTGGTCAGTCTCAAGGAACTTCCCGATGCGACCTTTCCCGGCATGCTGCAGAAGTTCTCGACGCTCGGGTTTCCCGTGGTCGTCAGCGGTCAGGTACTCATTCCCGACCAGGTGAAGGTACTCAAGAGCTACAAGAAGCGCCTGCAAAAGATGATCGCCGCCCAGAAGGACGCCAACGGCAACTACAAGTCGAACCCCGAAGCGGAGGTGGCGCAGGCCCAGTTGATGCAGGTGCAACGGGACATTATTTCGAGCTCGCTCAAGACGGCGAAGCTAAGCCTTTCGGTCGTGGTGCGCACCTCGCATCCGGCGGTCACGTTTGGAGACCTGGAACGCTCGGAAAGAGAGCTTGCCAACCGGACACAGGAGGTGTTGAACGCCTTCACCCACATAAACGGGGCGAAGGCGGTCCTCGAAACCATCGCGAAACGCCGGATATTCCTCGGAACGCTGCCCGGCATGGGCGAAACGGACAAGCGCGAGCAGGACATGCTCACCCCCAATGCCGCGGACCTTGTGCCGGTCGAGATGCCGTGGACCGGGACCCGCAAGAGCCCACTCATCCTGTTTGAGACGCCCTACCGCCAGCTGATTCCGTATTCCATGTTCGACCCGGACCTCACCGACGCCAATGGCCTGCTGATGGCGCAGACCGGAGGAGGCAAGACCCTGGCCGCGCAGCAGATGCTGTTGATGGTGGCGCGGGCCAACGCGGTGGTCTCCATACTCGAACGGGGCGACTCCTATCGGCCATTGGTGGAGCTGATGGGCGGCGAGATGATTGAGATGTCGCTCGACAGCGACCAGACCATCAACCCGTGGGACCTGCCAAAGGGCGAAGCGAAGCCATCGAACGACCAGATTTCGTTTCTCAAAAACCTCACCCGGCACATGCTGGGAGAGAACACGCCCCCCGATCTCGACATCGATCTTCTGGACAGCGTTCTGCTCGAAGCCATCGCATCGACGTACAAGCGCTGCAGCGCCAAGACCTCGAATCCGATTCCATTGTTCGGAGACCTGGCCGCCGAACTGGCGCACTGGCAGGACCGGGACCGCAACCAGAAGATCAATACGATGGCGCAGATGGCCTCGACCAAACTGCGGGCCTGGGTCGATGAAGGCCCCTATGCGCAGCTGTTCGACCGGCCGACAACCATTCAGCTAGACAATCCCTGGCTCTATTTCAACGTCGAGCGGCTCAAGGATGACAAGCGGCTCGAGCACGCCATGAGTCTCCTGATCGCACACACAGCGACCTACCGCGCCTCCGGATGGACGGGACGTCCGAGCATCGTGATGCTCGACGAGTGCTGGGCGCTGCTGGAGTCGCCGATTCTCGCCGGAGTCGTGGTCCAGCTCTTCCGCACCGCGCGCAAACGCTATGCGAGCATCTGGGGCATCAGCCAGACGCCGGAAGACTTTGTGGGAACGCCGGACAA
>JAJYUB010000107.1 GCA_021792795.1 Acidobacteriota bacterium | reverse complement strand
AAAATCCTTACCCGCAGATCGTCCGAATAGGCTCGTCCCATCGTCGGCTTCGCGGTCACTTCGCCAGAGAAACCCAGGATTACACGTATGACCGCTCCTGGGTATAGCTACCTTGATTCTGCTCTAGGAGTTTGACATTCAGGTTCTAGACAGATTCGGGCGTGATCGGCGCTCCGCCATTTCGCAGGACAAGCAAGCATGGTTTTTGCGCCGTCTTTACAACCTTGCGCCGGCCGTTTTGCGCGATTGGGCCTGGTGTTGCTCGCGATACCAGTCCACGGTGCGCCGCAACCCCTCGAGGAAGTCGATTTTGGGGTCGTATCCTAAAGCCTCCCGCGCTGCCGAGATATCTGCGTAGGAATGCTGAATGTCGCCTTCCCGCGGCGGCCCATATAGCGGCGGGTTTTTATAACCGGTCAACTCGGCCATCAATTTGTAGGTCTGGTTCAGCGTGTATGGCTCGCCGCAGGCGCAGTTGAACATGCGTCCAGCCACTTTTTCCGCGGGAGCTACCGCCGCCTTCAAGTTCGCCTGGACGACATTTTCGATGTAGGTAAAGTCGCGGCTCTGCTCGCCGTTGCCGTGGATCGTCGGCTGTTCGCCTGCGAGCATCATCTTGGCGAACTTGGCCATGACGCCGCTGTAGGGCGAATCCGGGGCCTGACGCGGGCCAAAAATGTTGAAGTACCGCAACGAGACCGTTTCCAGCCCGTACACTTCCCAATAACTGCGCAAATACAACTCGCCCAACAATTTCTGCACCGCATACGGGGAAAGCGGCCCGGGCAGCATCGGTTCCTTCTGTGGCAGAGGGTTGCGATCGCCGTAGGCGGAAGAGGACGCCGCATACACCACGCGCTTGACGCCGGCATGGCGCGCGCCTTCCAGCAGATTGAACGTGCCATCGATGTTGACGGTGTGGCTGGTGCGCGGATCTTTCACGGACAGCGGCACCGAAGGCAATGCGCCCTCATGGAAGACGATCTCTACACCTTCGCAAGCCTCAGCAACTCTGTCGGCATCGCGCAAGTCGATTTCGAGGATCTCGATGTCGTCTTGCCAGGGCGTCAGGTTCTCGCGCTTGCCGGTGGAAAAATTATCCAGGGCGCGG
Source organism: Acidobacteriota bacterium (assembly GCA_021792795.1). GTDB lineage: Bacteria > Acidobacteriota > Terriglobia > Terriglobales > Acidobacteriaceae > JAKAAZ01. The sequence goes on along the minus strand of JAJYUB010000107.1, from coordinate 6,988 downwards.
ACCGTCTCGCCTCTTTCGACAAGCGCCTGAGTCAACCAGGAGCCGATGAATCCGGCGGCTCCCGTCACTAAATAGGTGGCCATACTTCTCCTTCGCGTAGGGAGTTGCGTTGGGTCTGGCGGCAGAAGTTACTACCCAAGGCATCCATCATAGCAATGACAGCGCCACAATTCGTCGAAAGCTGGACTTATTGCTCGGTACTTCCGTTACGGTTCAGATACCATCAGGCATGGCAGGCGGCTGGGCGATCGCTGCCGTGTGACTCTTTTTCGCCGAAAATATAGACTTTGTCCCTACTTCTGCTATTCTGCCGTCTACCCCCAAAAAGATGACTGTTACTCGCACCGGAACCCCTGGAGAGCGTGCAATGGCGACCGAGCAAGTCGGCTTCGCAGTACGAGCGAAGCATCCCGGCATGACCAGAGTGTCGGGATTTCCGCTTTTTCTGAGCAAGTATTTTTACTTTTCCATGTCGCTGCTGGTTGCCGCCGTAGTGATATATGGCTTCGGCCATACAGTAGACAACCGCCTTGTCCACGCAACGCCGCCGCGACCGTGGATTCTGTGGGTTCATGGAGCGGTTTTTTCAGGATGGGTGGCTTTCTTTATCTTCCAGTCAGCGCTGGTGCGAACCCACCATGTAAAGCTGCATCGGTTGACAGGTTGGTTCGGCGCGGCGCTCGGTGTATTGATCCCAGTCCTGGGGATTGCGACCTTTATCGTCATGGCCCGTTTTAGGATCGCTCACTTCCATCAGTATGGGATTAAACCGTTCTTCGGCTCCGCGGTACTGGACATGATTTCGTTCGCGCTTCCGTTCTGGCTGGCGATCTATTGGCGCAAGAAACCGGAGTTCCATCGTCGCCTGGTGCTGATCGCGACCTGTGCGCTTACGGGTGCAGCCTTCGCGCGCTTCCCGATGATGCCGCAGCCGCACGGCTTGGCCTATGCAGGCGTCGATGCGCTGATTTTGCTGGGGGTCGCGCGCGACTTGATTGTCAATCGGCGAATCCATATTGTTTACCGTTACGCGTTGCCGATATTCATCGCGTGCCAGATCTTCGCGGTGCAGCTTGCGTTTCATCCCCCTGCATGGTGGGTCAAAGTCACGAATGCGATCATCGGCTGAAGCACACAGGAAAGCATCGATCCCACTGTAGCTCGGTGCCCCATTCAAGCCTTCTTTTGGCTTGAATGGGATCGATACTTCCTCGGTTCAGTCACCCGCGTACGATAAACATGGCAGGCGGCTGGGCGATCGCTGCCGGGGACTCGCTTTTCCCTCATCTTTCCGTCTCAGTCACGCTCTGATACTGTGCTGGCGAACTGCCCACGATGTTCCGAAAGTCGTTGATAAGATGTGCCTGATCGAAGTATCCCAGCTCCAGCGCGAGATCGGGCCAATCCACCTGTTCGCCGGAATTGAGCCTCTCTATCAGTTCGTGCAGGCGATATCGCCGGATCACCCACTTCGGATTGATTCCGACATATTCGTTGAATATGCGCTGTAGCGTTCGCTTGCCGATGCCGGTTCGGCCCACCAGATCGTCCACCGTCTTGATCTCGTTCTCCTGAAGAATGCGTTCGACAAGCTGGCCCGCCAATGCAACCGTCTCGTCCGGTTCCGGCGCGCGCAGGCGGAAGAATGTGTCTGCAGCTTTTACCCTCTCCTCCTCATTGCAGGACGAAACCAGCGCCTCCTCCAGTGCGTCCCCATCCTGCCCGAATACATGGTTCGCTGGCAGGATACGGTTGGTCAGCTTGCGCGCAGAGAACTTCAGGAATGGATTAAATCCACCCGGCCTGAACTTGACTCCGAAAGCGTAGGACTGCCCTTCGAGCACGCGCGTGAATTTGCTTGTCGAGACGCCGCCAATCAACAACCTTTCGTTCTCAAACACGAGATAGATGTTGGGGTGGGGTAACGTTTCCTGCACATGCGGTTCGTGACCGCGAAGGTCCCAGCTCACCGTCCAATAATGCGCGATGCAGTGCGCCAGCTCGGGGGCCGGGCTGCGACGCGACACCGCAAATTTACCAGCCAGTGCAGCCCGTCTCAGAATTCCCCGAGACTTGCCGAGCGCGGGATCGAAGCCCTCTTTCCTCTCGGCGCCGGATTGTCGCGTTTTTACAATCATCGCGTTCCCGTTCTGTTTATATTCTTTTTGGGGATCGAATCGCTATGAACGCATTATGGACCGGAAAGATTCTGTCGTCGCAAATTTGCGCGATCGTTGCGATTGGCCTCGTCGCGAGCCACCTCTTTTGCCCACTGGCCCACTCCCAAATAAACCTGCTTCCAGCGCAATCCAGAAAAGAGAAGACCATGACAACCCATGCAACCGGAACATTTGAAGTGAAAATCACTACACAGGCACCGGAAGACAAAGCAGATGGCGTAAGCCTTGAAAGATTTTTGAATGAAAAGCAGTTTCGCGGAGATATTGAAGCCAGCAGCCGGGCCGACATGCTCACCGCCGGCACGGAGGTCAAAGGCTCCGCCGGCTACGTTGCAATGGAGCGGGTAACAGGAACGCTGCATGGCCGCACCGGCAGCTTCGTGTTGCAGCACAGCGGCATCATGAATCGCGGCGTTCCGCAGTTGAGCGTGACTGTTGTACCGGATTCCGGAACCGGTCAGTTGGTTGGCCTCGCCGGGAAGATGGCGATCGACATCCGTGACGGAAAGCATTTCTATGACTTCGAGTACACGCTTCCCGAAAGCCATTGACTATCTATCGGCGGCGTTTTCCCAACTCATCGGCGCGATTTCAGCTACCATTAAGGACGGCAGGCGGCTGGGCGATCGCTGCCGGGGAGCTGCAAAGTTTCCCCGGGAGAGGAAAGTCCGAACTCCGCAGGGCAGTGTGCCGGATAACGTCCGGGACCGGAGCGTCAAGGCTTCGGGACGGCAAGTGCCACAGAGAAAATACCGCCGCATCCCACAAGGGTGAGGTAAGGGTGAAAAGGTGCGGTAAGAGCGCACCGCTTCGGCTGTAAGGTCGGAGGCATGGTAAACCCCACACGGAGCAAGACCAAATAGGCGGGAAGCGTTGCCGCGCAAGCGGCAGCGCGCGTGCTGGCCCGGCGCGCCAAACTCGCGGGTAGGTCGCTAGGAGCGTCCGCAGCAATGCGGCGCCTAGAGGAATGATCGTCCTCGACAAAATTCGGCTTACAGGCCGCCTGCTGAATTTCCGATCTCTGAAATTCTTTCGACGTCGAAGTCCGCGATGCATGTTTTGCAAAGGCAGATACATTTACGACTCATAACCCATTGCTATCGTTGAGAGTAAGGGCCAGATAAAGATTGTTCCCCAAATCTTGCTCGAATGCTGCAATCGATTCGCCGTCAACTCCCGCCGCTCCTCGGTTTGCCTTCACCCGCTGGTATGCTTCCCATACATCGCGCTTCGCAATACAAAACGGTTTTGCTTTGCCCATGGAAGTCCTCCCCTTGCGGGTTGCTTCCATAACATTGCTGGACAACGACGCCCCTTCGATCCAGTCCCATTGCAGGGCCTTCCTCGCTACTGCGGGCGTCTCCGCCCCTGTGCCCCGCCTCGGTACTCTGGCCCTCGCAAAGACCATTTGCTCGATCTTCTTCCTTCGCATCGGGACGACAGGTTCCTACGCTCCTCACTGAAGCCCAGGCCGAGATCGCGCCGCCTGAATGCCGGCGGTCGCTTTCGTAGCACACAGTCAAGCCTCGCGGATCGTTCCTGGGGCATCCTGGTGCGATCCATTTTTCACCCCTTCCGAGGAATTGTGTTTTCCAGCAGCCTGTCTAGCCGCTGAGGGAATGTTGGGGCTTGTTCGGAGCTGTCTTGACGAATGCTATACCCTCTGTGTCGTCCACACTGGATTGCAACATTTTGACGTGCGGGAAATCTTTCTCTTCGCAGTACACTGAACTTTCATCCGCTTCCCATGAAAAAACTGCGCGTAGGCATTCTCTTTGGCGGTCGCAGCGGCGAACATGAAGTTTCGCTGCTGTCGGCCGCGTCGGTCCTTGAGGCCATGGACCGGAGCAAGTACGATGTCCACCTGATCGGCATTACCAAGGATGGCCGTTGGCTGACCGCCAAGGATGCCGCTCATCTGCTGCCTTCCTGTACTGGAGAGACGCACCATCTCCGCGCCGGCGATCCAGAGGCAACCCCGGGCGCGGCGCTGCTGGAGCATGGCACAGAAGTGCTGGTCCCGCCCGTGCCTTCTCTCGCCGAGTATCCCGGCAGCGCGCTCTCCACGCTACGCGCCAGCGCTGAAAAATCCCTCAACGTGGATGTCATCTTCCCGGTGTTGCACGGCACCTTCGGCGAGGACGGCACGGTGCAGGGTCTGCTGGAACTCGCGGACATCGCCTATGTCGGCTCCGGCGTTCTCGGTTCCTCGGCGGGGATGGACAAAGATGTGATGAAGCGTCTGTTCGCCGCCGCGAAACTGCCGATCCCGAAACATGTCACGTTGCTGCGCGGCGACTGGCAGAAGAATCCCCGTCGCTCCATTCAGCGCATCGAGGCGGCGCTGCGCTATCCCATGTTTGTGAAGCCGGCCAATCTCGGCTCCTCCGTGGGCATCAGCAAGGCGCATGATCGCAAGGGGCTGGGCGTGGCCATCGACCTGGCCGCCAGCTACGATCGCAAGATTGTGATTGAGGTCAGCATCGGCGGCAAGCGCGCCAAGGCGCGCGAGCTGGAAGTGGCAGTGTTAGGTAACGATGCGCCCGAGGCTTCGGTGGTCGGTGAAGTGATTCCCTGCAAGGAGTTTTACGATTACGAGGCCAAGTATCTCAGCGAAGGCTCGCAGTTGATCATTCCCGCGAAACTCACCAAGGCGGAGACAAAACGCGTGCGGCAAATGGCCATCGATGCATTTCGCGCCTGCGATTTGTCGGGTATGGCGCGGGTGGATTTCCTAATGGGACCCGGCAGCCCGAGCGACCCGCGTCCGCGAAAAATTTTCCTGAATGAGGTCAACACGCTGCCCGGCTTCACCGCCATCAGCATGTATCCCAAACTGTGGCAGGCCAGCGGGCTCCCGTACAGTCAACTTATCGACAGACTGATTCAACTAGCGCTGGAGCGGCACGAAGAAAAGAAGAGCAACCGCTATGACCTGTAATTGCCCTCGCAATCCAGCCTCGCCTTTGTCGTTCTCCGTCGTCCATGCGTAACCGGGCGCAGGACCGTTCTCTGGCGCGGGTGACGCGGAAGCTGGCGCTTTTCCTAGCCCTTGTGCTGCTGTTTGAGGGGCTGTTGATTGCGATTGCGCCTCGTTTTCACTCTGGCAGCGTGCTAAGGATCGCAAAGGATTCGCTGTTGCTGCGCTCGGGCAACGACTCCTCGTACTACATGGCGCAGGGCGATCTGGCCTGGCGGCAGCATCCGAACGCGATCTACGAAACAGCGTTCTTTCAGCGCGGCATCCGTTTCATTTATCCCCCAACATCTCTGTTGCTTTATCGAGCGTGGCAGGCGGCGGCTTGGCTGCACATCCCTCCGTCTGTGGCCATGAACGCCATGTTGCTGCTGGCACTGCTTGGAACGATGGCCGTCGCGGGCGAGTTTCTGTTGCGCTTGCTTCCGGAGCGGGCCATTCGCGAGTCGACGCCTCGGGACCGCTGGAAGATTCGGGCGCTGGTGGGCCTGCTGGCGTTCGTCTTCCTGCCGATCATCGATGCCTACAACCTGGGTCAGGTGCAGACGCTCCTGAATTTTCTGGTGATGGCCAGCGTACTGCTCTGGTTGCGGGGTTCTCGCATCTCCCCAGCCATCCTGATCGGTCTTACCTGCTGGCTGAAACCGCAGATGAGTCTGTTCCTATTCTGGGGACTGCTGCGCCGCCAATGGAGTTTTGCGATCTCGCTTTGCATTACGTTGATGGTCGGGCTTTCCCTGTCCCTCGCCGTTTTCGGCTGGCACAACACGGCTGCATACGCTCAAGTACTCCACTATCTCAGCCGTCACGGCGATGCGCTGTTTTGGAACCAGTCCCTGAACGGACTGCTGCATCGCCTGATGCATGTCGGCTCACCCATAACTTCATTGTACGGCTATCCGCCGTACAATCGTGCGATCTATCTGTCCACTCTACTTTCTTCCACAAGCATGGTCGTGTTGGCGCTCGCTGTTCCTGTGTTCCGGCGCACCACTCGAACGACCATCGATTTTCTGCTGTACGCCATGGCCTGTACCATGGCTTCGCCGATTGTATGGCAGCATCACTACGGCGTATTTTTCCTTGCTATTCTGCTATGGATGCCGTTTGCTTTTCAGCGATGGAAGATATTTTTTGCCCTGCTGACGATGTATCTCTTGATGACAGACACCTGGGCCCCGCTGACACCGCTGATGTTCACCCGCTGGTCGTTTCTCATCTCGCACGTATACTTCGGCGGTCTCATCCTGTATCTTTGGACGCTGTTTGCAGCACAGCGAGAAGCATTCGGCGGTCGATCCAAAGATCGGAATCACGCGATCCCTGTCTAAATATTCGGCTGTCTATTCTCTTCGGTGAATTGGAATGAGGAGTTAAATTGGATAACGATCAAAAGTCCGGACGAGACGCTTTCTTGTTTCCATTTGTTGGCTTGGTTGCCATGTATTGCGGATGGGTGTTATCTCTACCGCTATTTCCGGCGCAAGACAGTCCAATGCATCTGTACATCGCGTCGGTTCTCTCCAGCCTGCTTTCCGTATCCGATCGTTTCTCCACATATTTTTATGTAAGACATTTCCTAACGCCCTACAGCCTGCATTATTATTTTCTGATTGTTTTTGGACGGCTTTTTTCGTTCCCGATTGCGGACAAATTGCTGGTATGCGCCATCCTCGTATGCTCGGCCTTCGGATTTCGCTATTTCCTGAATCCGGCGTGAAAATTGCGATTTCAGACCTGGAGCGACTTCAGCCGGTGAGCTTTGCGCAGGATGCCGTTGGCCAGATCTTGTAGTAGCGGCGACTCTCGGAGCCGCAGGACCGGACGGTTC
>JAJYUB010000106.1 GCA_021792795.1 Acidobacteriota bacterium | reverse complement strand
AAATGTGGCGACCGGCGTCAGCACCAGCACGGTCACCGACCATAGCGGTCTTTACAATTTCCAGTTTTTACCAATCGGCACCTACACCATTACAGCGACAAAATCCGGGTTCAACACCTCGTCGGTTGGCCCGTTTAGCTTGCAGATCGACCAAACCGCCAAGATTGACGCGAAGCTGCGGGTCGGACGGGGAACTCCCGATTGGATTAGCCCCATCCGTCATGGTTCACCGACTTACGTTTTGGATCGTCAGGAGCCAAGATTCAAGCAAAAAGTTCTTTCTTATGGGGGCCCAACCCAATGAAAACCCGAAGCAAATTGCTTGCTTTAAGCATGTTTTTTATGACAGTCTTCGTGGGACTTTCGCATCACGCGTCAGCCCAGGTCGTTTATGCGTCCATCCATGGCACAGTCACGGACTCGACCGGCGCTGTCGTACCCGGAGCCACAGTAACCGCGTTCGACACCAGCACGGGAATCTCGACCTCGTTCACTACCAATCATAATGGTTACTACGTATTTGCGGAGTTGCACATCGGCGGCCCCTACACGGTGACCATTTATAAGGCGGGTTTCGAGACTTTTAAGTCCACCGGACTGATGCTGAACCTGAACGCAGCGCGCCAGATCGATGCCAGGCTTGAAGCAGGCAGCGTTTCCCAGACGGTCCAGGTAACGTCCGCAACAGTCCAGGTGCAAACTTCCGATTCGCAGTTGCAGACCGTCGTTGGAGGTAAGGAGATTGTGGACTTGCCACTGCTCGGGCGAAACGCGCTTCAACTCCAGCTGACCACCCCCGGTGTCGTGGAATCGTCGGACGCCTTAGGGACCTACTCCACCAACGGCAACCAGACTACTGAAAACTCCTTCATGCTGGATGGTGGCGACATTACTTACGGGGTGCTCAACACGCCCGGTATTGTAATAAACCCGGACGCGCTAGCAGAATTCAACGTGGTCACCAGCACGCTCAACCCGGAATTCAGTCGCAATTCCGGTGCGATTCTCAACGTGGCGCTAAAGAGTGGCACGAACCAGTTCCACGGCGATGCGTTCGAATTTTATCGCGATACTTTCATGAACAACGGCAACTACTTTTCGCGCATTCGACCCGTTTTCCACCAAAACCTCTTCGGCGGCACGCTCGGCGGGCCCATCTTCAAGCACCACACCTTCTTCTTCTTCGGGTACCAGGGTATCCGGAATGTCGCTGGATCCACGGTCCTTACGCCGGTACTCAGTGACGCCCAACTTACCGGCAACTTCTCCGCGGACACCAACCTGCTTACCCATGGCACGAACGCGTCCACGGGGCTTTCCACGCACCCCATACCATTTACCATTGGATCGTGTCAGGCGGGAACTCCGTGGAACAAGTGTTTCCCGAACAGTACGATTTCACCCGCAGACTTCAATTCGATATCATCTACGCTGGTAAAGCAATACGTGCCGGCAGCGAACGATATCATCGGCCCCAATGCCTACTACAACTACAACCCCACCGACACGCTGACCGACAACCAGTATATTGTTCGCATCGATGAGCAACTGACACAAAAGGATTCGCTTTTCGGGTCGCTAATTCTCGAGTCGGCCCCTACCACCGACACCCTGCCGGCATATGGCTCCACTCTCCCCGGATTCGCAGATGTCAACACCGCAAATACCAAATACTTCGATGCCAACTACACCCATACCTTCAATCCGACCACGCTTAACGAGTTGCGGGCGTCCTATTTCCGGTTCAGTGCGGAGGCGATCGTCCCAGTGACCCCTGTAGCGCCTTCGTCCGCCGGTTTCAGTATCACGCCTTCGAACCGGGCTGCCGAGTCGCTGCCGTATATCGGAATTACAGGATATTTCTCGCTTGGTTTTAGCCATGATGGCCCACAGCCGGTAACCAACGGGAGCTACGATTATATGGACAACTTCAGCAAGATCGCGGGGAACCACAACCTGCGCTTCGGCGCCAACATCCAGCGCTATACCGTTAGCAATCCTTTCTACACGTCGAACAATGGAAACTACCTCTTCGGAGGCGGGGGCCCCTATAGCTCCGGCGACCCCATGGTCGATTTTCTGACGGGCGTTCCACAGACCTACGATCAAAATGCCCCAGGCGATGTCATTGCCAGCGCGTGGGAATACTACTTTTATGCCCAGGACAACTGGAAGGTCTCGGACGCGATGACGCTGAACTACGGCTTGGGATACGATACCGAGACTCCCTATGCGATGCTCCAGTACGGAGGTAAAGGTGTGTCCTGCTTTACGCTCAGCGGCGCACAATCTACAGTGTTTCCCGGCGGGCCTCCGGGACTGCTTTGGCCCGGCGATTCCGGCTGCAACATCTATGGAGGTCCCACCACGAAACACGCCAACATTTCGCCCCGTGTAGGCTTTGCATGGTCGCCCGATGGCGGTCTAGGTATGCTGACCGGTACACCTGGGGAACACCTCTTCTCTGTGCGCGGCGGGTTCGGCATGTACTACAACCGCAATCAGGAAATAGGCCAACTGCAGAGCATAGGGGATCCGCCGTTTGAATTCCATACCTTTGGCGCTGCGGATAAAGGAGGCAGTGCGGCCTTTGCGAATCCGTTCCAGGACGTGGCCGGCAGAACGGCGTTCTCCGAAGCGAATCCATTTCCGTTCGTCGGGCCTCAACCGGGACAGCCGGTCAATTTCCGTCCCTACGAGCCGCTTGACGTCATCAGCTACGTCTCGAACTATGCCGTTCCGTACACCTTTAACTTCAATCTGAACGTCCAGCGCGCGCTGCCTAGTAACATGGTGTTGACTGTTGCGTATGTAGGTTCGCTCGGCAGGAAGCTCATACGGTTCTCCAGCACCGACAACATCACGCCTGCGGGTCATGCCGCCTGTCTGGCAAATCCGTCCTGCGTCGCACATCGCGCCTTTGCTCACCTGCTTTACCCACAGTACTTCCAGCAGACCGCAACCATTCCGGGAACTACACTTCCGTACTTCGTTTCGGTAGGCACTCAGTCTACCGACGGCTCTTCCAACTACAACTCCCTACAGGTTTCGGTTGCCAAGCAAGCAACCCACAACCTGTATTTCACCTTGGCCTATACCTATAGCCACGCCTTGGACAATGCCGGCAGGGTCAATTATGTTCCCGCCTTCCAGTACTTGGACTACGGTGATTCCTCCTATGATGCACGGCACCGTCTCGTGGCCTTGTACAACTATCAGGTGCCGCTGCTACATAGCATGAACGACAATCGGTATGTGCGTTACGTGCTCGGTGACTGGCACATTAGCGGTATCACGGCAATGCAGACCGGCTTCCCGGTGACCATCTCCGAAACCGGCGTATATAACTCGCTCTACTGCGATGCTGAAACCTATTATGCTTGTCCAGATATGCCGAATACCTCCACCTTCCACATCCCGAGCCTCAATCCGCGGGCACCGGGAAACTTCTGGTTCAATAACAGCGTCTTTTCCGCCGAGCCGATCGGGACCTTCGGGAACGTGAAACGCAACTTCTTTCATGGCCCTGGATTCGACTATTCCAACATCGAACTGTACAAAGATTTGCCCTTGGGAGGAGAGAACAGCCCGCGCTTCATCCAACTCCGTCTGGAGGCATACAACGCCTTTAACCACACAAACTTCGCTGGCCCAAATAGCAACTTCAGCGCCGGACCGCATTTCGGTCAGATCACCTCAGTGAGCGTGCCCGGTCGCGTCATCCAGCTTGCCGGCAAGTTCTACTTCTAGTGCCGCATTTTCGAGTTATTCAGGACCGAAATCTTGGACACTACACTATGCTCCTAATTCCTACGACCTTGTACTTAGCTCAGAGGAGAAAATACCGTATGTTACTGGCAGAGATGAGACTGGTCGCAATTTTAATACTGGGATCGCTGGTGGCTCAAGCACAGCCCAAGGCATTGTTCTATATGACCGCGAGTCCTAAATCGGTACGTTCGTTCATGCAGCACGCGGACAAGATCGATATCCTCGTACCCACCTGGTACCGAGTCGATAAGGACGGGATGCTTTGGGGTGGCCCGGATCCAAATGTCCTCGACATAGCGAAAGCACACCATGTGCCAGTGATGCCGACTGTTCGCGGGACTTCCTTTACCCCGGAGTTTTCTCACGTCTTTCTCAACAATGCGGCAGCGCACAAGGAATTCATCGCAGGTCTACTGCGCGAGTGCAAGCGGAACGGCTACGCAGGCTTTCAGTTTGACTTTGAAGGCATACACTGGACGGATCGCGATGCCCTTACAAATCTAGTGGCGGAAACCGCAGCGGCACTGCATGGCGCAGGATATAAGCTTTCGATCGCAACGGTACCGAATGCTCCTGGCTACCCAGGCCAGACCGCCTATGGATACTGGATCTACCGTGATTGGCGGGCCGCTTATGACCTTGCGGGTTTAGCTAAGTCGGTCGACCTCATCTGCCTGATGACCTACGGCCAGCACACTGGCTATACACCGCCTGGGCCGGTGGGGGGTTATCCTTGGATGATTGAAAATCTGGATTACGCCCTCAAATTTGTGCCCAAGGAAAAACTCTCGCTCGGCATCCCACTCTATGGCTTTCACTGGTATGCGGAGATGCCTGTTAGCGGCCAAAACAAGCCGAACATTAAGGCGAAGTCCATTAGCGCACCCGATGCGATGCATCTCGCGACCGCATACAAGGGTCAGGTGCAGTGGGACGCGGCGGATCGAACGGCGTGGTTTTATTTCTACCGTGACGATGTTCGTGAATGGGTTTTCTTCACGGACAAGCGTACGTTTCTGGAGCGCTATACGCTGGCCAACGACCGCAGTATTGAGGGTTTCTGCTCCTGGGTGCTCGGAACCGAAGATCCTGCCATTTGGTCAGTGCTTCCCAGGCATCCATAAGCATTTCTCGGGTTCATCACACGCAAATGCTTCTCGATCCAGGAGCAAGTGGAGCAGAGGCTGGTTTTGCAGTTGCCGTAACCGTGGGTATGCTGACCAATCAAAGTTGAAATCATCGGGCAGCAGACCGCAGAAATAATAATTTCAAATACCTTAGACTAGGATTTTACTGCGGGGCCTTCCTGCAATTCCGTGTGGACTGCTATAACGTGCTGAACCTGTCCTATTACATCTAAATCCAACCGCGTCGATCCCTGGCGCTATGATCTGAATCCGGCGCTTATTCTAAGTAGCGTTCAAGGTGATACTAATAGCTGATATGATGGGTACATGTCCAGGCCCCGCCGGATCGATCTGGAACTCGTTGCCCAAGCACGCGCCGTTGTCGTCAAGACCACCGACTTGAAACAACTTCGCGCCGCGCAGTCCATACTTCTGCCCGCTCTGGCGCATACCACCTTGGAGCAAACCGCGGCGCTGCTCGGCGTGGGTCGCGCCAGCGTACCGCGGCTGCAACGGCGCTTCCGCGAAGGGCTCCAACCGACTCGGGTTTCCCGCCAGTGGGGTGGCCGCAGGCGGGCCATGATGACGATGGAAGAGGAGAAAGCATTTCTTGCCCCCTGGGCGGAACAAGCCCGCCATGCAGGCGTATTGGTGGTCTCCCCGGTGCGGGCGGCGCTGGCCGAAAAACTGGGCCGGAAGAAGGTCGCGGCCTCGGTGGTATACCGTTTGTTGGCCCGCCATGGCTGGCGCAAGGTGGCCCCCGACACCCGCCATCCCAAAAGCGATCCGGCCGCGCAAGCGGAATGGAAAAAAAACTTCCGGAAACGCTGGCTGCCCTGCTGACACCTGGGAGGGCGGCGGATCGTCCCGTGCGCTTGATGTTTCAAGACGAGGCCCGCTTCGGACGCATGGTGCGACCGCGGCGCTGCTGGGCGCCGGCGCCGCTGCGGCCCGTGATCGACAATGGCTACGAGCGCCAGTTCGTCTACGTGTATGGCGCGGTGAGCCCGTTGGAAGGCCAGTTGGATTGTAAGCGTCCTGAGTTCCCCTCTTGACCTGACTGCGGTGTCATCTCCTGAAGTGTCCGCTACTTTTTTGGTGGACACCTGAAGAGTGTGTTTAGCGCATTTCTCCTGATGCTGTCGAGTGGCGGAGATGGTTTCGTGCAACCGTTCTTTAAGGAAAGGCTGCGTGGAGCTTCTTTTTCCACGCCATACACCTTCAGGAGAAATGCTTTAAGCGGCTTGGGAGGATTGGGTCTGGAGCGACAGTGCGAGGTTCCAGGGCAGGAGCTCGTCGATCCGGCTGATGGGGTGGTCCGCGATCCGGGCGAGCACGGTGCGGAGATAGAGTTCCGGATCGAGGCCATTCAGTTTTGCCGATCCGATAAGGCTGTACATGGCGGCGGCACGCTCGCCACCGCAATCGGAACCTACGAATAGGTAGTTCTTCCGTCCCAGAGCGACGGCACGCAGGGCCCGTTCTGCCGCGTTGTTGTCGATCTCCAGCAGTCCGTCTTCCGTGTATCGCGTAAGGGCACGCCAGCGCGAGAGCGCATATCGAATCGCACCCGCGGTTTCGCTCTTGGTTGACAGTGAACGCAGAGCCTTCTCCATCCATTTCCGCAAATCGCCAAGCAATGGCCTTGCTCGCGCCTGACGGACACTCAGCCTCAGATCGGCAGGCTTGCCGCGTATCTCGTCTTCGATAGCGTAGAGAGATCCTATCCTGGACAGAGCCTCGGTCGTTGTGGGTGAGGCGTGAATGGCATGGATATCGTGGAACTTGCGGCGTGCGTGTGCCCAGCAGGCAACTTCAAAAATGACGCCCTCGCCGTACAGATGATGGAACCCTGCATAGGCGTCGGCCTGAAGGCCGCCCTTGAAGTTCTTCAGATGCTGCCGTGGATGTTCACCCTTGCGATCCTCTGAGTAGGCGAACCAGGCGGCTGGCGCGGCATCTTCGCCGGCAGGCCTGTCGTCGCGCACATAGGTCCAAAGCCGTCCGGTCCTGGTCTTGCCACTGCCAGGCGCAAGCACCGGCATCGGCGTGTCATCGGCGTGAAGCTTGGCCCCTGCGAGCACATGCTTCTGAATCGCATCTATCGGCGGAGAGAGTAACTCGCTTGCTCCACCTACCCAGCCCGCCAGCGTGGAGCGTTCGATCTCAACACCCTGGCGGGCGTAAATCTCCGACTGGCGATAGAGCGGCAAGTGATCGGCGAACTTCGAAACCAGCACATGGGCCAGCAATCCCGGCCCAGCAATGCCACGCTCAATTGGACGGGATGGTGCGGGCGCTTCAACCACGCGCTCGCAACCCCTGCAAGCAAACTTCGGCCGCACGTGACGAATGACCTTGAAGCTCTCCGGGATGTACTCCAGTTGTTCCGAGACATCTTCGCCGAACTGGCGCAACTGACCGCCGCAATCGGGACAGCAGTCACCGCGAAAAAGGTGTGTGACGACCTCGCGTGGGAGATGTTCCGGCAGCGGCTTGCGCCGCGATCTCGCTTTAGGTTCTGCTGTCGGTGTCACTCGCTCAACAGCAGCTTCCATCTCGGCTTGCGAGGACTCCAGCTCTTCCAAATGAAGTTCGAGCTGTTCGAGCTGAACAACGATCTTCTCGCTCTTGACGCCGAACATCCTGCGCCGCAGCTTCTCGATGACCAGCTTCAGATGCTCGATCTGCTCGCTGCTTGAATGCAGGTCCCGACTCTGTTCAGCGAGTGTCTGCCGTTGGCTCTCGAGTTCGACTTCAAGAGCGGCCATTTCAGCCTGATGAGCAAGAACCAGCGCCTTCAGAGCTTCTCGATCGAGCGCATCGAGATCCGGCAACTGAGCGGCACCCATGGACACATTATGCCATCGATGAGATCGGAATGCATCCACAAAAGCCGCATAAATAAAGGGGATCGCGCGTGTCGATCAAACCGCGATCTCAGGCGTCCAGGTTCTTTGCGGCCTGCGCCAATCGATGCCTTCCAGAAGCATCGAAAGCTGCGCACGCGTCAGACAGACGGTTCCTTCCGTAGCCTGCGGCCAGATGAATCGTCCTCGCTCCAGACGCTTGGAAAACAGACAAAGGCCGTCTCCATCGAACCACAATGCGTATTCCGGTGAAGTGGGCCGGTGATTCCGGTGAAGTGGGCCAGAGTCGGAGCGAAGCGACGCTGGTTGTCTTTTTACATTAGCTACGTGGCCCACATGAGTCAAGAAAAGGGTAAAGAGATAC
>JAJYUB010000105.1 GCA_021792795.1 Acidobacteriota bacterium | reverse complement strand
ATGGCGCATTCCGGGATAACCTCACCGAAAGTTATGTTATCCCGAAACATCATGGAACCGCCGAACACCCTGTCAATCCAGCACGGCAATCAAGGTTCCCCCTGCGGAATGCGCCGGATTCAGGTATCAGGTCGTTTTTGTTTCGTCAACACTTAACGTTGTAATATTAAGCGCGAAGGTAGATTGCCGCGTCGCGTTATGGTTGCGTTCCTAGTCCGGCGGGAACCATGGGGAGTCCGGTTGCCGGCCAGTGGCCCACTTGCGCGTCCACGTTCGTTGCCAGGGCGCTGTCTGCGTTCGTCACCGAGGCGATATCGACATTCCATCCGTCCAATGCGACCAAAGGCGTATCGCCCTTCAGGTCAGCCTCTGCCGCATCCACCGTCACGGTACGGCCCTCGCCAGGCGCAAGTGAAATATAGTTGTCGGAGTAGAACACTGGCAGCACCCTCTTGCCGGAGGTTTTGCGTCGCAGTTGGATGTGCGCCATCAGTGCCATCGTTTTGCCCGGGTTGTGGAGCGTCACGTCGAGCAGGACACGGCCATTCGCATCGTGCCGCGTCACCGTGCCAGTCAGATGCATCACCGGCAGATGGTCGAGCGGGGTCAGGTCTTCTCCATTCGCAGGATTCGGCTTCCAATACAAATTGCGCGAGAACACCTTGCCATTTGAGCCCCGCAGCTCCAGCCGCACAAAGTACACGGATGAAAGTCTTTTGGGAAATGGAATCGCGCCCAGATCGATCACCGTATCCGCAGGTCCGTTGACAGGGTAATCGCGCTCGAGTGCGGACTTGCCATCGAGATTAAGAATCGACAGGTGAGCCGTGGCCCCGGAGATGGGTTGCGGCAGATTGTTGATGACCTCAAGCGTCCCGTTCGCCTCATTCATCTGGATGTGTACCGACTCCGATGCAGACTCGACAGCGAACAACGAAGAGTTCGGCTCCAGGGAATAGTCGTACAGTTGCCAGACGAAACTGGGATGCGCCGGGTTGCTCATCCACGTGATGACGCCGGTGTCGGGATGGAACAGCATGGCATTGCGCCCCTCATACATGGCGCGGAACGCCTCGTAATTCATCATTTGCGCTTTGCGCACAAAATCGGCAAGGTTCACGACGCGGCCGTACCGCCCTGTCAGCACGTAGGGATATGTGTCGCCGTGCGATGCGCCCTTGGCCAGGTCATGCTGTGCCCAGTCGTCATTGATGGTCTCCCAATCTTTCTGCGGCATCATGGCGTGAATCGACTCAAGCGTGGGCACCGACACGCTGCCGGTTTCTGTTTTGAAGGGCGCATCATAGACATAAAACGCGCTTGGCTCTCGCCAGTCGTAAGGCCCGTGCGAGACGACACCACGGCCCGCGGTTGAGCTTGGCTGATACAAACGCGCCGGATCCAACTCGGGAATCATCTTGTTCAGAACGCTAGCAATCTCCGGCGGAGGATAGCCCTCATTTCGCGCACACCATAATGCGATTGATGGATGATTGCGGACCCGCAAGACCTTGTCCTTCACGTTTGCCAGATAAGTTTGCAGATCGTCCGGGTTCGGCCCATCGCTTGGATTCGGCTGGAAGAACTCGTCCCAAATCAAAATGCCGTACTTGTCGCACAGCTCGTAGAAGTCTTCGCTGGTGCTTTGCCCAACCCAGTTGCGGATCATATTCATGTGCGCCATCTGATGGAGATGAATTTCCGCATCCAGTCGCGCGCGCGGAATCCGCTTCATTGCTTCATCCAGGCCCCAGTCGCCGCCGCGAATGAAAACCGGCACACCATTGACCGAGATTGTCAGATTGTCCGAACCGGGCATTTCATACGCGATCTTGCGGATGCCGAATGTCGTGTCCTTCGCGTCGGAATCTTTCCCATGCTGAACAAAGCGGAGGTGCAGCGTGTAAAGGTCCTGCGGGCCGTAGCCGTTTGGCCACCACAGCTTCGGATTCGTCACATGCAGTGCCGAAGTTGTTTTGGGATCGAATGCGACGGTTTGCGTACTGTGGGGCGTGAGCGTGACCTTCGTTGAAAATTTCACGTCGCCAAAATTGCCTTCGAGCACGCCCTTCTGTTGCTTCTCGGAGGTGTTCTCGATGGCCGTTTTTACCGTGACATCGGCGGTATCGGTGCGCGGCAGCGGCAGATCGGTGGTGATGTACGGATTCTCGATCAGCACAGGCCCGGAAGCGGACAGCCACACCTTCTGCCACAGGCCGGTGTCGCGGTCAGCGACGGACGGCAGCCAGTCCCATCCAATGGTCGACAGAAACGTGGGCCCATCAATCGCCGTGATTCCGCCGTTCTGGCCCACTCCATTGGCGATGGTGTGCTGGTGCGGAACTCCAGGATGCGGTTGCGGAAACACCTGTACTGCAAGCACTGCCGTTTTGCCCGCGCGCACCAACTTTGTGATGTTGAACCGGCCGCGAATGAAGGCGCCCTGTATCGAACCTAGGCGAGTTCCATCCACCCACACCTCCGATCGAAAGTTCGCTCCATCAAAGTGCAAGGCCACCTGATGGTGCGCATACTTCTTCGGCACGGAGAACGTCGTGCGGTACCAGTAGGATGTTTTGTTCAGGCTTTCCGGGATGGGACGGCTGTTTCCACCATAGAGCGGCTCCGGATAAATACCATCGTTGACCATGCTGGTCAGTACCGTGCCGGGGACTGTCGCCGCCAGCCAACCGTGGGGATGGTACGTCTCGGAGGAGACGACGGCGCCGCCATCGGAGACTTTGGCTGCGTCCTGAAGCTGCCAGCCGGAGTTGACTTCCACCGGAGCCGGCAGCGCACTCTGGGCATGCATTGAAATTGTTCCAAGGGTGGCGACCAATCCAACGACCGACCAGGCGGACAATTTTCTATGTGTGGGCATGTTTCCTCGCTCTACTGCTGTCAAGAGTAAACTCTTGCGAGATCAGAAGGGAACAACGCATGGAGGCAGCGCTGCAAGGAACGTCTTAATCGACGCTATTTCAGGGGGCCGCGGCAGATCATGGTTGCGACATAGGCCGCGCCGAAACCGTTGTCGATATTGACGACAGTGACGTTCGGGGAGCAGGAGTTCAGCATTCCAAGCAGCGCCGCCAAGCCTTGAAAAGAAGCGCCGTAGCCCACGCTGGTGGGGACGGCGATGACTGGGACGCTGACCAGTCCTCCCAGCACGCTCGGCAGGGCGCCTTCCATTCCGGCGCAGACGATAATCACGCGCGCCTGCTGTAGCACCTCACAATGCGCCAGCAAACGATGCAGGCCCGCGACGCCGACGTCGTAGACTCTGTCGACCTCGCCGCCAAAAATGTCGATGGTCACAGCCGCTTCTTCGGCGACAGGAATATCGCTTGTCCCGGCGCAGACGACCGCGATGCGCGGTTGATTCACGTTGGCGGCCCATTCCTTTTGGCGAAGAGTAATTACGCGAGGAACGGGCAAATACTTTGCGGCGGCGACGCGCTGTTGCACGGCGTCGAACGTGGCCGAATCGGCGCGGGTGGCGAGAACGTCGACGCCACTGGCTGCCATGCTCGCGAAAATTTCCGCCACTTGTTCCGGCGTCTTACCTGAGGCGAGGATGACTTCCGGCAGGCCTGTCCGAAGGGACCTGTGGTGGTCGACCTTGGCGAAGCCGATGTCTTCAAACGGCAGACGCACAAGCTTCGCCGAAGCGGTCTCCAGGGACACGAGGCCGTTCTGGACATCTTCGAGCAGGCGAAGCAGCGTATCTTGATCCATGGTTGTTCGCTCTTCCTTAGTTATGGATGCAGCGTAGTTTGGTAGATCGCGAGCGCGGACTGCATCACCACCTTGAGCGGGACAGAATGCTGCTCCGCGCAGCGGCGGCAATCTTCATACTCTGGGGCAGCGTTTACTTCCACGCCATTCAGCAGACCAATTTTTATTTTGATTTCGCCCCACTCGGTTTTCACCTCGACGAATTTGCGATCGAGGCAAACTCGCCGCTCCTCGCGAAACCGCACCCCGAGCGTGCTGGTCTCGCGAAAGAGAAGTTGCTGCAAGGGTGCTGCGCGCGCGCGATCGCACAAAATCGTAATCAGCGTGGCCAGCCTGTTTTTCTTCATGTGTATCGCCGAGCACATCACATCGAGAGCGCCAGCCTGCAACGCACGCTCAGTAAAGTCGCCAAGAATTTGCGGGTTCAGGTCGTCTACCGCAGTTTCCATCACGACGACGATATCTCCGGACATCGAACCGTCTTCGTCGGTCTCTCCTAGGCTAAGGCGCACCACGTTGGGAGAGCGCTTCGGATTGCGCGAACCCGCGCCGTATCCAATCTTGTCCACACACATGGCTGGCGACGGGCCGAAGGCGCAATTCAGCGCACGCACCAGCGCCGCGCCGGTGGGCGTGACCAACTCCATCTGGATGCCGGAGGAATACGTTGGCGCTCCCTGCAGTAAATCCATGGTCGCAGGCGCGGGAACAGGGAAGGCGCCATGCGCGCATTCCACTGTGCCACCACCAACGTTCAACGGCGAGCAAATCCAGGAGTCAGCGTTCAGCGCGTGAGCACCCACGGCGCCGGCAACGATGTCCACAATGGAATCGACAGCGCCGACTTCGTGGAAATGGATCGTCTCGATGGGAACGTTGTGGATCTTCGATTCTGATGCACCAAGCAATTCGAAGGCGCGGATGGCGGTTGCCTTTGCTGGTGCAGCGAGCGGGACATTCTCAATCATCGTGCGAATGGCGCTGAGTGAGCGGCCATGTGGATGGTGCTCATGATGAGAATGGTGATGTATATGCGTGGCGTTTGCGGCAGTTTCCGCGCTGGCGCCCTCGACCAGCACGCGAACCTTGCTGGCGTTGATTCCGCTGCGATCTACTTTTTCGATTTCGAGGATCGCGCCAACGTTCAATGCGGCTACGGCATCGTGCAGTAGTTTTGGATCGACGCCGGCATCGACGAGCGCACCCAGAAACATGTCGCCGCTGATTCCGGCAAAGCATTCAAGATAAGCAATTCGCATAAGGTTCAAAGTTCCAAGGCTGCTGCGGGTGAAGTGCGCTTGACATCTGACGCGACCAGTTTATTGCAGGTTGACGGAACGAATGGCCTCCACTGGAAGGATGGCGTTCATGGAGCCGGAGCGATAGCCCTCGCAGTCCAGCGTGACATATGTAAAACCCAGGGCGCGGAAGGCAGACGTCATGCGGTCCATGGTTTCCACGGTCAGCGCGCGCGGCATTTCTTCGCGGGCAATTTCAATGCGAACCATCTCCCCGTGATAGCGCACGCGAAATTGGCGAAATCCCATCTGTTGCAATAACGCTTCGCCGTCTTCCACCTGCTGCAATACTTCTCGGGTGACCGGGCGTCCATATTCAACACGCGAAGAGAGGCAGGCCGACGCTGGTTTGTCCCAGATGCGCAGGCCCGCCTGCAGCGCCAAGGTGCGAATTTCCTGTTTTGTCAATCCAGCCTCCGCCAAGGGAGCCAGTACGCCGTGCGCAGTCGCTGCTTGCTGGCCAGGACGATACTCGCCGCGATCATCGACGTTCATGCCGTACGCCAAGTGCTGAAACCTGGATCCACGATGCGTTTTTTCCATGACTGAAAAGAGCTCGTCTTTGCAATGGAAGCAACGAGTCGCATCATTCTTCACATATGCGGGATCGTCCAGTTCCGCGGTCGCCAGAACCTGGATTGGGATTGAATGTTCTTCGGCAAATCGCAAAGCGTCCGCAAAGTGCGCTCGCGACAGGCTGGCTGAGTCGGCAAGGACTGCCAGCATGTTATCGCCGAGAACGCGATGGGCCGTGTAGGCCAGATAGGCCGAGTCGATTCCGCCGGAATACGCGACGAGTACGCTGCCTAACTCACGGAGGCGATCTTCGAGGCGCGATTGTTTCTGCGAAAGTTCCATAGCCATTTCAGAAGCTGCTTGCAATCTTCGTTCTAGACATCATTGCCACGATGAAAGATCGGCTCCACGCCGGATGCCTGGTGTAATAGCGATTGCTCCTCCTGGGGGTCGAGAGGTTTGTAGTTCTGCGCAACATCCATGGCCAGGCGGAAATACGCTTCGTCGCCAGGAGGGATGGCAGCGGTGATGGCGTGGCCTAATGTATAACGCAGGCCGAGCGAGGCCTCGTGCGGGAAATCCGCAGGCTGATACCAGCACTTGGAGTGCGGATGGTCCTTCTTCTCCGAAGCCGGCCAGACTGTCTTCGCCATGCTCTTGATGGCCAGCATGCCAACCCCTTTTTCCTGCGCTTTCTGAATCACCTGAGGACCGAAATTCGCTTGCGACACGAGCACCCAGTTGATGGGGAAAAGAACTGTGTCAAATGGATACCTGTCCATCGCGGCGACAGCCGTTTCGACCGAATGGGCAGAGAAACCAATGTAGCGAACTTTTCCTTCCTTGCGCGCTGCCTCAAAGGTTTCCATGGCGCCGTCTGGTCCTAGAATTTGGTCCAGCTCCGTCATCTTGGTGAGGGCGTGAAACTGATACAGATCGACGCGATCGGTCTGCAATAATTTGAGAGACTCTTCCAGCGCAGCGCGCGAACCGGTCTTGTCGCGCTTGCCGGTCTTGCAAGCGAGAAAGCTTTTCTCGCGGTACGGCGCCAGCGCGGGACCAAGCAACTGCTGTGCATCACCATAACTGGGGGCAACGTCAAAATAATTGATGCCGCGATCCACAGCTTCCGCGACAATGTTTTTGGAAGCGGATGGAGTGCCGTTCATCACGACAATGCCGCCCATGCCGATGATGGAAAGATGAACGTCTGTCTTGCCAAGACGCCGCTTGGCTATGGGGCCCATGTTCTTCATGGTGTCGGACGCGGCCCACGATGGAGAAAGGCCGCCGCTGCTGGCCGCGATGGCAGCGAATGCTCCTTGCTTAATGAAGTCTCGACGTTCCATTGGCTCCTCCTTGGCGGCAATCGACCAAAGCGCAGGACGCGCAAGAATATGAGGCCATTGTTTCACGAAAGATTTGCGATACGACACGGCCAGGATTTCAGCATAGTCTGTATCAGGCTTCATTTCTAGTGTCCTGAGCCGTAAGTTCGCAACATAAATCGGGGGCGACAATTCCGGTATGTAAGTAGGGTCTCAGGAAGCAGAAGTCTCAGAGCGGGTGAATTCTGCATTCTAAGAACTTATCCGTAAATAGAAGTGGTCTGCCTCCAGCAGATCAAGGCCGCGGCTAAGGAAAGCAAGGCGACATAGCTGGCCTCGGTTTTCTCGAAGCTGACCAGTAGTTTGCGATAGCGATTGAGCCACGAATGGGTTCGTTCGACCACCCAACGGCGAGCTTTCCAGCCGGGCCGGTTGCGTTTGGCGTCGGCTTCCTCCTTGCGTTGCTTGATATGAGGCTGATAGTTGCGGGCAACCGCGGCCTGGAAGGCTGGATCGCCCTTGTATCCGGCATCGGCGCAGAGGTTTTGCGGTCGCTTGGGGTCCGGTTCCGGCCGCGCCAGCACGATCCGATCCAAAGTAGGCCCCAGCAACTTCACGTCATGCACGTTGGCTCCGCTGGCGACGAGCGACAGCGGGACGCCACGCGCGTCGACCAACAAACTTCGCTTGCGCCCATTTTTTCCCCCGGTGCGTGGGGTTCGCTCCCACGCACTCGATGGCCAGTGGCGCTTTTCCTGTGGCCCCGTCGATGCTTTGCCACTCCCAGGCGATGCCTTCCATCCCGTCGTACTCGGCCAACCCCGCTTGCCACAACTTGAGAAAGAACCCCGCCCTCTGCCAGTCCTGAAAATGCTGATGCACCGCGCTGGCGCTGCCATACTCCCTGGGCAGGGCCTTCCACTGGCAGCCGGTGCGCAGCACGTACACCATGGCGGAAAAGACCCTCCGCGCCGCCATCGGCTTACGCCCCGCTCCCGGCTTGCGCCGATACCGCCGGCCAAGCGGCCGCTGCTTGACAGGAACCAGTGGTTCCACCTTCGCCCACAATTTGTCCGATACCGTCCACGACTTGATCTGTGCCATCCTGCACAATATCTTCGCCCAACCTGCACCCTCTGCTTCCGGCCATCTGCCAGCGCGGACCCAGTTCGGCACTATTTACGGATAAGCTCTTAGTTCGCGAGTCCGGCTGGGCCTGTCGCATAGAGCAGTCGAGGATTCTCCTTCGTGCGTGCTCCGGCTGCGGCTGGCTCTGTTCTCGAATTGGGCGATGCTGTTCATTGGTCAGGTTTCTGTTTTTTCAT
>JAJYUB010000029.1 GCA_021792795.1 Acidobacteriota bacterium | reverse complement strand
TTTGGAGGCGCGGGTCGGGATCGAACCGACGCATAAAGGTTTTGCAGACCTCTCCCTTACCACTTGGGTACCGCGCCCGATGGGCAACATGAAACGTGAACCGTGAACCGTGGCTGCTGGCATGGAAAGATTGGCAGCGACACGCCGCTGGAGCGGGAGACGGGGGTCGAACCCGCGACTTCGACCTTGGCAAGGTCGCGCTCTACCACTGAGCTACTCCCGCCCTTACTGGATTGAAGTATATCGGCTTGCCGCGTATCGGGTCAACGAAAGCGCATTCGATCCGACGCGGCGAGATTGTCGATCCTGCTTTCGAGGGCTACGATACAAAATTTGAGGCCTGCGCGAAGAGAACTTGGACGTGTTGCAGCTTTTTTGTTGAAGTACGAGAGGGACACGGAGAAATGGGAAAGTTTATGCATTGGGGACAGCATAGCGGCGGAGAGTTTAGGCCAAAGATGATCTCCGGCCTGATGTTTGGGCTGCTGGTGTTCGCTGTCTCACTGGCGATGGCGGCCAGCAGCGCCAGGCCGAATTTTGGGCCGAACGTTCTTGTCTTTGCGCCGTCGATGTCCGCGGCGAGGGTGCAGCGGCAGATCGACAAGGTGTACGCCATCCAGCGGAGAAATGAATTTGGCCCGGAGCGCAACGCTCTGCTGTTCCTGCCCGGCAAGTACAACGTGGATGTCCCCATCGGGTTCTACACGGAGGCGATTGGGTTGGGCGCCTCGCCGGATGACGTGCGTATCCATGGCAATTTGCATTCCGATGCCAGTGAAGACAACAACAACGCGACCACGACATTCTGGAGGGCCGCAGAGGGTTTGAGCGTCACTCCGCCGGGCGGTTCGATGCGATGGGCAGTTTCCCAGGCCGCGCCTTTCCGCAGAATGCATGTGCGCGGCAATATCGTGCTGCATCAATACAACGGATGGGCGAGCGGCGGCTGGATGTCCGACGACCTGATTGACGGCACCGTCGACGCAGGGCCGCAGCAGCAATGGATTTCAAGAAACACGGAGTGGGGCCAATGGACCGGCGCCAACTGGAACATGGTGTTTGTCGGCGTTCCCGGTCCTCCTACAGGCGAGTGGCCTTTCCCGCCCTACACCAAGATTGCGCTGACTCCCATCATTCGCGAGAAACCCTTCCTGCAAGTGGATGCGGCGGGAAACTATAGTGTCCGCGTTCCATCACTGCGTAAGGACAGCTCCGGCATCACCTGGCACGGCGGCACCACGCCGGGAAGTTCGATTCCCATCGGCCATTTTTACATCGCGCGGCCGGGTATCGACACTGCGGCTTCCATCAATCGGCAGTTGGCCCAAGGCAAGGACCTGCTGCTGACCCCGGGCATCTACGATCTGACGGACGCAATCCACGTAACGCGGCACGATACTGTGGTGCTGGGGATGGGCTTCGCCACGCTGCGACCGATCCATGGCACGGCCGCCATGACCACTGCCGATGCGGACGGAATCGTCATCGCGGGCCTGCTGTTTGATGCCGGCCCGATACAATCGCCGGTGCTGCTGGAAATAGGGCCGGATGGAAGCAACGCGCGCCATGCCAAAGATCCCATCTCGCTGCACGATGTCTTCTTTCGAGTGGGTGGCGCGGGAGTGGGTCGCACTGTAATTAACCTGAAGATCAACAGTAACGACACCATTGTCGATCACACCTGGATCTGGCGCGCCGACCACGGCTCCGGCGTGGCCTGGGATTTGAACGCCAGCGCCAACGGCCTGGTGGTGAATGGCAACAATGTCACGGTATATGGGCTGTTCGTCGAACATCACCAGCAGTTCCAGGTGCTGTGGAACGGCGACGGCGGGCGAACCTACTTTTATCAGTCTGAAATCCCGTACGATCCTCCCAACCAGGCAAGCTACATGAGCGCGCCGGATGCAAAGGGATGGGCGTCCTACAAAGTTTCCGATCGTGTCACCCGCCACGAAGCCTGGGGGCTGGGAATTTACAGTGTCTTCGAGCAGCCTGACGTCGTGCTGACCCGCGCCATCGAAGTTCCCAGGCGCGCGGATGTCAAGTTCCATCACATGATCACAGTGGCGTTGGGCAATCGCGGCGCGATTCTAAATGTGATCGACGATACGGGCGGGGCGACTTCCATCCACCCGCGTGTGACACCGAAAGTGACAACATACCCGTAAGCCGGAATTTCACGGTACGCATCAGACTGCGTTTGCGGATCTCGCTTCCAATGCGGCGTGGGTCTCGGCATCCAGCAATTCGCCGTCGCGCATGTGCAGCACTCGGTCGCCGATGGCGGCCGCTTCCGGATTGTGCGTAATCATCATCACGGTCTGCTTCAGTTCTTGATTGGAGCGGCGCAGCACCGCCAGCACCGCGTCGGAGTTCTTGGAATCAAGGTTCCCCGTCGGTTCGTCCGCCAGCACGATGGCCGGACGAGAGATCAGGGCGCGGGCAATCGCCACCCGTTGCTGCTCGCCGCCGGACAACTCCGATGGCCGATGATGCAAGCGGCCGCGTATGCCCAACAGTTCCGTCAGATGTTCAAAGTAGGTTTTATCCAGTTTTTTCGTGCCCGACGCGATTTCAAGCGCTAGCAGGATGTTGTCCATGGCGCTCAAGGTAGGCAGCAGATTGAATTTCTGGAAGACGAAGCCAATCTTGTGTTTGCGCAGTCGCGTCCGCTCCGCATCGCTCAATGACGCGAAATCGACGCCGTCAATCAACAGTCTGCCGGAAGACGGTCGCGTTAGACCGCCAAGGCTGTAGAACAGGGTGGATTTTCCGCTGCCGGAAGGCCCGACGATGCTGACAAATTCGCCCGCGGCCACGGAAAAGGAAACAGACCGCAGCGCGTGGACCTCTACTTTTCCAGTGCGATAAATTTTTCCGAGCTTCTCGGCGACAATGACGGGCTGCATTCTGCTCTATTGTACCGGCTGGGCGACTGCGGGGGGGACACTTGCAGAAGGGGCCGCGTATTCGTTACGCGACAACCTGCTCGTGAATGGGCAGTCGCTCATGCTCAGGCTGCGGAGCGGTCATCTTTTTGGGGCCCCGTTTCCGCACCAGCAGCACTCGGACCCGTTCCAGCAACTCCTGCGGCGAGCAAGCGCCTTTCGGCAGGAACGCATCGGCACGAGTGTTCGGATCGAACTGTTTGATGCTGCCGCTAACCAGCACCGCAGGGACCCAGGGCGCAATTTCCTTCAGTTGCAGAATCAGATCATTGCCGTTGCAATGCGGCATTACCAAGTCTGTAATGACCAGGTCGACTCGGCCCCGATCGTACAATTCAATGGCTTCTTCGGCGTTTTTCGCCGTCAATACGCGATAACCGCGGGTCTCCAAAACAAACTTGCGGACTGACAGAGCTTGATCGTTATCATCGACGCACAGAATCACTTTTTTGGGACGCATTCATTACTCCCTGCAAACACTACACCGCGCGTTCCCCGGCAAGGGAACAAGGTGGTTCAGCCGCAGTCCGCTGCAAAAAGACACAGCACTTCCCGCGAGCGCCAGTCCCGATCCGCGCATACCACGCGAGACGCGGGGCTAAAAAGCACCCTATGCGGTTCGGGTCGCCTTGGCGACGCGGACTGCGGGGAGCGGAAAATCGGACACACTTTTGCCTGCCGCGCCATCTCCCAAACCGATACCATCCACTCGATGAAAAACTATGCGAGCCAATGGACGGTTCTCAGCGGGACCTGTCGCGAATGCGCTGGGTTTTCCGTTCCAAGTTCAAGTTGTGTGAATCAAAATAGGCGAAAGAGGCGCGTTTCTGTTTCCATCGACGCTCGCCTAGAGTACGAACCGAACAGCCATGTGTAAATGGCGAATATTCGGTGAAATTCACGCGATTTCAACGTGGACTTGCACCGGCCTCGCGGGCACGCTGAAATGACGCGGCAACCCGCCCACACTGCCTGTTGAAAGCATGTGCATCGCTCTCGGAAAAGCCGCCGGTATGCACTGCAAACTGGGCGGCACTCCGGGGAGCAATCCGAAACCGGGGCTTTTGCGCCTCGAGAAATATTCCGCCAACCTCGGTGACACGGGCAGCCATCACGCTGTCCTTTCGACGACCACCGCAGTTCCGTACGCCAGCACTTCCGTCACGCCTTGCTGAATATCGTTGGCATCGTAGCGGGCACAAATGATGGCGTTGGCGCCGTGCTGTGCCGCGTGCTGCATCATCAACTCGAACGCGTCTTCGCGGGTCTTCTCGCACAGATTCGAATAGAGTGAAATATTGCCGCCAGCCAGCGTCTGCAGGCCGGCCCCGATGGTCCCGAAAATCGAGCGCGAGCGCACAACGATACCGCGCACCACGCCGCAGTTCCGCACAATGCGAAAGCCTGGCAGCTCCAGCGCTGTCGTGACCATACTTGCATCCAACATCGGACTTACAGTCATAACTCCCTCCAAGGACCGTTTAGGCGCAGTGTACGCCAAATGGAAATACATGCCTCCACAAAATCGTCGGGAGAATTGCCGCCCGCATTCGCGGTTCACCCGGCCGCGGTGCCATACTGGAGGTTGACACTGGAGGGCACATGCCATGGAAGAACGCGATTTTTACAATGAAAAACCGGAGCAGCGGCCCCATACCCTCACTTGTCCCCACTGCCGCCAGGCGGCGGAGTATCAGCTGAACTGGCTGGTCCGGCGCAAGAAAAACAGCCTGCCTCCGCGTGCCGACGAGCGCGACCGTGCCCGTTTTGCCAAAGCGCAGTCGTACATGGTGCTGCGCGAGGACATGGTCGCCTGCCAGAACATTCGCTGCCGCAAACGTTTCGAGCTGGCGGGCATTAAGTCCGTCGCGTTTCTCGATTCATGATCGGACTGCCATGAACGACCCGCAAGCCTCGAACAGTGAACCGACCAAAGAGCGCGACCCCCGGGTGTATTTTGCCGCGGAGCGGACCTTTCTTGCATGGATTCGCACCGGGCTCGCCTTGATGGGCTTCGGCTTTGTCGTCGCACGCTTCGGGCTTTTTCTGCGCGAACTCAGCATGAGGAATTCGGGGCCGCCACAGGTATCGAGTCATACCACCGGCCCTTCGCTATGGCTCGGGACAGCCCTGGTCATTGTGGGCGTTGCGGTCAACATCAGCGCCGTCATGACCCATATCCGCCAGGTGAAACAACTGCGAAGCGGCGAGTGGATTCCCGGCCGCATATCGAAGACCGCAGTCACGCTGGCGCTCCTGCTCAGCGCCGCCGGTGTTGGTCTCGCAGTCTATTTGATTTGGGTACGATGAACCTCGCCAGCGCCAGGGAGCGAGTCGAACCGCGATGAAATCCACTCGTCCGATGCAACCTGGAACCCACGCCGCTCTGGTGCGTGAACTTGCCGCATTGGGCAGTCCTGCGCGCGCCGCCGGCACCGCCAGGTTTTTCAAAAGCGGCGTTGGAGAATACGGCGAAGGCGACAAATTCCTCGGCATTTCTGTGCCCCCTCTGCGGAACGCCGCGCTTCGCTATCGTGCGCTACCTTTGCCTGATCTGGCCCTGCTGCTGGCTTCCGAGATCCATGAACATCGATTGGCTGCACTCAAGATTTTGGTCGCTCAATATCAGAGCGCGGCAGACCCCAACCGCAAAAAGATCGTCGAATTTTATTTGGCGAATACGCGAGGCATTAACAATTGGGATCTTGTCGATGCATCCGCTCCCTATATTCTCGGCGAGCATCTCAGGACGCGGTCGCGGCGGGTATTGCTTCGGCTGGCAAAATCGAAGTCCCTATGGGAGCGGCGCATCGCCATCGTTGCCACCCTGATGCTGATTCGCCATGGCGAAACGGCCGACACATTTCTGATTGCCGAGAAATTGCTCGACGATCCCCATGACCTTATCCACAAAGCGGTTGGATGGGCGCTGCGTGAAGCCGGCAAAGTTTCCCAGTCCGACTTGCTGGCTTTTCTCCAGCAGAATTACGCGTCGATCCCCCGAACCACGCTGCGATACGCGATGGAACGCTTCCCGCAACAACAGCGCAAGCGAATGCTCGCTGGAAAATTCTGACCCGTCCGGCTGCTATCCTTGAGCTAGACCGCCGAGACGCACTCTGCAGATCAAGGACGTACCGCACGCTTGCCCCCAATTCTCAACGGACAATCTCTTCGCAAGGCTTACGGCGCCACGCCACTGTTCGACAACATTGCGTTTACTGTTTCTGAGGGCGACCAAATTGGCGTCGTCGGACCCAATGGCTCCGGCAAATCCACGCTGCTGGAAATTCTTGCGGGGAATATCGAACCCGACTCCGGCGAAGTTTCACGCCGCAAGCTGGCACGGGTCGGATACATTGCGCAAAATTCTGAGTTTGCCGCCGAGGATACAATCCGTTCCGTGTTGCAAAAAGCACTCGTCCGAATTCGTGCCCCGCAAACCGAGCACGAAGCGCGCGTCGCGGAAACTTTAGGTCGAGCCGGCTTTGAGGACTTCGATGTCCGCGCGGCGACGCTGTCAGGCGGATGGCGCAAGCGGCTCGCCATCGCCGAAGCGCTGGTCCAGCATCCCGATGTTCTGCTGCTCGACGAACCAACGAACCATCTGGACCTTGCCGGAATCGAATGGCTGGAAAAGCTGCTGCTGAACGCGCCGTTTGCTTATGTCGTCGTCAGCCACGATCGTTACTTTCTGGAAAATATCGCCCACACCATGGTTGAGCTGAACCGCATGTATGCCGAAGGCATCTTCACCGTGCAAGGAAACTACAGCGAGTTCCTGGAAAAGAAAGACGAATATCTGTTGGCGCAGACCAAGCGCCAGGATGCGCTGGAGAACCGCGTGCGGATTGAGATCGATTGGCTGCGACGAGGGCCGAAGGCACGCACGACAAAGTCGAAAGCGCGGATTGACAGCGCCAACAGCATGATTGGAAACCTGGCGGAAATGCGATCGCGCAGCCAGACATCCACCGCGAACATCGATTTTTCCGCCACCGACAGAAAGACCAAGCGGCTGGTGGAACTTGAGGGTGTTTCCTGCAACATGGGCGAGCAGGTCCTGTTCGACAAGCTTGACTTTATCCTGACCGCCGGCATGCGCCTGGGACTGGTTGGGCCAAATGGCAGCGGCAAAACAACTTTGTTGCGGTTGCTGCGCACAGAATTGGAACCCGATGCAGGCGAAATTCGTCGCGCGCAGAATTTACGAATCGTGTACTTCGACCAGAACCGCCAGCTCGACACCAACCTGACGCTGCGCCGCGCGCTGGCGCCGGACAGCGATTCGGTCGTCTATCAGGACCGCGTGCAGCACGTTGCCTCCTGGGCGGAACGCTTTTTGTTTACCAGCGAGCAGTTGAATCAGCCGGTCGAGCGGCTGTCCGGCGGCGAACGCGCGCGCGTGCTGATTGCCAAGCTGATGCTGCAGCCGGCGGACCTGCTGCTGCTGGATGAGCCGACCAACGACCTGGACATACCCACGCTGGAGATTCTGGAAGAAAGCCTGCTGGAATTTCGCGGCGCGCTGGTGCTGGTGACGCACGACCGTTTCATGCTGGATCGGGTTTCTACGACTGTACTGGGCCTCGATGGCCGCGGCGGCGCGGAGCGCTTTGCCGACTATTCGCAATGGAATGTCTGGAAAAATGAACGCGGCCAGAAGAAAAGCGCAGAGCTTTCGCCGCGCTCTGCGGACAGCCCCGACAATGTAGCGAAACACACGTCGCAAACCCCTTCGAACCAGATCAAGAAAAAACTTTCCTACTTGGAAGCCCGCGAATACTCGACCATCGAGCAGGAAATTGCCGATGCGGAACAGCAGCTTCAATCGCATCGCGAGGCGATGGAAGATCCCGCCATTGCCATCGATGCAGCACGCCTGGAACGCGCCATGACTGCAGTCGCGGAAGCAGAATCCTGCGTCGATGCGCTCTATCTGCGCTGGACGGAACTGGAAGCCAAGCTGAAATAGCGCAGCGTAAACTCGGCTCCTCGTGGAACTGGAGGCCCCCTTCGGCTACTCTGCGTCGGTAACTTTGTCGTCCACGAGGATGATCGTAAGGTTGCCATAAGAGAGGACCTTCTTTGCGCCCAGGTTGACGATCTTGTCCGGCTGACCAAAGGCATTCTCCACATCTGCCAGACTCTCGCCAAGCTGCACCTGCGGAACCGGAGCGGGAGCGCCCTCGATGGAGAAAATAGGGTCCGTCAGATGGTGGACTCCGGCCACCGTGAGCGTGTCCGCAGCCCCTTTTGCAAGGGGAAACTTGATGAGCATGCGAAAGCGCGACTGCTCTGACTGGCCGTTGCTCTCCACCACGTGCGTATCGAGGGAGTCAAGGCGGAAGACGATCGCGTCGTCCTTAAGGTCGATCCCCACCACATAGAAACGCTCGCCCTGTGCGACCTGGCGCGTGTCTCCTGAGGCCCCGAAAAAACCCTTGAACCCCTTTGCCGCAGGCAGAGGCTGGCCGTCCTCGATGGTTGTTGTGGGCGTCACATGGTCCGCGATGGCGCGCGCAAGCAGGCCATCGACATGGACCACATAGACGCTGCCGGGCGCTGTAACGCGCGAACTGGCGAAACCCGTTTTCGTCAGGTTGTAGCTCGCTTCGAGTCTCGTGAGCAGCGAAGTATCCGTCGCCGGCGCCTGCGATAGGACCGGAGTAGCAGCAGCGCCGAAAAGCAGCGCCAGGGTAAGAGCGGTAACGGCTCGGTTGTGCATAGGGCCTCACAGGTAATTTGGGACGCCCCAGAATACTACACTGAGAGAAAAAATCGGGAGCGCAAGACTTTCGCTGCACTCCCTGTATCTCTATATAATTTTCCCACTCTACTGGATTGGCCGCGTCTGAAAGCCATCGTCTCGGCTCCAATAAACCGCTCGATCATGGCGCGATTGAAGACCAGGACACGACAATTGTTCTCCGGTCTTAGATTCCCCACCAATACGTGTGCAGACTCGCGCCCGTTACGTCTGTGGGCGAGCCGGGAGTTGGAAGAAACAGCGCAACATTTTTCTCTGCCGCAGCGGCCATCAAACGCTCAACCGGTTCCCTCCAGGGATGAAACGCCAGGTTGAACAGGCCCCAATGGATGGGCAGCAACAATTTGCCATGCAGATCGACGTGCGCCTCCGCGGCATGGAGTGGACCCATGTGAATATCGGGCCAATCAGCGTCGTACGCGCCAATTTCCAGCATGGTCAGATCGAACGGGCCGTAGGCATCCCCAATGGCGCGAAAGCCAGGGAACATGCCCGAATCCGCTCCGAAAAAAATGTTGCGTTGGTTTCCGCGAATCGCAAACGAGGACCACAATGTCTCATTTCTGCCCCACAGTCCGCGCCCGGAGAAATGGCGCGCTGGCGTGGATGTAATCTGGCAATCGTTACCGAGGCTGGTTGATTGGCCCCAGTTCAACTCCGTGATCCTCCGCGGCGCAATTCCCCAGGACTCCAAATATCGTCGAAGGCCGAGCGAGCAGATGAACCGCGCGCTCTCGCCTTTGAGCAGCGCGGCAATCTGCTCGATTGTGGCGCGATCCAGGTGATCGTAGTGATCGTGCGAAAGCAGCACAGCATCGAGCGGCGGCAAATCTTTCAGATCGAGGGTCGGAGGATAGAAGCGTTTCGGGCCGGCAAACTGCACCAACGAGGCACGATCGCTCCATACCGGATCAGTCAGGATTCGCGCCCCGTCGATCTCGATCAGCACGCAAGAATGTCCCATCCAGGTGACGCGGAGCCCTTGGACAGGAGGGACCGCGTAGACCGAAGCATCGGTGCGAAATGGTCCAATCGCACGCTTCGGGTCCCCTTGCCGTCTCTCCAGCAACAGGCGGCGCATCATACGCCCCGCCCGTCCGGCACCCATCACGGAGGTAGGAACTGGATTGAGAAATTTGTTCCCAAGCATTCCGGCTGGGCGAAAGGCTTCGGCTGCAGGGTTCAATGGCGCAATCAATTTCGACATAGTTGGGACATGCGTCTCGCGCAAAGCGTTACACAATCTTTCGATGCTCGAAACATCCGAATGATTCATACACCAGGGTTGGGAGTCGGCTACCACTGGACACCGGGATACAAGCTGGGGATACGGAAGGCCCGATACTGCGCGTGGCTGGGCGTGACTGCCTGCCAGACTACCTGCGGAGGGTCCTGCGTCGGATCCAATTCTTGCACGACCGCACCGCTTGGCACGGCGGCGAAATCCGCCTCAATATCGCCGTTTGTCAGCAGGTCTGCCTGGCCGCAGCACCAGTTATAGAGACTGGTCGGAGGAATGTAGTGAAAGAGCATGGTAGCTGTCTTGGCTGTTTCATCCAACTGAAGCTCGGGCACTGTGGAGTAGAGACAAGGTGGCGCTCCGGTAGAACCGCACGTCACGCCAGCAGGAAACTGGCGATCGTCGCCATTGTCCATCACCCCCAGCTTAAAGACGCCGGTCGTGTTAGGGCTAAAGAAATTGGGGCCGTGCTGCGCATAAAACCAATCGGTGGGATCAGTGCCGCCAACAAGTTTGAAATCGCCCCCCTCGCCCAGATGCCACAAAATATTGCCCGAGCCGGTTGCATCCTGAAAATCGATCTTGATGATCCAGTTCTGATGGCGCATGGAAAGCAGCAGGTTGTGGTCGTCCGTGGAATAGAGCAGCGCGTTGCTGTGCGTCCAGTCTGGGAACAGGTAGGGGTGGCGATTGATGTTGAGATGGTCGAAGGTATTCCAAACCCAGTCCGGGTTGTAGTTCTGGTCCACATCGACCAGCACATCGCCCAGAACGTTGATCGTTCCGGGGTAACCGGGAAGGTTTGTGAACGATTTGACCGTGCTTGCAATCAGGACAAGATGTCCGTTGGGCAGCGCCACCACATCGTGGTGAACATTCTGGAGTGTAATGTTATAGCCCTTCGCGGCCAACGATTGGTTCAGGGCCGTGACTGTAAGTTCGTGAATCATATTTCCAGCCAGATCGACCTCGCGAATTTCATTCAGCGTTCCGGGGGCTGGTGGCTTAAGGTTCGGCGAAGCCAGGAATGAAATTAATAGAAGGAAATGGCCGTTCGGCAATGGCTTGATGGGATAAAGAATGTCCGATTGCGTGGTTGCATACGAATAGGTCCAGATAACGTTCCCTGACAGATCGGTTGCGAATGCCTGCGCAATGTTTGGAGCATATCCCTTACCGAATAGAAAGATCGTATCGAACAACTCAACGCCCGGCTGTGGCGTCTGTCCGCTTGGCGTGGTGATCTGCACTGGCGCGGTAGGAGGAGCGGTTCCGGTTGTGAAGGTGTGATCGATGTCTTGAAAGGTGACGCCGTTGGCCAGCGTAACCAGCGCTTGCATGTGATAGGTGGAGGAGCCGCGCATTCCCGCCACTTCCATATTGATCTCGCCGCCATTGTTGCTGGGGGCCGTGGGCGTGGATTGCGACCAGGTGTTCAGTCCGTAGCTGGTGTCAGGCCCGAACTGTACCGACATCCCTCCCGGCTGCGGCAGGTAGATGGAGTATTCCGCGACCAGAGGATTGGTCGTGTTCGTCACCACGCCGGCTTGAATCACCGCCACGACTGCGGTGGCGTAATTTGCCTGGGGCGCGCTGGAGAGTGCCGCCTGCACCACGACATTTTCACTCTGGCCGATCGTGGCGGGCGCGGTATAGTTGCCATTTGCGTCGATGGTACCGACCGTCGCATTGCCGCCTGCGACGCCGTTGACCGAAAAAGTGATCGCCCCGCCTCCCGCGGCTGCCGCTGTAAAATGCACCGTCTGTCCGGCGCCCGCCGCTGCATTTTGTGGACTGATGGTGACCGTGCCCGCTTGTGTCGGCGTGGGCGCCGGTTGCGTGGGCGGCTTGGACGTCGAGGTCAGGCTGTTGGGTACGAGGTCCGCACAACCTGAGAGTAACCCCATGAAAAGCAGTGAGATTCCGACGAAGGAACTGATCCTGCGTACCGTTCTGAACATTCTTTCTCTCCAGGAAACTCGCGGGCCAATGCCGCACACGAACAAAGCCGCACACTATGGACGTAACTCGCCGATTTACGTCACCCTGCTATTCGCGGAGAGACGCAAGTTTATCGCGACACGGCTATACGAGACTGCAAGAACTCCGCATACGGCCCCTTGAAGTCCTCAATTTTGTGGTCTTCAAAGTTCCAGATGCGGGTCGCCACCTCGTCAATCAGTTCCTGATCGTGCGTGACCAGCAGGACCGTGCCTTCATACTTCTGCAGCGCCTGGTTCAGCGCGTTGATGGCTTCCAGGTCGAGGTGGTTCGTCGGTTCGTCGAAGATGAGGAAATTCGGCTTCTGCATCATCAGCCTACAGAACAACAGCCGGGCTGCCTCCCCGCCCGACAACGCTTCAGTGGGCTTTAGACCTTCTTCTCCGCTGAACAGCATTTGGCCCAGAACGCCGCGAATGTCTTCCTTTGTGGCCTTGGGATCGAATTGATGCAGCCAGTCCGCCGCCGTTGTTCCTTTTTCAATGGTCGCGGTGTGGTCCTGCGCGAAGTAACCGATCTGCGCCTCATGCCCCCACTTCACCTTGCCGCTGTCGATGTCGTTGCGGGGGTTTTCTCCTGGCATGTGATGCACATGGGGAGCGTGGGCCAACAGCGCCTTGACCAGCGTGGTTTTTCCCTGGCCGTTGCGGCCGATCAGACAAATCTTTTCGCCGCGAGTCACGGATGCGGTGAATCCATCGATGACAACATGATCCCCATACGCCTTGCGCACGCCTTCCGCTTCCAGAATGTGCTTGCCGGAAGGACGCAGTTGGTCGAAGCGGATGTACGGCCGCGCGATGTTCGACCGCGCCAGCTCGCTGGTTTGCAGACGCTCCACTTCCTTCTTGCGGGAGGTCACCTGGCTGGACCGGGTGCCGGCAGAAAATCGCGCGATAAATTCATTCAGTTGGGCAATCTTCTTTTCGCGTTCCTCATTCTGCGCTTCCAGGCGCGTCCGCACCTGCGTTTTGGCCAGCACCATATCGTCGTACCCGCCGGTGTAGGTGATGATCGTCTGATAATCGATGTCGGCGATATGCGTGCAAACATTGTTCAGAAAATATCGATCGTGCGAAATCGTGATCAGCGTGCCTTCGCGGTGCGTCAGAAAGTCTTCCAACCAGTGGATGGAATCGAGATCGAGATAGTTCGTCGGCTCATCCAGCAGCAGGGCCTGCGGATTGCCAAACAGCGCCTGCGCCAGCAGGATACGCATCTTCTGGCCGCCTTGCAATTCGCCCATCTTGCGCTCGTGGACATCGTTTGCAATGTCGAGTCCTTGCAGCAGGATTGCGGCATCGCTTTCGGCGGTATATCCATCCTCTTCGCCGACGATGCCTTCCAGCTCGCCCAGACGCATTCCATCGGCATCATCCAATTCATGCTTCTCGTAGATCCGGTCGCGCTCTTCCAGAGCCGCCCACAGACCTTTGTTGCCCATGATGACGGTATCGATGACGCGATACGCGTCGAACGCATACTGGTCCTGACGCAGGACGCCCAGTTTCTTAGGACGCACCACGACGCCCTTCTGCGGATCGAGGTCTCCGCTGAGGACTTTCATAAAGGTGGTTTTGCCCGCTCCGTTGGGGCCGGTCAGGCCATAGCGGCGACCGGCGGTAAAGGTGGTGGATACATCTTCAAACAGGATCTTCGATCCATAGCGCATGCTTACGTTGCTGACGGAAATCATATCTTCTATAAGTTTTTCACAAGTGCGATGGCAACGGGGCTGGACCCGCTGGAATAGGCCGTCTTATGCGGCCTGATTTCGCTTTCATTGAAGGGTCGCATATCATGGGGAGTCCGATCATTCGCGAGAGGCAGCGTGGAATCAACGAACCAGCCCGCCGGCTACGCGCCGGAATAGGGAAGCGACGAAAGGGATTGCAGCAATGAACGATACGAAGCACCTGGACCTGAAGCCGCGTGGGGCCTGCCGCTGGGACCTGGTCAGCCTGGGCGAGGTGATGCTGCGCCTGGATCCAGGCGACGAGCGGGTCGCCACGACAAGGAGTTTCCGCGCCTGGGAAGGCGGCGGCGAATACAATGTCGCGCGAGGACTGCGGCGCTGCTTCAATCTGCGCACGGCCATTGTCACCGCACTCGCGGACAACCCCGTCGGCCGGTTGATTGAGGACATGATGCTGCAGGGTGGCGTCGACCTTTCACACCTGCTGTGGGTCCCGTACGACGGCGTTGGGCGGGCCGTGCGCAATGGGTTGAATTTTACGGAGCGAGGTTTTGGCGTACGCGCGGCGCTTGGCTGCTCCGACCGTGGACACACGGCAGCGTCGCAGTTGAAGCCGGGAACGATCGATTGGGAGGAGATTTTCGGCCGCGAAGGAGCGCGCTGGTTTCATACCGGCGGCATCTTCTGCGCGCTATCGGAAACGGCGCCGCTGGTGGCACGCGAGGCCATGGAGGCTGCGCATCGCCACGGCGCCGTCATTTCCTACGACCTGAATTATCGCGACTCGTTATGGAAATCCATCGGCGGCAAGAAACGCGCCTGCGAGGTGAATCGGGAACTGGCCGGCCTGGTCGATGTGATGCTTGGCAATGAAGAGGACTTTACCGCGGCGCTCGGATTTGAGATCAAGGGAGTCGATGACAATCTCGCCGACCTGGACACGGCGCAGTTTCGCGCCATGATTCATCATGCAGTGGCTGAGTATCCAAACTTCCGCGTTGTGGGAACCACGCTGCGCCACGCGAAAACCGCGACCCGCAACGATTGGGGCGCGATCTGCTATTGCGATGGCGAGTTCTATGAAGCGCGGCCCATGCCCGATCTGGAAATCTTCGATCGCGTCGGCGGCGGGGATTCCTTCGCATCAGGATTAATTTACGGACTGCTTTGCGGCAAAGGCCCGCAGTGGGCCGTCGATTGCGGCTGCGCCCATGGAGCCCTGGCGATGACCACCCCCGGCGACACCACCATGGCAACTTTCGACGAAGTCGAGCGACTGATGCGCGGCGCCAGCGCGCGGGTCATTCGATAGCGCTGCACCCGAGCGCGCGAGGAAACAAGGAGAACTTTGATGGACAAAAGTAAAATCATGCAGCACATGCACGAGCTGGGCCTGGTTCCTGTGCTTCGCGCCTCCTCCGCGGAAGAGGCGATCGCTATCGCCGACGCCATCATGGCAGGCGGCGTCAACATCCTGGAAGTGACGATGACCGTACCCGGCGCGATCCGCGTCATCGAGCAGTTGGCGAATCATCACGGCGAAAAATTGCTGCTCGGCGCGGGCACGGTGCTCGACGCCGAGACCGCTCGCAACTGCATTCTTGCGGGAGCACAATTTATCGTCAGTCCGGCGCTGGATCTGCGCACCATCGAGCTATGCCGCCGTTACAGCGTTCCCATCATTCCGGGCGCGTTGACGCCCACCGAAATTGTCACTGCGTGGCAGGCAGGCGCTGACGTCGTCAAGGTGTTTCCATGCAGCGCTGTTGGCGGCGCAAAATACCTGAGAGCGCTGCAAGGCCCGCTGCCGCAGATTCAACTCATCCCCACCGGCGGCGTTTCGCTCAGCACCGCTGAGGAATTCCTCGCTGCGGGCGCGTTTGCGCTGGGTGTGGGCGGCGATCTGGTCGATGCGAAGGCCGCCCGCGAAGGCCGCGCCAGCGTGATCACAGAAAACGCGCAGAAATACATCGGCATCGTCAAAAAATTTCGCGGCGCAAGCTAAAACGAAGCCATCACGGGGTCTGTCACCTCACCCCTCGACCAAGGTTCGCGCACTTCGATACACTAGCCCAGTCACCCACAACACATGAAAATTCTGGTTTGCATCAAGCAGGTCCCGCAGAAAGACGCGCCGCTCAAGCTGAATGAGGCGGGCACCTGGATTCGCGAGGACGTCTCCTACGAAGTGAACGAGCCGGACGCCTACGCGCTGGAAGAAGCCTTGCAGCAGAAAGAGAAGCACGGCGGCGAGGTGGTCGTCATTACCGTTGGTCCAGCCCGGTCGCAGCAGGTGTTGCGCGAGGCGCTGGCCAAAGGGGCCGACCGCGCCATTCATCTGGCCGACGATTCGTTTGTCGCCCTGGATGCTGTCAGCACCGCTCGCGCCATTGCGGCAGCCATCGAAGGGCAGTCCTTCGACATGATCTTCACTGGCCTGCAATCGGACGATTACGGCTTCGCGCAGACTGGCGTTTTACTGGCAGAAATTCTCGGTTGGCCCCACGCCACCATCATCATCGGCATTGAAAAGACGGAAACCGGGCTGCGCCTGAAGCGCGAACTGGAAGCCGGGCAGTTTCAGTGGATCGACATGCCATTGCCATGCGTGCTGACCATCCAAAGCGGAATCAACAAGTTGCGCTATGCCACCTTGATGGGCATCAAGCAGGCCCGGAACAAGCCCCTGCAGCAGTGGACGCGGGCCGATCTCAAAGGCAAGTTGGGCACGAATTTGCAGACGATTGAGAGGCTGTACCTACCGACGAAACAGAAGCAGACACAGATGCTGCAAGGCCCGCCGGCGGAGATTGCAAAAAAACTGGTCGATGTACTTCGCAATGAGGTCGGCGTGATTTAATAAATGATGGGTGAATAGGGAACGGGGAAGCCAACCTTCCTCCCCTGAGAAGGAATGCAAGGAGAAACGAACCGATGCCAAATATGTTGTTGCCTCCCGAAGAACGCGACCTGACGCCGGACCAGGTGGCCGCACTCGACAAGCGCCGCTTCCGTGGCCTGATGTTGCAAGTGATGGGCGGAATTTTGGGGATCATGGCCACGTTGTTGACGGTCTGGGCTGGCCAGGATTTCACCTACGGGCCGGGCTGGATCCATCCCATGGGTTATTACATGATCGTTGCGGGCACGCTTTCGATCGCCTGCCTGACAGTCGGCACCGCACTGCGCAAGGGCAGTCCCGAATTCGACTAGAAGCGAATTTCCTGCAGGCGGACTCATCCGCCCAGGCCGCTTCTGATTTTCGGAATTGAGCCCTATGCATGAAACCATCCTGGTTGTCGTTGAACAGCAGCAAGCGAAGCTGAACCGCGTCTCTTTGGAAACCGTCGCCGCCGCGCAGGCCATCGCCAAAGACGCGGGCTGGCAGGTGGAGATTGCCGTGTTTGGCAGCGGCATCGCCGCGATTGCCGAGGAGTTGGCAGGCAAGAAAGCTGCCAAGGTCTATGCCATCGAATCTCCTCAACTGGCTGCGTACACCTCGGATGGATACGTCCATGTATTGAAGGAATTTCTCGCCGGCAAGCAGTCGAAACTGGTGCTGATGCCGCACACCTATCAGGTGCGGGACTTTGCGCCTCGACTCGCCCTGGCGCTGGGCAAGACGGTCATCCCCGATGCCATCGGCTACAAATACGAGAACGGCAAGCTGCTATTTACCCGGCAGATGTTCCAGGGAAAATTCGTCGCCGACGTTTCCTTTAGCGACGACGGGCCGCTTTGGATGGCAACCTTTCAGAACGCGGCATTTCGCGGCGACATGGTCGAATCCGGGGCCGCGTTGGTTGAGACCATGCACGTCACCGTACCGGACGGTGTGGTCCGAGTGCAGCCGCACGAGGTGTTCAAAGAGGCCAGGCAGACCGTCGATCTTTCTCAGTCGCAAGTGATCGTCGCCGTCGGCCGCGGCATCAAGGAACAAAAAAATCTGGCGATGGCGGAGGAATTGGCAAAATTGCTGGGCGGCGACATAGCGGCCTCGCGGCCTATTTGCGATGCGGGCTGGCTGCCGCTCGACCGGCAGGTCGGCAGTTCCGGCCAGACCATTGCGCCCAAGCTTTATATCTCGCTTGGCATCAGCGGAGCGATCCAGCATATCGTCGGCATGAAAGGCTCGCGCACCATCGTCGCCATCAACAAAGATGCCGAGGCTCCGATCTTTGAGATTGCCGACATCGGCGTGGTCGCCAACCTCTTCGACATCGTGCCGCCGTTGATTGAAGAGATCAAGAAGGCCAAAGCGGGAGGGTAACCTTCATGAGGAAGCCGTTGCGGCAAACCTGGATGCAATTCATTCTCGTCTATATGGCCCTTTTTCTTCTGATATGGATCGGACTGCGCCATACCTCATCGTCCGATCTTGCTACCAACATCCTCTGTCTTGGCGCAATCCTTTTTTCTGTCGCTTACGCGGCATATACCTTCTTCCGCGCAGGAAAAATGTCTACCCGTCCCCAATGGTGGTTGGATTTTGCAACGGATAAGAAATACACGTCAAAAGCTGACTCCAAAAGGTTCCGCGATCCGCTTCCGTAAACCCAAGGAAACCAGTGTCCGTAGATGGAAACCGATAGACCCGGTCAGATCATCAACGGTATGACGCCGGCGCGTGATGACAGTTCCAATTACGAGGCCGCCTAATGCCACGGCCCCGGTTTCCGCAAGAGGTGCTCCAATGATTCGCAGAACATTCTTAAAAAATTTTCTAGTGGGCGCTGGAGCTTCGATGATAGACCGCGGCATCTTGGCAGCCACTGCCGCATCGAAAGTCGAAAGTGCGTCCCGCTCGGCATCCAAAAAAGTCATTATCGGCGGTGCGGGGATTACAGGCCTGTGTTGTGCCTGCGAACTGATGAGGGCAGGCTGCGATGTCACGGTGTTGGAAGCGGCCGGACGCTACAGTGGACACGTGTTCACTGGGCGGGATGGATTATCTGACGGATTGTACGCAGATTTCGGGGCCGACCATATTACCAAGCCCGGTTATGAGCGTTTTTTTGAATACACGCGCGAGTTCAAT
This sequence comes from Acidobacteriota bacterium, assembly GCA_021792795.1. Taxonomy (GTDB): domain Bacteria; phylum Acidobacteriota; class Terriglobia; order Terriglobales; family Acidobacteriaceae; genus JAKAAZ01. The sequence continues at coordinate 26,862 of JAJYUB010000029.1, read as the reverse complement.
CTCCCTGTGCTGCCCTATCCTAACGCGGAAGGCTCTCCTCTGCCACGCAACAACGGCATGCTCACGATGATGGGCGGTAAGTTCTATACCGAGGAAATGCTGGCCAACCCACAGGTACTGAGAAGCCTTGGATTCAACCAGCGAGAGACCGAATTTCTCTCGAAGCATCCGTGGTACGAACTCACCGGATTTTACCTCGGTCACTACGTGGAGAAATTTCGCGATCCCTATCGGCCTTTCGGCATCGGCTATGATCACCTGGATACCATCCCCGTTGCAGATCTGTACAAGCAACAAGGGGCCTCGCCAAGAGCGCTTGACTATCTCAGAGGGCAAGATACCAGCGCACTTTACTATCTATGGCGATTGGCCGCGATGAAGTCGAGGGGCATCCCGCTCTCAGAAGGTGAGACCTTTCGTCTCAAAGGGGGCAATGAACAGCTCCCCATCGCTTTTGCCAAACGGCTGGGCTCCCGAGTCAAATTGGCTCATCCGATTACCGGAATTACGCACGATGAGAACGGCGTCACGGTCAGGTATCGCGAATACGGTTATGATCGGGAAAAATCGATGCAAGCGGACTATTTTGTCAACTGCATTACATTGACAATCTTCAGGAATATTCCTATTTCTCCCGACCTCTCTCCGGAAAAACAATATGTTGTCGATAACCTGACCTATACTTCGCATCCTTTTTACATATTTGAGGCCAGCTCCAAATTCTGGCTGGACGACGGCTTCAAAACCTTGAATATGGAATTCGATCACCCCGATATTTCATCCATCTGGGAGGTACCGAATGAGGTGGACACTACGCGGGCGATTCTAAAAGCTTATGGACCCGGCGGCCTTACTCCACAACGCGTTCTGGCCGCCTTTCGTACGGTGTATCCGGGTAAGCGTGACACAATTGTTCAGGCATTGACCAAGGATTGGACGCAGAATCGGCACGCGCCGAACTGTGAAATGGAGCCTTTCCCGATCGGGCAAATGCATAGATTCTGGCCGGAAATACTGAAGCCGGAAGGAAGAATATATTTCGCCGGAACCTACGCGGATGCTCTTAGCCGCGGAATGGAATCCTGTATACGGTCGGCCCAACGGGTAGCCCGCGAGATCGCCAAGGCATAGCGATGTCCAGAATAAAACGCTTTATGGTCATTTCCTGCTGGATCGCAATCGGCGCATTTGTCGCTTGGTCTTTCTTCAAGGTCCAAAATACATCCGCACAAGCGACCACCGAGGGCGACGCTGCATTGCCTGTGGCAAAAATCGTCGTTCCAAAAGACAAAGCCATCTATAAGTGGGATACGTTGGTCAATTATGAGATCGTGGTCTCAGACCGTGGAAAGTCCACGAAATATCAAGAGATCCCTTCCAATGAAGTCTTGCTGAAAACGATGTACATTCCAGATTTGTCTCGAGCGCATGTCAATTCACCTCCACCAGCTCCGGAGTCCTCCGGCTTGACAGATATTATGAGGTCGAATTGTCTGGGTTGTCACGAATTCAAGTCCAGAGCGATGGGGCCCTCCTTTGCGGTGATAGCTAAACGTTATCCTGACACCGCATCCACGATCGACACCTTGTCGCAGCATATTCGTGAAGGATCGGCGGGAGCGTGGGGACAGGCGCAAATGCCACCTCACGCAGACTTAACGGCCAAGGATCTGCACGATATTTCTTTCTGGATTATGAAGCACGCAGCCGATCCAGATATCAATTATTACGTCGGGACAGAAGGCAGTTTCTCGATGAAAGCCCCGGTAACTCCGGGCCCTGGCGCGGGTATCCTGCTTACAGCGAGTTACACCCGCCCGGACGCGGAAATCCCTGGGCAGCAAATCGTCCACGGGGAAGATACCATTGTTGTAGAGGGCAAATGAAGGGTCGGGAATATGGCGACCGATCCCACCCGGACGAATTTGAAATCAACCGCGGCTTCCTCGCCGTACTGCAATCGTATGACATCTTTCTCTACCAGTCCGGCCGCCCAACTTTCCGTACAGTCGCTGTCCGCGCCGCCACGTTTGCGCGACAAGCATGGCCGCGCCATTACGGACCTGCGCGTCTCCGTCACCGACCGGTGTAACTACAAATGCGTGTACTGTCGCACGGGTACGGAAGGGGCGCAGTATGCTGAACTGCCCATTGCCGACTATCTCCGTATGGTGCGCGTCTTTGTTTCGCTGGGCATCGAAAAGGTCCGGCTGACCGGCGGCGAACCGCTGCTGCGCAAGGGTCTGATCGACATGATCGTGGATCTGGCCCAGATGCGGACCGCTTTTGCTGTGGATGGCAATCGGCGCGCGCCTGGCTCCGGCCAACCGCTCGACATTGCCCTGACCACCAACGGACACCTGCTGGAAGGTTTGGCGCAGCCCTTGAAAGACGCGGGGCTGAATCGGATTACCGTCAGCATGGACGCAATCGATCACGAGAAATTTTCACGTATCACGCGCGTGCCGGACAGTTTCGATAGAGTTCTCGCGGGCGTTCGCGCCGCCAAACGCGTGGGGCTCAATCCGGTAAAAATCAACTGCGTTCTGCTGCGCGGATTCAACGAAGACCAAATCGTCGAATTTGCAAAATTCTCGCGCGAGGAAGGCGTGATCGTCCGCTTCATTGAATTTATGCCGCTGGAGGAAGACCGCGTCTGGACCCCTGAAGTGGTCGTCCGTCTGGAGGAAATTCTGGCCGCGCTCAACAGCTTCCAACCCGTAGTGCCGCTGGCCGCCAACGCCGCCAGCGAGACCGCGCTCCGCTACACATTTCAGGATGGCGCGGGCGAAATCGGCATCATCGCTCCCGTGTCGCATCCTTTTTGCGGACATTGCAGCCGGGTCCGTCTCACCTCCGACGGAAAACTGCGGACGTGCCTGTTTTCGCAGTCCGACCACGACTTGTATGGCGTGCTGCGACGCGGCGGAGACGACGCTGAGTTGGCGGAATTCATCCGGCTCACGGTGGACCGCAAAGAAGCCCGACACCACATCGGAGAACCCGACTTTCTGAAGCCCTCGCGCAGCATGGTGCATATCGGCGGATAGAACGACCTTCCAATCCCTGACCGGAAATTTCTGTCCCGCACCGCTTGCGGTAGAATGCTGCCATAGCTATGGATCTGGATTGTCCCTCCCCTGCAGCGCGAACAATAGCCGTGGCGCGCACTTAGCGGGCCCACCGAATACGCTGACAGAAGGGGGTTTCTGCCGATGAAAACGATCCGCTTCCCAGACGGCCAGCCGGCGCTGGAGATCCAGACCTTTCACGAGGTCGCCCGCGCCCTCACTTCGTCGGTCGATCTTACCGGCATTCTGAACGGCATCATGCAGCAGATGACCCGGTTTTTTAGCCCGCAAGCCTGGTCGCTGCTGATTGTGGATGAGAAGCACCGTCAACTCTACTACGGCATCATCTCCGGCGGACGAACGGAGAAACTGCGCCACAAACGCATCCCTCTTGGGCAGGGCATCCCTGGCTGGGTCGCGCTTCACGGCGAACCCATGATCCTGGCCAGCGTTCCCGAGGACCAGGAACTGGCCGACGAACTGCCGGAGAACAGCGGTCGCGTGGAATCTATCATTTGCCTCCCGCTACGGGTGCGAAACAAAACCTACGGCGTGCTGCAACTGATCAATTGCCATCCGGAGAACATGGACAACCATGAAATATTTTTCCTCCATGCTCTCTGCGACTATGCCGCCATCGCCGTCCAAAACGCGCGAGCATTTGAGCAAATCCAGCAGTTGACCATTACCGACGATTGCACCGGATTGTTCAATGCGCGCCATCTGTATGAACGGCTCGAACATTCTCTGGAACGCAGCCGGCGCAGCGGCAAGCCGGTGAGCTTGATCTTTTTCGATCTTGATCATTTCAAGCTGGTCAACGACACCTACGGGCATTTAAACGGTAGCCGCCTGCTGGCCGAAATCGGCGACATGGTGCGCGACAGCCTGGGCCTGATTGAAACCGGATACCGCTATGGCGGCGATGAATTTGTGGTGCTGATGCCGCATCAATCCAAACAGCGGGCCCTGGACCTGGCCAACCGGCTGATGGAAAAACTTCGCACCACCACGTTTCTGCCGAAATCGGACATCAATCTGCGAATCCTCGCCAGCTTCGGCGTCTCCAGCTTCCCGGAGGATGGCCTCGATATCCATGCCGTGATCCGCGCCGCCGACGCGGCCATGTATCACATCAAAAATACGACCCGCAATGGGGTCGCCGCCGCAGGCCAGTTCCCCAACGGCGTAACCTACTGAAATCAGCACGCATGCGCGACCGTCAGGCGGCTCGACCCGCGCGCAGAAAATACGCTTCTATTGGTCGGCGCTGGCTCCTGCCTTGTTCAGGTGGATGTCGCCTTTTTCGGCGACGATGTGCAGCAGCAGGCCGCCCCCACCGACGGAACCGAAAGCTGTGGCGTGGTCGTTCGCCGTGTTTTGCGTCAGCTTGAAGTCTGAATCGATCTCGCCATCGACGGCGACGCCTTGCACAGTAAACTTCGCATCTTCCGGGACGGTCACGTCCACCGACCCATTGCGGTTTTCGATGTCCATGGCGGCCACCGGATCGACCACGTTCACGGCGATGCTGCCATCGGAATTTTTCACTCGAACTTCGCCCTGGATATGCTTCATCGTAATGTCCATGGCGCGTGTGCTGACAAGGACGGGTCCGACGGCGTTGTCCATCGTCAGATCGCCATCGCTCAAAGTGACCGAACCCTCCAACCGGGCCGCCTGAATCTCGGTGCGGCTGGAATGCAAGTGAACCGGCCCCAGCAGATGGTCCAGATGCACGTCGCCGAAAAAGTCGCCCGTCAGGGTGGAAGACCCTGTGACTTGTGAAAGCGTGACATCGTTCATGCGACCGCTGATCGCAAAATCTCCCTGCACATCCCGCCCAGTAAAATCGCCTTGGTGCATCGCCACCTGGATGGGACCCGCGATGCTGGTCAGTTCCACATCGCCCTGGCCGGAGTTGATCGTGACTGCGGCTTTGCGGCCGCTGACGGTCGCATCTCCATGGTCGATTCGCACCTGCGCGGCCGCAGTCGCGGGCAACGCGAGGGTCATATCGGCCACCTTGCTGTCGCTTGACGGCATGTGTACGGTGACCACGTTGCCGCTCGATGTAATCAAGGGTTCCAGCGCGTCCAGCTCGCGTTGCGCCTCGCGATCGGAACCGCTGTACACAGTTTTATCGACCGTCAGATGCATCTGGTCGTCGCTGCCGGCGGTCAGGATGACATCGCCATGCGCGTTTTGGATCACAACGGTTGCATCGGCGGGCAAGGCATGGTCAATCCGTTCCTTGGCCTGGTGCTTGTTCCCGAACATCTCGGCGAGATTCACGTCGTCGCCAAGCTGCAACTGGTCCCCAACAGATTGCCAATTGACGTGGTTGTGCGCGGCGATCACTCCCACAAGCGCCAGTAGCAACACCAGGAAAACTACGCCTCCGCCCAGCCTTACCCGCGAGTGGTTGGCCAATGTCAACGATTCCAGCGCCAACAGGACCCCAGCGCCGATCGGCAGCAGCGGCCACCAATGCCCATACCAATGCCAGAAGTAGTCGACGTTGATCCTGTGCAGGGTCATCAGCAACGCCAGCACGCCAATGGCGATTAAAAATATTGGGCCAATGATCGATCTGTGCGCCGTGCCCCGAAGGGAAGCGCGGTATGCGGCGCGCTGCATTTTAGATTGCATCTTCCACTGCGCCCGTTGCGCTTTCCACTGTGCGCGCGAAGGCGGATAAGGAGGCGGTGTCTGCGGAGGCATGCCCATGGCGCTACCGGTCTTCTCTGCCGGGATCCTCCGGCGTGGGCGGATGCGACTGAACGAACGGACCGGACCCAACACTGGACGGCGGGGAAGCAGGCGGCCACGAGGCCGACCCTGCAGCGCTACCCAGGGGCTGGCCCGCAGGGTAGGCGGGGTTGCCGGCTGCATACTCCTGCTCTTGCTGCCGGGCGCGAACGTCGGCAGTCCACGCGGCGCGCTCCACCAGCATCAGTAGACCCAAAACAATCAGGAACAAAGGCCAGCTTGCATCCCAATGCAAAATGTTCCACTGGTTCAGCAAGGCCAACACTCCGACCAAAATCAGGGTGACGGCACCTCTTAAGCGGCGAATTTGATACCAGCGATTCATCTTGCACCTCCTACAGGTGGCTTTTGGCTACGACAAATCACCATCCACACACCGATACCAATCAGCAGAATCGGCCACCCGTGATTGATCCAGTGCTCGCTGAGAATCCCGAGGTTCCCCAATAAGAAAGCCACGCCGAGGACGATCAAGATCACCGCGCCCACGTGGATTCCGCGATTGGGTCCAAATTGACCGGCCGCGCAAAACGGATTCAACGGATCCGTTGGTCGTTGTGGCGCCGGCGGCACATACGGCGGAGTGTATGGCGGCCCATATTCCGCTGCGGGAGCGAAGCCGGAGACAGGCCCTGCACTTCCCACCGGAGGCACTCCTGGCGCGGTACCTGCCGGGTTTTCGCTTGTAGCATTTGGATTCCCGCCAACCCATGGGTTCGTGGGAGGAGTGGATCGCACGCCGAACCATTGGGCAATATCGTTCAAGCCCAGCGGATTGGGCAAAGGAAGCCCGTCGCGCCGCGCAATCGCGGTATGATAGGCATCGAATACCTGATAGACGACCCAGCCAAAGACGACCACGCCCAGCACGCCGTTGTAATTGGAAAAATCGACCAGCAGCGCGAAAATCACCACGTGGGCCAACGCTTTGGCAAACTGACCGTTATACATCGCCCCTACGCCAGGAATCCAGCCAAGGCCGAAGGCAACCCAGGGTTCCGCACCCCAGCTCGCGGCAGGCGGTACGTTTCCCGGAGGAAGCGGTCCAGTTGCCGTGTACTGAAAGCCTTTGCCATCGTTGATATTGACGCCGTAAGTTCCGCCGCTGGCCGCGCCGATCCGGGCCGCCAGGCAAGCCTCGCAGCCCACGATGTTGTTGATCTTATGAACGCATTGGGCGCACAGCGGCTTTCCGCAGAACTGGCAATAGGCTGCAACCGGTGTATCGGGATGATTTGCACAATTCATGCCGAGTTCCTTTCTTGCACAGAAAAACGAGCAATTTTAAGTAAACGCGACGAAGCCTGCGAGGCAGGCCGCGATACAAATTCCGAGAATACCGTTGACACGAATCTTGGCTGCACAGTTTCAACTACGTTCTGACCCGGCGAAATCGGCTGTGCGTTGAAGGACGCATCGATCGTCGGTCCGCTGAAAATGGGTGCGGGTTCAACCGGAGTGGAGCGGTTCTGCTGCGCATTCTGGTCCTTGACGGGAGTGACTTCCATCCGTTCCCGATGCAGTCCGTCACGACTGCTTTGATGGTCCCGATCGCCTCGATGGCCCTGGCCATCGCGACTGGCTCCTGGATCCCGCTTGCCCTGCGGATAGCCGGTCTTTTCAGGGGCCTGTACAGAATCCGCAGCCTGCCGCAGTTGATGGACGCGCGACTCGACTTCGTACACGATGCGAAGATTCTCATAGTAATGCACCACCCGAGCATTGGCCTGGGCATATTGGCGGGTCACGGCCCGACGCATTGCCTGCGGCTCCAAATCGGCGGCGCGGAACCGGGTCAACTTGACCCCCACCAGGTTCAGAGTCAATGAAATGGAGAAAAATGCCATGGCGGCCACCAAGGCCATGCGCGGTTCAAAAACCGTTTTCCGCAGGAACACCACGGAAGGGCGCTGCCAGACTGGGGTAGACGGAATCCCGTCGCGACTGAGGGTTCTGTTGTCGCCAACCGTCTCGCCGGGGACGGGGGCTGTTTCGGAATCCGGGAAAGAATAACCCGGCAGGCTATACCGGTCCGCGATACGCGAATCTATTTCCGCAGGAATCTTCGGCATCGACCACCGAGGAAGATGGGACGTCTCCGATGCGCCCGTGGTCCTGGCCAGGATTTTTGCAACCAGATCGGAAGGAGGAGAAAGCGGTTCCATTTTCAGCACCAGCAGCCACTCGCGACCCTTGCGCGCCCGGGAGATTTTCTCGCGGCAGGACGCACATTCGCTCGTATGGGCACGGACCTGCTCGGCCTCTGTCGGGGCCAATGAGCCCTCGGCGGCCTCAACCCACAACAGCTCAACCGCGGCGCAGTCAAGCTTGTCCGATGGGACGTTCGCCGACTTTCCAGCCGGCCTGTCTCCAAATTGGCCGTGGTCCTTCATTTACATCACCTGCCTTTTAGTACGTTCCAACAGCCTTGCCAGTTCCATTCGTCCGCGACTGATGCGCGACTTTACAGTACCTTCCGGAATGCGCAGGACTTCCGCAATTTCCTTGTAGTCCATGTCCTTTAGATCGCGCAGGATCACGGCCTCGCGCAACTCCGGGGAGACCTGCAACAGGGCCTGCTGCACCAGCGCCTGCAGTTCGCGGTCCATGCAGTTTTGCAGCGGATCGGGCTGCTCCGTCTGGATCTTTTCCGCCGGCGACGACGGGCCTTCCGGGCCCTCCCAACCGGCGTCGAGCGAATGGGTTGTCTGTTCGACTCGGGTGCGGCGGAAATGATCGACCAGCAGGTTCCGGGTCAGCGTGGTCAGCCAGGTGGGAAAGCTGCCGCGTTCAATATCAAATGTTTTCAGATTGCGGTAGACCTTCAGAAATACGTCCTGGGTCAGGTCCTCCGCATCGCCGGCAGACCCGGTAAAACGATAGCACAGACCGTAGACACGACGATGCTGCAACTCAACGATCTGCTGCCAGGCGTGGCCATCTCCTTGCAGGCAACGTCGTACGAGCGCGCTGGTCTCTTCCGTAGAGTCGGAGTTTGCGGGCATCCGCTGCCTGGCTTCCGGTGTCCCCTTTGATGAGGAGTTCGTTGCGTGGCCCACACTGCCGCGGCGATCCCGCGGATCGAATCGGGCGATGCTGCCGCACGGGTATGGCAATGCCGACAATCCCATAGCAGAGGATACGCGGCCTGCCACCTTTCAGTTCCCTCACATACTACAGAACGCAAGGGGCCGGGGCGACAGGATTTTTTTGACCTAGTGCGAATCGCAGGCCGGCACTACATGTCGTGCGGAACATGGTCCGAGGTCACCGGATTTTCATAGAGGGAGTAGTCCCTGCTAACCACCGTGATGCCCGTCTCCGTCACCAGGTAATTTTTGCGATCTTCATTCGCGTCGTAGCCGATCACGGTGCCTTCAGGGATCTGAACGTCGCGATCGATGATGGCGCGTCGAATCCGGCAATGCCGCCCGATCCGGACATGGGAAAACAGGATGCTTGAATCGACTTCCCCGTAGGAATTGACCCGGACATCGTGCGAAAGCACGCTATTGCGCACGGTGGCGCCGGAGACGATGCAGCCCGCCGAAACCACGGTGTTGATGGCCATGCCAGTGCGCCCGGGCTCGCCAAACACAAATTTTGCCGGAGGATATTGCAATGGCCGGGTGCGCATGGGCCAGCTCTTGTCGTAAAGATTGAAGATCGGCGTCAAGGAGGCAACATCCATATTGGCGTCGTAGTAGGCGTCGAGCGTCCCCACATCGCGCCAGTACAGCGCTTCCTGCTTGTTCTCGTCGACAAAATTGAAGGCGTACATCTTGTACTGGCCGAGCATCGCCGGAAGGATATTGTGGCCGAAATCGTGCTGCGAATCCGGATCTTCCGCGTCGCGAATCAGCGATGGAAGCAGCACGTCGGTGTTGAACAGGTAGATGCCCATGGACGCGTCCACCTTGTCCTGGTTGAATGGCGAGCGCAGGTCCGTCTGCTGCGGCTTCTCCTGGAAGCCTGTGACCTCTCCCGTTCGCGAGACCTCGACCACCCCAAAACGGGACACCTCCGACGGATCGATGGGCAGCGTGGCCAGGGTGACATCGGCCCCCGAATCCAGATGCTGTTGCAGCATGCGTCCGTAGTTCATCTTGTAAATGTGGTCGCCGGAGAGGATCAGCACGCGCTTGGGCTGCTCGCTGCCGATCGAATAAATGTTCTGATACACCGCGTCCGCCGTTCCCATGTACCAATTGGAGCTGACGCGCTGCATGGGCGGAAGAATTTCAATGAACTCGCCGAGTTCGTTGGCGACCACCGAGCCCCAGCCCTCGCGAATATGGCGATTCAGCGAAAGCGCCTTGTATTGCGTCAGGATGTAAATCCGGCGTAGATCGGAGTTGATGCAGTTCGACAGAGTGATGTCGATGATGCGATAGTTGCCGCCGAAAGGCACAGCCGGCTTGGCGCGATCGCGGGTCAGTGGATACAGCCGTTCGCCGGCCCCGCCCGCCAGAAGAACCCCTAAAGTGTCTTTCATCGATGGCATTGGAGTTGCCTATCCTGCTGAAAAAGCGGTCTGCTGCGAGTATACCAATCCGCCCACGCTTGTCGTTTCACCCGCCGGAAATGCCAAGCGGACGGACCGGATCGCGGACGCAGCCACGCTGCTTGTACATAGGATGCCTGCGTCGGCCTGCCGCTATGCCAACCTAAATGTTCGATGCGACAATAAGCTATATGCGCTTTCAATGGGCGCTGCGAGCGCACCTACGATGCTGCAACTGACCCGCGCCGGCAAGCGCTTCGGCCACAAGCTTCTCTTCGAAAAGATCGACTGGCAGATCACTCCAGCGGAACGCACCGGCCTGGTCGGCGGCAACGGCGCCGGCAAGTCCACGCTGCTGCGAATCCTGGCCGGCCTCGACTCTCTGGACGACGGCTCCATGGAATCGACCGGCGGCATGACCTTCGGCTATCTTCCTCAAGATGGCTTGCAATTGCATGGACGCTCCGTCTTTGACGAATGCCTGTCTGCGTTTGAGAAGACGCAGGCGTTAGAGCACAAAATTCAACGCCTGCATTCGCAGTTGGCGGATCTGCCCCCTCATTCCGGGGAGTATGCCGCCGTCATCGAGCAGTTGACGCGCAGCGACGCCGAATTTCACGCGCAGGATGGCTATACCATTGAGGCCCGTGTCGGCACAGTGCTCTCCGGACTCGGCTTCTCCAAGGAGGACTGGCAGCGCAAGACGGAGGAGTTTTCCGGCGGCTGGCAGATGCGAATTGCTCTCGCCAAGCTACTGCTGGAAAAACCCGATCTGCTGCTGCTGGATGAGCCCACCAACCATTTGGATCTGGAAGCAAGAAATTGGTTGGAAGGGTATCTCCATGCCTATCCGCATGCCTATATTCTGGTCTCGCACGACCGCTTCTTTCTGGATGTTGCGACCGACAAAATTGTCGAGCTGTGGAATCGACGCCTGTATAGCTACACGGGAAACTACGAGAAATATTTGCAGCAAAAGGCGGAGCGGCAGTCCCAGTTGGAGGCCGCGTATCGTCACCAGCGCGAGCACATCGAACATCTGGAAGCGTTCATCACTCGCTTCCGCGCGCAAGCCACCAAAGCGCGCCAGGTACAAAGCCGGGTCAAAGAGCTGGAGCGCATTGAGCGGATTGAATTGCCGCCGGCAGAAACCGAGATCCACTTTACCTTTCCTCAGCCGCCTGCCAGCGGGCGTACTGTGGCCGAGGCGCAACAAGTCGGCAAAAGCTATGGCGCGAAGCAGGTCTTTTCCGGCGTGCAGTTCACCATTGAGCGGGGCGAGCGGATCGCCCTGGTTGGGCCGAACGGCGCTGGAAAATCGACACTGATTCGCCTGCTTGCTGCTCTCGACGAACCGACCGAGGGCCAGATTCGTCTCGGACATAATGTCGTCCTGCAGTATTTCGCCCAGGACCAATACAAGGAACTGGACGCCGACGCCCGCATGCTCGACGACATCGGACGCAGCGCCCCCAGAATTCCCCAGACCGAATTGCGGTGCCTGCTGGGATGCTTTTTATTTTCCGGCGACGATGTGTTCAAGCATCTCGGCGTGCTTTCCGGCGGCGAACGCAACCGGTACGCACTGGCACGCCTGTTAGTGAGTCCGGCGAATTTTCTGCTGCTGGATGAGCCGACGAACCACCTCGACATGCGCGCCAAAGAAGTGTTGCTGGAAGCGATTCGAAATTTCACCGGCACGGTCGTGTTTGTCTCGCACGACCGCGCGTTTATCGATGCGCTCGCTACGCGGGTCTTTGAAATTCGTGACGGCGTCGTGCATGTCTATACCGGGAATTATGAGGATTATTTGTGGCAGATTTCGCGGCAGGCGGAGGCAGCTACGACGGCATCGCCGCCTGCGGAACTGAAAAAATCGAACGGCAATCTCCCCTCGCCGCCGCTAACAGTTTCGCAAGCCAACGAGCAACAGCAAGAAAACGGACCCATCAAGCGCGTCGGCCGCATCAATCCCATCCGGCTGCGGCAGATGCGGGAGCGATGCAACGCGCTCGAAGAAGAGATTCCGCGCATGGAAGCGGCCATCCAAACTACCGAAGATCAGTTGGGAGTGTACGTTTCTGCGGAACACTTTCAGACCCAGCAGCGCCAGCTCGATGAGATGCGCGCCGACCATGCCACCTTGCTGGCGGAATGGGAAGATCTGATCGTCCAACTGGAAGAGCAGGCGGCAATTTCTTCGTCCAACCCTTAGGAAACTGCCTGCTCACTCCTGCATAATGCAGATACGTATGGACCTTTTGTGGAAGCCGGAAAACTGGGCGGAGCGCCTGGAAGAACTGCAATCGTTCGATCCGGAGCGTAAGGATGCTCCGCTGCGCCGCGACGTTCGCTCGCTGGGAACGCTGCTGGGGCGCGTGCTTCGGGAACAAGCCGGCGATGCGCTGTTTCAGGCCGTGGAAGATTTGCGTCGCATCACCACAGAAGGCCGTGAAGCGCGGTTGCACGGCGACCCGATGAAGGCCGATCTCCTGCTGGCCGAGGCCATCGCTCGGATTTCCGCCTGCAACACAGAATTTGCGGAGCAGTTGACGCGGGCTTTCGCTTTCTATTTTGAACTGATCAATCTGGCGGAAACGAACCACCGCAAGCGCCGCCGCCGAGCGCACCGTCTGTTGGGCAGCCAGAGCCCGCCACAACCCGGAGAGATGCGCGGGACTCTTCGACGCATGCGCGAAGCTGGCATCACGGCCAGCGAAGCCATGGAGTTTTTGGCGAAAATTTGCGTCATTCCAGTGTTCACAGCCCATCCGACGGAGGTCGCGCGGCGCTCGGTCCTGTTCAAGCGGCGACGGCTTGGCGAAACCCTCGAAAGCCTGAATCGTGTCCCCCTGCAGGATGAGGAACTGGCGGCCCGCGAAGAAGACATTCTCGCCGAGATCACCGCGTTGTGGCAGACCGATGAAGTTCGCAGCCATCGCCCCACGGTGCAGAATGAAATCAAACTCGGCCTGGATTATTACGACATTGCGATCTTTGAAACGCTGCCGCAGCTTTTCGAAGAAATTGCCGGAGCGCTGCGCGACGAGTACGGTCTGGAAATCGGGGCGAACGACCTGCCCCAGGTGGTGCGATTCGGCTCCTGGATCGGCGGCGATCGCGACGGCAATCCCTTTGTCACGCCAGAGGTGACCTGGCAGGCCATTACGATGGCACGCCGCAAATTGATTGAGCATTATTGCGCTCGCATTCAGTTGGTCCTCGACCTGCTGACGCCTTCCATCCAGCGAGTCGGTCTCAGTCCGCCGCTGGAAAAAAAACTGCACGCCTATTCGTCCCAGTTGGAACGCTCCGGCGTGGCCATCGATCAGCGCTATCCCCGCGAGCTGCATCGACGCTTCGTCCTGTGCGTTCGCATGCGGCTGGAAGCCGCTGCGCGCGAACTGAATGATTCGTCAGCTACCGTCGGCTTGACGCCGTATCGCTCCAGTCAAGAATTGCTGGACGATCTCCATCTAGTGCGGGAAAGCCTGGCGGAAGAGAAAAGCCTTCGTCTGGCGCGAGGTTTGATCGATCCGCTGGTTCGCGAAGTCCGCACTTTCGGCCTCCATCTGCACACGCTCGACATTCGCCAGCACGCGCGCCAGTTGACCCAGGCGCTGCGGGAAATTGAAGAGAACTGCGAAGGAAGTTCCTCGCAGGAAAACTTCGCCACCCCGCTTTCGCGCGAGACCGCCGACGTTCTGGCCACCTTCCGCGCCATCGCGCAGATTCAACGCGAGGGGCCGTTGGAAACGATTCAGCAATACGTGATCAGCGGCGCTACCTGCGCAGAAGATGTCTGGCGCGTGCTGCACCTGGCGCGCACCCATGAAGTTTCCTGCATGGCTGGAGAGGGCCGCGCCGCCATTCGCGTGGTGCCGCTGTTTGAATCCATTGAGGATTTGCGCGGCGCGGCCGCCATCTGTCGCGAAATCTGGACCACGCCCGCGTATCAACAGTTACTGGAATCCTGGCATCGCCGCCAGGAAGTGATGCTGGGCTACTCCGACTCCAACAAGGACGGCGGCATGTTGACCAGCACTTGGGAGATATACAAAACGCATCGCGCCCTGCACGCCGTTGCCCGCGAATGCGGCATTGATCTGCGCCTGTTTCACGGCCGCGGTGGTACCGTGGGTCGCGGCGGCGCGCCCACTCATCGCGCCATCTATGCCCAGCCCATTGGCGATTTCAATGGAGAAATTCGCATTACGGAACAGGGCGAGGTCCTGCACTGGAAATATTCTGACGTGGTATTGGCGGAATGGAACCTGGAGCTGATGGTGGCCGCTTCGCTCGATGCGCTGGCGCGTCCAGAAGCAAATCGCCCGGGTGGTCATCGCACCGGAGCAATGATGCCCGGCTGGGAGGAAGTGTGCGAAGAACTTTCCACCTCCGCCTACGTGTTCTATCGCAAAAATATTCCTGAAGATGAAGATGTCCTGCAATATTTCGCCGAGGCCACGCCGGTCAATGAGTTGGAGTTTGCGCGCATCGGTTCGCGCCCCGTTCGCCGAAAAGCCAAAAGCAATTTCGACGATTTACGCGCCATTCCATGGGTGTTCGGCTGGATGCAAAGTCGCCACGGTGTTCCGGGATGGTTCGGCGTAGGACATGCCCTGGAGCATTCCATCGCCCAGGGAAATCTTCCGGTCTTGCAGCACATGATGCGGGAGTTTCCCATGTTCATTGACCTGATCCGCAACGTGGAATTGTCGCTGGCCAAGGCCGACTTCCACATCGCGAAACAATATTCTCTGCTGACAAGCGACCGTGAGATGGGCGATCGAGTCTTCAATCGTCTGGAATCAGAGTATGAACGCACCCGCCGCGCCGTCCTCGCGGTCACCGGGCAAAAGGTCCTGCTGGAAACCAATCCGGTGCTGTCCCGTTCCATTCGAGTCAGAAATCCTTACGTCGATCCCATGAGCCTCATCCAGGTGGAACTCTTGCGGCGCAAGCGTGCCGGCGACACCAGCGATTCCCTGCAGCGCGCCATCGCCGCCACCATCAACGGCATCGCCGCCGGCCTGCGCAACACGGGGTAAAAGCAAAGGCCCGAATCGCCGTAGCGGTCCGGGCCTAACATTACTGTTGCAGTTCTTCGAATAACCTCAAAACTTTGGGTGCCCCATCCTGGCCACATCTTCGTTTTTTGCGGCTAGGGGTGGGAGAGCTGGGTGCCCCAGGTCTCGATTCTGAGACCTGGGATTCACCGTCGTCCCATACGACATCACGCCGTCACAAATCTGCGCGATTAGTCGGTCTGTTCCTTGCGGGCCTTCTTACGGTTGCGCTTGCGGGCCAACGCCTGCTTCATGCGCATCTTCTCGCCTGGCTTCATGTAGTACGAGTGCCGCTTCACTTCCTTGATGATGTCTTCCTGCTGCACCTTGCGCTTGAAACGGCGCAGTGCATTCTCCAGCGGTTCGCCTTCTTGAATCTTTACTTCTGCCAAATGAGATTCCACCCCCCAACGCTCCGGTTGGACACCTCTAGAATACCGTAATTCCCCCCCGCTCCGATAGTTTCCCCAACTCTAGGTGCTGTCCTGGAACTGAGTTGCAGGTCTAATCGATGCTTCGCACAAATCTCCGAAGATTGGGCTGCCGGGTGCCCCATTCAAGCCCTCCGTTGGCTTGAGTGGGATGAGAAGAACTCATCCCCCAACATGCCGAAGCATGATTGTCGAAAAGGCAAATTCACGTGATGTTACATCTGGAAAGCCGGGTGCCCCATTCAAGCCCTCCGTTGGCTTGAGTGGGATGAGAAGAACTCATCCCCCAACATGCCGAAGCATGATTGTCGAAAAGGCAAATTCACGTGATGTTACATCTGGAAAGTGGGTTTGGATCAGCCCCCGGTAATTGGCTCTCGATGGAAATCCGACGGCAGGTTATCGCCGCAGCATCGCCGGAGTTCAAATAGCAAGCGCGCCCTGCCTGGCAATACAGAGGTGTGAACAATCTCTGTTCCATCGGAACCCGTGATCGTCACCGTGCGACTTTTCTCACGGTTTTGAACGACGAGCGGCGCCTATCTTGGACTCGCGGCGACCATGGCTTGGCTTGCTCTCGGCCATAAATGGAAGAATCCTCCGGCATGGATCGCATTCGCTGTGTCGCTTTGGATGTCCTTGGTGTGGACCGCAGCTTGCATGACGCTCTGAGGAGCGCCCACAACTCCGTCGTTTATTTCCACCCCTACACAACTCTTCGCGAACAACAGTGTTTCCTGTTGCATGTTCCCGCGCACGCTTTTGGGAGCAATGCCTGCAACATCAGGCGCATTCACCATCTCGCATTCACTGAGGTCGTCATCATGAAGAAATTGTTCGCGATCGCAGGTTTGTCGCTGTTTCTGCTTCCATTCAGCGGTTGCGCTCACCCTCAACCTCCTCCGTATTACGCACCGCCGCCTCCAGGCGCGGTTGCCCGCCAAGGATTTGACACCGGCGTCGCCGCGGCACGCCACGATATCTCCCTGGGCCTGCGGCCGAAAGTCAATCGCCATCCTCGCTTCCGCAACCCGCCCGTGCCCCCAGGGGAACCCGCACACATCTACCGGGACAATTTCCATCGCGGTTATGTAGAAACCTACCGCGGGGGTCGCTGACCCCATCACGCGCCTAGACCTTCGGCGTGCCGAACACCGCGCATGCCCCGACTTGATCCCCGTCAAGCCGGGGCGTTCCGCGCAAATCCTTCTCGCCCGGGTGCCCAAGAGCCGGCCCTGAGCTTGCCGAAAGCCTGCCCTAAGCGAGCCGAAGGCGAGTCGAACCAGACCTGGGACCGATGCCGGGTGCCCCAGGTCTCGCATCTGAGACCTGGGATCGAAGCACTGTCACCCAAAAATACGGCGGCCGATCTTGGCATTGAATTTCGACCGAAAACGGTAGAATGGTTATAGACCCAGCTATGCGTCCAGTTCCTCATTGGCACGCTACGTGCGGTTTTTTTCGCGAACTGACAGCTTTTCCCCGTCTCCTCCGGCCCAAAAACCTCCGTGGCCACGTGGAATCAATAGTTTATCCCGTCCCAAGCCCTTGCATAATCCTTCAACTATCCCGCATAATCCTTCAACTAGCCTGTACAATCCTTCAAATACTCGACACAATCCTTCAAAAATTCCGCCCGCTTGCGCCACAAACCCGGCCCCCGCCTCCGCTCTCCAAAGCCCCCGCCTCCCTTTCGTAATCCTCTCGAGCAATGCCTCCTTCCCCCCTCGTACAATGGAGCAGGGAAACTTCCCCACTAGCTCATGATTCGTTCCTATCAAGGCAAATCTCCCATCATTTCTCAGTCCTGTTATGTGGATGTCTCGGCGCAAGTCATCGGCGACGTCACCCTAGGCGAGCACTCCAGCATCTGGATGAACGCCGTCATACGCGGCGACGTTCATTCCATCCGCATCGGCGCCAACTCCAATGTGCAGGACTGCTCCGTGCTGCACGGCATGCGCTATCGCTATCCCGTCATCGTTGGCGACTGGGTCACCATCGGCCACAACGCCACCGTGCATGGCTGCATCGTGGAAGATGCGTGCCTCATCGGCATGGGTGTGGTGGTCCTGAACAATGCGCGCATCGGCGAGGGATCGATCATCGCCGCCGGCGCAGTGATCCCAGAAGGCACGATTGTGCCGCCGCGAACCCTGTGGGCTGGCGTTCCGGCCAAGCAGCGGCGCGAGCTGACCGATGCCGACCGCGAGACAATTTTGATGTACGCCAAAAACTACCTCGATTACACGAAAATCTATTTGGAAGAATCCGGCACCGCATCCACCTCCTGAAGTGGAAGCAAACTGATTCCCGACACCGTACACTAAAGAACAGAAGTATTTTCTGGAGCGAACAAGCATGGCACACATGGTTCAATGCGCCAAGTATAAGACGCAAATGGAAGGGCTCGACGAGCCGCCCTTTGACAGCGATTTCGGCAACAAGATTTATCACAGCGTCTCGAAACAGGCCTGGGGAGAGTGGCTGGAGCGGCAGAAAATGCTGCTGAATGAATACCGCCTGCAGCCATGGACCCGCGAGGCCCAGGAGTTCCTGGTGGAGCAGATGGACCAGTTCTTCTTCGGCGAGGGCTCCGCTGTCCCCAAGGAATACGTTCCGCCGACTGCATAGAAATTCAGTTGAACGTGTGTGGGGTCGAGACGGCAGTGTAAACTGTGTCAGACCCCGCGTTTTTTTGCGCGACCGTCGGGACGTGGCTCAGCCTGGTAGAGCACTCGCTTGGGGTGCGAGGGGTCGGCAGTTCAAATCTGCCCGTCCCGACCATTGAAAATTCAACCTCCTCACCCTCGCTTCATTCTTCCGCCGATCCAGCCGAGCGAACCTTAGGAACCTGCCTTCCAGCAGCCCCCTATCCCGCCAGAGTGCCAGTTGCCGGTTTTCACGCTTAGGAATAGGATGATGCATGGTTCGGTGTCGCCTTGTTTTCGGCGTGCCAGCACTGGATCGTTTTTTCGGAGACCTGGTTCGATGTAGTCCAATCAAAAATAAACTTTCAGCCTGGACGTTTCTAGTCGACGCGTTCCAGCGTGATGGAGTGACTTAGCATGGCATGGTATGCGTATTGCATTGCAGAGAAACAAGCATTTCCTGAACTGGCGCATCATCGCAAGCCGGTTCCCTTCGATACCCAAGTCGGCGTCCTCGGAAATCAAATCTTCCTTTACCCCGCCAGCGATTTTGCAGTCATCGTCAGTGAACACAATCCAGAAGACAATTTAGAACAAAAATCGGCCGTCGATCATGCTCGCGTGATTGCCAACTGTTTCGAGCACTCGACCGTCCTGCCCTTCCGATTTGGAACGGTATTTCCCGACGACGACGCCTTGCGCCGCTCAGTCCGCAGCAATCAGCGCCAGTTCACCGCCAACGTGGAACGCCTCCGCGGCAAAGCGGAGATGCACTTGAAAGTGGTGTTTGAAGACGCAGGACCCGATTCGCCGAGATATCAGTCTTCCCCTTGCGTGGGCAAGGAATATCTTTCCCGGCTGCGGGAGACGGCCGCGGTGCAGCGGGAGCGACAGACCAAGGCCAAGGCCGTTTTTATTCAGGTCCATCGCATGTTTTCTCCGTTGGAGGAAGACATTTCCTGCCGCCGCACGGACAGCGGAAAGATGCTGCTCGACATTGCCCACCTCATCGAGCACGAGAGTGTTGTTCGCTATCAAAACAAGTATTCTTGCGCCAGCCAGACCATGCGCGATTGCCAGATCATGCTGTCCGGTCCGTGGCCGCCGTATCACTTCATCCACGGGACCCATCGCATCGCAACCCAGGCGGCTGCGCACGCATAAGCGCGGTCTTTCTTCCATAGGCGCAAAAAACCCTCGTGGCCCCACAGCCGACGAGGGTTTTTTTATGGGCTTCGCTGGTTGAAGGAGACAAAAGCCACAATGGCGGCCCACACCCTATGGACGCAATGGAATGAAAAATGGAATCAGGAAAGACGGTCGACAGTGGAAACGTCTTTTTTCCTGCTCATGATGAAGGTTTCCCGCCGTCGGGTCACGGATGCGCGCTCAATCTTGCGCCAGAACGCCACAAAATAATCGGTGGCGGAAACGATGGAAACCATCGCCATAAAGTAGACGGCGATGATCGCAATCACGTGTACCGGCAGGATAAACCAGCCAAAATGCCACACCGTCCACCGATGGTCCAAGATGGCCGCCACCACCGCAACAATCTGAGTCACCATCTTCAGCTTGCCCAGATCGCTCGCCTGAATGGTGAAACCTTCGGATGTTGCGATGGAGCGCAGCCCGCTCACCAGGAACTCGCGGCCGATCACCAGCACCGCAATCCAGGCTGGAACGATCCGCGGGTTCATCTCCACCAGGGCGATGAACGCCGCCGTCACCAGCAGCTTGTCCGCCAGAGGGTCCAGCAGCATTCCCATGGTTGTGATCTGTCCGCGTTTTCTGGCCAGATAACCATCCACTCCATCGGTAATGGAAGCCAGGATAAAGAGGCCGGACCCCAGGACCTCCGCCTCGCCGTAAAACGCGTGGAAGGGAAACGTCCGCGAAAGCAGCCAAATCAGCAGCGGAACGCAGAAGATGCGGCTCATCGTGATGGAGTTGGGGAGATTCACGGCGTTTCCTAAATTGAGGCCGCAGCCTGCGGGGCCTGAGCGGTTCCACGGTAGCTGTGACCAGCGGAATTGGACTTTCGCGCAGCTTTTCCTTAAGAAAAGCTGCACTCGGTGATCTTGGCCGGGTTCAGCAACTGTGGAACCGCTCTAGCAAGCATTATGCACCACCCGGCGCTCCCTTCGCGTCCACTCGACGACTTTTGTATCGCGATGCCGCCAGACCGAGGCCTCCATGTGGAGATGCGGCGGAGGATACCCCAGTTTCAGGGCTGTTCTCCATGGAAAATGCATTTAGCCCTCGACTTCGGCTGCGACTTGGTCGGCCACGCCATCAAACGGAAAAAACAGCATGAAGACGGTCCCGCTCTCGGGTGTCTTCCCAGAAAAATTCGAGCGTTCGGATTCAGCCGCGAAATCCGCATTGCCGTTGCCTTCAGATTTTCCTGCGGCCTCTGCCGCCGGCCGGCTGCGAACGCGGACCGTGCCTTGATGTTTTGCGATGATTTCCGAGCTGATCCAAAGCCCCAGTCCCGTGCCCGTGATTTCCTTGGTGGTGAAGAAGGGCTCAAAAATTCGCTGGCGAATCGCCTCCGTCATCCCCGAGCCGGTGTCGGCGATCGTGATCCGCACCCCTTGCACTTCCGGTTGATACCAGTCCTGGGATGCGCGGACCGACAAAAACAGACGGCCGCCGTTTGGCATCGCGTCCAGTGCGTTCCCGATCAGATTGGCGAAGAGTTGGCGCACCTCCCCGCTGAACGCGAACAGTTCTACCGCATCGCGGTAACGTCGAAAGGTCTGGATCTTGGCGGCGTTCGACCTTCCATGGTGCAGTTCCAGCACAGCATCCAGCACGTCGGCGGGATTGATGAGCGTAGGTTTGGAAGACTGCCGATAAAAACGCAGGGTCTGCTGCGTGATCTGAGACACGCGGGAGATTTCCTGCTGCGCCATGTCCGTGTAATGCCGCGATTCCTCATCGAGCGGCTGCTGGTGTAGCAGGTAGAGGAGGTTCGTCACCGCTTCCAGTGGGTTATTGATCTCGTGCGCAATCGATGCCGCCAGTTGTCCCGTCGCCGCCAGTTTCTCCGTTCTCCGCAGCAATTCTTCCGACAGCTTCCTCTCTGTCGCGTCAACCATGACCGCCCCAACCCAGCGCGGCTGGGGACCTGATTCTGTGTCGCCAACTCCCTGCGGTGCGCTCCCGCGCTGGTCTCTGGGTCGGTCGCCTCCGGTACGCACTGGATACAGACTGGTCAGCCAGATGCGCTGGCTGGCCGGCATGCCCGGCAATTCGCCATGAATTTCCAGATCGCGCACTGGCTCTCCAGTCGTGAATACGCGTTCAATGGCGGCCGTCAGTTCCACGCCCACGGCGCTGGGGAAGACTTCCCGCACGGTGCGGCCCAGGTGATGGCCGATGGAAAGATGGTCCATCTCCGCCAGAAACTGGTTCATGCGCACATAGCGCATTTTGCGGTCGAAAAAAGCAAAGCCGATGGGCGCGTTGGCCAGCATGGAGTCGAGCAGGGCCAGCGTCTCGTTCAATCCCGCACGTTGTTCCTTCAGCGCCGCCACCATGGTGTTGAAAGAACGAGTCAGTTCGCCAGCCTCGTTCAGCGAACCTGTCTTCAACGGAAAGACATCGCTGCGTTCCGGGTCGCGAATCAGCAGTTTGGTGCCCCGCAGCAGCCCCCGCAGCGGACGGGTCACGGAGCGCGCCAGCAACAGAGAAAACAGCGCGTTGGCGGCAATCGCCAGCAGGGCGAAGATCAGGGCGGACCGCAGAATACTCGACAAATCGATTTGATCTTCCGCAGTGTCGGGATACACCCATGCCATGGCGACGGGAACATCATCCACGTCGATTTCCTCAGCCGCCATCATTCCATGGTCCCCATCGTCGAAGATGTTGGCGGCGGTCGAAGGTGGGCGCAACTGCTGGCGTTCGGTCGCGGACAGCGGCGGATAGCCTGCCTTTCCCGTCTGATCGCTGTACGCCAGGGTGTAGCCGGAAAGGTCTGTGATGCGGACCGCGCGGATGGACGGAGTATCCACCATTCCTTCCAGAATGGATTGCAAATGCGCCAGATGCTGTTCCCGCAGTTCCGCGGAGGCTGCTCCGGCAAGCAAGTGTACCTGATATCTGAGTCGCTCCGCCGTCCGACGGCGAAGACTGTCTCGCTCCTGGTGGTAGACGTATCCAAACACGGCCGCCACCAGCAGGCATTGCAACAATGCCGTGCCCCAGATCAGTTGCCATCGAATGCTACGTGGGAAAAGATGACGCATCGAGGTTGTTGATTTTATTCTATGGGAGCGCGACTTCGATGGCGATTCCCATCAATCCTTGACGCGCTTTTGCTTTTACCGTCAAAGGTGGGAGACCGCGCCAGCCCACATTGCTAAACTCAATGGGTATGCAAAGTTCGCCCAAATTCAAGTCCGGCGCTGCCATCCGCGAGATGTTCCTCCAGTTTTTTGAAGGCAAAGGGCACACCCGCGTCCACTCCTCGTCCCTGGTGCCGCACAACGACCCCACCCTGCTGTTTACCAACGCGGGCATGAACCAGTTCAAGGACGTTTTCCTCGGCCTGGAGAAGCGGCCTTACGTTCGCGCCGTCACCGCGCAAAAATGCGTCCGCGCCGGCGGCAAGCATAACGATCTGGAAAATGTCGGCTTCACCCGCCGCCACCATACGTTTTTTGAGATGCTCGGCAACTTCAGCTTTGGCGACTACTTCAAGAAGGACGCCATCGCCTACGCCTGGGAACTGGTCACCTCGCCAGAGTGGTTCGGCCTGCCAAAAGACAAACTGTACGTCACCATCTTCAAGGGCGAAAGTGGCGTTGCCCGCGATGATGAAGCCTATCAATTCTGGCTCGATGTCGGCGTGCCGAAAGAACGCATCTTCGAGATGGGCATGAAGGACAACTTCTGGCAGATGGGCGAAACCGGCCCCTGCGGCCCATGCAGCGAAATTTTCTACGACATGGGTCAGGCCGCATCCGAGACTCCCGACAAGGATTTGCCCTTCGGCGAAGATGACGCCCGCTACGTCGAAATCTGGAACCTGGTCTTTATGCAGTTCGACCGCGTAATTGTGGATCATTATTATGCTTGCCCTGAGCATATAGAGCGGAATGAAAGGTCGGAGTTTTTATGCGCAGTTAGGGGCTGTTCGAGGTCGTCAAAAGGAGAAAAGGCGCAGCGATTTAATATCTATCAACTCAACGCGCTGCCCAAGCCATGCGTCGATACCGGCGCGGGCCTGGAACGCTTGGCCGCTGTGCTGCAAGGCAAGCTGTCGAACTTTGATACGGATTTATTTGTGCCATTGATCCAACGTGCAGCGGAGTTGGTAGGATCAAAACCCACGTCTGAAAATCCGGACGTGGGGCACCCGCAATCCTCGGCTTCCTTACGCATTATTGCTGACCACGCACGCGCCGCGACATTTCTTATCTCCGATGGTGTATTGCCTGCTAATGAAGGTCGCGGCTACGTGCTGCGCAAAATTCTCCGTCGCGGCATTCGCCACGGACGATTGCTCGGCCAGGAAAAACCGTTCATGTACCAGATGGTCTACTCTGTCCGCGACGACATGCAGAATGCCTATCCAGAGCTGAACGAAACCGCCGACCGCGTGTCAAAAGTTGTGAAAGCAGAGGAAGAACAGTTTGCGAGGGTAATTGGCATTGGTGCCGAAAAGCTGGACGCTTACTTTAGAGAATCCCTTTTTCTCTCTGAAGAGGATCTGGTAAATGACAACTTGATTAACGATTTCGTCAATTCGCTCCCCACAAGTTCTCCGGGGCGCATGTATGGGGGGCTTGTGTCGCAGTTTGTCAGTTTTCTCCAAGACTCGCTACTCAGGCCCTGGGAGGCGACGCAGGCGTTGGTGGAGGAATTTGTTGACAAACTTCCAACGGCGCAGGACGACTTGTTGCGCAAGAGCGATAAGAAACGGGTGGAGCAGTTCGTGGAGTTCGCCAAGACTGCCCCACGTCATTCACGACAGGTTCTCAAAGGGGGAGCCGCATTCAGGTATTACGAGACATTCGGCTTGCCGGAAGACTTCTTATTAGATGCTTCTCGTGATGCTGGCTTCGAATTTGATCGGCGCGGTTTCGAACGCGCGCGCGCGGAAGAACAAGCTCGTGCTCGTGCATCGTGGAAAGGCGGCTCGAAAGCCACCGCCAGCCCGGTCTATCGCGAGTTGCCGAAGACGATCTTCGAAGGCTACCGCCAACTTATCTCGAACGGCTGCGAAGTGCTGGCGCTGGTGAAGGATGGCCTGGGCGCGCAGGAAGTCAAAGCGGGCGAGAGCGCCGAAGTTGTCCTCGACCACACCAGTTTCTACGCCGACTCTGGCGGACAGGTGGGCGACCACGGCAGGCTCTATTCCGAAGACGGCAACGTTATTGTTGCCGACGTATTGGGCTGCACCAAGCCGATGCAGGGGATTTTTGCGCACAAAATCATCGCGAAGCAAACCATCGCGCTTGGCGACAAGGTGAATACCGTTGTCGATCCGGATTTCCGATCCGCCACAGTGCGCAACCACACGGCGACCCATCTGCTGCACGCCGCTCTGCGCGAAACTCTCGGCACCCATGTCAAGCAGGCAGGCTCTCTGAACGATCCGGCTCACCTGCGTTTCGACTTTTCGCACTTCACCGCCGTTGCCGACGAAGAATTGCAGGACATTGAAGACCTGATCAACAAAAACGTCCTCGCCAACGCTCAAGTCGTTACGCTGGAAGACGTGCCCATCGATGTCGCGGTGAACGAGTATCACGCCATGGCTTTGTTCGGCGAGAAATACGGCGACAAGGTGCGCGTGGTGAAGATCGGCGACTTTTCGACCGAACTGTGCGGAGGCACCCACGCTGCCGCCACCGGCGAAATCGGCCTGGTCAAGCTGTTGGGTGAAAATAGCGTCTCCTCCGGCGTGCGTCGCATTGAAGCGGTCACGGGGACCGGCGCGCTGGAGGAATTCCGTCGCGACTTCGCTGTCACCAAGGTGGCCGAGCAGGTTGCAGGCAAGACAGAGGCCCAGACTCCCGCCGACGCGCTGCGCAACAAGCTGACCGCACAGGATGAAGAACTAAAACGGCTGCGGCGCGAATTGGACGAGACGCGGATGAAGTCTGCCGCGGGTCGCGTGAGCAACGCAGCGGCGGAAGCGGTCGAGGTCTCCGGCGTGAAAGTGCTGGCGCAGCGGGTCGACGCGCTCGATCGCGGACAAGTCCGGACGTTGGTGGACAATCTGCGCGGCAAGCTCGGATCCGGTGTGGTCGTGCTTGGGGGGGTGCAAGAAGATGGCAAGGTGGCGCTGATCGTTGGCGTCACCAAAGATTTGACAGGCCGAGTGCAGGCGGGAAAAATTGTCCACCAACTGGCGCAGATGGTCGGCGGCTCCGGCGGCGGACGGCCCGACATGGCCGAGGCCGGCGGCAAAGACGCCAGCCAGCTCGACGCGGCCCTGCGCAGCGCGCCGCAAGTGGTGCAAACGCTCCTGGGCTGAGTTTTTCGATTCAAGAGTAGGGATTGTCGTCCTGAGAGCATGTGACTAAATTCGACATTCCGGCTGGCTGGTAAGAAAAATGCGTTCGTTGCCGGCGCGATTTTCCGTTTGAGGTCCTTTCGGCGGTGCGTCGAGCTCCCGCATTACGCCGATTGCTTGCCGGTCTCCAGTTTCTCTGGCGGTTTCGCCCGGCTAACTCAGCAGCGGAGCGGCGAAGCGCATCACGTTATAGGCCAGGGCGCGCCACAGCGCCACGCATCGGGCTTTTTCAGGCCGCGCACGGTGATTTGCGCCAGCCCGCGATAACTTCGCAGCTCGGCGTTGACGGTCTCGCTGGTGAGCGCGGAGCAGAGCCGGAAATGGCTTCGGCCACAGCTTCTGTCCAGCGTGCAGGGCGCGCTGGACACGCCGTGGATATTGGACATCGACACCACCGTCAAGACCTTGTTCGGCCAGCAGAGCGGGGCGGAGGTAAGTTAAAACCAGCACAAGCCGGGCCGCCCCAGCCACGCCTTGCGCGCGTACTTCGTGAGTCGCTTGCGGATGGTCCTGGATGTCGTCGTTTCTCCTGGGAAGCAGCACTCGGCCGCCCACGCGCGTCCTGGATTGAGCGAGGTGTTGGATAGCTTGGACAAGGAGCAGCTTCCCGCATTGGCGCGTGGGGACTGCGGTTTCGGCAACGAGCCGTTCATCGACGATCTGGAAAAGCGCGGCCAGTCTTATCTTTTCAAACTGCGCCAGACCAGCGGGGTCAAGAAGATGCTGCGGCGCCAGTTCGCTCGTAAGGACTGGACGGCGCCCGGCCCTTCGGATCGGGGCTGGAGCGCGGTGGAAGATACCCTGCGGCTGGCCGGGTGGGATAAGTCGCG
>JAJYUB010000028.1 GCA_021792795.1 Acidobacteriota bacterium | reverse complement strand
CTCCGAAGCGGCCAACGCAGCGGAAGAAGTACTTGTCTGGCTTGTGCTCATCAAAGTGAGATTTCTTTCCCCGCCCTACAGTAATTGTCCAGGGGGTACTTGTCTCACTCATGTTGGCACAGAGGGTTGGGGTGCGTCTCGGCTTACACAGCGACGACGAGTCGACGGATTAAGCAGCTTATCTTTCCATTCCTCTTGTGACCTCACCGTCCATGGAACCGTTCCTGAATCCCTTCTTAAAAGCATTCGATCATGCCACTTTCGTAAAGTCATCGAGATGTCCCCCAAATTTATCCTCTGCTTCTCTTCCTTCGGCTCAGGAGTCGGGAACTTTAACGGGTTTGCCGCGATGCCTGATGTTGGAAGGCATCAGAGCCAAGAATATCTTGGCGATCCTCCGACGCAATTCGGCACTCTACGACTTAGCCAGCGCCGGAAACGACCGCGTATGGCTTTGTCTATATCTTCGAGACGTGCAGGCTGGCTGGTTGTTATTTGAGGCTGAGGATGGTTCCAAATCTTTCGCAGTCGTCGCCAGCCATGATCAACTCGGGCCATTCGGTGCTTGGCACTGGCGTGAACGAGCCTCTGCTACCAGCCGAGAACCATGGATAGTCAGCACAGGCGAGTACGCACGCCGGCAGGGTCGACGCATCGCATTATCTGGTGTCCGATTTGGTGTCCGATCGATTTGAAACTTGGGACTGCTCAGTGCATGTCACAGCGGCGCAATCTTCGACGCAATTTATTGATTGAGAACAGCTTCTGCGGCATCGTGCAGATAGGTGCAAGTCGGTGCAGAACGAATACAATCAGATCCTAAGTCTGGTGCGTCTGCCAATTCCGCCACTTTCGCATCCGTGGTTGGATGATGAAGCCGTTGCCCGCTGGTCACTGCGCACGCCCACAGGGACTGCAGTGGCACCCGCTGATCGCGCGGGCCTGGCAGCGATCCGCTCCAGCCAACACGAGTCTACTGGCAAACATGACGCGCTTGCAACCGCATCCCAGAGGCCGCTTCGCCTTCAGGCCCGGTGACGATGGCCATTGGAAATCCGCTGTGGGGTGAGATCGCCGTGCCTCATCATTTTCCGACACGGATACTGGAAAGGGAGTGAAAAAGCCCAAAGACATTCAGCAGCCACAAAACGACCGCAATCACCACAATGCCATTCAAAATCGACTTGATCGACGACTGCATTGGGATGAAGCGATTGACCAACCACAACAGCACACCGACCACAACCAGGACTTCCAGCACTTGAATTAGCGGCATGACTTTCGACCTTTCTTTTTTCGCGTGCCCAACTTCTACTGCGCCGATGAGGTGTAGACCTGGCCCCAACAAGATCCAAGGCCTGCGACAACCTTGAGGAAGGAGGGCTGCGAATTGGCGGGCACCGCGCTTTCTCGCACACGCAGCAGCATAAAGAATGACAGATGCAGACTTTTGAGTCTGGTCAAGATTGCTCACATGCCAGGATTTCGAGCAATATGACCTTGCCCTCGCAGCGCAGTAGCTGTGCTTTTGCGCGAGACGCCTGCGCCCAAGAGGGCCCGCGAGGCTTGGGCGAGTCCAACTCCGTCGTATCATAAGACAAGGAGCTCAAAAACATGAAAAGCAAAACCCCCAAGAAAACGGTTGCGAAGATTTCGGTTGACCCAATCGGCGGCACGCTTCCAAAGGCGGCAAAAAGCCCAAAGGAGATGGAAGTCCAAATCAATCGACGGGCATACGACCTGTATCTGGCCCGCAGCCGCAAGAACGGAGATGACCAGGGAGACTGGTTCCGCGCAGAAAAGGAAATCGTCGGCGCGCAGAGACAGCTCTGATTCAGCGCCCAGATTTATTCCTTGCGCTCAAAAGAGCGAAATCCGTGCTTGCGCACCAGTGCATCGCGCTTGGCTTCCTCCAGGTCCGTCTGCACCATTTCTCGGACAAGTTCTTCAAAACCAATGCGCGGCTTCCATCCAAGACGATTCCGGGCATGGGTGGCATCGCCTAACAGCGTTTCTACTTCCGCCGGGCGAAAATAGCGCGGATCGACCGCGACAATCACCTGCCCGGACTCGTCCAGCGCTTTTTCATCGGGGCCGCTGCCGATCCAGGTAAGTTTCCAGCCTAGCTCCGCCGCCGCAATCGATACGAACTCACGCACGCTGTGTTGCTGGCCGGTAGCGATGACAAAATCTTCCGGCTGCTGCTGTTGCAGCATCAGCCACTGCACCTCAACATAGTCGCGCGCATGGCCCCAATCGCGCAGCGCATTCATATTGCCGAGATACAGGCAATCCTGCAGCCCGACTTTGATGCGGGCCAGGGCGCGCGTAATCTTGCGCGTGACAAAGGTCTCGCCGCGGGTCGGCGACTCGTGATTGAACAGAATCCCATTGCAGGCGTACATTCCATACGATTCGCGATAGTTGACCGTAATCCAATACGCATAGAGTTTCGCCACTGCGTATGGTGAGCGCGGATAAAATGGCGTCCGCTCCGTCTGCGGCGCCTGCTGCACCAGGCCGTAAAGTTCCGACGTGGACGCCTGATAGAAGCGCGTCTTCTTTTCCAGTCCCAGAATGCGAATCGCCTCCAGCAGTCTCAGCGTTCCCATGGCATCCACATCGGCGGTGTATTCCGGCTGCTCAAAGGAAACCGCGACGTGGCTCTGCGCGCCAAGGTTGTACACTTCATCCGGCTGCACTTTCTGCACAATGTGGACCAGGCTGGAAGAGTCCGTCAGGTCGCCATAATGCAGAATGAAATTCCGCTGGTGTACGTGCGGGTCTTCATACAAATGATCGATCCGGTCCGTATTGAACAACGAAGTACGCCGCTTGATACCGTGGACTTCGTATCCCTTGAGCAACAAAAACTCAGCCAGATACGCTCCGTCCTGCCCGGTAATTCCAGAGATCAATGCTGTCTTCTTCAAGGCCTCACCCGAATTCAAAAAGTGCATCGCATCCCGCAACCGCCTGTCCGGCGCGATGCGGCGCCCGGCGCGATCGGCTGAATTCCATCTACAAACGCCGCGCGAAATTGGCGCTCCCTTAGTGTACCGAAGCGCTTGCGGTGTCCAATGGCATCGGTTTTTAGTGGGGTCTAAAGACCCATATCTTCACGCCGCCAAGAAAGGCGCGGCCCGGCATGGGAACGCCGAGGATCTCGTCATATCCGGTGTTGCTCAGGTTTGTCATCTGCAGAAACGGCTGAATCCGGCCCTGTTCATGCACCACCGAAACATCCCAGACCGGATACGCCGTCTGCTGAAATCGTTGCTGGGCTTCCACCCGGGTGTTGACCATCACCCAGCGTCCCACGTTGGCATACCAGTTGAACACCGCGTTGTTGACCGGATAATTGAAGAGGTATTCCGACTGCAATCCGTTCAGCACGCTTTGCGCACCGTCCAGCCACGTCCAGGAAAGATTGACCTGCTGGCTGCGGTTTACCTGCCAGCTCAGGGAAGCTTCTGTTCCGGCAAAGCTAAATCCATTCAAATTCGTCGCATGCCACAGGGCCGTCGGCGATGTCCGAACGTAGTCGATAAAATTCTTCTGCGGCGAATAGAACCCCGTGACCGAGGCAGCCAGAGAACTGCGCGGATACCAGTCGAAACCGCCTTCGTAGCTCCATGCCGACTCCGGCTTCAGATGCGAATTGCCCACAGTTGTTGGATCGCTGTAATAAAGGTCCGTATAGGTGGGCAGGCGAAATCCGTAGCCTGCCGAGACACGCGCCTTCAGCGTTGGGAGAATCGAGAATGCTGCCGCCGCTTCCGGACTGAAGACGTCGTATCCGCCGCTGATGATTTCTTGCCGCGCCCCCGCAGACAACGTGGCGCGCTTCCAAGAGCGAAGGTCGAGATCGACATATCCCGAGCCCCAGTTGCGCGCGTGCTGGCCAAGATTGTTGCTATGGATGGAATCCCCGTCGAAGTCGAGACCATAGTAGAGGCCGTCTGCTCCGCTCCACACCGACTTGCGGCGCAGGATCGCCTGCCAACTGCCGTCGATATGGTTGTTCGCGTAGATGGCAGGGTCATCGCGGAACAAAACATAGTTGTCTGTATGCCGCCGATAGGCGAAGCCTGCATCCGTCGCCGCGCCCAACCCTTGACGGATGGAGGCAAACCACCCCTTCGTGCGCTCCCAGGAGGGATAGTTGCCATAGAAATTGTTCGCGCCGAAGGGGGTATCGCTGCCGCCCAGCAGAATGTCCGTCGTTCCAAGCGGCGAATTCACCCAGGATTCCGCGCTCCCATTCTCATTGCGATAATCGCGATCGTACATAAAACCGGAGGAAAAATCGCGATGTCCAGCGATCTGTTCCGACCAGTTGCGACGAACATAATTGCCGACGAAGGACTGCTGATTTTCTCCGAAGCTGCCCGCGCCGCCGGAAACCCACAGCGAGCTGGCCGCTGGCCGCGCCGTAAGAAAGTCCGCCACGCCGCCCAGCGCATCCGCGCCGTAGAGCGTCGACCCGGCCCCATGCAACACTTCAATGTTCGCCATGGTATCGAGCGGCACCGGCAGATCGAGATTGTTATGCGCCGTTTCCGGATCGTTCACCCGAAAGCCGTCGAGCAACACCAGCGTCTGCTCAAACGATGTTCCTCGAATCGACAGGTCCGCCGGATAACCGCCGGCCCCCCGCTGATTGATTTGGATGGAAGAATCGGTCCGCAAATAATCCTCCACATTGTCAAATGCCTGCGAGTGTTCCTGCGTATCCATCACCACCACGGACCGCGCCGACTCGCCCAGCGAGATCGGATCGGGCGCGCCTAAAACCGTGACCGTCGTGCGAACTGTCGCAAGTTTCTTCTTCGCTGTTTGCGTCGCATCGGCGCTCTTCGAGGTCGCGGCGGGTGGCTGCGGGCCCTGCTGG
This sequence comes from Acidobacteriota bacterium, assembly GCA_021792795.1. Classification (GTDB taxonomy): domain Bacteria; phylum Acidobacteriota; class Terriglobia; order Terriglobales; family Acidobacteriaceae; genus JAKAAZ01. The sequence continues at coordinate 40,917 of JAJYUB010000028.1, read as the reverse complement.
GCGGACAAAAAGAAGGGGCTGCCAACAACGAGAATTGCAACCAGCCAGCGCGCGCCCATCAAGCTCGGATCTCCGTCCGCTTCCTGGAATAGATGGAATCGGCCCGGTCGAGCAGATTGAAGAATGGGTGGCGATACACGGACAGGCGGATGGGAAGAGTGGGATCGATCAAGCAGGAAAACCTCTGAGCCATCATGGAGGAATTCGGGGGCAGAAGCAACGATACTTTTGTGTTGTCCTAAATAATTGATCTGGTAAACTACTCCCTGCCCCCGATGCGCATTGAAGCCTTCCTTCGCGAGAGTCCCATGTTCACGGTGAAGCGCGCCGCACTGCGCTTCGACGCAGTCGCGGCGAGGGCCTTCTCTGCCGACGACCTGGGATTTATGGAGGGCCTGGTCCTCGCGGCCATCTTCTTCGAGGCCCCGCGACCCATCAAGCCGTCTCATCTTGCGGAGACCTTCGCCACCACGCGCGGAAACATCAGTCATGCCATATCCTCCCTGGAAGCGAAGGGCCTGCTGCAACGGAAGATCGATCCCTCCGACGCCCGAGGATATCTGCTGGCGCTGAAACCGTCCGGCAAGAAATGCGCGCTGCGCGTGATTGCCGCCTTTGACAAGATGCAGCAGGGATTCGAGCGAGAAGTTGGCGCGACCGCCCTGGCGAACGCGCTCAAGGTGATTCGCGCGCTGGAATCGTGCAAGCACGGATAAGGTCTGGCGGCGCCAGGCGCGATCGCATTCTGCCTTGGAAGGCGACGCCCCAACGCGTCCATGAAACGCGCCCATGACAGGTTTGCGCCATCGTAAAATGGATCGTCCGGCAGAGCACCGTGCCTGACAGTCGCGGTTACGGCGGTGCGTTGAAGTTGGCCCACGGGGTCGCGCGTTCCATTCCCCGTGGAATACACTGCATGACAATATGCCGGTTCAGATTCGTTGACGGAAAGGCACTGTAGCATGGCCCCTTTTGCAGATACATTTTGGCGCGGGAAACGCGTCCTCATCACCGGGCATACTGGGTTTAAAGGGGTCTGGCTGTCTCTGTGGCTTCAGTCTCTGGGAGCGGAGGTGTTTGGCTACTCCACCTCATCTCCGGCATCTTCTTTAGAAGGCAAGCTGGTGGTCCCGATGCAGACCTTTCGCGGAGACATTTGCGATTCCTCCGAGGTGCAGTCGGCGCTCGCTTCGGCCAAGCCGGACATCGTCATCCACATGGCGGCGCAGCCGTATGTGCGGCGTGCATTTCAGGACCCCATTGGAACTTGCCGGACCAATGTAATTGGGACAGCCACCCTGCTGGAAGCGGTTCGCCAGTGCGGCTCCGTGCGTGCCGTCGTGGTGGTCACGACAGACAAATGTTATGAGAACCAGGATTGGGACTGGGCGTATCGGGAGATCGACCGGCTAGGGGGCAGCGATCCCTACAGCAGCAGCAAAGCCTGTATGGAGCTGGTCGTCCGTTCCTTTCGGGATTCGTTCTTCAGCGCGGACCGGGTGGATGGGCGTCGAGTCGGCGTGGCTTCGGCGCGGGCCGGAAACATGCTCGGTGGCGGCGACTGGGGAAAGGACCGGCTGGTTCCCGACATGGTCCGCAGCTTCGCCGCAGGCAGGCCCGTGGTGCTTCGCAATCCGACGGCAAAGCGGCCTTGGCAGTTTGTGCTGGAAGCATTGCGCGGCTATTTATTGCTGGCCGAGGCGCTGTATGAAGACCCTGCCCACTATTCCGGTGCGTGGAATTTTGGCCCCGGCGCCGGCGATGTCCGCTCGGTCGAGTGGATCGTCAAGAAACTTGCGGCGGCGTGGGGCGCGGAGGCGAAGTGGGAGATCCAACCCGGCCAGCATTCGCAAGAGGCGCAGATGCTGCGCCTCGACTGCGCCAAAGCTGCAAAGGAATTGTCCTGGACGCCGATACTCGATCTCTCCGACGCATTGCAAATGACCGTCGACTGGTACCGCGATTTCTATGCCGGGACAAACATCGCGGAAACATACGCCGACCAGATCGCCGCCTACTCCCTGCAGGCAAATGCGAAATGGGAAATCCTTTCCGCGGCTGTCCCCGAAGCCTAGAGCGGTTTCGCTTCACATATCAACACCGGGGCAGCGTGCAAGGCGGCTTTTTCTTGAGGAAAAAGCCGCTCGGCTGCGTGTCTTCTGTAAGCGGCAGAAGCGAAACCGCTGTAGCGCTGCGAAGACCCACTCCCGCCGCCATCGAGAATGCTCTACACTCATCCCTATGCGCCCCACGCTTTCCGTCGCCATGATCGCACGCAACGAGGAGGCGAACCTGCCCCGAACGCTCGACAGCGTGCGCTGGGTGGACGAGATTGTCATCGTCGATTCGGGGTCCATCGATCGCACTCCGGAGATTGCCCGCTCCTACGGCGCGAAGCATTCTTTCAACCTGGATTTTCGCGGATTCAATCCGCAGAAGGGCCTTGCCATCGACGCTTGCACCAGCGACTGGATTTATCTGCTGGATGCCGATGAAGTCGTCACGCCTGAGCTGGCGAAAGAAATCCAGCAGGTCCTGGAGGACCCACGCTACGACGCGTATTGGCAGCCGCGAGTCAATCTTTTCCTCGGTCGCTGGATCCGCCACGGCGGTTTCTATCCCGATCGCAAACTTCGCTTGTTCAGACGAGGAACCGCGCGCATGGCGGGCGCGGAACCGCACGGCACTCCGGAGTATGCGGGCCCGAAAGGAACGTTAAAAAACGATCTGCTGCACTATGCCTACCCGAAGCTCGAGCTTTATCTGGAACACATGAATCGATACAGCTCCCACAGCACGCGGGAACTGTTCGAGAAGGGAAAAGTAAGTTCTTCGCTAGGAGCGTTCGCCTGGAATGTGGTCCTCAATCCCATCGCCACGTTCATCAAGAACTACATCTTTCGCCTGGGATTTCTCGATGGATTGGAAGGCTTCGTGCTGCACTTCAACCACTCCGTGTACATCCATTGGAAATATGTAAAGGCCTGGAACGCCGGCAAACAGAGGCGTGTCGCCGCAGGTGCGCCCCCCCTGGAAAACTGGAAAAATCCTGAAAACTAAGGACCGTAAGCCTGGGGGAGGGCAAGATCGAATAACAGCAGGAGCGCGCTAACCAACCAGGCCAGGCAGGGTCCATTCGTGCGGCAGCGCCGCCGTCGCCACCTGGACGCGCTTCATCCTCGGAACCAGTTCGATTCCGTTCTCCGTCCAACGCCGAATCGAATATCGTTGCGCGCAGCTTTCGCATAACCAGAAATAGCGCCGCATGGTGACCGAGCGCTGGGCCTCTGGAGCTGCGGTCGCAAGCGAACTCGGCTGACGCTCCATTAAGAAGAGCCGACCGCCGCGCAGATATTTCAACTCTGCTCCGCAATCTTTATTTGCGCATGTCATATTCATAAAGCTTGCCTCGGGTTCTTAACTCAATATGAAGCTGCCTCGGCAGAAAAGGGTTGGCCTGAATCGAGTCCGACAGTGGAAAAATCGCCAGTCGAAGAATCCTCATCTTCAAGTCAAAGTAGACATAGAAGACATCGGTCCTTTCGTCGAGCTTCAATACTCACGATTCAAAGGACATCGGCGTGAAGCTTTTGCGGGGGGAAAAGCTCCCGACAACCTCATCATACTCTCACTGCGCAGGGTGGAAAACGTACAGAAATGTGAATATTCGCTCGTAGAAAAGATGTCCTGGCTTTCAACTTCGGGGCGATCCCCGGTGTCAATCCACGGAATCGAACCGAAGAAAAATCCGACCGGAACGGTCAGGATTGGCCTGTACGCCGGCCAAGTTTTGTACACGCCAGTCCGCATCGGCTAAGGTTTCCGGAGCGTATGTCGTCAATACAGCCAGCACTGGACATCTCGCCGCCTTGCCCGACCTAACTCCGGCAGGAGCATCTTCCACCACCAGGCAGTCCGCGGGTGCGGCACCCAGCAGCGCTGCGCCGTGCCGGTATGGCTCCGGATGGGGCTTGCCTTGAGTCACCGTTTCCGCTGTGACAAAATGCCTTGGAACCTTGATTCCGGCATGTGCCATGCGACTCCGCGCCAGCCGTTCGGTTGCCGAGGTCACCACCGCCCAGGAACCTTCCGGCAACGCGGCCAGCAACTCTTTGACGCCGGGCAGCACCACCAGCCCTTCGTTGTCCTCCACTTCCAGGTCTTCAATGTAGCGAAGCTCGGTGGCATCATCCAGGTCTGGCCGCAGCGCCCGCACCGTCTCGATCGCCCGCCGCCCGTGCGCCAGGTGGATGGCGTGTTCCGGATCGAGACCGCGGGAGACGGCGTAACGCTCCCAGCTGCGCTCGACCGAGCCGATCGAGCTCATCAGCACTCCGTCCATGTCAAAAAGCACGCCCCGGACCGGCAACTCCACCTTCATCGAGGGCCGCCAGACTGCAGCACAAACTCGCGGCCCGCCTGCAACAGGCGCTGCACGGCGGCCGGAGAACAGGATTCGGCATAAATGCGCAGCAAGGGCTCGGTGCCGGAGGCGCGCAGCAGCAGCCAGCTTTCCGCTGCGTTGGGTTTTGCCTCTGCCTCCGGGTTGCGCAGGAAAAATTTGATGCCATCCAAAGTTTCCACTCGATCCGCCGGCATCCCGGCAAAGGCATTCACTCCTGCGCGCGCCCGGGCGATCGCCGAATTCTTTATGTCGTCGCTTATGTGCATATCGATCCGGTCGTAGTGATGTTCGCCGTATTCCCGCTGTAAATCTTCCACCAGCTCGCCAAGGGATTTGTTTTCGTCCGCCATCACATTGGCCAGCAGCAGCGCGTTCAGCAAACCATCGCGTTCCGGCAGGTGCCGCGCAATGCCGATCCCGCCCGACTCCTCGCCGCCAATCAGGATCTCCCGTTCCAGCATCAGATCGCATACATGCTTGAAGCCGATGCCAACCTCGTGCAAGTTCCGGCCATGCCGGGCACAGATCCGGTCCACCATGCGGGTGGTGTTGAAGGTCCGTACTACTTCGCCGGGCCACTGTTTGCGTTCAATCAGCCAGCGCAACAGGATCGAGAATATTTTGTGCGCGTCCACCATGTTGCCGCCTTCGTCCACCGCGCCGATCCGGTCGGCGTCTCCGTCGGTCGCGAATCCGGCCTGGCAATGTTGCTCGACCACCACTTGCTGCAGCTCTCGAAGATGCGGCAAAATCGGCTCCGGATTGATTCCGGGAAACAGCGGATTGGGTTCGCGATGAATCTCAACGCAGGGAATCTTCACGCGAGCGAAAATTCCTGCCAGAATGCCGCCGCCCGCGCCGTACATGGAATCGATGGCGAGTTTGAATCCGCTGGCCGCGATTTTTTCCAGATCGACAAATCCCGCAATCTTCTCGATGTAGGCGGGCAGAAAATCCACGCGCTCGATCTTGCCGGCCGCCGGCGCGCTGGGCAAGGGCTTCCCTAGATACGACTCGATGGCAGCCATCATGGAAGGCTTGCCCGAGCCGCCATAGCCGGCTTTGAACTTGACTCCATTCCACTGATACGGATTGTGGCTGGATGTGATCATGATGCCGCCGGCGGAACTGCTGTCGCGCACCGCCAGGGACAATGCAGGTGTGGGTGTAATCCCGCCGGCCAGTCGTACCGGGATGCCCGCCGACGCCACCACCTCCGCGGCAGCCTGTGCGAAACGCGGGGAGCCGAAGCGAGTATCGTAACCAATGCAGATCCCTCGCGTCGCATCTTCTTCCGCCAGAATGTAATTCGCAATCGCGCTGGCGGCCACGCGCAGATTGGCGAAGGTAAAGTCTTCTGCAATGATGCCGCGCCAGCCATCTGTGCCGAACTTCACAGGGCATGCGCGGGGAACGTCATTGGTAGCGGTCACGGTTTTCATTCGACGGGTCGATCAGATCAGCTTCTCTTGATTTTTCTGTTGCATCTGCTTGACCAGCTTGCCAACGTCCTGGCATCCGGCACGCGTCGTGATCAGCAATACATCTCCGGCTTCCACTACCACCAGATTGTCCACGCCGACCAGCGCTACATGTTTTTGCGGCACATGGACATAGTTGCCGTGGGCCTCCAGCAGGCTTTCCGCCTGCGTCTCCATCACGTTGTCGCCCTCCCGCACATTCCGGCCGCGCGAAAGCTTGTGCTCGTACAACGCCGCCCAGGAGCCAAGATCGTTCCATCCAAAGTCCGCAGGCAGGCAATACATGCCCGAATGATGCTCGCCCTTGGCCGAGCGGGGCTCAATGATCGCGTAATCGATGCTGATGTTCTCGCATTGCGGATAGAGCGCCGCAAACTTCGATGCGAATTCAGCCGTTCCAAACGCCTGCGCAATTTCTTCCAGGTAGGGAGCGGTCTCCGGCAAGTGCTCCCGCATTGCGTTGGCCAGCGTGCGCGCGGTCGCCAGGAACATGCCGCTGTTCCAGAAATAATTTCCGGAGGCAACAAATTCATTGGCGCGCTCCAGGTTCGGCTTTTCCGTGAAGCGCCGAACACGCGACGAGGTCCCATCCAGCTTCTCGCCGGTCTCAATGTAGCCGTACCCGGTTTCCGGATGGTTCGGCTTCACTCCCAGCACGACGATGTTCTGTCCCGCCGCAGCCAGATCGCAGCCAGCCCGCAGTATCCGCAAAAAACCGCCGGCGTCCGCAATGGTGTGGTCCGCGGGAAACAGCCCCAACACCGCGTCGGGGGCCTGGCGTTCCAGCAGAAATGCCGCCAACCCCGCTGCCGGAGCGGTGTTCCGGGCTACGGGTTCCGCTAGAATTTGCGCCGGCGGCACTGCGGGAAGTTGCTCTGCGACCGGTGACCGAAGCCACTCGTTCGTAAGAACCCAAATATGCTCGCTGTCTGCCAGCGGCAGCAGTCGATCCACAGTCTGCTGCAACATGCTGCGTTCGCCATCCAGCGACAGCATTTGCTTGGGATGATTGCGCCGGCTGCGCGGCCAGAATCGGGTGCCGCTGCCCCCGGCAAGAATAAACGGTCGAAAATCCATGATTGGATACAAGGTACGTTTCATCGTAAACGAAACAGACGCGGATGGCTGCGGAACGCATGTCCGGCGGATGACAATTTCGCTATAGATGGATTCGACACGCCTGGAGCCGCCAATCGTTTCCCCAAATCATTCTGGGGTCGCCCGCAGGATCTCCATCGGCCCCGACGAAGTCAGACTCCACTCCGCTGTACACGCAGGAACCACGGCGAGTTCTCCACGCCGAAGCAGGATGGCGGCTTCGCCCTTCGAGTGAAGCGCGCCCGCTCCCTCCGCCACAAAGATCAACTGTACCGCGCCCGCCTTCCTTCCGGCAGGCACAGAAAAATTCTCCGTCATGTTCGCGTCTGCGATCCGCGTGCGATCGACGCGAAAATATTTCGACTGCACCAGGACCTCCCGGCCCGCGCCCGCAGCTTGTGGGCCGTTGTCAGGCTCCATCTTTGGCTGCACTATACCGGCCTCGGTTTGCAAGCGAATCGCCTGTAGCCCATCTTTCAGATGCAGTTCGCGGGGTCGGCCATAGTCGTACAGCCGGTACGTCATGTCGGAGTTCTGTTGCGTCTCGAGGATCACTACCCCCGGGAAAATAGCATGGACGGTCCCTGCGTCGACGAAGATCATCTCGCCCTTTTTTACGGGGACCGATTGCAGCAGTGTTTCCAGTGTCTTGTCTTCAATGGCGGCCTGCACCGCTTCCAGTGTCGTGCCCGGACGCAGTCCCAATGCGACCGTTGCCCCCGGTTCGGCGTCCAGCATGTACCAGCATTCTGTTTTGCCGTGAGGCTCGCCATGCTCGCGCGCCATGGCGTCGCCGGGATGTACCTGCACGCTCAACTTTTCCCGTGGGAAAAGAACTTTCATCAGCAGCGGAAACCGCTCCTGTTGCGCGTCCGCAGGGCCGAGCAGATCTTCCCTGCGCTCGTGGAAAACCGCATCCAGGGTTTTTCCCGCCAGAGGGCCCGTATCGACAACACAGTCATCACCGCTCAACCAGACTTCCCCAATCGGCCCGTCGGCGCCCTTGTAGTCATACCATGGCGCAAAGTCCCGCACTCCCCAAACCATGGGACGGAACCAGGGACGCAGACGAAAAGGCGGCAGTCTTGACATGGCAACTAGTGACAGCGCGGAAGAATCAACCTAACTTCGCGAAGAAAGCCTTCATGCGCTGCAGGCCTTCGTCAACATCGGCATGCGAAACGGCATAGGAGAGACGAATGTGCTCGTTGGTGCCGAAAGCCTCGCCGGGAACGGTGACCACATGGGCTTCGTGCAGCAGCCGCGTGGAAAGTTCGGCTGCGCTGCTCGCCTTCCCCTTGCCCAAGAACGCGGAAATGTTGGGGTACACATAAAAAGCGCCCTCCGGCACAGTGCAGCGCACGCCGGGAATTTCGCTGAGGTGCGCCAGAACCTGGTCCCGCAGCGAGATGTAATCCGTGCGCATCTCCTCCACGCATTGCTGCGATCCCGTCAACGCCGCCACTGCTGCCTTCTGCACAAACGCCGCCGTGGAGGATGTACTCTGGCTCTGCAGCTTTGAAATGGCCTGGATAATCGGCTTGGGCCCCAGCGCAAAACCGGCGCGCCAACCCGTCATCGCGTAGGTCTTCGACAGCGAGCCAAGCACAATCACGTGCTCCTTGCAGTCGGTGAAGCTGCCACCGGAGATGGGCGCGCCGGTGTATTGCAGATAGGCGTAACACTCATCCAGCAGCACATAAATACCGCGCTCATGGGCCAGCCGAACCACCTGCTCCAGGTCTTTTGGAGCAATGACCGCGCCGGAAGGATTCGACGGCGAATTCAAAATGATCGCCTTGGTGCGCGGCGTAATGGCCTGCTCAATGGCAGCGGCGGTAATGCGAAAATTTTCCGCCTCGCTGGTTTCCAGATAGACCGGCGTGCCCCCGGCAAACTGAATAATGTCCTTAAATGAAACCCAGTACGGCACCGGCAACACCACTTCATCGCCGTGATCGACCAGCACGTTGATTGCCTCGAACAGAGCAAGCTTGCCGCCAGTGGTAAAAATCGCTTCGTCCGGCGTGTAGTTCGACCCAAAATCTGCCGCGTGGCGTTCGACGATGGCCTTGCGCAACTCCGGGATGCCGCTGACCGCGGTGTAGCGCGTGAAGTTGCCTTCAATGGCGGCGATCGCGGCGTCCTTAATATGACGCGGCGTGGCAAAGTGCGGCTCGCCCGCTCCAAAATCCACCAGGTTGATACCCTGGGCGCGCAGCTTGGCTGCCTCTGCAGTCACGGCCATGGTCGCGGAAACTTCAATCCGGTTGACGCGATCTGCGAAGATTTTCTGGGCAACTGAGGTGGTCATAGTACTTCTAGTTTCGCAGAGTTGGCGGCTCAGGCCAAGCGAGATCGGTTGAAAATGGGGAATATTCGCGGAGGCTCACTCCGACGCGCCGATCACCGTAAGCTTGCTGGTTGTCTGGTCGGGAAACAGGAACTCATATACCCGAGCATAGGCGTAGGTTCCTTTCCGTTTGTCCGTGACTAGCTTCGCCTTGTAGTCCCCCGGAGACAAGACCCCGACTGTGTGTGAAAAACGTAAGGAGTTGCCCCGAAGCGTGTATTTCTTCCCCTCAATCAGCACGTGGAGTGTCTGATATAGAATCACGGTCTCGCCCCAGTAGGCTGTGTCGACCTGCGACGAAACGACGTGGATCGTCACCGTGTACTCGGCAGGGTTCGGCACGGCCCATGCCAGAGAAGAACCCAAGAACAGGATCAGAGCAAGATAGCGTTTCATCGGAGATTGCCTCCATTCAGTCGAACCCTCTACATCTGGAAATGTCGTCCTGCTGTGACGAATCTCGCAAATGTTCGGAGACTCTAGCCCTCTTGCCCGCAGTCCCGGGAGGCGCGGGCATGCAGACGTTCGATTACGGTCGGCGGCACCAGTCCCTCGACCGATCCGCCCAGCCGGAACACTCCCCGAATCAAGCGAGAGCTGAGATAGGAATATTGTTCCGCCGGCATCATGAAGACTGTCTCCAGCTCCGGCGCCAGACGTCGGTTCATCAGCGCCATTTGCAGCTCATACTCATAATCGCTGATGGCCCGGATGCCGCGCAGCAGAGCCTGGGCATGCTGCAGGCGGGCAAAATCGACCAACAAGCCGTCGAACTGGCTGACCGAAACGTTGTCGAACTCCCGCGTGGTTTCCTGGATCATCTCCACCCGTTCCTGCACGGAAAACAGCGGCTGTTTTTCGGAATTGTTGAGGATGGCGACCACCAGATGGTCGAAGATTTTTGAGCCGCGCGCAATCAGGTCAAGATGGCCGTTGGTCAGCGGATCGAAGGTGCCGGGATAAATGGCGCGGACAGTATTCACGACACATTGGATTGTAAGTGGCCGCCGTTGAACGCGCAATGCAATCGCAGCGTTCGATATCCCGAACCCTTCCATCGATGTATCGGCAAACCTATAGCAAATTGGTGTCGAGGCTTGCAATGAAATGGATGCCTGGAATGTTCAGCCGACACAATTGCCGATCGTTCGTCAGAAAAAGGTCGACCCGCGCCTGTGCAGCTGTGGCCAGATGGATTGCATCCGCCGGAGAGACATTATTTTCCGCGCGAATGCGCGAATAAATTTCAGCCGTTTCCCAATTGAATGGCAAAAGTTCGACGGCTGAAGTCTGAAAATATCCGCGGATTACGCGTTCCATCTCTGCATCCTTTGTTTTACGCGGGCCAACCAGCAGTTCTCCGACTGCAAATATGCTGGTGCAAAGTTTGTCGCTCCTCTGCTCCATTCTGTTCATTATTTTCTGAACCCGTTGTGCATGTTGAGCGTTGCTCTCAAGCCAATACACAAACAGCATCGTGTCCCAGTAGATGCGGCTCATCCCCGCCTGCTCGGATCAGGAGTGTTGTTGCCGTAAAAATTTTCGCGTTCGTTACGAATAAATGCCTCCCCGCCTCCAAGGGTCTCGAATGTTTTTTTTCCAATTCCACGAAGATCGGCAAACCTGACAGACTGCGACGGCTCGTCACTGTTGCGTGTGCCGAGGATTCGATAGGTGAAAACAACCGTCGTGCTCGTGCCTTTTGGCGCCGAAGTCTGCCTATCAATCAGCTCTAGGCCATATTTTTTTTGGAACTTCCCGGTCCCAAGAGCACTGCATACATTGGGCGTCTGATTCTTCAGCCCGAGTCCATTCACAACATCGCCAACTCTTATGCAAACTGTCTGTTTACCGACACGCCTTGCGGGTTCCACATATTGCTTATTGGCATATTCCCTCAATCGATCCGCTTGTTTCATAGGTTCTCCTTTGCAAAACTTACTATAACATACCTAACATACCTTTACTCAATACAAATAAATGGGCCTGCCTCGGCCCATTTATTGCACGAATACGTCGAGGCCTACTATTTCTTCCCTGCCGCCTTCACTACTTCCTGCGCGGCGACTGCGCCGTTCACAGGGATGGGCGGCACCTCGGGTACATCGCTCTTGCCTGCGATGCCCATCTTTTGCCGCAGCGTGGACTCGACCCGCGCGAACGTGTCCTTGTTGTCTTTGAAGTATTGCCGGACATTTTCGCGGCCCTGGCCGATGCGCTCGCCGGAGAAGCTGTACCACGCGCCAGATTTCTCGACGATGTTCTGCAGCACCGCTTGGTCCAGCACATCGCCCTCGCGCGAGATGCCTTCGCCGTAGAGAATGTCGAACTCCGCCTCGCGAAACGGCGCGGCGACTTTGTTCTTGACGATCTTCACCTTGGTCCTCGACCCGACGACAACATCGCCCTCTTTTACAGCAGCGATGCGGCGAATATCGATGCGTACCGAAGAATAAAACTTCAGCGCGCGACCGCCTGTCGTCGTTTCCGGATTGCCGAACATGACGCCAATCTTTTCACGAATCTGGTTGATGAAGATCAGCGACGTGCGCGACTTTGAAACAGTCCCGGTCAGCTTGCGGAGCGCCTGCGACATCAGCCGTGCTTGCAATCCCATGTGGGAATCGCCCATCTCGCCATCGAGTTCCGCCTTCGGCACCAACGCCGCGACAGAGTCGACCACCAGCACGTCGATCGCGCCGGAGCGCACCAGCGCCTCGGTAATTTCCAGCGCCTGCTCGCCGTAATCCGGCTGCGAAATCAGCAGATTGTCCACGTCCACGCCCAGCTTCTTGGCATACTGCGGATCGAGCGCATGTTCCGCATCCACAAACGCCGCCATGCCGCCGGCCTTCTGTGCTTCAGCGATGATCTGCAACGTAATGGTCGTCTTGCCGGAGGATTCCGGCCCGAATATCTCAATCACGCGGCCCCGCGGAACTCCACCCACACCCAGCGCCGCGTCGAAGGAGATCGACCCCGTCGAAATAACGGAAATGGGAACGATCGCCTCCTTACTGCCGAGGCGCATAATGGAACCTTTGCCAAACTGCTTTTCAATCTGCGCCAGTGCCAGGTCGATCGCGCGCGTGCGTTCTTTATCGTCTGCCATTTCGAATCTCCGGGGATGAGTTGGAATTGAATTGTCCGCGACACGCTATGACCGGTGCTGGTATCGAGTGAAACAATCGAAGTCCACTTTGGGTACTGGCGGGATTTTAGCACCAAATCGGGAATAGGCGAAACAATAGCGAATGCTTTCCCGTGCATCCGCGTAAACCAAAGTAACCGTCTTGTAAGACGCTATTTTAGATGTAGAATATCTTACATGGAAGACCATACTGTTATAGTAAGCACGAAGGGACAGCTTGTCATCCCGGCGGAAATCCGCAAGGCTTTGCACATCAAACCCGGTACGCGATTTGCTGTCCTCAGAGAACGGAATCAAATCATCCTTCGGCCCGTGAACCGGCAATTCATCGATGAGTTGCGTGGGATGACGTCCGGGCGGCCGTCGGCAACCGACATGCTTCTCAAAGAACGCCACGAAGAGGACAAGCATTCCAAATGGTGACGTACGCATTGGATGCGAGTGCTATACTCCGGTTCCTCGATGACGAATCCGGCGCCCTTAAAGTGAGCGAAATCCTGAACGGACATGTGGAAGGCAAGTGTGCGGTCATCGTCTCCGCGTTGCACTGGGGAGAAATGGCGGGCATCCTATACAAACGAGACGGCGGAAAAGACCTCGACCGAATTCTTTCCCGCCTATCAGGCCTTGGCATGAGGATGATTCCCGTGTCGCAGGAACGCGCGGTACGTGCCGCCATCCTGAAAGCCGACTTGAAAATTCCGTACGTGGACGCATTCGGAATTGAGCTTGCAGAAAGTGTGCCATGCACGTTCGTGACGGCAGACTACGATCTGAAACCCGCGGCGAATCGAGCGGAAATGCTGTTTCTACCTAGAAAATAGTTGCGAGCATGTAAACGGAATCGAGCTGCTTTCCATGGTTGATCGAAGAGATCCTATGCCGGAAAATTTCAAGCTCAGCGCCCTTCTTCTTGCCCTCTTAGCTGTACTCTTTTGCTGTTTCTTTGAATTCACTAAACACAACCCGGTGTTGTCGCCCGTCAATCCCTTCGCCGACGATCCCTACGACGCAATTGGATCATTCGGCATCCAGGCAGCCGCCGTACTGGCAGCCCTTTCGTTGCTGCGCGCTTTCTGGCCTTATGCGACGGACAATATATCTGAGAAGCAAAAGGCTCTCCTTGTGCGCACGCAAATGATGGCAGTTCTGGCTGTGGGAATCACTCTCGCCGGAGACGCCATTGCGATGGCTCGCCATACGCGCTTATGGCTGCCATCACGAGGAGGACACCTTCTATTTGAGCTTATCGTCGGTATGGCTCTGCTGACCGCGGCTGCAGGCATCTTTGTCTATCGCGCTATTCCAGACATCCGATTGCAAAAATCCACGAACGCATCAGGAAAAGCAGCGATTGTTTCTATCGCCGCCATACTTGTGCTTCCTTTGTATCCGGAGAGCTTACGCAACAGGTTGGCTGGAGAGTTATTCGCGGTATTGGTTGGAGACATCCTTCTGTTTATCCCGCTGTCTTTTCTGGCGATGGCTCTGGTTCCGGATCAAGGGGAAATCGACTTTCTAGATCCCTTGAGATTTGCCTGGGCGAAATTAAGAGAACATCAATGGAAGTTGATTCTCTTTGTGGGCATGCTGATGGGCCTTATCCTCGCGCTCGCAGAATTGCGTGAGGCCAACGGATGGCCCCACCTTACCGGCCACATTGCGTTGGTTCTGGGAGTGTTTATCGCTCTTGAAACCGCAGGGCTGCTTCTTGGCTATGCGGTTTTGAGGAAGCCCATGGGACTGTCGTAAGGAGACTATCGAGCCCGAACGCAGCGCTTCGAACAAAGTTATCGCTGGAGGGGATCGATGGGGATGTTGACGTCGGTGACGCGGAAATTCTTGGCCAGAACGGGATGACGTTTGGCGATGGCTTCGTACATTTCCCAGGCGACGCGGCGATAGGAGATGTGGCCCTGCGGCGCGCTGCGCAGCTCGGCAATGTACTGCGCTTCTGCGAAATCCATTTTGAACAGGGAGCGGCAGCGCGTTCCCAACGGCAGCAGGTATTGCGCCGTCTCCTTCGCCTCGGGAATGTTGGCCCGCGACAGAGTCTCGAAGGCGCTGTGGGCCTCGCGAACTGCATGTTCATAGGGCTGCCGTAGTTCGGACGCGGCAATCAATTCGGGAACGTCGAAGCCGTGCAGGCTGGTGAAGCTCTGCATTGTCTGAACGCAGCGGCGATGGCGGTGCATGTCGCGAAAGCCGCCGATATCCATCAAGATGTCGAACCGCAACTGATAGCCGGAGGAAAATGCGCGCGACAGCTCATCATGGCGTCCGCGATGGCGCGTTCCCAGCAGCAGCAACTCGTCACGACGCGACGTATCCAACGCACAAACATGCTCCCGAATCTGGCGATAGGAATAATGACATGCTCCGTAGAGCAGGGTCGCCACAATTTCAATCTCCATCGACTCCCGCTCGCCGCCGTCCAACTGGTCCTCGACCAGGTCGACCAGCGGTGAAGGTTCGATGGGCGCGGACTCCATCAACTCCCGCGCCGCCTGCTCCAGCTCGGTCCGCGTTTTTTGGATGTACTCCACCGGGGCCGCATATTTCACCAGGGTGGGAGCGACCGCGACCGCGCGCAACAGCAACTCTGCGGCACGCTCGCCCAGCGCCGGATCGGCAGCGGCAATGTCGCGCTGTAAGTCTTCCAGCGCGGAGCGTTGCACGTTCCAGCACGGAGTGGCAGCCGCCTCGCGCAGTTTCTCGCCCAAACGGCGAACTTCGGCGTGGGGTTGCGATAGCAGCCGAGACACTTGCGTCTCCAGGGTGCGCGCGTTCACGATTTCGCCCAGCGAAGTGTTCGCGGCCAGCGGCAGCAGATACCGGGCGCCGTCGAAAGCGCGTGCACGCAAGGTGCGCTCGTACGCCTCCTGTTTCATTTCCGCGGGCTTCGGGACCTGGGTCCGCAGCAATTCAATGGCTCCGCGGGAAATTTCCTCGTAGCTGGCAAACAGCTTTTCAATCTGCCCTGTATAGACCTGCCGCGACCCATCGTTGGGACCAAATGCCGGCAGATACCAACCGCTTTTCTTGAAATCCTGATAGCGGGTGGAGCGCTCCTGCCCGTCCCAGCGCTGCTCATCCACCAGCACAATGGCCGCCAGCAGCGACAATCGCTCCACAGCGAACGCAATGTGGGCCAGGTCGGCGATGGAGCGGTGCCCATACTGGAAATAGAATGTGTTCAGGAACTGTTCGGCACGCTGGGCGTTCAATTCTCGCAGCGACTGCTTCATGGAGAGCGCGGAACGGGAATATTTTGCCATCGCGTACGCCAGCACCTCTGGATCTGCGCCGTGGATGGCGTAGACCTCGGTCACATCAGCGTCAGTGGAAGCGGGAAGTGGATCTTCGGGAGGCATACTTTCGTGGTCCAATCTGTCTGTATCAGGAAGTCGACTCTCAGAGTATCGCAGGCCAATCCGGCGGTGTCATAAAAGAGGCGGCCGGAAGCTTTTGGCGTTGGGCGAACCGTAAAAGCGGGTAGTATGCGGTGGGGGTGCATCGTGACTCGCAGGCGAAGTCGAAGCACCGGAAGCCGGTGGAAGAAGCGATGGGCGACGTACTGACACTTGCGACAGACCGGCCATGGACCATGCCGAAGCGGCCCTGGGTAATGAGCCAACGCTGGCACAGCCTGCTGTTTGCCCATTGGCCAATTGCCGCGGAGGAAATTGGCCCGCTGTTGCCGCCTGGGTTGGTGGTCGACGGATTTGCCGGAACCGGCTGGGTGGGGATTGTGCCGTTCGCCATGGATCGAATTCGATTCCGCGGGCTGGGCAGCGTGCCCGGGGCTCGCCGTTTCGCCGAACTGAATCTTCGCACCTATGTACGCGAGGAGCGTACGGGAACTCCCGGCGTGTTTTTCTTTTCGCTGGACGCGGCCAATCCAGCGGCGGTGATGGCGGCGCGGTTGTGGTTTCACCTGCCGTACTATTGGGCGAGGATGCATGTCGAGGAGCGACCGAATGGGTGGCTGCATTATGAAAGTTCTCGGCTGCTGAGCCACAGCCCGGTGAATTTCCGGGCCACGTATCGCGGCATGGGACCGCAGTCCGCCGGACGGAGCGCCCGCGACACGATTGAATATTTTCTGACCGAGCGCTATTGCCTGTTCACCCATGATCGCGCCGGCCGCCTGCTGCAAGGCAACATCCACCACGCGCCCTGGCCGCTGGAAGCCGCCGAAGCTGAAATTGAAGTGAACGATCTGCCCCAGGCGCACGGCATTCGCCTGCCCGATATTCCGCCGGTGCTGCACTTTGCCCGCGAGCAGCGAGTGTACATCTGGCAACTGGAGCCCGTGCTGGCCCTGGCATAAGAGCGTAGGCTTGTGGGGGCGCGCAACAAATCCAGTCCCGTCCGCGTACTTTTATAATTTTCTCGAAGCTCGCACAAATTGAAATTCAGGAGCCAATTGCATGATTTCTTTGGACGGACGCATTGCATTGGTCACCGGCGCATCGCAGGGAATTGGTCGCGCCTGCGCCGTGGCGCTTGCCAAGGCAGGGGCACAGGTGGCGCTGGCGGCCCGCAACGCAACGAAATTGGCGGAGGTCGCGGCGGAAATTGAGGCTGCCGGCGGCAAAGCCATGCCGTTTGAACTGGACCTGGCCAGCGAAGATTCCATCAAGTCCGTCACCAAAGCGGTGGTGGCGCAGTACGGAAAAATAGAAATTTTGGTCAACAATGGCGGCATCACGCGAGACAATCTGATGCTGCGGATGAAGCTGGCGGATTGGAATGCGGTGCTGCAAACCAACCTGACGGGCGCATTTCTGCTGACCCAGGCCGTCTCCTCCAGCATGTTGAAAGCGCGCTGGGGACGCATCATCAATATCAGCAGCGTGGTGGGAGAAACCGGACAGGCGGGTCAGGCGAATTATGCCGCCAGCAAGGCCGGCCTGATCGGCCTGACCATGTCCCTGGCGCGCGAACTGGCCTCCCGCAACATCACCGTGAACGCCGTTGCGCCTGGATACATTTCGACGCCGATGACCGATGTCTTGAACGACCAGCAGCGAAGCGCGATGCTGACGCAGATTCCATTGGACCGCGCGGGAACGCCGGAAGACGTTGCCAGTGCCGTCGTTTTTCTTGCTTCCGACCAGGCCAGTTATATTACCGGCCACGTTCTCGATGTAAACGGCGGGATGCACATGGGTTAGTGCCGGGCGGCATCGCTTCTAAAATCTTGATGTCGAGCCCGCATGGACAGCGTATTGTTGTTTTGTGGAAGCATCCTGCGTGCCTCTTCTCCTTTCACGCAGTCTCCACTTCTCCGTCGGCAAGGATGGGTCAAGATGAAGACAATCTCCCGCTATTTCATGCTTTTCTCCGTGGTATTTTCGCTGGGTTGCCTGGTCTCGGCAACTGCGCAGTCGAATTCGACCGGCAATGTCATCGGTCCGGAAAATGTCAGCTTCCTGAGCGGAAGCGAGACGGTGCATGGCGTGCTCTATCGCCCGCAGGGTGCCGGGACCTTCCCCGCGATTGTCATCATTCACGAGTGGTGGGGACTGAATGATTGGGTGAAGCAGCAGGCGCAGATGTTCGCCGAGCACGGCTACGTGACGCTGGCGGTGGACCTCTATCGCGGCCAGGTCGCCACCGATCCGGAGATGGCGCATGAACTGATGCGGGCGTTGCCGCAGGATCGCGGCGTGGCCTATCTGCGCTCCGGCGTGGCGTATTTGAAGACGCTGAAATATGTGAAGGCGAACCGCATTGGAGCGGCGGGCTGGTGTATGGGTGGAAGTTTTGCTATGCAACTTGCGATTGCGAAGCCGTCGTTGCGGGCGGTGGCCATCAACTATGGCGCGCCGGAAGCCGACCCGGCGCAATTGAAGAAAATTCACGCGGCCATCCTGGGAAACTTTGGAGCGCAGGATCGCGGCATTACGCCGAAGGATGTTGCGGACTTTGCCGCCGCCATGAAGGCGATCGGCCATCCCGTGGACGTGAAAGAGTATCCGGACGCGGGGCATGCCTTTCAAAATCCGAATAACAAGGGAGGCTATCGACCTGCGGACACCGCCGACGCCGACAGCCGCATGTTTGCCTTCTTCGCGAAATATTTGAAGGGCTCCTAAAGCCTCGTCCTCTGGTCGCGCGGCGGGAAGGCGGAGGGACATTCTGTAAGATTAGGTGCGATACCTTACGACCCGTCCCACTGGAGTAGACTCGTGGCCCCAATTCTGACTGCCGTACGGTTCGCCCGTTTTATGGAGAGCGGAAAAACAAAACCGGCGATCTTCGCGTGCGAAGATTCGTCAGGGGCATTCGCAGGGGAATATGTTGTCAAGTTGCGCGGTGGAATTGAGGTGCGAGAATCTGGATTACTAAGGGAATTGTTGGCCGCGAATCTCGCCGAATATTTTAGAATCGCCGCACCCCAGCCAGCATTGATTCACGTCAAGAGAAATCTCGCGGATCTCATTGCCAGAGCATTTCTAATTTAGGTAGACACATTTCATGCGATAATGCTTCTGTCTGGCAGGTGGGGGCAGATGCAAGCCTATTCGCAGGATTTGCGGGAGCGGGTGTTGCGGGCGCTGGAGCGTGGGGACCGTCCGACGGAGATCGCGCGGCGGTTTGAGGTGGGCCGCATCTGGGTCTATCGGGTGCGGAACCGGATGCAACGGACGGGCCAGCGCAGTAGCTTTCCGATCGGCGGCCATCGCCGGTCGCGACTGGCCGGGATGGAGACAGTGCTGCGCGGCTGGATCGCAGCCAAACCCGAGCTGACTCTGGTCGAGTTACAAGAACGGCTGGCCGAGCGGGGCCTTTCGATCAAGATCGGCGCTCTATGGCACCAGTTGAACCGATGGAATCTCACCTTCAAAAAAAACTCTGCGCGCCAGCGAGCAAGAGCGCGAGGACGTACAGGCGGCGCGGCGGGCATGGAGTGAAGCGCAGCCGTCGATGGACATCGAGAAGCCGGTTTTTATCGATGAAACCTGGGCCTCGACCAACATGACGCGGGGCCATGGACGCGCTCCCAGGGGGGGAGCGATGCGTCGCTTCGGCGCCGTTGGGCAACTGGCAAACGACGACCTTCGTGGGCGGCTTGCGCCATGACCGATTGATCGCCCCGATGGTCGCCGACGGTCCCATGGACGGCGAGATGTTCCTGGCCTGGGTGCGGCAATTTCTCTGCCCTGCGCTCCAGCCCGGAGACATCGTCATCCTCGACAATCTCAGCAGCCACAAAGTGGATGGAGTCCGACAAGCCATCGCCAAAGCCAGCGCAACTGTGCTCTATCTGCCACCCTATTCGCCCGACCTGAATCCGATAGAAAAGCTCTTTTCCAAACTCAAATCGCCGCTCCGCAAGGCCGCCAGACGATCCCTCGATGCCTTATGGACGGAAATCGGCCAACTGCTCGACACCGTCTCCTCCAACGAATGCGCGAATTACTTCGCCTCTTCCGGATATGTATGTACTTAAATTAGAAACGCTATAAGCTCTCAAAACGCACCCCTTCGCTGGCCGTTACCAGCAAACGAATCTGTTCCAAACTCAACTTCTCCGCTTGGGACACGCTGATCTTCAATCCTCAGCATGAAGTCAAGCCCGAAAGTTTCTGTAGAATGCCATTCCTCAGGGTAGTTGGTTCTTGTTTCTGTTGGTTGACGGGCCAGCTCGCGGAGGGCGTAGCCCGGAGCGAGTTGGCCCGTCAGGCGGCCACTGCCGGGGTCTCGGTTGCGCTGACCGGTCCCTCCTCCATGCGCAGATAACGACCCTGCCGTCAGCGCAACTTCCCATGCACCGTGCCGTCGCTTTTGCGCGCCGGCGATGGGACATCGAAAACCGCGGATTCAACGAATTGGTCGAGGGTTGGCACGCCGATCATGTTTTGAAGCATGACCCCGCTGCCATCGAATGCTTCCTCCTCATGACCTTTCTCGCATGCATCCTCTTGCATGCCTTTCTCTATCTCAACGTGCAACCGGCCCTCCGCCAGCGCAAGTCCAAAGACTTCCGGGCAAGAGTCATGGCCGCGGAAATCTACCGACACTTCATCCCGGCCACCCCGCCTGCATGATCTGCCGCATTCGCGCCCCTGGCGTTGCTCAACCTGTCGCGTCGCGGTCAAATTCGCCTTCTTCAGCCACCGGGGCCGTGGCGTCTCTCATTGCTCTGTTTCTGCCTCGCCGCAGCCAAAAAATAACCATCACGACTCTCCTCTTCCGGCCCAAACCCGGCCATTTCCAAGACTCCACTCCGGATTCGGCTTAATCTCCTACTCGGTTCCGGAATCGCTGGCGCGTCAACGTAAACAATACTGACTCCGCACCTACTGTGATACAGTTCGGCATCATGCTTGACCGTCGGCATTTTCTCGCTGTCTGTTCGCAATTTGGATTGGCTTCGACGTTGTTGCCGGGCGCTCTCTACACCCTTGCCGCCCAGGCGCAGGCCGCGGCGGATGCACTCCCGTCCGCCACTCCACCTCCACCGCTTCCCAAAATCACGACCGAAATGGTCGAACAGGCGGCCGCGCTGGCCGGCGTTCCCCTTGCCCCCGATCAAATTCCCATGATGCTGGATGCCCTGAATCAGCAGCGCGACGGCTACTCCGCCATCCGCGCGCTCCACCTGCGGAACAGCGTTGCCCCTGCCTACGTCTTCGATCCGCTGCCGCAGAACGCAATCCTGCAAACCCAGCGCGAATCTCCCAAGTACGGCAATCCGCCCGCCGTCGGCGAGCCGCCTGTCAACCTTGACGAGCTGGCCTTCGCCACCATTCCGAAACTCGCCGAATATATTCGCACCAGAAAAGTGTCTTCGGTCGCACTGACGGAAATGTACATCGAGCGCATCCGCCGCTTCGACCCTGCATTGCACTTCCTCATCACCCTCACCGAAGATCGCGCCATGGCCCAGGCCAGGGCCGCCGACGCCGAGATCGCATCTGGGACCTATCGCGGCCCGCTGCATGGACTGCCCTGGGGTGCAAAAGACCTGCTTGCGGTCAAAGGTTATCCGACCACCTGGGGCGCGGGCGGCTTCGAGCATCAGACCTTCGATTACGACGCAACCGTCGTGCAGCGCCTCGACGCGGCGGGTGCGGTCCTCGTCGCCAAATTGAGCCTCGGTGCGCTGGCCATGGGAGACAAATGGTTTGGCGGCCGCACCCTCAATCCGTGGAACCGCCGTCAGGGTTCGAGCGGCTCTTCTGCCGGCCCCGCCTGCGCCACTGCCGCCGGATGCGTCGCCTTCTCCATCGGCTCGGAAACCCTCGGCTCCATCTCCTCGCCCTCCACGCGCTGCGGCGTCACCGGCCTTCGTCCCACCTTTGGATTTGTGCCGCGCACCGGGGCCATGGCGCTTTCCTGGACCATGGATAAGCTCGGGCCCATCTGTCGCTCTGTGGAAGATTGCGCCCTGGTGATGAGCAGCATCTACGGCCCGGATGGAAAAGATTTAAGCGTGCGGAACGCGGCCTTCAACTGGGACGCGAACTTCGACTGGCGCACGCTGCGGGTCGGCTATTTCCAGTCCGCCTTCGACATGCCAAAGCCGTTGCAGGAAACCATGCCTGGCGGGCTTTCCCCCGAACAACAGGAGAAATGGCGAAAGGATTTCGCCCTGCGCCGCGCCTCCCGGGCGCGCACCGCGTACGATCGAAACTTCGACCTGGATGCGCTCGATCAATTGAGAAGCATGGGCGTCAAATTGATTCCCATCGAGTTGCCCAAGCTGCCCTACAACTCCATGATGCATCTGTTGACCGCCGAGGCGGCCGCTGCGTTTGACGACCTGACCATGACAGGGCGCGACAAGTTGCTCACCGAACAAGGCCCGGAAGACTGGCCCAACTTGTTCCGCGCATCGCGCTTTTATCCCGCCGTGGAATATATCCAGGCCAATCGCGCCCGGACGCTCGCCATCGAACAGATGGCCGGCATCTTTCGGACCGTCGATGTTCTTGTCACCCCCAGCGGCGGCGAGCAGCTCACCCTCACCAACCTCACCGGCCATCCCGCCGTCATCCAGCCGAATGGCATTCGCGGCAACGATTCGCCCAAGCCTCCCGCCATCGATACCGGCGATGAAGACAACATCGGCGGTCCCGGCACCCCGGTCAGCATTACCTTCCTCGGCAATCTCTATCAGGACGCCAAACTCTGCGCCTTCGCCCGCGCCTATCAACATGCCACCGACTTCTCCAAGATGCATCCCGATCTCTCCCACATCGGCGCGCTGTAAGGGCCATTCCCCGCGATGCACCATTCATGGGGGGTTAATCTCCATCGAGCGTACAAAAACAGCCATTCAATGGAGAGCGATTCCGGCGCATCGACTGTGTTGCGTAAGCTGAATAAGGGAGTATGTGGTTTTTGGTGCGCGCTTGCAGGCAATCAAGTTTGGCGCATGCGCCGGAAAGCAACCCTCAGTAGAGTATAAGTATTTGATTGCATGGACTTAGCCGGGGCGTCTCAAGGGTGGGGGAGTATCCTCAGCCGGACGTCCAACATCCATTCGACGAGAGATATTTTTAGGAGAACCCGGAAAATGCCGAAAGCTATGAAACTCGCGGAAAAGACGGTCACGTTGGCTGCGAAGGGTGCGTGGGTAGTATTTGAGAAGTTCAACAGCATCAGCCCCAATGCGTCGTTTACGCCGAAATGGTCGGACAAACCGTTGTTGAAGTCCTACCAGAAAGAGAAGCCGCCGCTGGGCTGGCCGCGCACCACGGACTCGCTTTGTCCGAAGTGTCTGCCGGAGATCCGCCAGCAGATTGTGGACGGAAAGCTGCCGCATGAAGTGCTGCTGAATGAAAAAGTCGGCGAGATCAAGGCGCAGATTATCGAGCGCGACGGCAAAATCCTGATGGTGAAGGATTGCCCGAAGCATGGACACTTTGAAGATGTGATGTCGATCGATCCTGCGTTCTTCAAGCATCTGGAAGAGGTTTTCCCGGGCCGCGATATTCGCGCCCACAACGACGAGAAATTGCATGACCACGGCACCTCGACGATTACGCACGGCCGCGGATCGGTGCTGACCATCGATCTGACCAACCGCTGCAACATGATGTGCGATCCGTGCTTCATGGACGCCAACCAGGTTGGATTTGTGCATGAGCTGACATGGGACGAAATCAAGACCATGCTGGACAACGCCATCACGGTGAAGCCGCGTCGCCAGATGTCGGTACAGTTTTCCGGCGGTGAGCCGACGTTGTCGCCGTATTTTCTGGATGCGGTGGCGTATGCGCGCAAGGTGGGTTACAACTCCGTACAGGCCGCGACCAACGGCATTGAGTTTGCGAAGAGCAAGGAATTTTGTCGCGCCGCCGCGGAAGCGGGCCTGCGCTATGCCTACCTGCAATTCGACGGGATCGGCAATGCCGCCAACTCCCATCGCAAGGTCGGCAACCTGTTCGACGTGAAGCTGCAGGCGATCCACAACCTGCATGAAGCCGGCGTCGATATTGTTCCGGTGACGACGATCATCAACGGCATCAACAACGAGCAGGTCGGACATATTATTCAGTTCGCTCTGGACAATCCAAAGACCATCAACTTTTTGAGCTTCCAGCCAGTCTCGTTTACGGGCCGCGATGAGGACATCAGCGACGAACGGCGGCTTGCGCAGCGCTATACGTTGAGTCACATGGCGCACGACATCAAGAACCAGACCGGGCTGGGTGAGCCGATCCGCGACTGGTTCCCGATCAGCTTTATGAGCACCTTCTCCGACTGGGCGGACCTGGTGCATGGACCGACCCGCGACTGGGGACAACTGTCGTGCGGATGCCATCCAAATTGTGGCATCGGCATGGCGCTGATGATCGACAAGGAAACCAAGGAAGCGGTCCCGGTGACAGCCTTCCTGAATGCCGATCGTTTGGCCAAGGATGTTGCCAAGATCAACGACGCGGCGCGCGGCAAGTTTCTGTCGATCTTCGGCGTCTCGCTGGCGCTGTTGCGGAACTACGATCCGACCAAGTCGCCGACGCATTTCCGCATACTGGACTTGTTGAAGAAGTTCGACAAATGTTTTGGCGCCACCGGGAAGAATTACGGCAAGGTAACGGGCGACCGCACTATGGAAGACATCAAGATGCGCCGCGCCGATCGCTGGAACTTCCTGTTCATCGCGGGCATGTGGTTCCAGGACCTGTTCAACTACGACTTCCGCCGGACCGAGCAGTGCATTATTCCGTACGCGACGCAGGAAGGCGAAATCAGCTTCTGCGCGTACAACACGGGCGTGGGCTGGCGCAACATAATCGAGAAGATGCACATGACGGCGACGCTGACCAAGTGGTATGAAGAGCATGGCCGGCATGAGATTTTCGCGGGCGGCCGCAAGGTGGGCATGGGCGATGCGCAGAACACATTGGTGCTGAACCAGAGCCATGTGGATGCGGCGGCCAACGACACCCTGGATAAGCTGGGCATCGCCAAAAATTCACGCGAGGAAAAGATTCGCGCGCGGGAAGCGAAGATGAAGCAGGATGCCGAGAATGCGCAGATGGCCCGGCTCTATCGCGAGCATGTCCTGGGCGAGAAGCCGAAAGAGAACTTCATTGCCATCGATACGTTGATTGCGCCGGCGCCGAAGGCAACGGAAACCGTCAAGAAGGAAAAAGAAGAAACGGTGATGGGCGACTAGTCCACGCAGTGCAGCGGTCCAAGCTGGAAGGCCGTCCGATGAGGACGGCTTTCCAGCGTTAGCGAGCGATTTTCTGACGGTGAGTCGGCGTTGGGCCTCGATCCGAACCGGGTACTTGCGCCAGCCCGGCGGAGGTCACCAACGAGATGTCCCGCCGCTTTTGTTCTGGATACATTTCTGGCGCTCAACGTTAGAATCATCCCATGGAAACCGCAGCCCTGACGGAGCAGGATCGGGAAGAATTCCGTCGGCAATTACTCAGTTGGTTTCGGCTGAATGCGCGGGACCTGCCGTGGCGCCAGACGCGCGATCCGTATCGCATCTGGGTGTCGGAGGTAATGCTGCAGCAGACGCGGGTGGCGACGGTGATCGCCCGCTATAACCAGTTCATCCAAAGATTTCCATCGCTGGTATCTCTCGCCCTGGCGAGGGAAGACGAAGTGCTGACGTTGTGGAGCGGACTGGGATACTATCGCCGGGCGCGCCTGTTGCATAGCGCCGCGCAGTTGCTGGTGAACGAGCATGGAGGGTCGCTGCCGCACACTTCGCAGGAGTTGCGACGCCTGCCGGGAGTGGGAGACTACACGGCGGCGGCGATTGCCAGCATTGCGCGCAATGAGGCGGTGGCGGTGGTCGATGGCAACGTGGAGCGGGTGCTGACGCGCGTGCTGGGGAAGGCGGCAGTCCGGCGCGCGGGATTGCCGGCACAGTTGAAAGAAACCGCGGGCTGGCTGCTGGATCCGACCGCTCCGGGGACCTTCAATCAGGCGATGATGGAACTGGGAGCGACGGTGTGCCTGCCCCACGCTCCACAATGCGCGGATTGCCCTGTGCGGCAATTTTGCGCGACAAAAGGCGAACATGTTGTCGCGCCGCGCAAACAGATCGTGAGCCGCCAGACCCATTACGCGCTGGTGAAAAAGCCGGCCGAGGAGGGCAGCAAGCGAGTTGCGGTGCTGCTGGCGCAGCGCCCGGACAGTGCCTCGCAGATGCCGGGAATGTGGGAGTTGCCTGCCATCGCCGCGCCAGAGAGCAGCGAGCCGGTGTTGCGCATCCGGCATGCCATCACCAATACGAATTTCTATGTCGAGGTTTTTTCGCTGAAGCCGGAAGAATTCCTTGGCCCTCGACACGAAAAAGCGATGGAACGGCATGACTGGGTCGTGGACAGCAAACTGAGTGAGGTTCCGCTGACCGGTTTGGCAAGAAAGATCCTGATGCGTTTGGATGTGATGGCAAAGCCCAGGGAAGTTCGCAGCGGAAAGGCGCTGCCGGGCCGCGAGGGCGATTTTCTGTAGATGTTTTCTGCCGCATCCATGAAAGAATGCGGCAGAAAAGTGAAATTGGTTCGAGGAAGCCTACAATCGCTTTGCGGGGGACCGTAGGACGAGACCCATGCTCCGCGCGCGGCAGTCGCGGAACGCCGCAAGGTCCAGAGGGAGACGCGCGATGCGATGCTTCCGGTCGAAGGGATTGTCTTGGCGATGGCCTGGGCGATTGTTGCGGCGAACAACGGTTGCCGGTTGCCTCCTGGCAGGGCTGGCGTGCGCACAGGTTTGGGCGCAACAGATGTCGACGCCCAGCCTGCAACATCGTTCCGGCGCCCATCCGGACCAGGGCCGGTCCGACGCGAACAATTCCGCGGAAACCGCCAGCCAACCGTCGAGCCTACCCAACGATGTGTGGGGCGCCTATGAGTTCGACCACAGCAACGATTCAATTGAGCTGGACCTGGACCGCAACAAACTGAGCGGCTACATTACGCAGCTGGGCGATGCGGAGACGGACAACAATACCCCGCTGACATTTTTCTTCGATCAATCCGCGATCGATGGCGGCGAGATCAGCTTTCAGACGAGAGTGGTGCATGGCGTCTGGTACTCCTTTCGCGGGACCATCGATCGGGGCGACGGAAAAACCCGCGCGGATGAAGGCTATTACGTGCTGCGTGGAGTCCTCGCGGTGCATCATCCGCAGAGTGGGAGAGACAAATCCGCCGATGAAATCATCGAAAAGCGCCGTGTCCATTTCAAGTCGATGCCGCAATAGCGGGTATTCGGGTAACTGGTGCGACCAGATTCGATCGGCCCTGTAAAATGAATGCTTATGCTTGATTTGGGATTTGTGCGGGCAAACCTGGCACAGGTGAGGGAGAAGCTTGGCCGACGCGGGGCGGATGTTGCCGCAATGTTGGGCGGCTTTGAGGAACTGGATCGAATCCGTCGAGCGGCGATTACGCAGTCGGAAAGTTTGAAGGCAGAGCGGAACCAGATTTCTGGTGAGGTCGCGAAGCGGAAGCAGAAGGGCGAGGACGCCGCGGAGTTGATGGATCGGACGCGATCCATGAAGGAGGAGATTGAGCGCTGTACCGCGGACGCGGCCGAGGCGGAGCAACAGATGCAAGCTGTGTTGCAGCAGATTCCAAATCTGCCGGCGGAGAGTGTGCCGCCGGGGACGTCGGCGGAGGACAATGTTGAGGTTCGCCGGTGGGGTACACTGCGGGCGTTTGATTTTGCGCCCAAGCCGCACTGGGAATTGGGCGAACAGCTTGGCATCTTGAATTTCGAGCAGGCGGCGAAGATTTCCGGCGCTCGATTCGCGGTGTATTGGGACGCCGGGGCGCGGCTGGAGAGGGCGCTGGCGAATTTCATGCTCGATCTGCATACGGGAACGCATGGGTATCGCGAGGTGCTGCCGCCGTTCATGGTGAACGAGGCGTCGTTGTTTGGCACGGGACAGTTGCCGAAGTTCAAAGAGGATTTGTTTCACTGCGAAGGCCGCGATCATTGGATGATTCCGACGGCGGAGGTGCCGCTGACGAATCTTTATCGCGACGACATTCTGGAGGAAAAGCAGCTGCCGATTTCCGTGACGGCGTACACGCCCTGTTTTCGCGCGGAGGCGGGGGCGTATGGAAAAGATGTGCGCGGGTTGGTGCGGCAACACCAATTCCAGAAGGTGGAGCTGGTGAAGTTTGTGACACCGGAGCAGTCGTCTGCGGAGCATGAGAAGCTGACGCAACATGCGGAGGCGGTGCTGCAGGCGCTGGAGCTGCCGTATCGCGTGATGAATTTATGCGCGGGGGACCTGGGGTTTTCTGCGGCGAAGACGTACGACCTGGAAGTGTGGCTGCCGGGACAGAATCTGTATCGCGAGATTTCTTCTTGCTCGAACTTTGAGGCGTTCCAGGCACGGCGCGCGAACATTCGCTATCGACCGCAAGGGCAGAAGAAGACGGAGTTCGTGCATACGCTGAATGGCAGCGGGCTGGCGGTGGGACGGACGTGGCTGGCCATCGTCGAGAATTATCAGCAGGCGGATGGGACGGTTGCGATTCCTACTGCGCTGCAGCCGTACATGGGCGGGTTGAAGGTGATTGAAGCTAGATTGAGTTGAAGGCGTACTGCGGTGCGAGCGTCATGCTATCCCACTCAAGCCAGAGGACGGCTTGAATGGGGCACCCAGGGAGTCGCAACATGGAGATTGGGCGGTTGAGGTAGAAGAGATGAAGAAAATCCTTCGCAGTTACATTTTCTGGACGTATCAGCGGGGCAGCGCGCATTACGACGTGATGGTGACGCTGATCCTGTTGTTCATTTTTGTGTCTCCGCGCTTGATCGACTTTCACGATCGGCCGGTGGAGCGGACGCTGCCGCCGAGCCAGGTGCTGGTGAAAACCGATGGGCAGAATGGACTGACCTACCAGATCGATGTGGCGACGCTGTCTTCATTTCATTATGCCGGCGATTTGAATCATGAGATTCAAGCGGCGATCACGCCGATTTCTTGCAACGTAACCATCGATCGCTATGAGCCGGTGCGGGGCGTGGATGGCAAGACGATCGCGTACCGTGTGTGGGCGCACCGATAGGGGAAGAAAGCGATGCAGTTGAAGAAGTGTGTTTCACGATTTGGCCGTGGAGTTGCGCAGGCGTTGGGAGTGGCCATAGGAATTTTTCTTTGCGCGGGAATGGGGTGGGCACAGACGCCGGCCAGCGGCGATTTGAATCGTGTGCTGACGCAGTTGGATGCAGCGGCGGCTAAATTTCATTCCGCGAAGGCCGATTTTCAATGGGACCAGTTTGAGCGTGTGGTCGAAAGCACGGACACGCAGGCGGGAGTAATTTACTACGAAGGATCGGGCCCTGCGGCGCGCGTGGCTATCGACATTGAGACGGCAGACGGCCAGCCGTCGAAGAAAACCATCGTCTACAGCGGCGGAGTGTTGCAGTTTTTTCAGCCGCAGATCGATCAGTTGACCGTATTTCACGCCGACGACAAACAGGGGCAATACGAGAGCTATTTGACGCTTGGCTTTGGCGGCAGTGGCAGCGATCTGAAGAAGAGTTGGGACATCGCCTATCGGGGCATGGAGTCGATCGACGGAGTGCAGACGGCCAAGCTGGACCTGGTGAGCAAGGAGGCCAGCGTGCGCGCGAATTTTTCGCATGTGACCATCTGGGTGGACCCGACGCGCGCGGTTTCCCTGAAGCAGATTCTGTATGAGCCTTCCGGCGATACGCGGACTTCGTACTTCCGTAACATTGAATACAACAAGAAAATATCGGCCTCGGTTTTCAAGATCAAGACGAACTCGAAGACGCAGGTGATTCAGAAGTAGCCGATTGTTTGGGAGTGCGTACGGTGAGGGCGGCGGCGGCCAGGATGAAGATCATGGGAAAACATTCCAGGGTGTAGCGCGACTCAGGAGTTTCGATGGTCAACAGCAACAGGCAGCGGACAATGGCGTAGGCAACCATGACGGCGGTGAAAGGGACGCGCTTGCGCAGCCCCCATGCGGCCAGCAGAAGATAGGCGAGGTTCAGCGCGGCGTAGGCCCAGGAAAAAACGGTTTCCGCGGGATGGTGCTGGTACTGCCACCAGCGCAGTTCAATCCACAATTGCTCAGTTCGCGGACGCAGCCACATGTCTCCTAGACGCATCGTCGGTAGCAGCACATAGAAGCGGAAGCGATGGCGATCAATCCTCTGTTGCGCCAGCCGGTTGAATTGCGCGTCCAGAGCATACGTCATGATTTCGATCTTGTTGTATTCGTCGAACAGTTTCGCCGTTTGCGCTTTTTCGGCGGTATTGTCGAAGGCGCGCGAGGGAAGCACGGTGATGTCGATGGGGGAGCCGTTCACGTTCCAGTACGTGTCGGCGGTCGAGGCGTAATCGCCGGCCCAGGACTTTACCCAGCGAATCCAGCCGCGGGGAACGTATTCTGTGGGATCGTTGGCGTAGCGTGGCGCGAGGGGCTGGAATACATGCATGCTGACTTCATTGCGGATGGTCCAGGGGACGAACGGTACCATCGCCAGCAGAGTACACGCGATGGCCAGCATGGCGCTGCGGCGGGCGGGAATTTTTGGGCGGGCGTACCAGAACATGGCAGGCGCCAGCACCAGTCCTAACAGCGGGCCGTCGGGACGCAACAAGGCGCTATAGCTGACGGTAAAGACGAGTACCCAGAACCAGGCGGTGAAACCGGGACGCTCGACATAACGGGCGAGGGCATAGAGGCCGAGTGCGATACAGAACAGCGTAGGGGTTTCGGTCAGCGGGCAGGCGACGTAGTTGGCGGTAAACGGACACAGGGCTGCCAGGTAGAGGGCAACAATCCCAGCTTTGCGGGAGATGACGCGGGCAGCGAAGCCGGCCACCAGCAGGCAGGTGGCCAGGTCCATGATGGCCTGCAGCAATAAAACGGGCGTGTAGTGGTCAATGCCAAACACGAGGAAGCAGAGAGCGAGAAAAAGTGGATATCCGGGAAGACGAATCAGGGTCGGATGGATTCCATTGACGCGGGTAAATCCGAAGATGCCGTGCCAGAACCAATTGCGGGCAATTTCTCCGTACACCAGCGAGTCGCCTTCGACGACCGGGTAATAATGGATGAACCAGAGCCGCAGCAGCAGCCCCAGTAGAAGGGCGGCGAGGGTGGACTTGGTGGCATGGCGCAACAGGAAACGCATCGATTATGAATCATACAACCTCGCCAGCGCCTTTTTAAGATAGTTTGAAGCTGGGGACGGTCGCGACTACGATAAGCCCTATGAACCTTGTTTCAGAATGATCAAGCCAATTTTCTACGATCCCGGCCGAAAGAGATGGAAGCGCCTGCGGCGCATCCTTGACACAGTTGCCGTGCTGTCGACGGTGGTGCTGGTCGCTTTCGGCATCAATGTGCTGCGCCGGGAACGGCTGCCGGAACTGCTGTTGCCGACGCCGAAGCGAAATTATCGGCCGCTCCGCGACTCTTACTACACGCCAAAATCGCGTTCCAGCCAGCTTGCGTTGCGTCGCAAGCGGCATCGACGCCCGTCGGACATTCCGCTGAACTCCGTCGAAGGTCTGCGGGCGGCATTTTATGTCGACTACGATGCGGCCAGTTTTATTTCGTTGAAAAATCATGTACACGACATCGATCTGCTCTTTACGGATTGGCTGCACGTTGTAACGCCAGATGGAAAGCTGACGGCGTACACGCTCGACAACCACGCGTTTGCGCCGGTCGACGCAGCTGGCGTGCATAACATCGATCCGGATCGCAAAGTGGAGCGCGCGATTGCGGACGCGCACGAAGACACGGAAGTGTTCCCCATGGTCAGCAATTTCGACCAGATGAAGGGAGATTTTCAAACCGCAGTTGTCGAGAAGTTTTTGATGAATCGCGCCTCGCAGGCCAGGTTTGAGAAGCAGGTGATGGAACTGCTGGCCGCCGATCCTCGCTATCACGGGATTGCGCTCGACCTGGAGGCGATTCCATCGGACGCGCAGCCGGCCTATCGCAGGATGGTCGCCGACCTGTACGCGAAAATGCATCCACTGCAACTGCGTCTCTACATTAACGTGCCGGTGGATGACAACGATTGGGACTTCAAATACTATGCGGCCCACACGGATGGCGTGATCCTGATGGATTACGACCAGCATGAACCGGCGAGCAGCCCGGGGCCAGTCGCAGGTCAGGAGTGGTTCGTCCGGAATTTGAAGGCCGCGCTGAAAGTGGTTCCCAGGAACAAGTTGATCTGTAGCCTTGGAGATTACGGCTACGACTGGACGCTGCCGATGCCGGGCGAGAAGAAACATAGGGGCGCAGCCCGCAAGGTTTTGGATGTCGACGATCTGGCGGTGCAGGACGCATGGCAGGAGGCATCCGACTCCGACGCCGCGCCTGTGCTGGATGCAGACTCGCTGAACATGCATTTTGCCTATGAGGACGAGGACGCGCACACGCGGCACGAGGTGTGGTATCTGGATGCCGTGACGGCGCTGAATGAAATGCGCGCCGCGCGCGAACTGGGCATTCGGACATTTGCGCTGTGGAGGCTGGGCAGCGAGGACCCCACGCTGTGGAAGATCTGGTCCAATCCGATGGACCCGGATGCAGCGAACCGGCTTTCGACCATTTATCCCGGCGCGAATGTGAACACCGAGGGAGACGGCGACATTCTGAAGGTGATTGGCAGGCCGCAGGATGGCAAGCGAACGATCCAGATCGATTCCGACTCCAACCTGGCCGTCAGCCAAACGGTCCACGCATTTCCGCAACCGTATACCTTGCTGCAATACGGATATCACCCCAACGAGCTTGCGCTGAGCTTTGACGACGGACCCGATCCGACATGGACGCCGAAAATTCTGGACATCCTGACGCGCGAGCATGTGTCGGCGACGTTTATGGTGATTGGCGAAGAAGCGCTGGACAATGTAGGACTGTTGAAACGCTATTACCGGGATGGCCAGGAAATTGGGAACCATACCTTTACCCATCCGGACATCAGCCAGATTTCGACGCGCCAGCTTGAGCTGGAACTGAATGGAACGGAGCGTCTGTTTGCGGCGGAGCTGGGGGTGCAGCCGCTCTATTTCCGTCCGCCGTATTCGATCGATCAGGAGCCGGACACCAACGATCAAGCGGCGCCGGTGGACCGGGTGGAGCAGATGGGCTACATCATCGTCGGCGACAAAATCGATACCGACGACTGGAACGAACATCCGCGAAAAACGCCGCAGGAGATCGTTGCCGCGGTCCTGGATCAGTTGGAAATTATGAAGACCAAGCCGCAGTTTCGCGGCAGCATCATCCTGATGCATGACGGCGGCGGAGACCGTTCCGTGACGGTGGCGACGCTTCCGGTGTTGATCGATACGCTGCGCGCGAAAGGCTACAGGATCGTTCCCGTGTCGGCGTTGATCGGCAAGACGCGGGACCAGGTGATGCCGCCGATCCCCTATAAGCAACGCTGGCAGGCGCGCATCGATGCCGTCGCTTTCTGGTTTCTCTCGTTTTTTGCGCATACCGTGGTCCTGATCTTTTTTGTTGGGGACGTTTTGATGACGGGCCGCCTGCTGATCGTTGGACTGTTCGCCGTGATCGATCGCGCACACAAGCGCAAGCCATATCCCGGCGCGGAAGATTATTTTCCGCAGGTGGCGGTGCTGATCCCGGCATACAACGAAGGCAAAGTGATCGCGCGGACGATTCGCTCGGTGTTGGGATCGAACTACGCGAAGCTGCGGGTGATCGTGATCGACGACGGCTCGACCGACAACACGCTGGCGGCGGCGCGCGCAGCGATGCCGGCGGCGCTGGACTCCGGCCGGCTGCTGGTGGTGACCCACCCGAACGGCGGCAAGGCGGAGGCGCTGAATTTCGGCCTGCAGTATGTCACCGAGGAAATCTACGTCGGCATCGATGCGGACACGGTGATCGCGCCCGATGCGATTGCGAAACTGATTCCGCGCATGGCCGATCCAAAGGTAGGCGCGGTGGCGGGCAATGCGAAGGTGGGGAACCGCATTAACCTGTGGACGCGCTGGCAGGCCCTGGAATATATCACCAGCCAGAATTTTGAGCGGCGCGCGCTGGATTTGTTCAATGTTGTCACAGTGGTCCCGGGCGCAATCGGGGCGTGGCGCACCGCTGCGGTGAAGAAGGCGGACGGGTACCACGTGAACACGGTGGCCGAAGATGCCGACCTGACCATGAACCTGCTGCAGCAGGGATGCAAGGTGGTCTATGAGGACCGCGCCTTCGCGTTTACCGAGGCGCCGGACAATGTGCGCGGCCTGATGCGACAGCGGTTCCGTTGGTCGTTTGGGATTTTGCAGGCGGTGGTGAAACATCGCGGCGCGTTTCTGCGGCACCGCGCCATGGGCCTGTTCGCGTTGCCGAACATGATTGTTTTCCAGATAATTTTGCCGTTGTTCTCGCCATTTATCGACCTGATGTTTCTGGCTGGCATACTGAATTACGCCGTCAACCGATACTTTCATCCGGTGGCGGCGGACGCGGCCAGTTTAGACAAATTGATCTTTTATTTTCTGGCTTTCCTGGTGGTGGATTTCCTGGCGTCGTCGTTGGCTTTCCTGTTGGAGCCGCGCCACGCCAGCAACAAAGGCGATGGCTGGCTGCTCTTCCATATCTGGATCCAGCGGTTCACGTATCGCCAGGTCTTTTCGCTGGTGCTGCTGAAGACGATTAAGCGCGCCATCGACGGGCGCCCCTTCGCGTGGGAGAAACAGGAACGGACGGCGCGGCTTTCCGCCAGCACGGAAAGAGCGGCGCTGGTCAAGTAACGGACGGCAGAATGAGATCGCACGAGAAGTGCAACTCGTCGAGCGCGTCGATTGCGCAAACGATACGCCGGGACGCGCAAGGTTCTTGCGCATCTGCATCTTGCGCCTGCTGGTGACGTGGCAAGGAATCGCGCAAGGGGCTCTTGCCCGTTCCTCTACTTTTTGGAAGGAAGAAAGAATGGCGCTTGTAAGGGTGTTGCACTCTGAGGTTCCCAATGGCCGGCCGGATACAACAGCGCAATCGAAATGCGCATCCACCGGGTAGATGCTGGTAAGCTAATCGAAACGCTCCGCATTTTCGAGCGATCCAATCCCCCTGTTTGGAGGTAAAGATGAAGAAGTTGCAAGCCGGAAAATTGAGTTGCACAAGTATGCTTTTACTCAGCGTTGCGGCAGTTGCACCGCATGCCATCGTGGCGCAAAGCCACGTCGTTTCCCCCGACCGGATTCAGAACGATGTCGCTGCGTCGTCGGCTGCTCGCCAGCATAACCAGCAAGAAGTGCGCGATTTTTTGTCGACGAAAGAAGCGCGGCGCGCGATGCAGTCGGCGAAAATCGATCCGCAGCAAGTGACGAACGCTGTCAGCCAGTTG
This sequence comes from Acidobacteriota bacterium, assembly GCA_021792795.1. Taxonomy (GTDB): domain Bacteria; phylum Acidobacteriota; class Terriglobia; order Terriglobales; family Acidobacteriaceae; genus JAKAAZ01. The sequence goes on along the minus strand of JAJYUB010000028.1, from coordinate 5,608 downwards.
AACGACGCTGAGTTGGCGAGCCTGGCTGCGCGATCCGCCAAGGCGCAGAAGGATTTCGCGGCAGGAAACATCGACAATCATGACTTGTTGCTGATTCTGGTCGGGTTTGTCGCGTTGATCCTGATTATCGTCGCTGTTCACTAGGGATGAAAGTGTGGCTGATTGCCGCGCTGTTGCTTCTCGGCGGCCAATGGATGGCCGCCGCAGGGGTCCCGGCAGATTCAACGCGCGCGATTTGGATCGACGTTCCTTTTGCGGCGCAAACCGCCGATGGATGCGGGTCTGCTTCCCTTTCCATGGTGATGCAATATTGGGACCGAAAACAGCGGCGAGCCATTACCCCAGACGCGGAACCGGAACACATCCAGGCAGCGCTGTTTTCGCGCGCGGCAGGCGGCATTTATGCCAGCGGGATGCGAAAATATTTGCGGCAATCCGGCTATCAAGCATTCACATTTCGCGGCCAATGGAGCGACTTCGAGCGCGAGCTTGCGTTGGGGCGCCCCATGATTGTCGGCATCCAGGCAAGTGGGCCGCGCGGGCCGCTGCATTATGTTGTGATCGTCGGGATCGATCCCGGACGGAATTATGTCTTCATGAACGACCCCGCGCAGCAAAAAATGCTGCGCATTTCTCGCGAAGGGTTCGAATCGGAATGGCGTGCGACGGGCAACTGGACGCTACTGGCCGTGCCCCAACCTGCGCATTGATTTTTTTCCTGCTTCTGCTACTGCCTGCACATGCTGTGGCGCAGACAACCTGTGCGACTGCCAGCGGAGACCAAGCCGCGCAAGTGAAAGCGCTCTACGACGCGGGACGATGGGAAGATGTCGTCCAGGCTGTGCCTGAATCGCCGCAAGAAGCAGCCGATCTGGAACTCGATCGCGGGTTGGCGTTGGCGCATCTGGGGCGTTTCGACGAAGCCGAGCGGACGTTGGAAGCGGGCCATGCCGGTCATCCGCGCGATGCCCGTTTCCCGGAAGAGATGGCCGGGATTGCGTATCGCGACAAGCGATTTTCGCGCGCCAAGAAAGAATTGCGCCGCGCACTCGTGCTGCAACCAAACGACGCCTACGCCAGCAATTTTCTAGCATCCATTTATTTTCTTGAAGGCAATCTGGAAGCCGCCTTGAAGTATTGGAATCGCGTGGGCAAGCCGACGCTGAACGATCTGACATTCGATCCGCAGCCGAAGCTGGATCCGCTGATCCTGGACCGCGCGTTCAAATTTTCTCCTGGAGCGATGTGGACGCGGGAGCAATTTCTGACCACGCAAGCGGAGTTGCAGTCGCTGGATCTGTTTCCACACGCATTCTATGAATTGCAGGCGCAGCGTGACGGAGCGTTCAGGCTGGTTTGGCGCGCAAGCGAGGAACCGAATTGGCATGACTTGCGATGGCAGACCGCCGCGACGATGCTGCGCGGATTGCCGTACCAGTCGGTGTATCCGGAGATGTACAACTTAAACAACAAGGGGCTGAACTGGCGCTCGTTCGTGCGATGGGACGACGAAAAGCGCTGGCTCGCGACCGACGTCGCGTGGCCGCTCGGGGAAAATCCCAAGCAGCGCGTCCGGTTGTATTTCGTGGGAAGGAATGAAAACTGGAACATCTCGAATACGCTGCTGCCTGCCGCGCCGCCATCAACGGCTGGTATGAATATGAGACGCGCGGTGATCGGGGCCGAGGTGGCTTCCATCGAGAATTGGCGGTGGCAGTGGAACGTGGCCGGGGAATATTCGTATCGCGATTTTCGGAGCCTGGTTGGCATTCCGGCGCAGGTGGCCGAATTGTTCACGAATAGTTCCGGAGCGGACCTTCGGGCGAATATTCAGCGGTCGCTGGTGCAATTTCCTGAAAGAAGATTCTCGCTGGATGCAGGCGTGACGGGCGAAGCGGGAAAATTCTTCGCCAATCCGCTGGGAAAATATGGGCAGTTGCAGGGCTCGCTGGCGGCGAATTGGCTTCCGCGGGCGCAGGGCGACGACTACGAGACGAGTACGATGCTGCGGGCCGGGAGAACGTTTGGCCAGGCGCCGTTCGACGATCTTTTCATGCTCGGGTTCGATCGCGATAACGAGTTGTGGATGCGCGGGCACAATGGATTGTTGAACGGGCAGAAAGGAAATGCTCCGCTGGGAAGAAACTATGTTCTTTCCAACTCCGACAGCGAGAAGGTTGTGTTTCACGATGCTTTCGTTCAGGTGCAGGTGGGGCCGTTCCTGGATACCGGAGACATCTACGATGCGTCGGAATATTTTGGGTCGCCAAAATGGCTGACGGATACGGGGCTGCAGGCCAAGGTGAAGCTGTTGGGAAGTTTTGAATTTGTGCTGGGGTACGGCAAGGACCTGCGTTCCGGCGCGAATACCTTTTACTCCATGGCTTCGCGCTGACGATGTTCTTTACAGTTGTGTCCACTGCGGCTGCAGCAGGACCAATTGGCATGTCGGGTCGAATTGCGAACAAGACAGAATTCCGCGGCGGACTATTTTTACTGGACCATGGTCTGGGAAGGTTTGCGGATATTTGTGCTTTTTCATCTGATCCGCGGCCTCACTGAGCGTGGCATCCCCGCTGATCATTTTGACTTCTTCCAATCCCTGAGGAGTGAAGACCAGCCAGAATTGCGCTGACGCCATTTTTTTGGGCAGCCCGGAAATTTCAGTAGTTCGGAGCTTTTGTACCTCCAACACATACTTTTCGTTTTCCGCTCTCTTGTTCGGCGATGGAAGTCCAGTTACGATTCCATTCTTGCCGACCCGTACCACTCGATTCGGACGGCTCGCGGCGGCGAGTTTCTGCATGTGGCGAGCTTCGACGAGTTTCCCTTCTTTCTCGTAGGTTTTGCGAAGATGATCGGCGACGTCGGCGTTTTGGGATAGCAGCCAAGCAGACCGAAGATACCGCTCGGCGTCGGAATAGTTTGCCTGCTTGAAGTCGATCCAACCGACTGTGTCCCATATCGCGCCCAGAAGGGACACATTCGCGAGGTCTTGCTTGTTGAGGTTCGCGAGTTGGATGGAAGCGGTGGCATGCTCGACCTGTTGTAGGGCTTTTGCGGCAAACTCCGCTGATTCCTGGAGATCGACATCGTGGTCGGCCAGGACATAGGCAACATCGTTGATGGTTTCTGGATCTTGCGAAGTGCGCATGATCGGCTGCAGATCCGCTAGCCCGGCCTGTTTTTGCCCCGCTTCCATTTCGTCCATCCCAAACGCCAATTGCAAATTGGGGGCGGCATCTTTGGCATGGGCCGCGGGTTTCAATAAAGCGATGGCGTCCGCGTAGCGTTTTTCCTGCATCAACACTCTGGATAATGCCAGAGTACCTTGGGTGTTGGAGGGATCGGATTTCAGAAGACCTCGCAATACCTGTTCCGCATCTGCGGGACGATGCAGAGCCATCATTGCGCTGGACATGTATTGGTAGGCCCACAGATTGTTCGGATGGTTGGCGATCTCCTTGTGGTAGGCATCGAGCGCCTGATCCGGCTTGTTCTGTTCCAAATAGAGCAGCGAGTAGGTGGCCCAAAGGCCCCATTGCGTGGGACTCAACAGCTTCGCCTGATCGAGTTCCGTTTGTGCTTGCACTTGATTTTGGCTGCTGAGAGCCTGGTAGGCCTGGTTGATGAGATCTCTGGCGGCGGGAACATCGGTCGTGCCGGTGGCGGGGAGCGAGGCATCGCCTGTGGCAAGGGTGATCCAGAGATTTTCTCGCGCCTGCACCGCCTTTTCAAACTTGATGTATTCCTGCCACTGGTCGGCGGGAAGCTTGGCCTGTTTGATGGTGAAGATGCGCTGGGCGGAAAGAACGCCGTCTTTCACCGAAGCGGACTCTCGATACTCGGCGAAAGGAGTAACAATGTCGACGTCGGCGGGCACGGTTACAACGGAGCCCTTGGGCATCTCGATGGTGGCTCGATAATCGCGAACGCCGGGAGCGCCAAGAACGATGGGGTCTTTCGGCTGAGGATCAAGTTCGCTGAGCGTGAATATGGCGGGAGGCAACGGTGGGGTGATCTGCTTGCCGTCGTTCCCGCTGTAGTCCTTGCGGGTGTAGTCGTAGCTGATGTGGAAGGGTTTCGAGGTATCGTCCGGATTGTCAGCTTGCACTTTGGTGACATCGCCGCTGAAGCCGAGCAGATAGCTAACATTTTGTCCTAACTTGGTCCAATCCGCTTCTGGCGTGAGATGAAAGCCGGCGCGCAGGAGGAGTTCCAGATCGCCACGGGTGGTGAGATCGGCATGACCGGTAAGGACAACATCGCTGCCGAGCACGGCCTTCATGGTGAAGTTGTCGGCCTCTGGAAACGGCGGATTCATTGGCGTTCTTTCCAGTCTTGGAGGCCCATTGGCCGGCATGACCAAGGCCATTTTGTCTCGCAGCGGAGAGGCCAGCATTCCATACGGGGCAACTTCTTCCGTGGTGTCGAGCCAGGTTTCCTTCTCGCCCTGGTGCAACACGGAAATGAGGTGATCGAACTGCCCCGGGTAGGGAATGCTTTCATCCAGCTTGGTGGCGCTGCCGATCAGTGCGGGCGAAACGTCGTAGCCGGCGGCCTTCATGAGTGCGGCGAACAGAGTGTGCTTGTCCTTACAGTCGCCGAATTTATTTTGCAGCACTTCGTCGGCGGAGTGGGGTTGATAGCGCCCGATGCCGAAGGACAGGCCGATGTAGCGAAACTGCGTGGCGACATAGGCGTAGATGGCGCGCTGTTTGGCATCATCGGTGGTGAGGCCTTTGGTGAGTTCCTGTTTTTTTTGCTGAATCGCGGGCGTGACGACGACGCGGGACGATTGCAGACTGTGGTACCAATCTCCGACCTGTTGCCAGTTTTCGAAGGTTGTCATCTGGATTGACGGCTTTTCATCGGCCTTGAGGGCTAGAGATCTTCGATCGCTTGGTTCGGGGTGCAGATGCGAAGTTTTCCAGTCGTAGACAGTGACATCACCCTCGCGGCGGATTGTGGGCTGTACGTCTGCGCTTTGCACCTGGACGTATTTCGAGGACGGGACGCGGATCTCTACGTGTTGCTCGAGGACAATTCCTGCCTTGAAGAAATTCTGCGCCAGCCAAAACTGATTCGGAACCTCAGGCTGAAACTGATCGATTTTGTACTGATACATCAACGTGTCGCCGGGATTGAGATTGGTGACGGGAACCTGCTTGATATGCAGATCGCTGTACATGGGCGCTTGCAGTGTTACGCCGGCCGGCATGTCCTGGGTATAGGCGGAGGGCGTTTCGACAATCGAGCCGTCCGGTTTGCGGATGCGGATGTAGGTGAACTCCACCTTCTGATTGCGCGATTCATAGGGAATGGAGAGGTTGCCGAACTGAAGGATGCCCGCCTGCGAGGTGATCTGAACGACGACGGTGGCTACCTGCTGCCAGGTGCCTTCCGCCTGAAAGGTGGCAGAAATGTCGTATCGATCGATCACGTAGGCCTCCTTCGAGTAGTCGGGAGCCGTGCCCTGGGGAGTGGTTTGGGGGGTGGTTTGGGGGGTGGTTTGGGGGGTGGTTTGGGGGGTGGTTTGGGGGGGGGGTTTGGGGGGGGGTTTGGGGGGGGGTTTGGGGGGGGGTTTGGGGGGGGGTTTGGGGGGGGG
>JAJYUB010000104.1 GCA_021792795.1 Acidobacteriota bacterium | reverse complement strand
AAACTGGAAGCCGCCTACCATCAAGCCGACAAGGCCATCGAAAACATTGTTGACCTGTTACAAGCCGCCTGATGTACTTTGCATTGTTGAACTATTTTTGTCTACAAATGAAGATTGAAGAATCTATGGGTCGGCTGATCTACCAGACGAATTGCGTTCCCAGCAATTGCACGCAAACTGGAAACGCCGGCTATGCGGGGTACGATCTTGCCGGCAACCTAACTTCACTGACCTATCCCGATGGGCGCGTGGTTTCTCAAACGTACAATCTGGGCCAGCTTTCGGGTGTGACGTACACCGGTTGGAATGGGCAGTCGGAGAACGTTGCGTATCTTTCCAGCACCTCCTATGGGCCTCCCGGCAACTTGACGGGAGAAACGTTGGGCAACGGCGTGCAACTGATCGCGGGCAACAACAGCCGCTTGTCGCTGACCTCGCTACAATACAAGACGACGGCGCAGACGCTATGGTCAAAGCAGTACACCTGGGCGGCGAACGCGATGAACCTGACGAATGTGACGGACACGCTGAATTCGGCGCAGAGCTACACCTACGGCTACGATCCCGACAACAGGATCACTTCGGCCAGCGCCAGCGGCGTGGCGGAGAGCTATACCATCGATCCCTGGGGAAACATGAAGCAGAGCGGAAACTACAACTTCACGCAGAACTTTTCTACGAACAATCAGATCTCGGCGACGGGATACACCTACGACGCGGCGGGAGAGCTGACGGCGGACGGGAACGGCAACAGCTATGCGTACAATGCGGATGGGATGATCACGGCGAGCAGTGGAGCGCAGTACGTCTACGATGCATTGGACCAGCGGGTAGAGAAGACCGGCGGCAGCAATCCGACGGAGACCGTCTACTTTGGGGGAGTGCCGGTTGCGCTGCTGAATCCCTCCAGCGGAGCCTGGACTGATCTGATCTATGCCGGAAGTTCAATGATTGCGGAGGTGGCGGGTACGCAGACGGCAGTGCCGGTATACCGGCTGTTGGACCATCTGGGCTCGTTGGCGGTGCAGACGAACAACTCCGGGACCGTCACGGGATCGAACGTCTTTCTTCCCTTCGGGGAGTTGTTGTCGTCGACGACGACCGACTCGTTTCAGTTCACCGGGCTGCCGCAGGACACGGAGAACAGCAGCGACCATGCCTGGTTCCGCAACTTCTCGTATCAGCAGGGCCGCTGGATGTCGCCCGATCCCTACAACGGCAGCTACGACATCGCCGACCCGCAGAGCTTCAACCGCTATGCGTATGTCGAGAACAATCCGCTGGCGTTTACCGATCCGAGCGGGCTTTATGTCGCCGAATGCTACCTATTATCGGGACTTGGTGCCCTCGCCTGTTACCAGCACGTCTGGGGTGGCGGGATACCCAACCAAGGCGCAGGCGGAGGCGACGGAGAGTTTTGGACGCCTGGCGGTAACACTTACATCGAATTGGGAGAGCCACCATCGGCTATAACAGGCAGCGGCTACACATACACCATGAGCGCTGGTGTGACCGATATCATGATTCCGCCAATGATAGTAAACATCCTGCCATTTGAATACACCCCCGAGGGCACAAGCAACGCCAGTAGTGGCACAGCCCCAAATAATCCGGCACCAAAAAACCCAACTACGCCGAAGTCCCAGTGTCTCGCTCAAGTGCAGGCCAACGCACAAACAAATCGAAACATAATTGAAGCAGCTGGAGGCTTAACTTTAGAGAACACGACTGCCGCATGTCTGTTCGCGGGGCCAGGCGCTCCAGAATGTATAGCTGTCGTGGATCCGATCATTTTGATCAATACAGGTCTGATTTTGGCGGGGGAATGGTACAACACATCCCAAGAGGAGGCCGCATGCACCCAATAGCAGTAAGCTCTCTCTCTTCGAAAAGGCGGGCTTATGTCAGCTAAGACGCGGCTCATTCTAATTACTGCGGCAGCAGCAGTCACATTTTATTCGGTTCTCACTTGGTTTTTGATTTCTTCCAAATCTTGGCGAGACCACACTGGATATTTCACTTTTTTCATCTTTTTCATTCTGGCCGTCGCACCGATTTATCCTCTGGTGGTTAAGGGCTTAAGGAAGCGACCCCTATTGTTCGCTTTAGGAATACTTCTCGTGATTGCCTCAGGCATATGCGGCTTCGCGTCGCTCACAGGGATCCTGGTTCTCCACCTAAATGCTGGCTGGGCATACGAGGCGGCTGACCTTAGTATGGGTCTGGCCGTAGCGAGTTGCGTGTTATTCATTTGGAACGTCTTTGTTCAAAGAAACAAGCAATAGTGGCCCCAAATAACGGGCCCTGTACGAACGGCTTGGGTACAGGAGGTGTGGGTGTAGGTGCTGGGTACAATTTGGACCTCGGTGCTGGAGCTGCCGGAGCATCTTCTACGGGAGGAGGCAGTGCCGGTCTCTTTAATAACAATGGTTCCGGGCCTTCGGGGGGATTGTTCGGGTCTGGCGGCGCTACAGCGTATGCAGGTTCTAATGTCGCGGGTGCTCCGACGCAGACAAGTTCCACATTTTCCTTGGGGGCATATGCAGGCGCGGGTGCCAATTTCTTCTTCACAAATGCCGGTGGCTCTCAACAGCTTTCGGGACCGTTCACGACAGTTTCGATCAATGTGGGATACAGCGTTGCCAATCTAGGGGTCCAGTTTTCCTTCGGCAATGGAATTTGGTCGCTTTCGATTACGCCGCCAATTGCTAGCGTCGGGTTCGGAGCAGCCGGATCAGTTGTGACAACCAACACGATCGCTACACATGCAGGCTGCCACTGAGGAACAGAAATGTCCGACGCAAAGATGGAATCCGCTGTCTGGCTTTTTGGCCTGATTCTTTTTGGGATAGCCGCGTGCTTCCCCCAAGCCCTGATAAGGCTACTAGGAAGGGGGCGCGTAACTCCTTCCTCCGGTGCTCTTTTGTTGTTCCGAGTCATTGCAGGGTTCTGCTTCGTTGGGACAATCTATCGCTTGTTCACTCTTTTTCATCGATAGCCGCAGGCCGCCCTTTCGAGGCGGCCTGTGGTGCGTCTGGAGCCTCCATCGAGAGCTATGGCGGTGTGATCAGAAAAACCTGCCATGCTACGGCATCGGGATGAGGGTGACACGTCACCCCAGAATGGTTGCCGCAGGGATACCGCGCGGTAACTCTGCGGGAACGCTTGCGGAATCAAGAAGCTACAGCCGGAAGACACGAAAAATAAGGCGTTTACAGGTTTACGCCGGTAAACGTGTTGAAAACAAAGCAGCTAAGGGATAAATGCGTGGTTCGCGGTTACCGGCGCGGTAACCTTGGGTTGCTGCGGCGTTAACGTGTTGGAAGCAAAGGATCGAGGCTGAAAGGGCTTCCCGGCGCGCTCACGCGCGGTAGCCTCCGCTGCGGTGGCCGTCAAGGGTCTGCGCTTCGCTCCGATGAACGCGCTGGAGAGCGGCGCGCCCTTGACCGCCATCCTCGCTGCGGCTGTTTTGCAGCTATGAGAAAAATGTCTTTTTCTCATGTTCCACATGACCAGCACGACGGCGGCGTGCCGGGGTAGCATTGTGCCAAGGAGCCAGGGGCATGGAATACGACCGCGACAAGGTGGACGAGATAGTACTGGCGCTCTTGTGGCTGACTCCGGCGGGCGATGGCCGCGCGTGGAAGGGGCATGACTGGGACGCGCTGGACCGGCTGCACGCCAAGGGGTACATCTCCGATCCGAAGAGCAAGGCCAAGTCGGTTGTGCTGAGCGAAGAGGGCGAGCGGCTGTCGCGGGAACTGTTCGAGCGGCACTTCGGAAGCAAGCAGTGAATCCCGGCGCAGGCGGCGTTGCCAGGGCCAGCGGCGCAGTGTTGAAGCATAGACACCATCCCTAAGCCTGTCGGCTTAGGTTCGCAGTGCGCCAAGTGCCATATCGAACACAAATCGAACAACTTCGTACAGTGTTCGATTTCGTTCGAGTTCCGTTCGAGCCGCGTTCGCTATCGTCAATGGGTAGGGAAATGCGTATAGACAATCAAGGAGTAAAATAATCGCATGGCTGAAAATCTGGTCACACTCGCGAAAAAGATCGCTCAGGCAGCACGCGCGAAAGCTGCGGATGATCGCAAACGACTTGAGACCCTTCGTGTCCAGCGGCTTTCGCAGCAGGCCGAGCGCGTTTCTACTCCGTCCCATTGAACCAACCTACGCTCATCCTCATCGCCGGAGCCAATGGTGCAGGGAAGAGTACCCTCACCAGCGGCAATGCTGAAATTTTTGGGACGATGTCCCTTCTCGATCCGGATGCAGTGGCCCGAACAATCAACTCAGAAATTACTGGGGCTTCTGCAATCGCGGCGGGTCGGATGGTGCTTCAAATTGCAGAAAGCAAGCTCCACGAAGGCCACGGCTTTGCGATTGAGACAACTCTTTCAGGCAAAAGCTATCTGCAAATGATGTTGAAAGCTCGCGACCGTGGCTTTGAAATCGTTCTCGTTTACATCGGAACGAACAACGTTGAGATCAACCTTCTCCGTATTGCCAATCGTGTACTTGCCGGTGGGCATCATGTTCCCGAAGCCGATGTTCGCCGCCGTTATGGGCGCAGCCTTCAGAATCTTCCCGTCGCCATTCGCCGCGCCGATCATGTCATCCTCTTTGATAATTCCAGTGAAGACAGCTATCAGATCGTCGGCGTGATCGACCAAGGCCATGCTCAATGGTTCGATCCAATTCCGCCGTGGGCTGATACCTTGCAACATTCGCAGTAATACTCACAAATGTACGGCTCACGGGCGCACACTTCCAGAGTGCATAGCATGATGTTTCACGTTTTGCTGTGGATGTTTCGGGATGTGCTTTGGAGCCGAGAGACTTGCTCCCGTTTGAGGCGTAACTCCAACTGTCTGCGAACTGTACACCGGAGCAGCAACGTCCGGTTTGTGAAAACGCTCAACCTCAATCCCGGCCCATAAACCAATGACAAATGCAGCCGTGGCAATTGTCGGTAGCCAAACTCGGACAACATGCCGACCAAGTTGGTTCAAGAGTTTGTCAATTTCGCGTGCCCGGCATTCCACGGAGTAAACGACCCGATCATTCGCTGTGCTGACCTGAGCGGCAATGCCCATGTTGGGATGAGTCATACACTGACATACTTCAGCGAATTGCTTTTGCGCACTGATCAATTCAGTAGCCGCCACTCGAAGTGACTGAGCGGTATCCGGCAAGCCAGATTTAAGGAAGTGCTGCCGCAAACTTTCGCCCAACAGCTTTGCGATCCGTTGCGGGTCGAGACCAGCTTCCAATTCGCTTGGCAAGTCTGCCAGACGCGATTCCAGTGCACCGACATATTCCAGTATCCGCTCGCGTGCAGCTTCCGTCTGTTCCAAAGAGCTTTCCAGCACTTCCTTCAATTGCATTCTCTCCTCAGCAATAGCGCTCGGCGTCTCGCACGTCAGCAGCGCGAGCACACCCATAGCTTCGAGAATGCGAAGCATCTCATCATCGGGGTCCAGCGTCTTCGTATGCGCAAGGACGCGATAGTATTCCGCCTGACGCTCCGGCGGGACAAGTTGAGCAAGCCTGTCGAAGAGGGTACATTCTCCAGACTCGTCGGCAGCAATTTGCAGAAGTGGCTCGGTACTCATGGCAGCAACACCGCCTTTGCCTGGTCAAACTCTGCAAACAGTTTGCGGCGATAACTCTGCGCGCGGATCACCAAGGATGCCCGTCGCAATTCATCGATGGTGGTGCTGCGCTCGGCAATCTGGCCGAGCTTGACGCCATGCTGCCGTGCTGGATTTTCCAGCTCTGCCAGACGAAAATCCATGTGAATGATTGTTGGCACAAATACTTTTCGGAATTGCAGGGCTTGCTCGGTCGAATGCCAATAGGCGAAGTCTGCCAGAGGACTGACGGCGTTTTCCACGATCATGTACTCGACACGATCCTGCAACCGGCTGGCCCAGGCCAGCACACTCTCCACACTGGCAGGGTCTGGAGTGATGACGCCAATGGCAGTGAAAACCACCCCACCAGCGGCAACATCCTCGTACATGGAGTCAAACCAGTCGGCGGCAATTTGCCCCGAACCCGCACCCATGTCCGCCAGGATGACCGACGCACCACTTTCAAGATGGTCTACAAAAGTATCGAGGCCCGCAGGCGTGTTGATATTCACTTTGGCAGCAGAGCCATTGAAGTAATGTTTTAACGATCCACGTGCCTTGTTCTCGGTATCGAGGTCGAGTAGCGTGCAAGGAATTTCATGGGCTTCAAACCATTCGGCGAGTGCAACCATGACGCCGGTTTTGCCGACCCCGCCTTTACCTCCCATGGTGAAGACTACCCGCTTCATAACGGCTGTCATCGCGCACCTCCACCACTCCGCAAGGTCAGAGGTTCGTTTTCTCGAAAGACAAAGCGCGCGCGCTTCGTCTGCTGCTCTATGGGCTTTGCTTTGAATGCGGCCACGTGATCCCGCATGGATGACTGTGCCGGAGTCAGTTCCATGGGCGGCAGTTCATATTGCGTCCGCTTCCGATGTTTGGCACGAACTTTGATGAAGGAATGAATGGTACTATGCGCGACATACAATCCAATGCGCTCATGGAGCAGGTGGGCGACTTCACGATAGGTGCGGCCCTTGCGCCGGAGTTCGCGGATCAATTCTCGGTGTGGTTCCAGTTTAGATCGATGCTGTCTTTCCGGGAGCGATTCGAGGATGGTCTCAAGTGCCGGTTCCATAATTTTGGCTCCAGAGCACTTCGCAAATCATGGTCCAATAACAGTCCGATAACCCGCTCTACCTATGCCTAAAACGGTCTTAGGGCGCTATCCATGCCGTCTAGTTTCAATAAGTTACGAGATCGCCGACCACTTTCACGGCGATAACACGGGTTCAAATCCCGTCGGGGACGCCAACAAAACAAACAACTTATACATTTCGGCGCTTTTCTGGGACCACGCCGGGACCAGCTCTCCCTAAGCAGCCTTCGAACCAGCCTGTGTTGCCGCATAGCGTCCTTCAGTTTCTCGCGCACGAGCTTCGTACTCCTCATTGTGGACCTGAGCAGTTTTATGGCGATACGGGATTGCGCCCGCCGCATGTCCTTCATCTGCGCCTGCGAGTAGGTATCCAGAGTGATCTTTGAGGTGGGCCAGTCGCAGAAGTTCCTGAACCAGTTTCAACCTTTCAACTTTTCATTGTTGGCTATAAGCGTGTGGCGAAACGCACCTGCTGCCTCGGCAAAATCGTTGCGCGCCTCCACAATCTCCGATTGAAGGTAGCCTTCAACGAAGGTTTCTGCTCCTTTGCGTGCAAACCGGAGAGGTGGGCTGGCCTATTCGGCGCTACCCGGCATTCGCGCAAAGGTATCAGCCGCGAAGTATTTCAAGTAAACCGCGACGATCAAGCAACCCTTTTGCGTACGCTTCCTGACTTTCTTGGGAGAGCAGGCATCGTAAACACGCATCACGGCAATAGCTGTCGTGAGGAGCACTTCGTCGTAGAACCCTCCGAACGGCTTCTCCAAGCTCGGCCTCTCTCGTGACCAATTCGGCGATATGCCCAGAGCCACCAGCATCGCTGTCGTAAAGATGAAAACGCCAGGTTCTTCCTTGTCGGAGATCCTCAGTCGACAGGCTTATCTCGCGGGCGTCGATTTCAAGGAGCTCTGCCGCCGCAAGGTGAATCGCGTGGGCAAAGGTTACGGCCATGACAGGCGTGCGTAGTGAGTTGCTGCGCTCAAGATCGAGTTGCAGCAGATCCGTGTTGTGCTCGGCGGCAAAGTGCAGGTGCTGGATCACCAGTCCATCCTCGTCGTGCTTCCAGCAGGGACGGCTATTCCCAGCCTTACCCGTGATCGGTAGATGCTCGCGGAATGGCACCCCTTCGAGACCGGGCAGATCGTCCGTTCCGCTACGCATGCTATCAGCAAACCCACAGCGGGTGCAGAGGGCGAAACCGCATTCGTATTGCCCCGCGTTCGTCGCTAGCAGATCGGCGTTTTCGAATAACTGCACGTCCAACCCAGCTACTCCCGCGAAGTCCTCCACCGTGCGCGTCGATGTTGCTGAAAGCAACATCGACGCCAGAACCTGTGTCACCCCCACCCTCTCTTGATCTGTCTCCCAAGTTGGCCCATCCCATATCGCGGTGGAGTATCCGAAGCGCGGCAACAAGAGATCGGTCTTTGAACGTGCCAAGGGCCCTTGGCAGCGTGGACAGACCTCTATTGTCAACGGTTGGAGTTCTGTCCATTGATGACCTTTTATGCATTGGTACAGATACTTACGTAGACCAAAGGTTCTATTACCGGTTTCGGACCAAAAGCTCAAGACGCCGTGCGACGAGTAGCTCTTGCCCGCGCCCAGCAATACAGACCCTGGTACATACTCGCTTAACGCCAGGGTTGAGCTTCTCTGAAACTGGACGGGCTCTTCCACGCTATCCGTTTGTACAGTGAGTGCCTGTACGCTTATACCTGAATCCGGCGCATTCCGCAGGGGGAACCTTGATTGCCGTGCTGGATTGACAGGGTGTTCGGCGGTTCCATGATGTTTCGGGATAACATAACTTTCGGTGAGGTTATCCCGGAATGCGC
>JAJYUB010000103.1 GCA_021792795.1 Acidobacteriota bacterium | reverse complement strand
GGCGCATTCCGGGATAACCTCACCGAAAGTTATGTTATCCCGAAACATCATGGAACCGCCGAACACCCTGTCAATCCAGCACGGCAATCAAGGTTCCCCCTGCGGAATGCGCCGGATTCAGGTATTAGCGGCATGCGAAGGCGCCGCACGGCCAGGTTCGCCAGTTTTGGTACCACTCCGGCGTGACCGGGACTTGGCGTGACGCCTTCGTCTACCTGTCGCCCGATTACGACACGTCAAAGGCGCGCTATCCGGTTCTCTACCTCCAACACGGCGGAGGCGAGGATGAGACTGGCTGGATCCGGCAAGGCGAGGCGAATTTCATCCTCGACAACCTGATTACCGGCGGTAAGACCAAGCCGATGATCATCGTCATGGCCAATGGCTATGCGACTCGCGCCGGGTATGTCGTTCCCGATCTGACAGGGAAGCCGTTTGGTTCGCCTGAGTTCATGAAAGTGATGCAGGAGCGGATGGGCGCGTTCGAAGACGACATGACTCAGGCGTTGATCCCGTTTGTGGACAAGACATTCCGCACCATACCCGATCGCGATCACCGCGCCATGGCTGGACTCTCCATGGGCGGAATGCAAACGTTCCACGTGACGTTCGATCATCTCGATCTGTTTTCCTACATCGGTGGGTTCAGCGGCGCGGGCAATCCTTTCCTGACGGGCAACAAGTTCGACGTCAAGACCGCATACAACGGAGATCTGGCCGACCCGTCCGCATTCGCAAAGCGCGTGCACTTGCTATGGATCGGCGTGGGCACAAATGAGCCTGAACGCATGAAGTCTGGATTGGAAAGCCTGCACACTTCGCTGGACGCGGGAGGTGTGCAGCATGTCTTTTACGAATCGCCCGGCACCGATCATGAATGGCAAACCTGGCGGCGCGACCTGAAAGACTTCGCACCGAGGCTATTTCAGCCCGCGGCCGCATCCCGATAACGAATTGCAGGGGCCGGCCTCGGAACGAAGCGGCCCCGCTCAAAAGCCGGCGGATGGCCGCGCTGATCAGGATTGCGAGGAGCGAAACCGGAGCGTATGGAGCGAAGGAGTTTCTGCAAGTTTCTTGCCATGACAGCCGCGTCGGTGGGGATTCCGTCGTATGCCCAAAGCTCGTCCAGCGATCACCCCAAATTGCCGGAAGGCTTCAACCGGTACCCACAGATCGATCATCGCTTTAACCCACTCCGGCATAGGGACGGTCCGAATGTGGCCGCCTTTGCCGATGAGATCAACGATGGCCCCGTGCTCTTCGCGCTGCTGCAAATGCACGAAGTCCAGATCAGCCAATTCGCGCCGTCGGAGTCCACAGCCAAGCAAGACAGCGAGAATTGCACGGTCCCTTTTCCCCTTCAAAGTGTCAGGCGCAGGCGATTGCCAGAACCTACGGGCGCTTCCTCGGCGGTTAGCCAGTTTCCCAGCCTCACACCCAGCTTCTTGGCGCCTTTCACTCGTCGAATTCCGGCGGCGAGTTCCGGGCTGAGCAGGCCAGCGTCTGCAGCCTCATAGGCAAGTCTTCGCACAGCCGCGAGCCGCCCGTTGATCGTCCCCGCCGCCAGGTTCCGATTCTCAAGGAAGATGCGGTAACGAGTAACGACCACCTTGTTGAACGACAGTCGCGGCTCGGAGCAATACCACTGGATAAACTCATCAATGGCGTGTCGGTATCCGCGCTTAGACTCACGTGAACGAAGCTGTCTAAAACCGCCGATTTGCTGTGATCCAGATCCGGAAGTCCGAGTCGTGTCTTCGGCCGCTTTGGCTTTGGAGATTTCTTGTTGCCATTTCTGCTCATGCCAACCGCCTCCATCGCGGTTGGCCATGAGCCTACGCCGCGGGTTGACACGTCGGCCGTTCTACGGAAACGTGACTGTATTCTGGGTCGGCGCGGTCCTCGGAGGACCAACAGATTCATCGACAAGTCTCGGATTGATGCAAAGACAAAGCGGCAAAACTACAGCCTATTTGCAGCAAGGAGCGGTGATCGACTCAAAAGCAGCTACATTGGTCCGCGCGCAGTCGCTGAGCACCATAGGATGACTAGCTGGTGAAGAGCAGTTGCACAAATTCCACCAGATTGCGTTGCCACACGGGCCAATTATGGGCTCCGGGAGTTTCGGTCAGGCTGAATGCATATCCGCTCTCCTTCAGATTCCCGACAAGTTTCCGATTCGAATCCAGGAGCCAGTCCTCAGTTCCGCAGGACATCCACAACAGCTCCAGGTCATTTGCAGAATCGCGCGCTGAGGTTCTCCGCACAAGCGCATCCGCCGCACTGAATCCGCCAATCCAGGCAAACTCGCCATTGCCGTTCAGTCCGATATCCAGACTTTGGGCTCCGCCCATAGATAGGCCGGCGATAGCTCTTTGGTGCCAATTTTTGGCCGCTCGGTAATCCGCCTCGACGCGGGGGATGATCTCTGTAAACAGGACATCGGCGAATAGTGCGTTGCTGGCAAAGAGCATCGCGGCAAAGTCACCCTCCGACGGTTGTTTGTTGGCGACTGCCATATCGCCGTATCCCAGAGGCATCACTGCGATCATGGGCTTCGCCATGCCGTCGGCGATCAGATTGTCTAGCACAAAATTCGCTCTGCCCATGACCGTCCAATCCGCAGCCCCCTGGCTCAGTCCGTGGAGCAAGTAAAGAGTAGGATAGGCGGTGGATGAGTGCTCCTCATATTCCGGTGGCGTGTAGACAAAGTATTCGCTCTGGCCGCCGCGCAACCCCTTTACGATCTTCGTTTCATAAAAGTGACGGTGCACTGTGCCGTGCGGTGAATCTGTGCACTCCCAGGGTGCTCCTTCAGGCTCTGGAATGCGGAAGGCGCTGTTCAAGAAGGCGTAATTCGGCATCACCTCCGGATTCAGCGGATCCAATTCCGTTCTGCCGTCCACTTGGTATGAGTAACAGTAGGATCCCGAGACGAGCGGGCCGGCTGTAGCCGACCACACCCCATCGGACGTGGTCATCTTCAAAGGTGCAGCGAGGCCATCGAGCCTCACAAGCACCTCACGGGCATCGGGCCGCTGCAGGCGGAAGGTAACGCTGCCGTCCTTGTGCAATTCAGGGGAAATTGGAAGGCAAGGTTGCGCGAACATATGCGGCGCCTCCGAGGCGATAGGTTTGAGAGTGTTATTGACTCGTTACGATCAATGAGGCGGAAACCGGCGGCTACTGCGCGAACATCTCCGCAGCCGTAAGGGCGTAGAGGCAATGGGATCAGATCCAAACGTCGTTCTGGGCGGTGCGTAGACCGCCCTCATTGCCTGTGTTTAAGACGCCGCGCGGTTCGATGAGCATGAGTTTCACTTCGTTTTCCGCATAGGGTTTGTGGCGCACGCCCTTTGGAACGATGTAGAGTTCTCCCGGCCCGATCACCGCTGCGCCGTCGGTGAAGTCGATGCGAAGAGTTCCTTCGATAACAAGGAAGGCCTCGTCTGTCTCCGGATGGTCGTGCCAGACGAAGTCGCCCACTAATTTGACAAGTTTGAATTGATAGTCATTCATTTCAGCAATGACCTTGGGCGCCCATTGTTTTGTGAAGAGCGAGTACTTCTCTTTTAGGCTGATCGCCTTATACGCCATCCGGATCTCCTGTCGGAAGGATTGGGCTCAACCGCCCTTATTTGCTTGGTACAAAGTCGCCCGCGAACATCCACCTTACGCCAAAGCGGTCGTTCAGGGCACCGTAGACTCCGAAGTAGGTGGGCCGGAGCGGGTTGGTGACTTTGGCACCTTCGGAGAGTTTTTCAAACAGATGCGTGAGCTCCGCCTGCGTGCCGCCGTTGACGAACATGCATACGGTGTTGCCGCGAATGGGAGTTTCGTTGGGCGCGAGCCAATCGGATGCGGAGAGTTCCATTTCGCCTGCGCTGAGGTGGGCGTTCAAAATTTTCTCCTGCTGGGCGGCCGACATCTGTTCTTTTGCGGGGGTGTCTTTCACTCTGGTCAGTGTCAGATTTCCGCCAAGGCAGGATTGATAGAACTTCATTGCATCTGCGCACGATCCATCGAAGAGCAGATAGGGTGTCAGCTTGGTCATGTTATCTCCTTGGATTGTCTTTTCCTTTTCTCGGCCGGCAGCATGCACCGGGAACGCATTGACGGCTGCCACCGAGGCCGCCGCCACAGCAAACTGTCTGCGCGAGATTGAAATTGTCTTTGTCATGATGACTCGCCATCTCCTTCGTGCTTACTTGTTCGTCTCACTCTCGCCGAGCAGGTCTGTCAGCCGATCCATTCGCTGTTCCCACTCCGTCCGGTGATTGCGCACCCACTGCTCAAGAGCGTCTAGCCCTTTCGCGGCCATGTGGCAGGTCCGGACTCGGCCGACCTTTTCCGTGATCGCAAGGCCCGATTCCTCAAGGATCGACAGGTGCTGGCCAACTGCGGTTAGCGTAATTCCGAGCCGGTCTGCTAGTTGCGAGACCGAGACGGGCCCCTGGCTCAACCGATCCACGATCGCGCGCCGTGTTCCGTCGCCGAGGGCATGAAACACCCGGTCGATATCTACTCGGCTCTTTGTCACGGGGCCACCTTCTAAAGTTCGGCCATCAGCGAGACGAGATTGTCGGCGAGGAGATTCCAGCCTTGCTCGCGCCGCTCGGGCCCGTCGGAACCTTCGAAGAAAGCTCCCTGATGGGTGATGAAGAGGTCCGTACCGTTCTTCGTCTGCATGAGTTCGAAGGTGACCTGCGATGCAGAGAAGACGTGATCGCCTATCTTCATGGTCGAGGCGCTGAGAATCCGCTGGCCGGGGATGATGAGCTGGAAGCGCGCTTCATTGGTGATGACTGCGCCGGCGATGGGGGTCTCCGGCCCCATCTTGTACTTAAGGAGCTGCCTGCCGCCCTCGACGCAGTCGCTTTGAAACTCGACGAGCTCGGAATGACCCCCGCCATCCATCCACTGCCGCACTTTGCTCGGGTCGGTCAAAGCTGCATAGACGACGTCCGGCGGCTTGGCGAAGCTGCGCTCAACGACGCACGTAGCGTGCACGGTTTTTGGTTCCACTTTGGTTGTCATCATTCTCTCCATCGTCGAATTCAGCTCCACTACTGAAGCATCCCCTTGAGTGTCGCTGATGCCATCTTAATTGTCAAGTATGTACTTCAGTAATATTTCAACTCGGTGTGAAGGCATTTACAGAGCACCATTAGGAGATGTTCACGACTTATCCGCGAGCGACGGCCTCGTTTTGCAGCCGAGGCGCCAACGTCCGCGCCGGATCCATCAGAAGTTGTTCGTCGATCTGTTTTCCGCCGCACTCGGCCAAGAGGTCAGTTCAGGAATCGACGCGGTTTGCGTTCCACTTGACGGAAAGTCGCCATGTCGGACTAGTGATCGCGATTGAATTGGCGATATCAGGGCGAGTCATTCATAGAAGTACTGGAATGTTTTTGGCTGCCCATCCTCCAAACGAATTCAAGGCTGCGCTTTTGGGAATCCACAGATTTCTTCCAGTAGCCGGTGTTCAGGGAACGGCGGCGGCCTGATCGGCCATCGCCTGAGCCATTGCCCTAATTCGGTCGATGAGGATCCCCTCGTCGAAGCGCAACCGGTTGCAAGCCTTTGCCAGTGCCTCACTCGGATATTCCGCAGACTTATGAGGAGATTTGCTTTCATAAGGACAGTCCAATCATCTGCCGCTTTGAGATCGCGCGCTCTCAAAGCTCCTGAGTACTGCCTCGGCGGGCGAGAGAATCGGAACCACCTTCGAATTCCCATAGAGCATTCGAAGGGAGAAGGCGCCATCGATGACGCTCAGTATCGCCGCTGCCGCCGCTCTCTTGTCGGTTGCGAAGGGCACAAGCAGGTCGGTTAGATACTCAACAATTTTGTTTTGGTGTTGGATCGCCAGGCGATGGAACGGGTGGGCAGTATCCGGGTATTCAGATGCGATCCGCAGGAACGGGCAGCCGATTATTTCGGGCCAGTTCGCCATTTGTTCGAATTTGGTCAGAGCCTCACGCAGATTCTTTGGGGGAGTGGGCTGAGAGAGATAGTCCCAAAGAGCTTGATCGCGGTTTGCGAGGTAGGCGACCACGAGGGCATCCTTGCTTTCGAAATGCCGATAAAACGTCGCCTTTGCGACTTCGGCGATGGACATGATCTTCTCGGTGCCAGTCGCGCGGACCCCCTCTGCGTAGAAGAGCCGGTCAGCCACCTCCAGAATTCTCTTTCGCGGATCGGATTGTTTTTGAGTTTTCACCGGATTCATCTTGTCAGAAGACAGACGTGTCTGTCTATACTTGTAAAGATCCCGAGACAGACCTGTCTGTCTCGATAAGAAGGCTTAATAATCTCGAATGTGGAGGAAGAAAATGGCTCGTCGTCTAATCAAGCCTTTATCGCTGCTCCTGGGAGTTTGGATGTTCACGTTCGGATTCCTGAAATTCTTTCAGCCAATCCGTGGATGGTTTGATATCCAGATTCAACAGAGTCATCTGCCCCACGACGCGATCATCGCGGGGAAAGTGACGGAAATGATTACTGGCGCCCTCTTTTTACTTCCCTGGTTCTGGAAAACGTTGAGCGCAAAAAGTAGAGATCAACTCCTGCTGCTCGCGTGTTTGATCCTGTTTACTCAGATGGGCGTGGCAATCTATGTCCACCTGCAGCCTGGGGTGCCTGCCAGCGTTCTTCCTCTCGGCATCAAGCCTCCTGTGATTCCCGTTGTCGTTCTCCTCCTCGGATTGTTCACTGCCGTCGGTGTTTGGAAGGAGTGGCGGGCAGAGAAGGCTAGCGATACGCCTAATCAATAGAGTTCGAGCCCAACCATATTCCGTCAGGGTGCGGAGCAGCCGTGTCAAACCTGATGAGTTCTTTACCGCTGCCGTCTCAGCAGCAATCCACTGCGCCGCAAAACAACTGGAGCACAAAAATGGTTACCCTCTTCGAACCCGTCCAGCTTGGATCTTTGGTCCTGGCAAATCGCGTTTTCATGGCGCCCCTTACGCGCAACCGCGCACACGCCGATGGCGTGCCGAGCGAACTCGCGGCGACCTACTACTCACAACGCGCTTCGGCTGGACTTATCGTGACCGAGGCGACGCAAATCTCGCCCATGGGCAAAGGCTACATCGATACCCCAGGGATTCATTCCAACGAACAGGTGCGAGCGTGGAGCCGCGTCGTGGAAGCCGTTCATCAGAGTGGAGGCCGAATCTTCCTTCAGTTGTGGCATGTTGGCCGAATTTCTCATACGTCCTTGTTGCCGACCAATGCACAGCCAGTAGCTCCCTCCGCAATCCGCGCCAATAGCCAGACGTTAATTGCCACGGGTCTGGCACCTGTTTCGGAGCCAGTTGCCTTGACAGCGAGCGGGATCAAAGAGACCTTGGATGACTATCGGCGCGCAGCCAGCAACGCAAAAGAAGCCGGATTTGACGGCGTCGAGATTCATGCTGCAAATGGATACTTGATCGATCAATTTCTCAAAACAGGATCGAATCGGCGAACCGATGAATATGGAGGTGTTGCGTCGAATCGAGTCCGCTTTCTCACGGAAACAGTTGAACGCGTCCTGGAAGTCTGGGACAGCAGTCATGTCGGCGTACGAATCTCTCCAACAGGTGGTTTCAACGACATGTCAGACGACAACCCACTCGAAACCTTCTCCATCGCGGTCGCAAGACTCAACGGCTATGGGCTCGGGTACCTCCACGTCGTTGAAACGGCGCAGAACAGCAAAGGAAGCAGCGAGGAAGATCTCGCCATGTCGGCTCACCTGAGGACACTGTGGAAAGGTCTCTACGTCGTGAATGGCGGATATGACGGGCTCAGGGGAGAGGAAGCGTTACGCACCGGGCACGCCGACGCTGTTGCATACGGACGCGCCTTTCTGGCCAGCCCGGATCTGCCAAGGCGGCTGCAACTCGGTGCGGCTCTGAATGAACCGGACCCAACGAGTTTCTACGGAGGAGACGCCACTGGCTACACAAGCTATCCCGCGCTCTCCTGAAGCGCGCAGCGTGGAAATGAGCTTGCCCCATCTGCCGGTTTCGCCCCACCAGCGCAATGCGTCTCGAATGGCGGCAAACCGGGCGATGCGCTCATTGAAGTGCCGGAATATTTCGGCCAATCCATCATGAGCGGGTAGTGTCCAGAATCTTTTGACAGGCAACCGCCCGCGTCGCAAGCCGTTTGCAAACCCGCGCGATGGTCACATGCGACAGCGCTCTTTCACAATCTGCTTTTGGAATGGCTGCAGTCTGATCGAGATCGGACCGATGACCTCTTCATGCCATGGAACGACTAGGGAGGCGATTTGTTGACGGCAAATGACTTATGAGTCGGCTGAGTTGGTAAAACCGGCCCAATTTGCTACCTGTTCTACCAAAATTAACCGAGCGGCACTCGGGCTGGGCCGTGGGGGATGAGCCCGAATTTTCTTGCTTCATGCTGTGTCTGGAATCGCTTTCGGCGATCGGAGCTGCCGGTCGTGGATCAGGGTGAATCTACGAATCTGAACGTCATCTGACCGTCGGTACGACTTGCAACTTCTTTGGCGATTCCCTCTGTGCCAACATGAGTGAGACAAGTACCCCCTGGACAATTACTGTAGGGCGGGGAAAGAAATCTCACTTTGATGAGCACAAGCCAGACAAGTACTTCTTCCGCTGCGTTGGCCGCTTCGGAGC
>JAJYUB010000102.1 GCA_021792795.1 Acidobacteriota bacterium | reverse complement strand
AGGGCTTGTCTCTGTTCCGGGTTCAGGGCAACCGCCACGGCAATCCGCATACTATGTCGTCCTCCATAGTATGGACGCGTTGCGGTAATAATGGTCATCATTTACGACGCACTACACTAGAAACCATGCCAGTCAAAGCGTGGGAGCTTCATGTGGGCAGTCGTCGGTTGTAGGTCCAAAAATAACGATCTGATAAAAGTCTGGACCGTCATCAGGTCACTCTCGCTAATCGCATACTCGACGACCTGGTTAAGCGGAGCAGTTTTATATTTTCCGCCCAGAAATTGTGCGGACAGCTTCTCCGTGAGTTCTTGAGTGGTGGGACACCTACGGCCATCTGTCGCCTGGGCGTTTCGGGAAGCGCCCGCGCCAAGAAAAATGATGGCATTACCAGTACGAACTTGGGCAGATAAGAAGTCAGGGATTTCCATGATGTTCTGGGGACAGCCTCGCCTTTAGTACACGATAAAGCACTTATCGTCTGTTTGGCATTTGTTTGTTGGGAAGGATGCTCCGCCCTTCCCTCGCTGCGACTGCCGATCTAACCGTCGTCTTTTGCTTCCCATCCATGCGGGGCCTGTTCCTGCCCCGCAACGCCCGCCCCTGAAAACAATGCGGAAGTAGACCTAAATTTCTTCTTTTATCAAGTGCCCCCGCTTCATGCGGCTTTATGGCAGAGCCGGTCGGAACCCGTCAAGGCTCTCCGCTTTCGCTGCGATGAACGGGCACAGTACGCCCGGCCTTGACTGAACCCGCCTCGCCCCTGCCCGCCGCGCAAGACATGAAGCGGGGGCACTCAACAAAAGAAATTTGGTTGAGAATCAGACGCCCTCCTTCAGAATCTCGCCCCGCGCGGGCAACACAGGAGAGCACATCATGTCGTATCGCACACGCAGCACAGCCAGCAGCAAGAGCACGGACCAACAGCAGCCTAGGACAGCGAAAGAAGTAATCGCCGCCAACGTCCAGAGCCTTATCGAGCAGCTTGAGGCGGGACACTCCGACGCACTCACCGCCTATCTGAACGCGATGAGCCGCTTTCACAACTACAGCTTCGGCAACATTCTGGAGATTGCACGGCAGAAGCCGGACGCAACCCGCGTTGCCGGACTGTACGCATGGAACCAGCTTGGCCGCCGCGTGAAGAAGGGCGAGCGCGGCATCCGCATTCTTGCCCCCATCATTGGCGTGCGCCGCAAGCCGAAGGAAGAGGCAGAGAAGGACATCACGAAGCAGAATCAGGCCGTCTTGGTTGGCTTCCGCTCCGCTTACGTCTTTGACGTGAACCAGACCGAAGGCGCGGAGCTACCGGAGATGCGCGGGGTCAATGGCGATGTGGGCGAGAACCGCGACCGTCTGTTGACCTTCATCGAGAAACAAGGCATCGAGCTTGTCTTCACCGAGCGCATCGCGCCCGCGCTTGGCGTGAGTTACGGTGGCAGGATTGCGCTGCTACCGGGACAGTCGAGGGCCGAGGAATTTTCAACGCTTGTGCATGAACTGGCGCACGAAATGTTGCACAAGGCCGAGCGGCGCACCACGACCACCAAGACCGTCAAGGAAACCGAGGCCGAGGCCATCGCGTTTGTAGTGGGCAAGGCCGTTGGTCTGGAGACTGGCACCGCTTCAGCCGACTACATCCAGCTTTACCACGGCAACGCATCGCTGCTGGCCGAGAGCCTTGAGGTCATCCAGCAAGCCTCTGCCGTCATTCTCGCCGCGCTGGAGCCGCCTGCTTTCGAGACGGCAGAAGACCAGCCCGAACCGCAGCAGGAATTCGCCGTTGCCAGCTAACCCGCTCCGTCTACGAGCGGGTGCTGCGAAGGCGCCCGCTCACTCACCAGTCGCGTGCCGAACCGCTCGAAAGGAGCCATTGTCATGAATACAACCATCGTCAATGCTACCGAGTACCGCAACCTGCCAATCGCCGTGCTCACGGAGTCCACCACCAACCCGCGCCGGATTTTTGAGGACGAAGCCTTGAAGGAGCTGGCCGAGAGCATACGGAGTCAGGGCGTTCTCTCGCCCTTGCTTGTGCGACCTCTGAATGAGCGCAGCTTCGAGATCGTCGCCGGAGCGCGGCGTTACCGCGCCGCGCGGATGGCAGATGTGGACTCTGTGCCCGTCCGCATCGTCAACCTCACCGACGCCGAGGCACTCGAAATGTCCATCGTCGAGAACCTGCAACGCCGCGACGTTCACGCGATGGAGGAGGCCAACGGCTTCCGCGCCCTGCTCAATTTGGAGCAGCCGAAATACTCCATCGAGCAGATTGCCGCCCGCACGGGTAAAAACCCCGCCTACGTCGCAGCCCGTTTGAAGCTGACCGAGCTTACGCCGACAGTCGTCGAGGCATTCTACAGAGACGAAATCGGCGTTGGCCACGCGCTTTTGCTCGCGAAATTGCAGCCCGCGCAGCAGGAGCAGGCACTCGCCGCCTGCTTCAAAGAGGACTGGAGCGGCGGCGACAGAAAAGCCAAGCGCATTCTGCTGCCGGTTCGCAATCTCCAGTTCTGGATTGAGTCGAATGTTCTGCTCATCCTGAAAGACGCGCCCTTCGACAAGCGGGACGCGCAGCTTGTCCCATCGGCGGGGAGTTGCGTGGACTGCCCCAAGCGGACGGGCCACAACAAGCTACTGTTCTCCGAGCTTGGCAAGCAGGACGCCTGCACTTCGCCCGACTGCTACCAAAGCAAGGTGGACGCACACGTCTCCAAGGCTATCGCAGCCAAACCGAAGATCGTGCAGATCAGCACGGCCTACGGCAAGCAGCAGGAAGGCAGTCCTACGTTGCCGCGCAACAAGTACCTTCTCATCCGGCAGGAGAAGCCCAGCACAAAAGAAGAGGCCGTCCGACCGGAGTACAAGACGTGCAAGTACACCACCGAGGCCATCGTCACCGAGGGCAGCGAGAAGGGCGAGATTCACAAAGTCTGTGCCCAGCCCGATTGCCCCATCCATCACCCGAAAAACCAGCGCGACTTCGGCGACGACAAGGGCAAGGATGAAGAGCAAAAGCGCCGCCACGAAGAGGCACTCGCGCAGACCACCGGCATCCGCACCCTTGCCGCTATCGTCGCAGCGGTTCCCGTGCGGCTGATGAAACGCGACCTGCTGTTTGTGGTCGAGCGGCTGGCGGCGATGTTGGACGAGCGCCGTCTGGAGATCGTCGCCCGTCAGCGTGGCATCAAGCAGGCGAAGGATAACGACTCCATCCCGAAGCTGTTTGCCGCCTACCTGCGCCGCGCCGAGGAAAGCGAGCTTGGTCGCTTGCTCGTGGAACTGACGATCCTGCATTCCGCCACCCGCCAGAATGCCGCTCAAGTCCTACGCGATGCGGCTACCACCTACAAGGTGGATGTGGACGCCATCGCGCAGCAGGTCAAGCTGGAGATTGCCGCGAAGGAGAAGACAAGGCTGGCCGGAAAACCCACCGCAAAGCCCCTCCCCGCCAAAGCAAAGAAGTCCGCGTAACAGTCACAGGATCGCTTCGGGGTCTGCCGCAACGCAGACCCCGTTTTTCGCGCCCGTCTTCCCACCCTGGGCGTGGCTCCTGCCATCCAGCAGGAGCACCTTGCCCGCCCACCCGACGGGCACCGCCAAATGCATTCGGCGCGGCCATCTCCCAGTAGCTCGCATTAGAGACACCGCACCATCTGAGGTAATCAGGATTCTCGCCTCACGTCGTACACTTGTAACGTTCTTTCTAACAGTGGATTAGGCGTGCCCGATGCCGCAGGCAAGAGGTACTCACAGCATGGGAACAGAGGAGGCAGGGCTTTTGACGGTGGAGAACGGATTCTTTGAGCACCCGATCCTCAACTCGCCTTACGAATATCCCGCGCGTCACTGGGAACTCGATGCCAACGGCCACCCGACACAGCGGACAGCCGAAACCCGGCGCATGGCGCAATTCATCACGCCGATCCCGAAGCCCAGGAAGCAGAAAGACTCTCCGATCCAGCAAGATCTCGACCTGGATGAAGGCACCGGACTATCTACACGGGCACAGCGGTATGAGCCAATCCCCATTATTAACGAATTGCGCCGACAGGTGGACGATTGGCGTCGGCTGCCCAGTTCTACGGACTGGCTGGTCACTCCCGAGACAGCACGGCTTCTCCAGCATTGGCGGCGTCATTCAGAATTCCAGAGCATCCGTCCATTCTTCTGTCAGGTAGAGGCCGTTGAGACGGCCATCTGGCTCACTGAGGTCGCTCCAAAACGCCCAGCCTCGAAGAAGTTTCTGGAGCATCTCGCCAATGCCAACGCTGAGGCAAATCCTGAACTGAACCGCCTCGCGCTCAAACTCGCCACCGGAGCCGGAAAAACTACGGTCATGGCGATGCTGATCGCCTGGCAGACGATCAACGCAGTTCGCAGACCCGGCAGCACGCATTTCACGCGTGGGTTTCTGGTGGTCACGCCCGGCCTCACCATCAAAGACCGGCTCCGCGTGCTTCAGCCCAACGATCCCGACAGCTATTACGCAAGCCGCGAGTTGGTTCCTCCGGACATGCTCGACGACATCCAGCGCGCCAAGATCGTCATCACCAACTACCACGCATTCAAGCTGCGGGAACGGGTGGAAATCTCCAAAGGCGGTCGTGCGCTTCTGGAAGGGCGCACCGGCTCCCCGGTCAACACGCTTGAAACCGAAGGACAGATGCTCCAGCGGGTCATGCCCGACCTGATGGGCCTCAAAAACATCCTCGTCCTGAACGACGAAGCTCACCATTGCTATAAAGAAAAGCCAGGCGATCCCGACGAAGAGGCACTCTCGCGCGACGACAAAGAAGAGGCGGAGCGTAACAAGGAAGCCGCCCGGCTCTGGATCAATGGCCTGGAAACCGTCAAGCGGAAAATCGGCCTCACGCGCGTCATGGACCTTTCCGCTACGCCGTTCTTCCTGCGTGGCTCCGGCTATGCCGAAGGCACGCTCTTTCCCTGGACAATGTCCGATTTCTCCCTGATGGATGCCATCGAATGCGGCATCGTCAAACTGCCGCGCGTACCCGTAGCCGACAACATCCCGGGTGCAGAAGTCCCCGTATTCCGCAATCTTTGGGAGCACATCCGCAGGAAGATGCCGAAGAAAGGGCGTGGCAAGGCTGAGACGCTTGACCCGCTCAGTCTCCCCACGCCGCTCTACACGGCACTCGACGCGCTCTACGGCCACTACAAACAGACCTTTGACAAGTGGCAGGAGGCCGGGATTAAAGTCCCGCCCTGCTTCATCATCGTCTGCAACAACACGTCCACGTCCAAGCTCGTCTACGACTACGTCTCCGGCTTTGAACGCCCCAAAGAAGACGGCACTACGCAGTTCGTCAATGGCCGTCTTGAACTCTTCCGCAACTTCGACGAGCACGGCAATCCGTATCACAGGCCACGCACGCTGCTCATTGACAGCGAACAGCTTGAGTCCGGCGAGCCGCTCGACGATAACTTCCGCAAAGCCGCCGCAACAGAACTCGAACAGTTCCGCCGCGAGCGGGTCGTGCGCAGCGGGCAGCAGGTTCAGGCAGAGGACATCAACGATGTCGAAATCCTCCGCGAGGTCATGAACACCGTCGGCAAGGAAGGCCGTCTAGGCAGCGACATCCGTTGCGTCGTCTCCGTCTCCATGCTCACGGAGGGCTGGGACGCGAACACCGTCACGCACATCCTCGGCGTCCGCGCCTTCGGCACGCAGCTCCTTTGCGAACAGGTCATTGGCCGCGCCTTGCGCCGCCAGTCCTATGCCCAGAACAAAGAGGGCCTCTTCGACGTGGAATACGCTGACATCCTGGGCATCCCGTTTGATTTTGCCGCCAAGCCGGTTGTGGTCGTGCCCATCCCGCCCCGGCAAACCATCCAGGTCAGGGCAGTCCGGCCCGAACGCGATGCGCTGGAGATTCGCTTCCCGCGCGTCATGGGTTACCGCGTCGAGTTGCCCAATGAGCGCCTCACCGCCAAATTCACTCCCGACTCCGTCATCAACCTCACGCCGGAGCTGACCGGGCCCTCGCAGACGCAAAACTCCGGCATCATCGGCGAAAGCGTCAACCTCACCGTCGCCCATCTGCGCGACACGCGCCCCTCGACCGTGCTCTACAACCTCACCACGCATCTGCTCTATAGCAAGTGGCGCGATCCCGGCGAGGAGGCACGGCTGCATCTCTTCGGCCAGCTCAAGCGCATCGTCAAGGAGTGGCTCGACACCTGCCTCGTCTGCAAAGGAGACACCTACCCGGCGCAGATTCTATACCGCAACCTTGCCGACATGGCCTGCGAGCGCATCACCGCCGCCATCAACTCCGATTCCGCTGGCCGCGCCTCCGTCAAGGTGCTGCTCGACCCCTACAATCCCATCGGCTCCACCAGCCACGTCAACTTCACCACCTCCAAAACCAGCCGGTGGCAGACGGATTCGCGCCGCTGCCACATCAACTGGGTCATCCTCGACAGCGACTGGGAGGCCGAGTTCTGTCGCGTGGCTGAGAATCATCCCCGCGTGCGCGCTTACGTCAAGAACCACAATCTCGGCTTCGACGTGCCCTATCGTCACGGCTCAGGGAGCCACGTCTACCGGCCCGACTTCATCGTGCTGGTCGAGGATGGCCACGGCGAAGAAGACCTGCTGCATCTGGTGGTCGAGGTCAAGGGCTACCGGCGCGAAGACGCCAAAGACAAGAAACTCGCCATGGAGACCTACTGGATTCCCGGCGTCAATGCCAGCAGCCAGTTTGGGCGCTGGGCCTTTGTGGAGTTCATTGAGGTCTTTGGCATGGAGGCCGACTTCGCCGCCAAGGTTGAATCCGAGTTCTGCCGCGTGATGGACGCCGTCACCCAGCCCCAGCCCGCGCAGCCTGCATAGAGAAAAAGGAAGAATCATGGCCAGGACGACAAAAGACAAGCCGAAGAAGATCGTCGAAACGCTCCTCCACGACGAGGCCTCGCGCAAGAACATTCCCACGGCGGAGTATCAGTCCGTCATGCGCGCCGAGGAGCTCTCGCCCATTCGCGTGGCCTATGAGCGGCGCAACCGCGATCTGGACCCGCAACTGGTCTGGCGCGGCAAAGATGAGCAGGACTGGAGCGATCTGGTGGTGGCCGCGCCGCCGCTCTACATCCAGGAGAAGGTGCACCCCAAGGTGCTCATCGACGACCTGCAACGGCAGACCAAGGCAGGGCAGGCGGCAGCGCAGTCGCAATTCGATCTCTTTGCCGACTTCAACGGCCTGCCCAGCGCGGAAGCGCGGACGGAGTTCTACCAGCACGATGCCCACTGGTCGAATCGGATGATTCTGGGCGACAGCCTGCAGGTGATGGCTTCGCTGGCGGAGCGCGAAGGGCTGCGCGGCAAGGTGCAGTGCATCTATATCGATCCACCCTACGGCATCAAGTTCAACTCCAACTTCCAGTGGTCTACTACCAGCCGCGATGTGAAGGATGGCAACGTCGATCACATCACGCGCGAGCCGGAACAGGTAAAGGCGTTCCGGGATACATGGCGGGATGGAATTCACTCCTACCTGACGTATTTGCGAGATCGGCTGACAGTAGCACGGGATTTGCTCGCAGACTCAGGTTCGATTTTCGTGCAGATTGGAGATGAAAACGTTCATCGCGTACGGGCGTTGATGGACGAGGTTTTTGGTGAGGAAAACTTTGCCGGACTGCTGAGCTTCTTCAAGACAAGTTCGCAGTCTACCGAGGGAATACCGTCAATCGTGGACTATGTGGTTTGCTATGCGAAGTCAATGCCGCATAGGAAATTCCGACCCTTATTGCGCGAGAAGATGCCGGGAGATATAGGCGCGAAGCAGTATACGCAGCTGATCGACGATACCTTTTCAACTGTTCGCGCGTCTTCGCCTGTAGAACAGCAGATGAAGCCAAGTGAGTTGAAGGGATGGCATTTCTGTGCACTTGGCCCGACAACTTCCCAAGGTTTCCAGGAAAATAGAAGTAGTCCCTACCGTTTTCAGGGGGTCGATTTTCCAGTACCAGCAAATCGACATTGGAGCTTGAGCCCAAATCCTGGCGAAGAGATGGATAAGCTCGCTCGCATCGGGAGACTCCGCGCGGGAGGGAAGGGGCTGCGAAGTGTTCTGCTCTTGGATGATAATCCGACAACCCCACTGGACAATATTTGGCTAGATACCGGTACGGGCAGCTTTGCGGAAGAGCAAATATACGTTGTCCAGACGACTCCAAAGGTTCCACAACGCTGCATGATGATGGTCACTGACCCCGGCGATCTTGTCCTAGATCCGACGTGCGGGTCCGGAACGACGGCTTATGTTGCCGAGCAGTGGGGGCGTCGCTGGATTACGGTGGATACATCTCGCGTCGCGTTGGCATTGGCCCGCGCTCGCATCATGGGTGCGCGTTATCCCTACTATCTGCTGACAGACAGCCCCGAAGGTCAGGCTAAAGAAGGGGAATTGAGGGGAAGAGTTCCGTCCGGCGCGCCGACTCACGGCAGCATTCGGCTTGGTTTTGTCTACGAGCGCGTTCCTCACGTTATGCTCAGCTCCATTGCCAACAACTCCGAGATCGACGTGATCTGGGAGGATTACCAGACCCGCCTGGAGCCGCTGCGCACGCAGTTGAACGCCGCGCTGGGCAAGCAGTGGGAGGAGTGGGAGATTCCGTGCGAGGCGGACGCCAAGTGGCCCACGAAAGCCAAGGAACTCCACGCAG
>JAJYUB010000027.1 GCA_021792795.1 Acidobacteriota bacterium | reverse complement strand
CTCCAGGGCTTGTCTCTGTTCCGGGTTCAGGGCAACCGCCACGGCAATCCGCATACTATGTCGTCCTCCATAGTATGGACGCGTTGCGGTAATAATGGTCATCATTTACGACGCACTACACTAGCAGTTGCTTCGGCTTCTACTGCTGAACCGCACCCGCGCTAGCTTGGTTGTTCACTGCGGGGGGATTGGACTGCCCCGTCGCTGCCGGCGTGGAGTTCATGGCGCCCTGCGAACTGCCTTGCGCACCTGCATTCGGCTGTCCGTTTGCATTTTGCGCGTTCGACAGAAGTTGAATTTCGACCCGCCGATTTTTGGCCCGACCGCTGGCGTTGCTGTTGCTGGCGACTTCCACATCTTTGCCAATTCCGATCAGGTAAAACTTGTGCGCGGGTACGTTGTATTTCTCAGCCAAATACTGTGCGACCGCCTCGGCGCGCCGCTCGCTCAACTGATAGTTGTAGTCCTTGTTGCCGGTGGAATCCGTCCCGCCGGTAATTTCCAGAATGTACGACTTGGTGTTGCCAAGTTGGCTGGCAAAGGTGTCCAGGTCTGCCTTACCGTGAGGCGTGAGGGCCGCCTTATCGAAGGCGAAATGCACATCCGTATCGGCCACCTGATGGTAGGTGTCGAGGTTGCCGACGACGCTGGCAAGCGTGTCGGCATGATTCATGGCTTGCTGCGCGGATTGCTGGGCTTGGGTCGCAGCCTGACCCGCGGCGATCGCCTTTTGGTCCGCTGTGGTTGCGGCCGTTTGCGCCTGCTGGATGCCCTGCGTCGCTCGACTATCTACATCCTGAATGCTGCGGTGGTTGGCAGCCGTCTGATCTTCCAGCTCGTTGGTGTGCTGGATCAACGGCGTTGTCTGCGTGCGAACGTAATTCTTGGTTGCACAGCCGGCAAACGTCAGGATCAGAATGGAAGCTCCCCCAAGATAAATTTTTGAGATTCCAGCCCTTTTTCTCATATCAACTTTCTCCCTCGTAATGGCGCAGGTTCGTTCGCCGTCGTAGTTCATAGGATGCAATCCACTAGCCAATCGCGAGGATTTTATAACCCGTTAAATATCAATGCGTTACGCTAGTCTCGTACCGCACGGGCCCATGAAACAGCGTCCAGAACTGGCAATTTTTACATGCTGCCCTCTTTCGCGGCGGCGGCTCCTAGGGCCGTATCGAAGCGCATAAACTGATCCTGGCTCCCGATTTCATGGATCTACACCAGAAAATTCGCGCGCTTCCAGCCGGTCCCGGCGTCTACCTGTTTCACGATGCGGATGGAAGCGTCATCTACGTCGGCAAGGCAAAAAATCTGCGCTCGCGTGTGCGCTCCTATTTTCTTGAGGCTGCGCAAGCAAATGCAAAAACCGGCTCACTGATGCGGGAAGCCGTCGATCTGGAATACATCACGGTCGCGAACGAGCACGAAGCGCTGGCGCTGGAAAACAACCTGATCAAACAGCGCAAGCCCCGTTTCAACGTGCTTCTCCGCGATGACAAGACTTATCCGTATGTGAAACTCACGCTCGGCGATCGCTATCCCAAGGTCCTGGTGACGCGACGGGTCCGCAAAGATGGCGCCATCTACTACGGCCCATATTTCCCTGGGAACCTCGCGTATCGCATCGTCGACCTCATCCATCGCACCTTCCTGGTTCCCAGTTGCAAGGTGGACCTTTCGCGCTATCATCCCCGGCCTTGTCTCCAGTACTACATTCATCGTTGCCTTGGCCCTTGCGTCGAGGGACTCACCACTCCCGACCTCTACGCGGAGGCGGTCCGCGATGTTCGGCTGATGCTGGAGGGACACGCGGCCGAGTTGGAGAAATCCCTCGAACAGAGGATGCAGTCCGCAGCCGCAAATGAGCAATTTGAACTGGCTGGCCGCTATCGCGACCTGGTCATCACGCTGCATCAATTGCAGGAAAAGCAGCGCATGGCCGTCGCTTCGGATGACGATGCCGATGTCTTCGGCTTTCACTATGAAAAGGGAATGCTTGCGGCGAACCTGTTTCACATTCGCAATGGCCGCATTGTCGACCGTCGCGAATTCTTCTGGGAAGACTTGCCGGAATTTCCGGAGGCGCAGGTCCTCGAAGCTCCGCTACACGAAACGAATCCCGAAGAAGGACCTGCGGCGTCCGTCCTCGATTCGCTGGTCGAAGCGACCGCCGCGCCCGCGATTCCAAAATTCGCAGAGATTCCTGCGAACGAAAAATTTTCTCCCGCGGCTTTCTTCTCCGCACTGCTGAAACAGATGTATATCGACCAGCAATATGTACCGCGCAACATCTATGTGCCCGTCGACTTTCCGGATCGCGCGCCGTTGACGGAACTGCTGGGCGAACACACCCGACACAAAGTGGAAATCGCGGTACCGCAGCGTGGCGAGAAGCGGTCCCTGCTCGACCTGGCCGGGCAGAATGCGAAGCAATCGTACGATCAGCGCTTTCGCGTATTGCAGCCCAGCATCCTGGTGACCCAGGAGGCGCTGCAGGACGCGCTTAGTTTGCCCGTGCTGCCGGAGAGGATTGAGTGCTTCGACATTTCCCACATTCAGGGCGCGGAGACCGTTGCCTCCATGGTCGTATGGGAAAAAGGCGCGATGAACAAGTCCGAATATCGCAAGTTCCAGGTCAAATCGGTCGAAGGGGTTGACGATTTTGCCAGCATGAGGGAGGTCGTCACCCGACGCTATCGCCGTCTGCAGGAGGAGCATCGACCGATGCCCAGCCTGATTCTGATCGATGGCGGACTGGGCCAGTTGCACGCTGCTGCAACCGCGCTGGAGGAGTTGAGCTTCACCAGCCAGCCGCTGGCCGCAATCGCAAAACGGGAAGAAGTGATCTACGTATACGGCCAGGAGGATGAACCCGTGGTGCTCGATCGCCACTCGCCCGTCCTGCACATGGTCCAGCGAATCCGCGATGAGTCTCACCGCTTCGCCATCACCTACCATCGCAAACGGCGGGAAATGCGCGACCGCGATTCCGACCTGCTGCGGATTCCCGGCGTCGGCGCGCAGACCCGTACCCGCCTCATCGCCCACTTCGGCAGTCTGCGGGCCATCCAGTCCGCCTCCCTCGAAGCGCTCCAGTCAGTCGTCTCGCGCAAAGTCGCCGAAGCCATCTGCGCCCATTTCCAGAGTTCAGTCCCGGCCAGCGATCCGCCGGAATAGCGCCCCATTTCCGCTCATCGTGGGTCGGAATGCTCCCGAAGCGATTGCGCGGGAACTTTTCTCTTCGTTCTCCGTATTGAGATTTATTCGCTGTCGCAGCGGAACCATGCTCTACGAATCGACTCGGAGTACCCATGGAAATTCGAAGCGCCTCTGCTGGCCACTGGAAACCAGTGTTTCATCTCGCTCTCGCGTTCGCGGCCATCAAACTTGCGATTGAGTTTGCCGGAAACCTTGTGGCGCAGCATTTCGGCTACGGAATTTTTCGCGACGAGATGTACTACATCGTCTGCGGACGGCGCCTTGCCTGGGGCTACGTCGACCAGGCGCCCATGGTGGCGCTGCAGGCGCGCGTCGCGGAAACGCTGTTTGGATTTCATCAACTGGCGCTCTTGCGTCTTTTCTCGGCATTGGCGGGCGCGGCCAAAGTTTTCCTGACGGGCGCGCTGGCGTGGCTTCTGGGCGGCAGGCGCATGGCGCAAGCGATGGCCATGATTGCCGTGCTGATCGCGCCGGTCTATCTAGGGATCGATAGCTTTTTATCGATGAATTCCTTCGAGCCAGTCTTCTGGATGGGGTGCATGGTCGCCATCCTGCTGATGGTTCGCGGAGCCAGTCCGCGCTGGTGGATCATGTTTGGCCTTCTCGGAGGTCTCGGTCTGTTGAACAAACCGTCGATGGCATTCTTTTTGGCTGCCCTGCCGATTGGGTTGCTTCTGACTCCGCAGCGCCGGATTCTCTGGAGTCGCTGGACGTTGGCCGCCGTTGGCCTCATCTTTCTGATCGCGCTGCCCTACCTTCTATGGCAAATCCATCACCAATGGCCGACGCTGGTCTGGCTGAATAACGTAAATCACAGCCACAAGAACGTAAAGCTTGGTCCCGTCGCTTTCCTCGGCGCGCAGATCATGATGCTCCATCCAATCAGCATTTTTCTGCTGCTGCCGGGGTTGGTTTGGCTGTTGGTCGCGAAATCCGCGCGCGGTTTCCGTTGGATCGGACTCATGTATGTTGTCCTGCTCGCGATCATGATCCATCTGTATGCCAAGGATTACTACGTCGCGCCGATCTATCCCGTCCTGTTTGCGGCAGGAGCGCTCGCCTGGCAGAGTTTGTTTTCCGTATCTCGAAAAACAGCATGGCTGATGCCGGCATGGTGCGTGGTCATGCTGATTCTTGGAGCAATCACGCTACCCATGGGAATTCCAGTCATGCCGCCGTATACCTGGATTCGGTACACGCGGGCGCTCCATATGACGCATGAGGAGACCGAGACCGCCAAGACCGGTCCGTTGCCGCAGTTCTACGCCGATCGCTTCGGCTGGCATGGCTTGGTGGCGGAAGTGGCCCGGATCTACGACTCGTTGTCGCCTGCCGACCGCGCCAAAGTGGGAATTTTCTGCGGCAACTATGGCGAGGCCAGCGCGATTGATTTGTTCGGGCCGAAGTACGGCCTTCCTCAGGCCATCAGCGGTCACCAGAATTATTATTTCTGGGGACCGCGCGGCTACTCCGGCGACATATTGATTGTCGTTGGCGAGTCGAAATCCAATGTAGAGAAGTACTGCGATTCCGTGCAGCAGGTCGGAGAAGTCGACAATCCGCTGGCCATGCCATTCGAAAACGGACCCATTTATCTCTGCCGCGGCGGAAAGGTCCCCCTCTCCGCCTATTGGCCCTACGTGAAGAACTGGCACTGAATCCGTAGAGAAAACAGTTGGCGAGCTTTACCAGATGCGAACGCGGTCCGGCGGCGCCAGGTAAAGCGTCTGCCCTGGCTTCACATCGAATGCCGCATACCAGGCGTCGATGTTTCGCACTGTGTCGGCGCGATATTCCGCCGGCGCATGCGGGTCGGTCATCACTTGACGGCGCAGCGCGGTTGGCCGTACCTTCGATCCCCAGTTCTGCCCAAACGCGATGAAGAATTGCTGGTCGCCAGCAAAGCCATCGAGTTCCGGTGCGGGGTTGCCCGCCAGCGAAGCGTGGTATCCGTCATACGCGGCTGAAATTCCAGCTACGTCCGCAATGTCTTCCGCCAGCGTCTGTCTGCCATTCACATGCACATCGGGAAACGGCATATAGGTGTCGTACTGCGCCGCCAGCTTCGCCGTGGCCGCATCGAAATGCGCCAGGTCAGCGGAGGTCCACCAGTCGCGCAAACGGCCCGTGGCGTCAAACGTGCTGCCTTCTGTGTCAAAGGTGTGGCTGATTTCATGTCCGATGACCGACCCAATCGCTCCGTAGTTGACTGCGGCGGGCGCCTTCGCATCGAAGAACGGCGGTTGCAGAATCGCTGCCGGAAAATTCAATGCGTCCTGCAGCGGCAGATTCACCGCGTTCACCGTCTGCGGCGTCATCGACCATTCCTTGCGATCGACAGGCTTGCCCAACCGCGCGACTTGCTGGTGATAGCGGAACGTTCCAGCACGTTGAATATTGCCAAAGATGTCATCCGGCTTCACTTGGTAGCCATCGTAGCTGTGCCAGGTTTCCGGATAGCCGACGCCCACGTACAGCGCGTTCAGTTTCGCCTCGGCTTCCGCTTTGGTCGCCGGAGCCATCCACGTCAACGCTTCGATGCGCACGCGATAGGCAGCGATGATGTTGGCCACCATGGCCTGCGCCGCCGCTTTCGCCTCCGGGGAGAAGTAGCGCTGCGCATAGATTTTCCCTACCGCGTCGCCCAACAGCTCGTCGACCACGAAAACGCCGCGCTGCCAGCGCGGCCGCTGTTGCGGCACGCCCACGAGAGTTTTGCCGAAGAAGTCGAACCGTTCGTCCGCCAGCGATTTTGGCAAAACTCCCGCATACTCTTCAATGGCGTGGTAAGCCAGCCAATCTTTCCACGTGCCCACAGGCGTCGATGCCACCAGCGCGGACTCGCCCGTGAACGCATTCGGCTGCCAGACGATGAAACTCGACTGGTTTGCCAGCCCTGCGGCACGGAAAAATTCCCCCCAATCCAGACCCGGGGCCTTCGATGCAAAATCCGCCCGCTTCCATGTGTTGTCCGCTTTGTGAATGTCTTCGTTATCGGCCAGGCTGGTATGCGTTTTTGCGATTGCCTGCTCCAGTGCAATCGCGCGAGCGGCGCGCGCATCGGTGTCGTCGAATCCGGCAAGCCGAAACATCGCCGACACATGGGTCTGATACTTCGCCTGAATCTCCTTCATGTGGGCACTGTCGCCGAGATAGTACTCGCGGTCGGGCAGTTCCAGGCCGCCTTGTAGCAGGTATGGGTTGTAGTGTTCCGGATCGTGAAAGCCGGGCGCGACCCAAAGGCCAAAAATATTTGCAGTATGGAAATTGGTGTTGTTCAGCGGATCCACGTCGGCCCGCAGACTCTGGCCCAGTGCTCGGGCCAGTTCGCGTTTGGTATGGATGGCGGCGATGGCGGCCAATTGCGGATGCAACGGCGTCAACCCCTTGGCCTCGATCATGGCCCCGTTCATATAGGAGTTATAAAGGTCGGCGATTTTTCGCGCATTCGAGCCCGCCGGAGCGTCGGCCTTTGCCGCTTCCTGAATCAACGCCGCCGTGTTCTTGTTGGCCATGTCATCCAGCGTGGAGAAAACACCGACAGCGGCGCGGTCCGCGGGAATCACGGTGCGTTTGATCCAGTCTCCGTTGGCATACAGATAAAAATTGTTGCCCGGCGTCACCGACCGGTCCATGTTGGCAACGTCGATGCCATGCGATTCCTGCTGGGGCGGATTCTTTGTGTTCTGCGCATGAGCGAGTAGGAACGACGGCGCAAAAACCATGCAGGCAGTCGTGGTAACGATAAAATTGATGGTTGGACGAAATCTCATGCGAGTGCTCTCCTTGAGTCCGCTGCGATTGTCCCACAACTGCTAGCAAATACGACCACTTCGTGGGCACCGATCAGGGTAGCACGAACGAAATTGCCATGGATCGTAGAGCATTTGCCAGCCCGCCGGAGCTACACTGAATGTCCGTACCCCGCGTCATGCAATGACGAAACGATAAGACAACCACCGTGCGCATCCTGACACGCTACATCCTCGGCGAAGTCCTCTCCCATACTCTGGTGGGAATCGGGCTGTTCACGTTTGTCCTGTTCATGCCCCAGTTGGTGCAGATTTTGGAGCTGGTGGTGCAAGATGGCGCGTCTCCCATGAGCGTTTTGAAACTGGTCGCGTTCACCCTGCCAAATTCCATGACCGTCACCATTCCGATGGCGCTGCTGGTCGGCGTATTGCTCGGACTCAGCCGGCTGGCTGCCGACAGCGAAGTGACGGCCATGCGCGCCTGCGGCTTCGGCGTGTTTCAGTTTGTCCGCATTGTCGCCATGGTCGGCGTGGCGGCGTGGTTTCTCGGATTGTTCAATTCCCTCTACCTGGCTCCCAAAGCAACCACCGCCATGTTGAAAGTGGAAAACTCTCTGCGGGATTCGCAGGCAACGTTTCAAGTCCAGCCGCGAGTGTTTTATGAGGATTTCCGCAATTCCATTCTGTATGTCCAGGATGTCCGGCTTGGCCGCCATGCGTCCGTTTGGTCGCATGTGTTTCTGGCCGATATCAGCGATCCCGTCTCT
Organism: Acidobacteriota bacterium; assembly: GCA_021792795.1. Classification (GTDB taxonomy): domain Bacteria; phylum Acidobacteriota; class Terriglobia; order Terriglobales; family Acidobacteriaceae; genus JAKAAZ01. Next base: position 39,966 of record JAJYUB010000027.1, on the reverse strand, counting down.
CCGAAAATTACCCTGGCGGAACAGGCCACCGTGGTCGCCGGTCAGCATCATGAACTGCGCATGCGGCTGCGCAATGGCGAGCAGCATGAAATGCCGCCCAACGATCCCGGGGCCTACAACATCTCCACCTTCGCGCAGACAGACCTGCCAATCCAGATCGGCAGCGGCCAGGATACGACGCGCATCGGACATAGCGACGTGCCCATTCTGGCGATGTCGAACCGTCAACTGTCCGAACGCGCCCATTCCGCGGATGGCCGCTGGTACCAGATAGAACTGCAGAAACGCTATGCCTATCCCACCGCGTGCCTGGTCCTAATGTTGGTGGGCATTCCCCTGGGATTGTCTTCGCGGCGCGGCGGCAAGAGCATGGGCTTTGTGCTCACCATTTTTCTTGTCTTCATCTACTACTTTCTCTCTTCGACCGGAATGGCATTGGCCAAACAGCAAAAGATCCCTGTCCTGTTGGGCGTGTGGGGAGCGAACCTGATCTTCGGCATGGCCGGATTGTTGTTGCTCTATCAGATGTCGCGCGGCACCGTCCGCTTTCCTGTGCCTCAGGTTGGCGACAAGGTACGGAAAGTCTTTCGCAGAGGGGCCGAGCCCGCAACGGGAGCCGTATTTGGGGCCCTGCCGCGACGCACGTTGTATGAAGGCTTTCCGCTGATTCTCGACGATTACGTGCTGCGCTCGTTTGTCGGCAGCTTCCTTTTGGTGGAAATCAGTTTCGTGATGCTGTCGCTGATTTTTTCTTTGTTTGAGCTGCTCAGCGACATCATCCGCAATCACGCCTCGCTGGAGATCGTCGGTGAATACCTGCTGAACCTGACTCCGAGCATGATCTACACCATCACGCCTCTCAGCGTGTTGATTGCGGTCCTGGTAACGATCGGGGCGCTGAATCGTTCCAGCGAACTGACCGCGATGAAGGCCACCGGCATCAGCCTCTATCGCGCCGTGGCGCCAATTTTCATGATCGCCGCTGTCCTCTCCGTCGTGATGTTCACCTTCGACCAGTTCTACTTGCCAAATGCCAACCGCAAACAGGAAGCGCTGCGCAGCGAAATTAAGGGCAAGCCGCCCCGCACCTTTCTGCGTCCCGACCGGGAATGGGTGTTCGGAAGGGCCAAACCCAATGAAGGCTCGCGCATTTTCTATTACGAATATTTCGATTCCGCGAACAATCGCTTTGCCAATCTGACCGTACTGGAGTTTCAGCCCAACAGCTTCGTCCTTGCCGGGCGTATTTTCGCCTCCGACGTGGTCTGGGACCCGCAACAACGCCAATGGACGTTCGAAGACGGATGGGAACGGACCTTTCAGGGAGGCACCATTACTTCCTACCGGAAATTCACCCATGAAGTGTTTCCCAACATCACCGAACCGCCTGGCTATTTCAAGAAAGAAGACCTCCAATCGTCTGAGATGACCTTCTCGGAACTGGCCCGCTATGTCCACGATCTGAGCCAGAGCGGTTTTGACACCTTGCCGTTGCGCGTACAGTTGAATAAAAAAATTGCGTATCCGCTGGTCACTCTGGTGATGGCGGTCCTTGCGGTCCCTTTTTCGCTCTCCACGGGACGGCGCGGCTCTCTCACCGGCGTTGCTGTCGCCATCGTCGTCGCCATCGCATACTGGATGGCCGCGGGGCTGTTTGAGGCGATGGGCAATGTGAACACGCTGCCCGCGGTACTGGCCGCGTGGTCGCCCGATCTGATGTTTGGCTTGGTTGGCGGATACCTCCTCTTGCGTACGCGGACGTAAAGGACCAAGTCCAGCGAGAATAGACCTGCAATTTCCGGCCGTCATCCGTCTTGACTACAATGAATTTGAAGAAGGCACCGCTTTGACCCTGCTCGAAAATCTGCGGCCACTGTTTCCCTACATGCGACGCTATCGCCGCGGATTCCTGCTGGGCGGCTTCTTCGCTGTCTGCAGCAACGCCATCTGGGTGCTCTTTCCAGAGGTCATTCGTCGCGCGATCGACGACATGACCAAGCATTTGAGCTATCGCGGCATCCTTTTCTACGCCGGGATTCTGGTTGCCGTGGCGCTGTCGAAGGGCGTCTTCCTTTTCCTCACCCGATGGGTCCTCATTGGCATCTCGCGCGATATTGAGTACGACCTGCGCAATGATCTGTTCCGCGTGCTGGAGCGCCAAGCCCCCTCCTACTTTCAGGAAAATCGCACCGGAGACATTATGGCGCGCGCGACCAATGACCTCAACGCGGTCCGAATGCTGCTGGGTCCGGCCATTATGTATAGCGCGAACACGCTGCTGTTCACCGTGGGCGCGCTGGTTTTTATGCTCCGTATCAGCCCCTGGTTGACCTTGCTGGCATTTGTGCCGCTGCCCGCGGCCAGCATTCTGGTGCAGTATTTTGGACGCAAAATTCACGAGCGTTTTGAACGTATCCAGGCCATGTACTCCGACATCTCCGCGCGGGTGCAGGAAAATGTTTCCGGCGCCCGCCTGGTACGGGCCTTTGCGCAGGAAGAGGCGGAGATTTCCGCCTTCGAGCGCGCCAATGCGGAGTACGTTCGTCGCGCATTGCGCCTGGTCCGGCTGATGGGAATGCTGTGGCCAACCCTGGAATTCATGCTCGGGCTCTCTCTTGTCGTCGTGCTGCTGGTGGGAGGACACCAAGTCGTCAACGCAAAAATCTCCGTGGGCGCCTTCGTTGCTTTTACCACCTATATGATGATGCTGACCTGGCCGGTGATTGCCCTGGGTTGGGTGGTCAACCTGGTGCAGCGCGGCACGGCATCGGTGACCCGCATCCATGAGATTCTCATCGCGGAACCGTCCATCTCCGACGCCGCCTTGCCTACGACCGGGGCCGTCGCAACAGAAATCCGCGGTGAGATTGAATTTCGCCATCTCAACTTTACTTACGACAACTCCACCGCCCCGGTGCTGCGAAATATCGATCTCCGCATTCCCGCGGGCAGCAGCTTTGCCATTGTCGGCCCTACGGGTTCCGGCAAAACAACGCTGGTCCGGCTCATTCCTCGGTTGCTCGAAGCGGAACGGGGGATGCTCCTGGTGGATGGTCATTATGTCATGGACTATCCGCTGGCTAAATTGCGAGGAGCGATCGGATTTGTTCCGCAAGAGACATTCCTCTTCAGCGAATCCATCCGCGAAAATGTCGCCTTTGGCGCGCCCGCCGCAACTGAGGAAGAAATTCTTCAAGCGGCTGCCACAGCGCATATCCGCGACGAAATACTTGAGTTCCCCAAGGGATTCGACACGCTGGTAGGCGAGCGTGGCATTACCCTCTCCGGGGGACAGAAACAGCGCACAGCCATTGCGCGCGCGCTGGTGCGCGACCCGCGCATCCTGGTCCTCGACGACGCGCTGTCCAGCGTCGACACTTTTACCGAAGAGCGCATCCTACAGGGGCTGGCGGAAGCCATGCGCGGCCGCACCACTATTTTTATTTCCCACCGCGTTTCCACCGTACGCCACGCCGACCAGATTGCCGTGCTGGTCGATGGCTCCATCGTCGAGTTGGGCACGCACGACGAACTGGTCGCGCGCAACGGCTACTATACCCAACTGCATGAAAAGCAAATGCTGGAAGAGGAACTGTCCGTCGTCGGTTGACTGGAGTCCCCGTTTCGATGGCCGGAGATGCGGATTTGGTCCGGCGATGGACCGCCTCGGCTTTCGTCAGGCTCCTCCGCTGTCAAGTTGGCGGCACAGGTCGTCGGGTTGATGGCAATGGGCAATGGCTGTCTCACGGGAGATGCGATTCGCGCGGACAAGCTCGCCGAGAGATTGGTCCATCGTCATCATTCCTTCCCCGCGCGCGATCGTGATTTGCGATCGAATCTGGTGATCGTGCCCTTGCCGGATCAGATTGCGCATGGCGAAATTCGCGAGCATGACTTCCGTTGCCGGATAACGGCCGGTGCCGTCCGAAGCGGGAACAAGTTGCTGCGCAACGATCGCCAGTAAGGCCAGCGATAATTGTTGCCGTATCTGCTGTTGGTGTCCGGCAGGAAAGATATCGAGGATGCGGCTGATGGTCTGGGCTGTGTCGTTGGTGTGCAGCGAAGAAAGAACAAGATGGCCGGTTTCCGCAGCCGTCAGGGCCGCGGACATGGTCTCTGCGTCGCGAATTTCTCCAATCAAAATTACGTCCGGATTCTGCCGAAGAACGGAGCGCACGGCCCCGGCAAACCCGCGGGCATCGCCCCCTACTTCGATCTGCTCCACAATGGAGCTGCGATTGGGATGTTCGTACTCGATGGGATCTTCAATGGTGATAATGTGATCGCGACGGCGGGCGTTGATCAGGTCGATAAGCGCCGCAAGAGAGGAAGTTTTTCCGCAGCCGGTGGGGCCCGTGAACAGCACGAAGCCCTGCCGGCGCTCGGCGAGCACGGCCAGGATAGCGGGAAGATGCAGCGATTCAAGAGACGGGATCTGCGCGGGAAGCAGCCGGATCGCGGCAGCCATGGTCCGACGCTGAAAATGAATGTTGGCGCGAAAACGACCAATGTTGGGTCGCATAAAGCAAAAGTCGATCGAACGGTTCTTCTCGAGTTCTTCAGACAGTGCGACGGACAGCAAGGGTTGCAGGTAGCTGCGGATTTCTTCGGCTGAAGCCAGCGCGCTACCGGCGGTCGCCAGGGCGCCGTTGATGCGAAAGGCTATGGGAGAGTTGGCGACAAGCAGCAGGTCCGACGCGTGCCGCTGCGTGGCCAGGACCAGGAGCTGGTCCAGATCGCGCGGGCTGGCGGCGGCTTTATCGCTGGAACGTGGAACGCGAATAGCTGTGCGATTCAGTTCCGCGACAAGGCGGGCGAGTTCGCTGTCGTTGGCGGACATCGAATCCAGTATGCCTTAGAATCGCGCGGCCATAAAGTGGACCGTACCGGATGAACAGAGCGGCCACGGCCATCCACCATGGGCCTTTCAGAGATCCAGATCGGAATCGCTCTACCCGGCCTGACCTGTTTCCGTCACACCCATCGCTTTTACGATGACGCGCTTGCGCCGCTGTCCGTCGAACTCCGCATAAAACACGCGTTGCCACCGCCCTAAATCGAGCTTGCCCGCAGTGATGGGCAGCGTGGTTTCATGGTGCATCAGCAACGACTTCAGATGGGCGTCCCCGTTGTCTTCGCCGGTCTGGTGGTGTCTGTAATCCGGCCCTACGGGGGCCAGCTTGTCCAACCATTCCATGATGTCTTCGATCAGGCCCTCTTCCAGATCGTTGACGTACACAGCGGCCGTGATATGCATCGGCGACACGAAGCACAGACCGTCATGGACCCCGCTGCGCCCAACAATCTCTTCCACCTGCGGCGTGATGTGGACAATCTCGCGCCGCTCGACCGTTTGCATGTGCAGATATTCCGTATGGACCTTCATGCACCATAGGATACTGAGGAGAGCTGGATTTCTGCCAGCGCAGAGAAAATCGTTGTGACCCGCCGCCGCCACAAATCTTCGCGCGCCTCCGGCCCTGGCCCAGGGTCCGAGCAACAATTGCGCACGATGTATGCCGCACTGCTGGCTGCCTATGGGACCCGCAAGTGGTGGCCCGCCGACACAGCATTTGAGGTGGTGCTTGGCGCCTACTTGACCCAGGCCACCGCATGGCGCAGCGTGGAACGTTCCATCGCCAACTTGCGCGCCGCTGGATTGCTCACCATCGAAGGCATCCGTTTCATTTCAGAAGAAGCGTTGCGCCAGCCAATCCGCCCCTCCGGTTTTGTTGTGCGCAAGGCAGCCTCCATCAAATCCTTTGTGCGATTTCTGGACGATCACTACGCTGGCTCGCTCGATCGGATGGCGCAGCAGCCGACGGCCGAGCTTCGCGCGCAATTGCTGGCGCTGCCCGGTGTCGGCCCGGAAACTGCCGATGCCATTCTCCTCTATGCGCTCGAACATCCCGTGTTTGTCGTGGACGAATACCTCCGTCGTGTGGTCACGCGCCATGAGCTTCTCCCTGCCAATGCGCGCTATGCGGAATTGCAGGCCCTGGGAGATGGCGCGATTGCCAGCGCCACCCGCGAAGAAACAGCTCGCCACGCGAATGAACTGCACGCGCTGATTGTCGAAGTCGGCAAACGCCACTGCGGCGCCACCCCGCGTTGCCAAGGCTGTCCCTTGCAACCCTATCTTCCTGCCGGCGATTCGAAACCGTTATACTGAACACTCCCTGGCCGACTTTGCTCGCCAGGGAAACCTACCCGACCTCTGAAAGGAAACTCGAATGAACATTTCCCGCACGCTCGGCCCGTTCGCCATCGTTGCCCTGCTGTCCGCCGCCGCGGCCAGCGCCCAGACCACAACGCTGAAAGGCGTCGTCTCAGACCAGATGTGCGGCGCCAAGCATATGATGGCTGGCGCCAGCGCCGCCAAGTGTACCCGTGAGTGCGTTGGCATGGGATCTGCCTACGCGCTGGTGGTCGGCGACAAGGTGTATACCCTGCAAGCTAGCGCTGACGTAAAGAAAGAGTTGTATGCACTGGCTGGCGCGCCTGCTGTGGTCAAGGGCACGGTTTCCGGCACGACGGTCCAGGTCGCCTCTGTTGCGTCCGGAAAATAGACGCGAACATCTCTCATTCATCCGGCAATCCGCCTGAGCGCAGCCAATTCGCTGCGATTCAGGCGGTATCGCCGACCGCCGGTCATCCTCCCCAACGCGATCGCCGACTGCCCGATGCCAACGATGCCTCTCACACTCCACGTTGCGACCACGAATCCAGGGAAACTGCGCGACTTCGCCGTCGCCGTCGGGCCGCATGGCGGAGAAGTTGAATTCGTCCGCTTGCCTGGAATGGAGCAAATTGAGCCTCCGCCGGAAAATGGCGCCACATTTGAAGAGAATGCTCGTAGCAAGGCAATGGAATACAGCCGCCACGCCCCCGGCTGCATCGTGCTGGCAGACGATTCCGGCCTGGAAGTGGATGCACTGCAGGGCGCGCCCGGTGTCCGTTCAGCGCGGTATGCCGCCGATGCCGGCTTCGATCCGGAGTCGCTCCGCGCGAGTACCGACGATGCCCGCAACAATGTGTTTTTGCTGGAGAATCTACGCGGCCTTTCGCAGGCCGATCGCACCGCCCGCTATCGGTGCGTGCTGGCCGCTGCCCGCGACGGAGAGTGCATCGCAGTTGCGCATGGCGCGGTGGAGGGCATGATTCTCGACGCTCCGCGCGGCTGCGGAGGCTTCGGCTACGATCCTCTTTTTTATTTGCCGGAGTTCGATCGGACCATGGCGGAAATCAGCCTGGAACAGAAATACACAATCAGCCATCGCGGCCATGCCCTGCGCCGTCTGCTGACGCAACTCATCCCAAACCGGCAAGAAGCGTCCAACCCGTAACGCTGGCCAGCGCCTACCCCTTGGCAGTCAGTTCAATCACAGGAGAAATGTCTGTCGCGATGTCCTCGCGCTTTTTGCAGCTTGCCAGCAGGTAGTCGCGATTCATGGTGGCGATCGCTTCCAGCGGGATCTCCTTGGGACATACGCCGGTACACTCGCCAATGTTGGTGCAGTTCCCAAAAGCTTCCATGTTCATCTGGGAGACCATGCTCAAGGCGCGGCGGTCGCGCTCCGGCTTGCCCTGCGGCAGGGCCCCAAGATGCGCAATTTTTGCGCCGGTAAACAGTGCCGCGGATGCGTTGGGGCAGGCTGCCACGCAGGCCCCGCAGCCGATGCAGGCGGCGGCATCCATCGCCTTGTCCGCTATATCTTTGCCGATCAGCAGCGTGTTGCCATCCTGGGCATTGCCGGTCGAGACGGAAATGTAGCCGCCAGCCTCGATAATGTGATCGAATGCGCTGCGATCGACCACCAGGTCCTTGACCAGAGGAAACGCCACCGAACGCCACGGCTCGATCGCCAATTCGTCGCCGTCCTTGAAGTGCCGCATGGTCAACTGGCAGACAGTGGTCGCGCGCTCCGGTCCATGGGCCACGCCGTTGATCATAAAGCCGCAGGAGCCGCAGATGCCTTCCCGGCAGTCATGCTCGAATGCCACTGGCTCTTCGTCGCGCTCGATCAGCGATTCGTTCAGCACATCGAGACATTCCAGCATCGACATCTCGGGATCGACGTTATCCACAGCATACTGGACGAATTTGCCCTTCTCTTTACAATTCTTCTGCCGCCAGATTTTTAATTTTAGTTTCATTACTTGTAGCTCCTCTGGCTCGGATGAACGTACTGGAACTCGAGCGGTTCCTTGGTCAACTCAGGAGCGGCATCGCGGCCGCGATAACCCCAGGCCGCGACGTAGGAATAATGCTCATCGTCGCGCTGGGCTTCGCCCTCCGGCGTCTGATGTTCCTCGCGAAAATGGCCGCCGCAGGACTCGTTCCGGTCGCGTGCGTCGATACACATCAATTCCGCCAGCTCAAAGAAGTCCGCCACACGGCCTGCTTTCTCCAGGCTCTGATTCAGATCGTCGCCGCTGCCGGGGACGGTCACGTTGTGCCAATACTCGTCGCGCAGCGCGCGAATTTCTCCAATCGCTTTTTCGAGACCCTCGGCCGTTCGCGCCATGCCGCAGTAGTCCCATAGAATTTTGCCCAGCTCGCGATGGAAAGAATCCACCGTGCGTTTGCCCTTGATGGAGAGCAGCTTGTCGATCTTCTGCTGCGCAATGGTGACCGCGCTTTGCGCTTCCGCGTGCGATTCACCCACCTTGGCGAACTTGTTCGTCGCCAGATAGTTTCCGACTGTATAAGGAATGATGAAGTAGCCGTCCGAAAGTCCCTGCATCAACGCGCTGGCGCCCAGGCGATTGGCGCCATGATCGGAAAAATTTGCTTCGCCCAGCACAAACAGGCCCGGTATGGTGCTCTGCAATTGATAATCCACCCACAGGCCGCCCATGGTGTAGTGGATGGCGGGATAAATACGCATCGGCGCCTTGTAGGGATCTTCATCCGTGATGCGCTGATACATGTCGAACAGATTTCCATAACGTTCGCGAATCGTCTTCTCGCCTAGCCGCGCGATCGCCTCGGAAAAGTCTAGGTAGACACCGAGCCCCGTCTTCCCCACTCCGCGGCCTTCATCGCAGACGGCCTTGGCGTTGCGCGAAGCTACATCGCGCGGCACCAGATTGCCGAAACTTGGGTAGCGCCGCTCCAGATAATAATCGCGCTCGTCTTCCGGGATTTCATTCGGCGGCCGCTTGTCGCCTTTTGTCTTTGGCACCCAGATTCGACCGTCGTTGCGCAGCGACTCGCTCATCAGCGTCAGCTTCGACTGATACTCGCCCGATACTGGAATGCACGTTGGATGGATTTGCGTGAAGCATGGATTGGCGAACAACGCTCCTCGTTTGTACGCGCGCCAGATTGCGGTGGCGTTGGAGCCCTTCGCATTGGTGGACAAATAATAGACGTTGCCGTAACCGCCCGTGGCAAGAACCACCGCATCGGCGATATGCACCGTGAATTTTCCCGTGACCAGGTTGCGTGCCACGATGCCACGGGCCTGTCCATCGATCACGATCAGGTCGAGCATTTCGGTGCGCGGAATCATGGTGACGGTCCCTGCATGGACCTGGCGTTCCAGCGCCTGGTACGCGCCCAGCAGGAGCTGCTGGCCTGTCTGGCCGCGCGCGTAAAACGTGCGCGACACCTGCGCGCCGCCGAAGGAACGGTTCGTCAACGTGCCGCCGTATTCGCGCGCAAACGGAACGCCCTGGGCCACGCACTGATCGATGATGTGGTTGCTGATTTCCGCCAGCCGGTAGATGTTGGCTTCGCGGGCGCGAAAATCGCCGCCCTTCACCGTGTCGTAAAACAAGCGGTAAATGCTCTCGCCGTCGTTGGGATAATTTTTTGCCGCGTTGATGCCGCCCTGCGCGGCGATGGAGTGGGCGCGTCGCGGCGAATCCTGAAAGCAGAAGCATTTCACGTTGTAGCCCAGCTCGCCCAGCGACGCCGATGCGGACGCCCCGGCCAGACCGGAACCGACAACGATCAAATTGTGCTTGCGCTTGTTGGCGGGATTCACCAGCTTCATGTCGAAGCGGGCCTTGTCCCACGCCTGTTCAATTGGGCCGGAAGGGATTCTTGCGTCGAGTGTCATTATTTTACGAGCCCCAGCAAAATGCTAATCGGGATGGAAATGTATCCCAGAACAATCAGAGTGGCAATCAGGAGTGCAGCGTGTTTCAGCGTCTGCGTGTGACGCGGATGGGCAATCCCGACCGACTGAAACATGCTCCAGATGCCGTGACGCAGGTGGAAGCCCAGCAGCGTGATCGCGAAAATGTACCAGAGCGATACCCACCATACCTGAAAGCCCGACACCAGGTTGTGGTACACATCGCCTTCAACAAACCGCGCTTCAGGATGGACGTACCCGGCGGTGAACTGCAGCAGGTGAAAAATGATGAAGGCCAGAACGATGGGGCCGCTCCAATACATGGTGCGCGACGCGTAGGAGGAGTTGATCGCTTCTTTGCGGGAGTAACCGATGGGCCGCGCTTTCTTGTTGCGTATCGCAAGCTGTACCGTCGCGGCAATGTGCAGCAGGATTGCCATGATCAGAGTGCCACGCACGATCCACAGCACTTCGCCGATGCTGTGCAGAAAGTGGCCATAGGCGTTGATCTTTTCAGGGCCTTCAAACACTTGCAGGTTGCCCAGCAAATGGCCGATCACAAACAGAAACATCATGGCGCCGGTCACCGCCATGACGACTTTTTTTCCGTTTGTGGACTGCCAGAAAGTGACGGCGCGGTTCTTGCGCGAGTGGGCCTCAGCGACGCTGATCGTTGCGCTCATTTGTCTTTTCCAACCTTGTCGAGGTAAATCATCAGTCTCCACCCCTTACTGCGGTTGAGGATGCATTGGCTCGTCTCGTGCCGGTGCTTGCAGCCGGCGCTCGGGGCAAGCGATACGCGTACCAACGCGCCAGCCGAAAACCGAAGGCATGGTCATCCACGCGGCTTGCGCGGAAACCGCCATTCAGCGGGCAAGAAAAGACGGCGGAAGAGTCAACATCCATTATTGGAGCGTGATCGCTCGCGAGTCAAGGAAGGCAGTTGCTTCTGGTTGCGCAACGCTGACGCATTCTTGAGCGGAAGGTGCGGAGCAAGATGCGAATGGCTGAATAAAGTCTCGCGCTGGCCTCTCATAGAAATGAGAAACCAGCGCGAGACCGGGGAGGGCTGCTGCGTGTAACACCGTTGGAACAGCGATACTAATTTCTTGTCGCGCCGTCTTTTATTCCGGACGCTCAGACGGGACCTACATTGCTGAATTCACCCTGGTCGTTTTGCCTTTGCCGTTCCTTGCCGCGTTCGGCTGCCTTATCGGCTTCACGCTCTACGCTGCGATGCGCTTGCAAGGACTCTTTCTCTTCACCTTCAACGGTGGCGTCGAGCGGCTTCATGGGTGTGTTCCGATTTAGATCGAGAATTTCGGCCATTATTTTTTCCTCTAATGTAAGAGGGTGGACAAGCCAACGGGCGGGTTGTCCGGCTTGCGATGGTCCGGACCTCCCGCCCTTCGATGCGTTACTGACACCCGGTAAATGCAATTGTGGCGGCGTTTCCTGATGCTGCCGTCAGCGGCCCGCCAGAGGTAGTGGTATTGGCCTGCATGTCTGGAGAGGAACAGTCAAGCGCGCCTCCCGAACCAGGAATTTCCGCCTCGGCATCGACCGTGTAGTTTACCGGCATGGTGGTCGATTGAGCGAACTGAACTCCACTCGTCTGGTAGGTTCCAACATTGGGCCATACCGACGGAACATACAAGGCATAGTTGACGCAATCGACGTTTGCGGCGCAGTTGCCGCCAGCCGCAGTTACGTAGGTCCCTTCCGGGTTATACGCGGGAGAAGCCCCAGTCACCCCTGTCATTGGAAGCTGAGGTACTGTGATGATCGGCCCGTTGCCGGGTAGCTGCTGGAGCGCGGCAAGCTGCAAGTCCGCAGCAGTGCCGGCCGACGGTGTAGCGCCATTTTGCGTCGTCACCTGTCCGTCCAGTAAAGACTCCTGCGTATTGGGCACCAGTGCGATGTTTCCCGTCGTTTGCCCCGGCTGCACGCTCAACACCACACCGGCGGAATAGGCGACTCCGGGCACGGTGCCATTCGCAAGGGTTGCCGGACCTACGGCAACAATGTCGTACGTGCCTGCAGGCAGCGGACAGAAGACGAAATTGCCATTGGAATCCGTTAGCGTGCTCATGATGATGCGATCGATACCGCTTGCATCTTTTTGTTCGGCGGCAACGACCACCGGCCCGCTGGTAATCGGTTTTCCCCCGAGTGAGCTGACCACCGTTCCATTGATGGACGTCGATGTTGTACTCATCTCTCCTGCATGGAGAACAGGCTTCAGCCGGTACGTCCCGTTCCCTTCCTGAATAATGGAGGAACAAGTGTTGAAGTCGATATCCAGGTCCTCCGTCTGGCCGGCTCCCACCGTGAATTGCCCATTCGCAATTTGCCCGGAGGGAATTTTCAGCCCAGTCTGCGCTTCACTGGAAAGCGCCAGATCATGCGCCGTGCCATCCGACGTAACAACGCAGTTGGCATAGTTCCCGCATTGATTGTTGGCGATGGATGCGCCTTGCGAATCGGGCGCGAGCATGATCCGGATCTGTTGGTAATTGCCGGCCTGTAACTCAACCTTGGAACCTAGCATGGCGAGGAAACATTGACCGCCAGCCGGCCCCAGCAGATTTACCTGCATGGGAGACGAGGCCAGACTCGGCGTGAGATCGACAAAGCTTGGGTCCGTGGCTGCGGCGTTCGAATTGGTGCTCGCTTTTACATCCGTAATGGTGACATAAACCGCTTTGTATGGCCCGTTCGGTGCCTGGCAGGTTGCCGGGTCGCTCAAACTCACACTCACAGATCCGGCATTCATGCTGGGACTGCTTGAAGATCCGCCCGAACAACCGATGGCAACCAGAACTGCAACCGACATTCCGACAGCTAGAGATAGAATTGTCCGCATCATGCCTCCTGAAAATTCGTTGGGTTGAGCTGAATAACAAACATAGACGTTAGAATTTAAAAAATGGAAGTCGAACCCTGTTAGAAATAACAATTCCACTACAACTGCAAATTGGATGCCAAGTTTGCTTCTCTCTACGGCTGCGACACACGCGGCAGATCGCATCTTCTCAATCAACAACTTATGCGGCATCGCAATCTCCAGAAAATTCTCGCCCGGTTACCATCGTCACAATTGCCTTGAAGCGATGATGTAAGAAATACAGATCAATTTTTGAAATCTTCACATGACTTCATACATCGGACGGTCTTGCCACCGGACAAACGCAATCGATGTCCGCATGGCAAACAGAGCGCAAACGACGCCCGGCGCGCAACTCGACGCACTCGTGGTCAACATAGCTTCGTTGTACGGACTCTCGCTGGGCAGCAGTGGCACGGCAATCCTGGCGCCATTGGTGGCAATTTGCTGCAACGCATCTGCCTGCACCGCCAGAGCAACGCCGCTGGGCGACGGTCCAGCACCCTGTGTGCAGATCAGCCCTCCCAGCGTCCCTTGCTGCGCTCCCGGCGCCTGCGAAATCTCTCCCGCCAATTGACCCGGCTGGCTTCCCGTCTCAACGCCCGCGAAATAAGAAACGTTCGCTCCGTTGACGATTGCGTGCAGAAGTGCTGTAATGCAGGTTGCTTTCCTGTTACCCAAAGCGATCATTTCCCCTTTGAGGAATCTAAACGCTGGTAAAAGCTTCCCGGTCGAGTACTTTTTGCACGGAAACCGAGGGCCGTAGGCCGATATTTCGAAGAATCTTCGCCTGCGCCTCACTCGCTCGGAAGCGTTCAACAATAGAGCCGATAATCCGGATTCGAGCGATGAAACCCGATCTCGCCCGCGCTTCACAGGATGGCGCAAACCGTTACAATACGGAGTGATGGTTCGCTCAACGGTTCGACTCCCTCTGTTTTTCCCGGCCGTATTGTTCAGCCTGGTCGCATTCGGCCAGATCCATGCCACTGCCCAACCCGACGGCGGCCAGTCGCAGCAGCAACAGGCGGGCGATGCGTCGGCCAACTCGGCGCAATCCGCTCCCACCGCAACAGACGCCCTGCCGGATGATCCGGCAACCACCGCCCACATTGAGGCGCCGATCGCTCCGGACGGGCCGACTGTCGTCTTCGATACATCCATGGGCAGAATGACCTGCGGACTCTATTCCAAAGAAGCGCCCACAACTGTGGCAAACTTTATCGGCCTGGCGACGGGCAGCAAACAATACACCGACCCGGCCAGTCACAAGAAAATATATGGCAAGCCCTTCTACAACGGCACCACGTTTCATCGCGTGATTCCCGGCTTCATGGTCCAGGGTGGCGATCCGACGGGCACCGGAATGGGCGACCCAGGCTATTTCTTCAACGATGAAATCGTGCCAAATCTGAACTTCGATACATCTGGCCGCCTGGCCATGGCGAATGCCGGCCCCAACACCAACGGCTCTCAGTTCTTTGTCACCGTGGCGCCGCAGCCTTCTCTCGATCAGCAGTACACCATCTTTGGCCAATGCGATCCGGCCAGCGTCCTGGTGGCCGAATCCATCACTCAGGTACCGCGAAATTCGCAGGACAAACCGCTCGACGCCGTCTATCTCAACAAAGTCACCATCGTGCAGCCAGGCCAGCCATTGCCGCCGGCGCCGGCGTTAGCTGCGCCGCGGACCGGGGCAACAGCGACACCCCCGCCCTCGGCCCAACCTTGAATCTCCACGGAATTGAAATCCCCACCGATTCCGATCCGCGCAGCGTTGCAACACAAGATTTCTACCCTTCAAGAGGAGTTGCCAATCATGAGCCAAACACCCGGAACCTACGCTATCTTCCAGACATCCCAGGGCAAGATCGTATGCCGCCTCCACGAAACGGAAGCGCCTAAAACTGTAGCCAACTTTATCGATCTCGCCGAGGGCAATCGCGAGTGGACGCATCCAACCAACAATAAGAAATCGAAAGACAAGTTATTCGACGGGACGATCTTTCACCGTGTGATTCCCAAATTCATGGTCCAGGGCGGCGATCCGGCAGGCACCGGCTTTGGCGGCCCGGGCTACAAATTTGAAGATGAGACGAAAGGTTCGCCGCATAGCTTCGCCAAGCCGGGCCAGTTGGCCATGGCAAACTCCGGACCCAATACGAACGGTTCGCAGTTCTTTATCACCGTGGCTGCGACTCCGTGGCTGACCGGAAATCACACGATTTTTGGCGAAGTCGTCGAAGGGCAAGACATCGTGGACAAGATTTCCGAACTTGATCGCGACCGCTCCGATAAACCCCGCACTCCCGTGATTCTTGAAAGGGTAACCATTGAGCGGGTCGCGTAACGACGGCGACGGCCACTCTCCGCAAAGCCCGCGTTCCCTGAATCCTTTTTCCTCCCGATTGATCTAAGGTTGAGTGGAAGGGATTTGGGGGACATATGAGTCAAGACAAGCAAGTTGCGCTGATTACAGGCGCAAATAAAGGCATAGGGCTTGAGACCGCGCGCCAGCTTGGCAAGCTGGGCATCACCGTCATTCTGGGCTCGCGCGATGCAAACAAGGGCGAGGCAGCGGCGGCGAAGCTTCGTGCTGAGGGCATCGATGCACGCCCGCTAAAGCTGGACATCACCAACGCTGCAGACCGCGCCGCCTCCGTCACATTTCTCGAGCAGAATTTCGGAAAACTCGACATTCTCATCAACAACGCGGGGATTGCATTCGAGGGCTGGAGCGGCAACAGTACCAGCACTGCATCGCCGGAGACAATACAGCGGATTTTTGAGACCAATCTGTTTGCTCCGGTCGCATTGACGCAGGCCCTGCTTCCCTTGCTGCGCAAAGGTCCCGCAGCGCGCATCGTCAACCTCTCCAGCATCATGGGTTCGTTGACGCTGCATAGTGACCCGCAATCGCCCATCTACGGCATGAAACCCTTCGCCTACGACGCCTCCAAGTCCGCCCTGAATGCCTTTACCATTCATCTGGCGCACGAGCTGCGCGACACCGGGATCAAGGTCAACTCCGCTCATCCAGGCTGGGTCAAAACGGACATGGGCACCGACGCAGCCCCAATGGATGTCGTTGTCGGCGCAACGACTTCGGTTGCCTTGGCCACGTTGCCGGGCGATGGACCTACCGGGGCATTTATCCACATGGGCAAGCCGTTGCCGTGGTGAAATGTGTCGCCTCGAAAAATGAGCGCGAACAAAAGGCCCGCTGTGTGCGGGCCTTTTGTCTTTCGCGCAGAGAAAAATCTAGACCCCGATCACGGCGCAGAGTTCCTTCACGGAATCCGCGCTCTTCCTGATTCCCGCCTGCTCTTCGTCGGTCAGCTTCAGTTCGATGATCTCTTCCAGGCCGCGCGCCCCCAGCTTGCACAGGACACCCACGCAAAGGCCGTGAATGCCATACTCGCCCTCCAAATAGGCCGAGCACGGAAGCACCTTCTTCTTGTCCTTGAGGATGGCCTCCACCATCTCGGTTGTGGCCGCCCCCGGAGCATAATAGGCACTGCCCGCCTTCAGGTACTTGACGATCTCCGCGCCGCCGTCGCGCGTGCGCTGCACCAACCGGTCGATGGTGGCCTTGTCCAGCAGTTCCGTGATGGGCACGCCGTACGCGGTGGAATAGCGTGGCATCGGGACCATGGTATCGCCGTGGCCGCCCAAGACAAATGCGGAGACATTTTCCACGCTCACCTTTAACTCCTCGGCAATAAAGGTGCGGAAGCGCGCCGAATCCAGGACTCCGGCCATGCCAATCACGCGTTCGCGATTGAACTTAGACTGCTTCAGGGCAGTCTGGACCATGACATCCAGCGGGTTCGAGGAGACGATCAGGATGGCGTCCGGCGAGACCGCCGCCACTTTGCCGACCACGTCCGACATGATCCTGTAGTTTGTCTGCAGCAGGTCGTCGCGGCTCATGCCGGGCTTGCGCGGAATCCCCGCTGTGATGACGACGATGTCTGAATTCGCAGTGGCCGCGTAGTCATTGCTTCCAGAAATGTGCACATCGCGCTTTTCGATGGGCATGGCCTCCATCAGATCGAGCGCCTTGCCCTGCGGTATCCCTTCCACCACATCCACCAGAACGATGTCGGCCAGTTCCTTGGCCGCAAGCCAATGCGCGCAGGTAGCGCCCGTGTTTCCAGCACCCACAATCGATACTTTCTTCCGCATACTTCTCCTTTTCTACATTTCATCTTCTTCTACATTTCATCTTCAGCGCTCTCAGTTGCGCTAACGCGCCACAGGAACGGCGTCCATGTTTTCAATCATGCGAGTTGCAAATTCGCTGGTGCCCACCTTGGTGGCGCCCTGCATCTGCCGCTCGAAGTCATACGTCACAAATTTCTGCTGGATGGTCCGCTCCAGAGAGTTCTCAATCAGACGAGCCGCCTCGACCCAGCCAAGAAAATCGAACAACATGACTCCAGACAACATCACGGAGCCGGGATTGATGACGTCCTTGTCGGCATACTTTGGCGCGGTGCCATGCGTCGCCTCGAACACCGCATAGCCGTCGCCGACGTTCGCGCCCGGCGCAATTCCCAGGCCGCCCACCTGCGCCGCGCAGGCATCGGAGATGTAATCTCCATTCAGGTTCGGGGTCGCCAGCACGCTGTATTCATCGGGGCGAACAATCACCTGCTGGAAGATCGAATCTGCAATGCGGTCGTTGACCAGCAACTTCTTCTTCCACTTTCCTTGCCCGTGGCTGACGCCGATGCTGTCGACGACATGCTTCACTTCCGCACAAATTTCATCGCGAAATTTCTGCGGCGCGTGTTCCAGTCCCGGTTCGATCATGGCGGCATTCTGTTCAATCGTCAGGCCTGGCTTGGCTTCCAGATTTCCGAGAATCCAGCTCTCGCGCTCGGTCACAATCGCATCGCGAAATTCGTCGACAGCGACTTCGTATCCCCATTCGCGAAACGCGCCTTCGGTAAATTTCTGGATATTCCCCTTGTGCATCATGGTGACCGATTTGCGGCCATGCTTCAGAGCATAGGCAATCGCCGCCCGCACCAGCCGCTTGGTCCCGGTAATCGAGATCGGCTTGATGCCAATGCCGGAATCTTCGCGGATCTTTTTCTTGGCGCCGGCCAGCATCTCGTTATTCAGAAAGTCCAGAATTTTCTTTGACTCGGGAGTTCCCTCTTTAAACTCAATCCCCGCGTACACATCTTCCGTGTTCTCGCGATAAATCACGATGTCCAGCTTCTCCGGATGCTTCACCGGACTGGGCACTCCCTGGTAATACCGCACCGGGCGAACGCAGGAATACAGGTCCAGCATCTGCCGCAGCGTGACATTCAACGAACGGATGCCACCGCCCACCGGCGTGGTCAGCGGGCCCTTGATTGAAACACGCAAATCGCGCGCCGCCTGCACGGTGTCGTCCGGAAGCCAGTTCTGAAAACGCGCAAAGGCTTTCTCTCCGGCGAAAATTTCAAACCACTTGACCGCGCGTTTTCCGCCGTAGGCCTTGGCGACCGCTGCGTCGAAAACGCGTTGCGACGCGCGCCAGATATCGCGGCCGGTGCCGTCGCCTTCAATGTAAGGAATAATGGGGTTGTCGGGTACTTGATACGTTCCGCTGGAATATTCAATCGGCGTGCCATCTTTGGGCAGCGCGACGCCGTTATAGCTTGACTGCATTGCGTAATATCTCCAATTGTGTAAACGGATTGTCCTTGAACAGGCTACCACTCCACTTCCATCGCCGCCAGAATCCAACCCCAGGCAAACTCGGAGCATTTTGATCGGCGAATGGCCGGATCGCAGCCCTTGCGCAACACGACCCAAGCAAACTCATCTAGGATGGAAGCTGTGCAGGCATCCAACATACGCTCGGTTCCAAGGCGCGCTCGCAACGTTTTATTCGGTGGCATTGCGCGACGCGGCGCATGGCTGGCTGTGCTGCTTTTTGCGTTGTTCACGCCGCTCTGCAAAGCGCAATATTCCGCGCCGGAACTAGGCGCGATTACGCAACAGCAGGGCCTTCCTTCCTATTTGAAACATGCAGGCATCGCGCAAAACCTGAACCGCAAATTGCCATTGAGCGCGGCATACATCGACTCTTCCGGCAAGCCGGTCACGCTGGGAGACTACTTCGGCAAGCGCCCGGTCGTACTCGCAGAGGTGTACTTCAGTTGCGGCATGTTGTGCCCGCAGGTGATGCATGGCGCGGCGGATTCTCTCAGGCAAACCGGCCTGAAGGCCGGTAAAGATTACCAGGTGGTGGTCGCCAGCTTCGACCCCAGGGACACCCCGCGGCAGGCGGCCGGAGAGAAGCAATTGTTCCTCAGTTGGCTTGGCGATCCATCGGCGGCTTCCGGCGTGCATTTCCTCACCGGCCAGCAACCTTCCATCGACGCTCTCAGCACCGCGACTGGCTTTCATTATGTTCGGGTGCCGGGCCCCGACGGCAAGATGGACCAATTCGCCCACTCCAGCGTCATTATGGTGGCCACCCCGGATGGCCGGCTATCGAAATATTTCTCCGGCATTCAATACGAGCCGCGCGATCTGCGCCTGGCCATGGTGGATGCCTCGAACCACAAGATCGGCACTGCCGCCGATCTCTTCCTGCTGTACTGCTGCAACTACAACCCTTCGTCCGGTCGTTATACCGTTGCCATCCTGCGCGTGCTAGGCCTGGCCGGCTGCGTGACCATTCTCGTCATCCTCGGCATGATTTATCTGCTGACGCGCAAACCGACCGGGCGAAACTTTCCGCCATCCTCACCTAGCGCGGCTTAACCGCGGTCTTCGTGCATGCATTCTTTGCACATCAATATTGTGCCGAGATGTTCTCTGCGTCCTTCTTCGTCGATGACCCACGGGCGCAGCGTCCACGGCGGACGATGACGCACATGTTGCGTATGACCGCACGCTAAATCTGCAACCCAATCGTCCTGTTCATCCTGATGAAAGCCGACGATCGCGGATGGTTTTCCCTGCGCCATGCCTCCAGCGTAGCCGAGATGCATCCTGCGCGAACAGCATTGCAGCAAGGCATAATGGAATAGTTCCCTCCCTTGGCCAATCGCACAGTGACCCAAGTCTTTGATGTCATCATTCTCGGAGCCGGCGCGGCAGGCCTGATGTGTGCCATCGAGGCCGGACGAAATGGCAAGCGCGTTGCGGTGCTGGACCACGCTGACCGAATCGGCAAAAAGATCCTGATCTCCGGCGGCGGCCGCTGCAACTTTACAAATCTGCACTGCAGCCCGGAACGCTTCCTTTCCGCGAACCCACATTTCTGTAAATCCGCGCTGGTTCGTTATACCCCGCAAGACATTGTTGCGCTCGTCTCCAAACATAAAATTCCATACCACGAGAAGACCCTTGGCCAGCTTTTTTGCGACCGCTCCGCGCGCGATATTGTTGCCATGCTGGAAAAAGAATGCTGCGAAGCCGGCGTGCGGATCTTTCTGAATGCGCGGGTGCAGCAGGTCCACCATTCCGCCTGCTTTGAAGTCCGCACGCAAGATGCGCTGTTTTCTTGCGGCGCCTTGGTAGTGGCGACCGGCGGATTGTCCATTCCAAAAATGGGCGCGACGTCGTTTGGTTACGAGCTGGCCGCTCAGTTTGGAATCGCAATACAGCCTTGCCGCCCCGCGCTGGTGCCGCTTCTATTTTCGACAGAAGACCTCGCGCAATACGGCGACCTGGCAGGCGTCGCAAAGAATGCTTTAGTTCGTTGCGCCGGCCGGCAGTTTCGCGAGAACCTGCTCTTCACGCATCGCGGTTTGAGCGGTCCAGCTATCCTGCAGATTTCTTCCTATTGGAAACCGGACGGGCCGCTGGAGATCGATCTCGCTCCCGATGATGCATGGACGCGGCCATGGCGCGATCCGAGCCTTCCGCGGAATTTGACGACCGCGAAGCAGTTGTTGCGCGCGACGCTGCCCCATCGCCTGGCCGACCGCTGGCTCGCGTCGCATCCTCCAGAAGACTGGACAAATCGCTCCCTGAACGCATGGGAACAGCAGTTGCATCACTGGAGGATTGTGCCTGCCGGCACGGAAGGTTATGCGAAAGCGGAAGTGACTGCGGGCGGCATCGATACGGATGAACTCTCCGCCAAGACCATGGAGTGCCGCAGAGTACCAGGCTTGTATTTTATCGGCGAGGTGGTCGATGTCACCGGCCACCTGGGTGGCTTCAACTTCCAGTGGGCATGGGCATCGGGCTTCGTCGCGGGACAGTCACTCTCTAACTGAGATGCAAACTACTTTGGCGCGGGCGCGGCAGGAACATGGTCTCGTTTGTGGAAAAGTCTGCTGGAAACATCGGGCCAGAACTCCACGCCAAGCGCGCCAAGCGCGCCTTCCGCAGTGACTGTCGCGGCCCCTTCAAAAGTCAGTCCAACACCCCGATTGTCGCTGGGGTAGTACAGATTGGAAATCCCTCCCGCAACGACATTGCCGAGAACGTTGGCGTAATTGGGGCCAAAAGTCCCGTCATCGTTCTTCGTCCACACGGTCGTCAACACAGCATATCGAAACCGTCCCCAAAAGCTGCCCGTGCCTTTGCGAAAATACCGTGGGTCCTCATGCAGTAGCACTGGAAAGATGGCGTTCCCCCACAGGACGCCGTCGGCGCTGTCCGCATACGACGCGCCATATCTCTTGGCGTATCCTTGCGCGCCTTGACCATAGCCGGCGTTGTCGTCCTCAGCCTGCCCCCAGCCAGCCAGTGCGCCGGCTGCGAAGAACTCGAATGGGTCAATGGCGCCGCGGAACGCCAATTGAAATTTTTGCCGCGGCGAAAGGGGCGCCGCATCCGGAATATTGCTGGTGTTGAAGTTCGGAATGACGCCGAGGATACGTTGATGCTCCTGTTGCCGCAATTGCTGTTCCGCCTTATCGCTCTGCGATTGCGGGACCGGTGCGTTCGGCGCCTGCTGGCCTTGCGAGGATTGTCCGCCCGGAATGGACGCTGGCACGGAGTCGGCCGCCAGGGCCACCGTGGTTGAATCTGGGTTTGCATCCGGGGACATGCCCGCTTGCGCCCAGAGCATCCCGCCGCCGATGAAAACCACTCCGACCGCAAAACGCCGGACGTGTGAGCGCAGAAAACGATACCTATTTCCGATCAAAAAACCTCACTAACGGAACCGGCTGAAATTCTTGTCGCAGATCGCAAGAAAAAAGATGATGTTCCACTCAATCATAACGTTTGAGACGCGCGGACGGCCTGAATAGTTTCTGTTCCTCGTCCCATCCGATCGCTTCGCGCATCGCAGCTTCAAAGGGCCTTCCGCAAAACTTGCCTTCCGCAACGCTGTCGATCTGCGAACGGGACCCAACCTATCCGGCAGCTCCACGGCTGGTTCCAAACTAATTGAAAATAGCAACTGTTCTTTCAATTGCGGGTTTGCATCGTATGCGACATCGTAAGGCGGATGTGGGCCATCTTTGCAACGCTCTCGCCTGCCCTGGAATTGCTCCAAGATGCCAATCGATTTTTTTGCGCAACATATTTCTTTGGAGTGCGTTTATACCCAACAAGGCCAGACGTCGGACGATTTGCGGCCTGGTAATGCGTTTCTCTGCAGGCAATGCCGCTGCGTGGGGAAGCGAATATTAGGACGACAGGAGAAGGACAGGTCATGCCCGTTTTCAGTTCCCTACGAAAGATATTGCTTGCGCTGGCAATCGTTGCGATGCCAGTCTCCTCGTTTGCCGGCGTGTTTGTTTCGGTGGCCATCGCGCCGCCCGCTCTACCGGTCTATACGCAGCCGGTGTGCCCCGGAGTCGGGTACTTGTGGACGCCCGGATACTGGGGCTACGGTACCGCGGGCTATTATTGGGTCCCCGGTGTCTGGGTGCATCCGCCAAGAGTGGGCCTGCTGTGGACGCCGGGCTACTGGGGTTTTGCCGGAGGGTTGTATGCGTGGCACGCCGGCTACTGGGGACCACATGTCGGCTTCTATGGCGGCGTGAACTATGGCTTTGGCTACGGCGGCATCGGCTTCGGCGGCGGCTACTGGCGCGGCGGAAACTTCTTCTATAACCGCTCTGTGATGAATGTGAATACGACCATCATCCACAATACATACAACAAGACCGTCATCAACAACACGGTCGTCAATAACCGCGTCAGCTACAACGGCGGCGCGGGCGGCATTCGCGCCATGCCTACAGCGGCGGAGATGCAGGCCAGCCGCGAGCAGCATTTTCAGGCGACATCAAGCCAGATGGCGCACATGCAAGCCGCCAGCCAGAACAGGGGCCAGTTCTACGCGGCCAATCATGGTCAGCCGGCGGTGCTGTCCAAAGACACAGTCAACGGACGCAGTTATAACCAGCAGGGAAGAATCGCTCAAGGACTTCGGACGGGACAACTCAATTCCCGTCAAGCGGCAAGGGACCTGAATCGTCAACAGAACATCCACCGCTCCGTCGTGGCGGACCGTCGCGCGAACGGCGGCAGGCTTACATGGCGGCAAAGGCAAAACATCAACCGGCGGCAGAACAATGCAAGCCGACAAATCTACCGCCAGAGACATTATTGATCCGGGCAATTTCTCCTGCCTATCCAACCGGAAGAGAGCTGGCCGCCGGTGATTTCTCGCAACGTGCCGACTGTGTTGAAGTTCATCGCATTGCCTGACCTTCAACACAGCGGGCGGTTGGTGCAACATGCGCGGAAAATGCCGATGCGACTGGCCGCGCTCGAAGAACGCATCGCTCTGTGGAAAGCGGCACTGCGCCTGCTGCCGATCATGATGCAGACGCCGCTGGTAGAGGAAGTTGAAACCGCTCTGGGAGCGGTATTGCCGATGAAAACTCGCGGCGGCGGTCCCAACCACCCTCGCCCTGTCCCCTCCTCCGTTACCGACACATGAAGTTCTGCCGTTCGTCTTGACTTATCCTCCGGATTGGTTGCGGCGGTCTTGCCGAAGCTTCTTGCGGTCCGCTTTGGCCTGTGAACTCTTTTTCCCGTACTGTTTCACGTCCGCGCGAAGCTGCTTGCGGTCCTGCTTAATTTGTTGTTTGCCCGTCGAAGCTGCCGACGCAGGCGCATTCGGGTTTTGGGCCGTCTGGTTTTGGGCCATGGCGAACGAAGTTCCTATAGCGAGAATCCCAGCGAATGCCAGGGGCGCCAACTGTTTCGTTGCATTTTTGAACATGATTGATTCCTCAGTGGTTTATTTTTAGGCGAAACGCGCGAGCGTAAGGTTCTAGAAATTTGCTGTTGTTTTACGATGCACGGTCCTCGATTTTTAGATGGTCTTACACGGTGTATGACGAAAGTAGATATCCAGGGTTAGCATCGCCGTCGATCCGGGTTCGATGGCATCTGTGGTCTTGCCTGTTCGGCAAGCAGGGCGGCGCGAAGATCGGCCGCAATATCTGCGCAAGCCGGGCCGTTCTAATACATCCGCACGCCAATAAAGGGACATAAATGCGTGATACCATGAATGTCCCTCGCGAATCGTAAACCGCGCAATTCTGTCGGCAATTCATCGTGTCCCTTTAATTAGGCGCGGATGCATGGCCACTCAATGCGGCTTGATTGCGCGAAAGCGTACGAACTGTTAGCGGGACATGCGCACTAACAGTTCCGGATTCCATCCGCCACAGCGGCTGCTACACTCTAGCGGCGCATTTGCGGATCGTCTCGCTGGCAATGTATCGCTTGTTTCGACCTTCCGTGCCCCATGTTCGCAGGTAAACTGGAATAGATTTCCTTTATCCTTCAAATAGCAATTTTTTATGCCGGTGCTGCCGGCCAAATGGCAACGACCCTGGAGTCGAACCGTCCGACATGGATTTTGAGCAGCTCAAAGCATTTGTCGAAGTCGCCCGCAACGCCAGCTTTTCCCGCGCCGCGGAGAAGCTGTTTCGTACACAGCCTGCAATTTCCGCGCAGATCCGCGCTCTGGAAGAAGATATTGGGGCCCGGTTGTTTGACCGCACCGGCGGCCGGGTCACGCTGACCGGCGGAGGCAGGCTTTTTCTGGAGTACGCGGAAGAGACGCTGCAGGCACGCCGCAACATCGTTCGCGCCCTGGCGGAGATGGCGCGCACGCCACGCGGCCAGCTCGTCGTCAGCGCCAATGAGGCCACCTGCCTTTACATCCTGCCCCAGGTCTTCGCCCACTTCAAAGGAAAATATCCCCGGGTTTCCGTCTCGATTGCGCGCCACGAGCGCTCTCGAACGCTGGAGGCGGTCTTGTCGCAGGAGGTCGATTTTGGCGTGACCACGCAACCTGTCAACGACCCGCGCCTGACCATCGTGCCCGTCCACAAAGATGAAATGGTCGTGATTGCCGCGGTTGGGCATCCGCTGACTGTTAAACCCACAACCCAACTGGCGAGCGTCGCGGCCTATCCTCTGATCCTGCCCAAGCAGGGGCGGACCCGCGATGCCATCGATCAGATGTTCGCCATGGGTCAACTGAAGCCGGAGATTTCGATGGAGCTGGAATCGAATGAACTCATCAAAAGGTTCGCCGCGGCGGGCGTCGGAATCGGTTTCCAGGCCCGCTCCAACACGGTTACCGAGTTCGCCGCCGGACTGCTTGGCGTCGTCGAATTGGAAGACGTTCGCATTGCGCGCGACCTGGTGCTGGTCTATCGCAAAGACAAATCGCTGAGCCGCGCCGCGCAGGCCTTCATTGAAATTATGCATAGCAGCGTGGGCCTGCAGCGCAACGCCGCCGTCAGTTGAGGCATCGCTCGCCAACCTGATTCATCCACCTTCACAACCGCCCAGCCGATCGTCGCACGCTACAATCTCAATCAATGCTGTCGTCTTCCATTCTCCATCTCGCTTGGCTCTCCATCGCCGCCTTTCTTGCAGGAGGCATGAACGCGATTGCCGGCGGCGGATCGTTGCTGTCCTTCCCCGCACTGTTGCAAGTTGGCGTTCTGCCGGTGCAAGCCAATGCCACCAATACTGTGGCCTTGCTGCCTGGACAATTCACCTCGGCTGCCGCGTATCGGCAGGAGTTGCGGCGCTATCGCTCCATGCTGCCGGCCTTGCTGACCGCCGCCTTTGCAGGTGGCTTGATCGGCGCGCGGCTCCTGCTGGCAACACGCCAGCAAACCTTTCTCCGCATGGTGCCCTGGTTATTGCTCACCGCGACTCTACTCTTTGCCTTGGGGCCTCCGTTGCAGCAGCGCCTGTTTCAGGGCGTGCATCATGCCCATGCCACCGGGTTGCGCCCGCTGGCGCGCATTCTGCTGCCGTTCGGGATTTTTACCATTTCCCTGTATGTCGGCTTTTTTGGCGCCGGCGCCGGCCTGTTGATTATGGGCGTCCTCAGTTTTGCCGGCATCGACAGCGTCCACGAAATCAATGCGCTGAAAACAATCATCACCAGCACATCGAACACCATTGCGGCAGCCACTTTCATCTTCTACGGGGCCGTGCTCTGGCGCTACGGGGCCGCAATGATGATTGCTGCCAGTCTTGGCGGGTATTTGAGCGCGCGGGCTGCGCGCAAGCACAAGCCCCGCGGTATTCGCGCAGTCGTCGTCATCATGGGCTGCATCGTGACAATCTACTTTTTCTATAAACTTTATTGATGCCGATTTCCTCAGCGAGTAACGCCGAACCTCCTATGGCAACACGGCGAACAACGCGCCTGACTCGCCGCTTGCTGACACATCATCTCTGTTTGCTGGTCGCAACGGCGTTCGCTGTGTTTTGTCTCTATGTCACGCGTCCGTATCCCGACGTGATCGCCAGGTTAAGCTTTTCAACTGCGTATCCCGCGCTCGTCTTATTGGTTATGACGCTCTGGATTGGACCGTGGAACCTGTTGCGCGGCCAACGAACGCCGATATCGAGCGACCTTCGACGCGATGTCGGAATCTGGGCTGGCATTCTCGGGATTCTCCATACCGTTATCGGGTTGTGCGTCCATATGCGCGGCAGACCCTGGCTATATTTTGTGTATCAGCGAAGCGAAGGACACACATTTCCGTTGCGGCACGACATTTTCGGTTTTGCAAATGAAATCGGATCGATTGCGACGATCATCCTGCTGTTGCTGTTCTTTACGTCAAATGACTACGCGCTGCGCAGGCTCGGTACAGTCCGCTGGAAACATCTGCAACGTTGGAACTATCTGCTGTTCCTTTTTGCGTTTCTGCATACGATTGCTTATCAAACAATGGAGAAGCAACACGTGCCCTTCGTTATAACGGTTGCCGTATGCGGCGCCATAACATTGTTCTTGCAGGCGCTCGGCTTTCAGCGGCGGCGCGCGCGTACAACCAGCCGTGTTCAGGTGTAGAAGAAGAGTATGAGCCATGAAGGCATCCGTATTGTCCCGGAAGATGTAGCCCGCAAAGCCGCGGGTCCGCTGCAAGAATTTCAACGCGACGCCATCGACCCGCGCCATGTCCGCGTCAACCGGACGGAGGGCACTGGCGTCGAAATCGTTTGGAAGGACGGCCACATCAGCCAATGGACGTTTCCCTGGCTGCGCGCCGCGTGCCCGTGCGCGACCTGCGTGGAAGAACGCGAAGCCGCTGGGCGCGAGCCTGGTCAGCCAAAGCCGGAGCCGAAAACTGCGCTTCCCATGTTCAAACCCGCTGTACGCCCCAACAACGTACACGCGGTCGGGCGCTATGCCATCAGCTTCGACTGGAACGATGGCCATACCAGCGGAATTTATTCCTGGCACTACCTTCGATCGGTCTGCAATTGCGAGGCCTGCCGGGCAAGCATCAGCGACGCAACGGGCGTTCCGCCTGCAAAAGCCTGAAGACATCCGCTACACCTGCCGCGCGCATCGCGTGCTGGCGATGCTGCGGCTGTAGAAAACCCTCCTCCACCGCACGGTCGAGCATTGCGAACAACGGCTGCCAATATTCCAGCGCGTCCAGCAGGATGATGGGTTTTTCGTGAATCGCCAGTTGCGCCCAGCCGAGAACTTCGCACAGTTCATCCAACGTTCCGTAGCCGCCGGGCAGCGCCACAAATGCATCCGCCAGCTTCGCCATCATGTGCTTGCGTTTGTGCATGGTGCGGACAACGTGCAACTCGGTCAAGCCTCGATGCGCCACCTCACGGTCCGCCAGTTGCTGCGGAATCACACCGACAACTTCCCCGCCCGCGGCCAGCACTGCGTCTGCAACAATGCCCATCAGGCCGACATGCGCCCCGCCATACACCAGCCGGAAGTCGGCCTCGGCGATTGCGGTGCCTAGTTCCGCCGCAATCGTTCGATACTCCGCGCGTGCTCCCACGGCAGACCCGCAATAGACGCAAATAGTTTTCGGTTTCGCCACGGTAGCATCAGGATATCGCGACCAGTGCGGACGCTTCCACGCGATACACTGAAGATGTATCGAGCGAGTGGATACAATTCGCGCTCGCAACCGCAGGAGTCTTCCCTTTCGTGTCCCGATTGCTTGAAAATATGAATCCGCAGCAGCGCGCGGCGATTGAAAACGTCGATGGTCCGCTGCTGATCCTCGCCGGGGCCGGTTCCGGAAAGACCCGCGTGATTACGCACCGGATCGCCTACCTGATTGAAGAACGCGGCGTGCCTGCGGATACCATTCTGGCCGTCACGTTCACCAACAAGGCCGCCAAGGAAATGTCGGAGCGCGTCGAGCGCCTGATGGACCATCGCAGTCTGGCAAGACCGTTGCTGGCGACGTTTCACTCCTTCTGCGTGCGTGTTTTGCGTCGCGACATCGAGACACTGCGCATTGGCGATAAGGGTCGCACCAAGGATTTCGTCATCTACGACGAGACCGAGCAGCAAAGCCTGATGAAACAATTGATGCGGCGGCTTGGCCTGGAGGACAAGCAACTCACTCCGCGAATCGTGCTCTCTCGCATCTCCTGGGCGAAGAACCACATGCTGGCCCCGCAGGAAATCTACCTGCAATCGAAAGACCCCAAGACGGAGCGCATTGCCCATCTCTACGACCTCTACAACAAGGAGCTGGAGCGGGCCAACGCACTCGACTTCGACGATTTGTTGCTGGAAGCGGTCCGCCTGCTGCGCGCTGTTCCGGCGGTCCGCAGCTACTATAATCGCCGCTTTCGATACATCCTGATCGACGAATATCAGGACACCAACCGTCCGCAGTATGAATTGATGAAGATGCTGGCCGGCGAGGAAAAGAACATCTGTGTCGTCGGCGATGAAGACCAAAGCATTTATTCCTGGCGCGGAGCGGACATTCGCAACATCCTCGATTTTGAAAAAGATTTCCCTCACACCAAAATCATTCGGCTGGAACAGAACTATCGCTCCACCCAGGTGATTCTGGAGGCGGCCGGCGCAGTGGTGGCAAACAATTTGCAGCGCAAAGGAAAGACCCTGTGGACCTCCCGCGATGGCGGCGCGCAGGTGGGCTACTACGAAGCCATGGACGGCGAAGGCGAAGCGCTTTTCATCGCCGACCACATTCAGAAATATATTCGCCAGACCGGCAGCGAGGCCGAGCCGCCGCGCATTGCCGTTCTCTATCGCACCAACTCCCAGTCGCGACTGGTGGAAGAAGCGCTGCGTCGCTACGGCATTCAATACACCATGGTGGGCGGTTTCTCTTTCTACGATCGCGCCGAAATCAAGGACATGCTCGGCTATCTGAAGCTGGTGTTGAACCCCAGCGACTCGATTGCGCTGCAGCGTTCCATCAACACGCCGCCGCGCGGCATTGGCAGAACCACCCTCGACACCATTGAGCGGATGGCGCTGGAAACCGGCATCAGCACCTGGGACGCAATCCGCGAAACCATTGTGCAGCGGCTTGTCTCCGCGCGAGCAGTTGCAGCGCTGGAAAATTTCCGGCGAATGATTGAAGACGCGCGCGCCATGCTGGCCCCCGATTTTACCGAGAAGCTGGGCCTCGATATTGCCGCCTCCGGCGCCGAATCAGCCGTCGCAGGCGACAACGCATTCGCAGCCAATGACGATGCCATTCGTTTCGACTTCGGCATGACCGACGCCGAGATTTCGCTTGCAGAAAACATTCGCGACGAGAAACTTGCAGAGACCTTCGACCCAGCAGCGTTTTCTCCGTTTGCAACAACATCGTCAAATCCGATGGCCAAGACGCTCTCGCCGCACGAACGAAAATCGCTGCTGGAGACAACTCCAGTGCCGGCAGAGAATGCCTTTCGCAAGCCCGGAGATGCCGCGACTCTTCCGGAGTTGATCGAATTTCTGATCGACCGCAGCGGCTATATTCGAGTGCTGGAAGAAGAAGCGACGCCGGAATCGCAGTCCCGCATTGAAAACCTTCGCGAACTTGCCAACGCCGCGCAGGACGCGCACGAGCGCGGCGAGACCCTCACGGAATTCCTCGACCACGCCGCCCTGGTCAGCGACACGGACAAATACGATCCCGAGTCTCGCGTCACCCTGATGACGCTGCACGCCGCCAAGGGCCTGGAATTTCCGCTGGTTTTTTTGGCCGGCATGGAGGAGGGTCTCTTTCCTCACTCGCGCACCATCAACGATGGCGAGGGCCTGGAAGAAGAGCGCCGTCTTTGCTACGTTGGCATGACCCGCGCCATGGACTCTTTGCTGGTCACCCGCGCGCGCTTTCGGCGCCGCTACGGCAACGATTCGCCGGAATATTCAACGCCGTCGCGCTTTCTCGGCGAAATCCCCGGCCACTTGATTCAGGATTTGAGCGCGCCCGTTCCCGCCGATACCTGGGGAGGCCATGCCGCGCAAACCACCCGCCCCAACCCCCATCGCACTGCACGCAACAACGACGGCGACCAGCAATGGAGTTATGAAGACGAAGACCAACGCCCGCGGAGCGCTGCTTCCGGCAATTCCGGCGCGCGGACCAAGGCTTCCGGCGGCCCTCCCGGCGGTTCTATCGACAATATCGCGCAGTTTTTTGCCGCGCGCGGGCAGAAATTTCCCCGCCCGCAAATTTCAGATCCAGGGCCGTCCGGCAAGACCGGCTTCCGCAGCGGACAACGCGTTCGCCACCCGAAATATGGAGAGGGAGTTGTCTTCAAACGCGAAGGGGAAGGGGAAACCGCAAAGATTACGGTACAATTTCCTCGGTTCGGCATAAAAAAACTGGTGGAGAAGTTCGCCCAGTTGGAACGAGTCTGAAGCGTCTCCCGGTTCAATTTTCACCCCGTACCAACAATTCGTTTCCAAGAGAGAGAATTCCTGGCCCAATGGCAAATACGAAAGCAATCACCGATACGGCAGAGCGGAAAAAAATAAAGCGGACGGCCCGCAAAAAAGCTGCTCCAAAACCGAAGCGCACCGTCCCACGCGGCTCCAACAAGCAGAAGCTGAAGAAGCTGGCTCGAGGAGCAGCCAAGCGATAGCAGCAGCAATGGACTTGTCATCCTTCGCCGGGCCATCCACCAACGGCCCGGACGACTCGAATGATGGATTGAGCGAAATGCAATTTCAGGAGCCAAGACCCTGTCAAAACAGATCTTCGCCACCAAATCCATCGACAAGCTGATCCACGACTCGGAAGAGCCCGAACATAGTCTGAAGAAAACGCTGGGCCCTTTGTCGCTGACGGCGCTGGGCATTGGCGCGGTCATCGGCTCCGGCATTTTTACCGTCATCGGCACGGCGATTGCCGGGCAACGCTTCGACGCCTCCTCGATCCTCAACACGCCCGTGCTGGATTATCTGGTGCGTCACACGGCGATGCTGGGCCGTCCCGGCGCGGGTCCGGCGCTGGCGGTTTCGCTGTTGCTGGTGGCCATCGTCTGCGGATTTACCGGCCTCTGCTATGCCGAGCTGGCCTCCATGATCCCGATCGCCGGCAGCGCCTACACCTACACCTACGTCACCATGGGAGAACTGGTGGCCTGGATCATTGGCTGGGACTTGATTCTGGAATACGCCTTCTCCAACATGGCTGTCAGCGTTGGTTTTGCCGCGCACGTGGTGGCCCTGATGGACTGGTTCGGAATCCATCCGGCATTGCGCTGGATATCTCCCGCCTATCTACCCAGCGGACTGCAAGATCTGAGCGGCCACGCCCTCTACGCGCCCGGCTGGCATTTCGGCTTTAACGTCCCTGCGTTTCTGATCGTCATGTTGTTGACCGTAGTTCTTGTCCGCGGCATCCGCGAATCTGCGGAAACCAATAACATCATGGTGCTGCTCAAGATCGGCGCCGTCCTGTTGTTCGTCATCATCGGCTCCCAGTTCATCCACGCCTCCAACTGGCGTCCCTTTTACCCCAATGGCTGGTCCGGGGTGCTGACTGGCGGCTCCATCATTTTCTTTACATATATCGGTTTCGACTCCGTTTCCACCGCAGCCGAAGAATGCAAGAATCCGCAGCGCGATGTCCCCATCGGCATCATCGCCACGCTGGTCGTCGCCACCATTCTCTACGTCAGCGTCGCCCTGGTGCTGACCGGCCTGGTGCATTGGCAATTGCTGACGGAGGATGCCGCGCCGGTGGTGAACACACTGCGCCGGCTCTACCTCGAAAACCACAACGAAACGCTGCATTGGGTGCAGTTGGTGGTGTTATTTGGCGCGCTGCTGGGGATGATCTCCTCCATCCTGGTCTTTCAGATCGGTCAGGCGCGGGTCTGGTTCGCCATGTCGCGGGACGGACTGCTGCCCGCGTTGTTCAGTCGGGTGCATCCGCGCTTCCGTACCCCCGCTGCCGCCACCTGGATTGCCGGTCTCTTTGTCGGCCTGCCCTCCGGACTGCTGGACATTGGCACCTTCGCCGACCTCTCCAACATCGGCACGCTGTTTGCCTTTGTGCTGGTCTCCGCGGGAGTCATCATTCTGCGCTACAAGGATCCCGACCGTCACCGCGCCTTTCGCTGTCCCGGCGGCCCCGTCATCCCGTTGCTCAGCATGTTCTTCTGCCTGCTGCTCATGCTGGGCTTGCCCATGCTCACCTGGGTCAGCTTTTTTATCTGGCTGGCCATCGGCCTGCTCATCTACTTCTTCTACAGCCGTTTTCGCAGCGAATTTGCCTCCGCCAAGCGGATCGATTCCTGATGTCCGCGAAAGTCAAATCCGTCCGTACCTTCGACACGCAATCGTGGATTCGACATCTCCCCAAGGCGGAGCTGCATTTGCACCTGGAAGGCACCATCGCGCCGGAAACATTGGTCGAATTGAGCCGGCACAAGAACGCAGCGCCGCTCACGCTCGACGCTGCCCGCGCTCTCTACCAATACAAAGACTTCACCGGATTCATGCTGGCCTTCAAAGCGATTACCGAGAGGCTGCGCACGCCGGACGACTATGAGCTCACCGCCTATCGCATGATCGAAGCGCTGGCCGCCCAGGGAGTCGTCCACGCCGAAGTCTATGTCTCTGTCGGCGTCGTCTACTATTGGCGGCGCATTGAATTCGAGCCGCTGTTTGAAGGCATGGAACGCGGCCGGATTCGCGGCGAGCGGGAATTTGGCGTTTCTGTGGTTTGGATCTTCGACGCCGTGCGCCACTTCGGCCCTGAAGAAGCCGCGCGCGTATTTAATAAGGCCGCGGAATTGAAGCAGCAGCACCCTTCCATCATCGGCATCGGCATTGGCGGAGACGAGCGCCGCACCGGGGCCGGGCCCTTTCGCGAACTCTACGCCGAAGCCAAAAAAAATGGCCTGCATCTCACCGCCCACGCCGGAGAAACCGTAGGACCGGAGGGCATCTGGTCGGCCCTGAACATCGGCGCGGAACGAATCGGCCACGCGCTCACGGCTGGGCGCGACGACGATCTGGTGGAAGTCCTGGCCACCAGACAGGTCCCTGTCGAGATTTGCATCACCAGCAACCTGCGTACCGGCTGTTGCGCCCGTTTGGAAGACCATCCCGTCCGCAATTATTTTGAAAATGGATTGATGGTGACGCTCAACTCGGACGACCCGGCGCTGTTCGGCAGCGATCTTTGCGCGGAATATTGCCTGGCGCATACGGAGTTTCACCTGGCACTGGAACATCTGCGCGAGTTGGCGGGAAATTCGATCGAAGCCAGTTTTCTGCCGCCCGGTAAAAAATTGGAACTGCTACAGCGCGTGGAGCAATATCCATCGCCCCTGGAAAAATAGACGCGTCGGCCATCCAACCTTTTGCATGAGTTTCGCCCATGTACCAAAGTAAGCACCTATTTTCCGAATCTTCACCGATGAACACTCCATACGAAACAGTTTTGCGGTAAGATTTTGGCATGCAGGGTCTGAGCTTGGAATTGGCCAGGCGGGAGCAGCCTCAAAGGAAGGTTGGGCCGGAAGAAATGATGAAATTAAATGCATGTTTGGCAAAGAAACCTTGGGTACGCATTGTCGGCTGGGCTTCCGTGGCGACCGGAGCAGTGGCCGTCGGCATCTATATTGGGCGAAATCTTCGCGCCCGCTATCGGATGAACCATCGCACCCCTTTGGATTTCTACTCCCACGCCGGCGACAACAGCAGCAGCAGCAATAACGTGGAGTATGGCGTCGGAATCTAGGCCAAAAAACAAAGTTTCGACACTCAGGGCTTGGATTCCTCCAGGCCCTTTTACATTGCTCGACGCCGCTATGCGGCCTTGTGCCTCAGGAATTGCCAAAGCTTCCGCGGCCACGCCGGATCCATGCACGGCCGTTCGATCAACGCAAAAGCGAGCACACTGACCGTGGCAATAGGAATCCCCAACGCAAGAATCTGCAAACTGAAGTTCAACAAAAAATCGTGGAACATAATCAAGTGTCGCGTCAGTTTGAAAAACACTCCAATAGTAAAAAAATGCCAGAGATAAATCGAATAACACATGCCGCCGATGGTGGCGATCCAAAGATTGCTGAAGAAAGCTCGAAATGCCACTCCCTGGAATGCCGCAATGTACAGAGGCATAATCAGGAACGGCAAAATCGCGTGAAACCAGAGAAAGTCTCGCGATACCAGAAAAACGGCCGGCCAGCCGCATAGGCTCAGAATGTCCCATGCCCAATGGGTCCGAACGCGCGGACGCACCGTCAAGTACAGGTCCGTCAGTAGCATCCCCGCAAGGAAATATTGCATGTAAAAGACGATGGTCAGGGCGGCAACGGTCGCGTTGGCATGAAGTAATATTTGCGCGACTCCAATGATGGCAATCAAACCCAGGAAGACCGAACGCCGCGCCCAAACGCTGGATATCCGAAACAAGAGTGAAATCAACGGAGCGAGAATGTAGAACTGAATTTCAACTTCCAGGCTCCACGTAACGCCATTGATGGCGCTGGGGGTGCGATAGACCAGATTGTGCTGGTACAGGATGCTTGCCAACAGGTGAGGAACCATATACCCCAGCGCCTGATGGTAGTAAAAGAAGGCGACCAATGCGCAGAAAACAAGGTTCAGGATATAGGGCGGTTCAAGCCGGGTAACACGGCGCAGAAAATACTTCCTCAGGCTGACCGGCTTGCCAAGGCGCAAATGCTGGCGCGCGAACCCCATGCCGAGAATAAATCCGCTGATGACAAAAAAAGCCGCACTCCCCGGTCGCCATTCCCGACGGCTGTGCCCAGCAACGCGTACCGGGCTTGCACCGCAACGGGCTGCCCACTCTTCATCAGCAACTGCGCGAAGACGTGATACAGCACGACGGAACTGATCGCGACAAAACGCAATCCATCGATCTCGGGGATCCAGGACCCATCCGAAGTGATCCGTCGCAAATGCCATCGATGTCCCTTCGATTCTGAAGGAGATGTCTTCGGCGTGACACGCGATGTTGAAGGGGCTGGCATCAAGAAGTCAATGCGGATTTACAGTTGGTGTAATCATTTTGGGGATGAGTCATTCTGAGCGAAGAGAAGAATCCTGAATGTAATGACGGTACGTACTAGGCGCGCATGGTCTGGATTCTTCACTCCTGTCGCCGGGCGACCTCCATTCAGAATGACTCCATTTGGAATCTGGCTACACGAGCCATCGATCCGCTCCAGAAGCAGGTTCCCCTACGATACAACGGCCTGGGCATGGCTGTAAGCGCAAAAAAGGCCCGGATTGCGCCGGGCCTTTTGTACGCATCGCTGAAACCTACGCCTTCCCTGCCAGTTGTCGCAGCACGTACAGCAGAATCCCGCCGTGCTGGTAATAGAGAATTTCCTGCGGAGTATCGATGCGCGCCGTCGCCGTAAACTCCTTCGTCTTGCCGTCGGCGCTCTTCGCTTGCACAGTCAGCTTGCGGCCGTTGGCAAACTTCGCCTCCAGCATCGCGTGCAATCCGGGAATGTTGTAGACCTCTTCCCCGGTCAGGCCCAGCGATTCGGCATTTTCACCCGCCTCAAATTGCAGCGGCAAGATCCCCATGCCCACCAGGTTCGAGCGATGAATTCTCTCGAAGCTTTCCGCGATCACCGCGCCTACGCCCAGCAGCTTCGGTCCCTTCGCCGCCCAATCGCGGCTCGATCCCGAACCGTACTCCTTACCGGCCAGAATAATCAGCGGCGTCTTCCGCTCCGCATACCGCACGGATGCGTCGAAGATGCTCATCGGCTCGCCTTCCGGTAGCAGCCGTGTCACGCCGCCCTCCGTTCCAGGCGCCAGCTTGTTGCGCAGCCGAACGTTCGCAAACGTTCCGCGCACCATCACCTCATGGTTGCCGCGCCGCGATCCGTAGCTGTTAAAGTCGGCAGGCTTCACTCCATGCTCCGTCAGGTACTTCCCCGCCGGACCGTTCAGTTTGATGGAGCCTGCCGGAGAAATATGGTCCGTCGTCACGCTGTCGCCCAGCACCGCCAGCACGCGCGCGCCGTGGATGTCTTCCACCGTCGTCGGCGTGGCTTTCATGCCGTCGAAGTAAGGCGCTTTGCGGATGTAGGTCGAATCCGACTCCCAGCCATAGGTGTTGCCGGTTGGAAACTTCAGCTTCTGCCAGTGGCTGTCGCCATCGCTCACCGTTGCATACTGTTTGCGAAACATCGTCGAGTCGATCGAACTGGCCAGCGTACTCTGCACTTCCTGCTGCGACGGCCAAATGTCCCGCAGATACACCGGCTGGCCCTGTTTATCTTTGCCTAGCGCATCATGCTCGAAGTCGTGATCGATCCTGCCCGCCAACGCATACGCAACCACCAGCGGCGGCGACATCAGATAATTCGCTCGCACATCCGAATTGATGCGGCCTTCAAAATTTCGATTGCCGCTCAACACCGACACCGCCACCAGGCCATGATCGTCGATCGCCTTGGTCACGTCCGGCGGCAGCGGGCCGGAGTTGCCAATGCACGTCGTGCAGCCATAGCCCACAATGTTGAATCGCAGCGCGTCGAGATACTTCGTCAGCCCTGCCTTGTTGTAATAATCGGCAACAACGCGCGAACCCGGCGCCAGCGAACTCTTCACCCACGGCGGAACGCTCAGTCCTTTTTCCACCGCCTTCTTCGCCAGCAGGCCCGCCGCCAACATCACCGATGGGTTCGACGTGTTCGTGCAGCTTGTAATCGCCGCAATCACAATCGAGCCATGGTCCAGATATTGGTCCACGTCGACACCAAAGCGATCGTGAATCGACGCCGCATGGCCCGGCTCCAAAGCCCCCTTGGCATTGTTGTTGCCATTTCCATTCGCCGACGGATGACCGCCCTCCCCATTCCAGCGCTGCACTTGCCGTTCCGCATTCGCATTGGCGCTCGGACCTTTCAGCGCCGGCAACTGCTTCTTGAAGCTGGTTGCGGCATCGCTCAGCCGCACCCGGTCCTGCGGACGCTTCGGTCCAGCCACGCTCGGCTCCACCGTGGCCAGGTCGAGCGACAACGTCGCGGAATACTTCGCCTCCGGCGCATCCGGCGTGTGGAACAGCCCCTGCTCCTTGTAGTACGCCTCGACCAGCGCAATCTGCTCCTCGGTCCGCCCCGTCAGTTTCAGATAGCGCAACGTTTCCGCGTCCACTGGAAAAATGCCGCAGGTCGCGCCATATTCCGGCGCCATGTTGCCAATAGTGGCGCGGTCGGCCAGCGATAGCTCGCTGATGCCGGGCCCGTAGAACTCCACGAATTTTCCGACGACGCCGTGCTTGCGCAGCATCTCCGTCACGGTCAACACTAGATCGGTCGCCGTGGTGCCTTCGCGCAGTTTGCCCTCCAGCTTGAATCCAACCACCTGCGGCACCAGCATGGACACTGGCTGGCCCAGCATCGCCGCCTCGGCCTCAATGCCGCCGACGCCCCAGCCCAGCACGCCCAGGCCGTTGATCATCGTGGTGTGGGAGTCCGTGCCAACCACCGTGTCGGGATAGGCCTGTACGACACCCTCCGCGTCCGGTTGCGTGGTGAACACCACCCGCGCCAGGTATTCCAGGTTCACCTGGTGGCAGATGCCCATGCCCGGCGGCACAGCGGAAAAATTATGGAACGCCGTCTGGCCCCACTTCAAAAACGCATACCGCTCCACGTTGCGCTGATACTCCATCAGCGAATTGATTTGATACGAATCGCTGGTGCCGTATTGGTCTACCTGCACCGAGTGGTCGATCACCAGCTCCGCCGGCTGCAATGGATTGATCTTTTCCGGATCGCCGCCCAGCGAGCGCATGGCATCCCGCATCGCTGCCAAGTCCACCACGGCGGGCACGCCGGTAAAGTCCTGCATCAGGACACGCGCCGGCATGTAGGCAATTTCTCGTGAGGGCTCGGCCTTCGCGTCCCACTTCGCCAGAAACTCAATGTCCTCGGCGGTGACGCTTTTTCCGTCTTCATGGCGCAGCAGATTCTCAAGCAGAATCCGCAGCGAGTACGGCAGGCTTGCGAGCGAAACGCCATGCTGCGCCAGCGCGCTCAGTTTGAAAATCTCGTATGTGCGATTGCCGGATTTCAACTCCGACCGGCTGCCAAAACTGTTCATACCGTGGCTCCTCTATATTGTTCTGCGAAGCAATTGCTTGTCATTCTGAATGTAGTCCGCCGAGGCGGACGAAGTGAAGAATCCAGACGGTCATGGCTATGCGAAGATTCTCTGGATTTCGCGAAGTTTACCCTGAGCGAAGCCGAAGGGCTCAGAATGACGGCCTCTGGGGTGGTCTTGGAGAAAGGCGGCCCCTAGCCGCGGTCCGGTTTCCCGCGGTGCCAGCGTTTGAGGAAGATGATTTTGGGTACGAATAGCATAGCGTTCCGGCAGCCTGTCGCAGCCTGCCTCTATGCTACCGCCGTTAGTGACGGAAAGGAAAGCGGCTCGCGGTGTCCGTTCGGGGTGCCCCATCCTAACAAGAGCGTCTCATTTGAGACGGGCAAGGTAGATCAATTCCTGACAAACTACACGAAAGTCATTTGCAAGCTTGTCGATGTCTTCTCGATTGGCGTTGTAGCGCCTGCTATGCGCCGATTGATCGCCTACGTTCTTAAGTTTCGGTAATGCCTGTTTGGTAGTCCTACCCAAGTTCCAGTTTTTCTCTTGCAGTAGCTTGTCTATGAGATCTCTGAGATAAAGGAGTTCCCCGGTCTTTGCATCCATTATTTTGTCGGCAATACCAGCCTTTTCAAAGCACTCTATTATTAGAGTTTCAATTAGGCGGCGCATCATTACAGCGCATCCATCAAACCACCCTTTTTCATAACAGCCATTGATCTGATTTACGACCCGTTCAAGGTATCCGCGAGTTCCGCGTACATGCGAGAACGGCAGGAGATGCTCGCTCGTTGGCCGTGTCCCCTCGGATGGTGGAAGGAAGTTGCGGGGAGCATCGGCCGCCAGTTCCTTGACAAGCTTGATGATCTTCTTATGTCCTCTGAGCAGGGGCATCGGGTCAGTCCCGCTTATAGATGTGTTTAGACATGCTCGCGAAGATTTGATCGATCTGATCGGACGACGCGTCTGCTGAGATATGTATTTGGAGATTGATATTAACTTCTGGGCCTTGCTCAGGGGGATATTTTCTCCGCCTGTCGCTGTCGGCCTCCCCGCTTATGTAATCCGATTGGGATATCGGAGTTGCTGTAGTAGATTCTTCAATCTTCATTTGTAGACAAAAATAGTTCAACAATGCAAAGTACATCAGGCGGCTTGTAACAGGTCAACAATGTTTTCGATGGCCTTGTCGGCTTGATGGTAGGCGGCTTCCAGTT
>JAJYUB010000101.1 GCA_021792795.1 Acidobacteriota bacterium | reverse complement strand
CCGCACCTGAAAGGTGCAGGAACAATGACGCCAGAAACTCCGCGTGTAACCCCGCATCCATCGACTCCACGCGGCTTTCTCAACATCGCATCCACTTGCGCCCAGTTGGTATGTACGGATCAGGGCTACTGGTTTGGGATTGATCAGTTGCGCCACAAAATGCATTGGATGCCTGCTGTCCACCCGCGTCAGCCTCAAAGCATGAATCTCAAATTGCAACGGGACCTTGTTGGGCCTGTCGGTCATAATCGTCAACGTCGCGTCGTTGCAAACGATCGTGTCGATGAGAAACGAAATCTTGCGGCGACTCTTCTTCGATTTTTGCATCGACGAACGCTGACCCTTGGGTGGAATCATCAGCACCAGTCCGTGGAGCTGGACAAGGCCGATATGCAACGGCGAACGAAATACATCCGGCAACCCTGCGTGAAAGGTGAACTCGCGTACCTGGATTTGCGGCGGCAAGCCAGGATTGAGGTTAGAGCGGAGACTCAGGTTCTTGCCTTCGACGTCCAGTCCATGCAGGACGGAAACATTGAATTCTCCAAGCTGTACCTGGCTGTTGAATCTCTGCGACAGCGTCCGGATGACGCGCGCCCGCAGCATCGGCCCTGCATGATGCATCGCATATTGGGCCGCAATCAGGCCGGCGATCACAAGTCCAGCAACGAAGGCGAGAATGACCGAAACAATGTTACGACGGCGGTGCGTATCTTTTCTCTTGGGTACGTTCGGATCTTCGTCCACCCTTGCTCCGATGCAGGAAAGCCTCTAGAAGGTTCTTTGGAATAAAAATTGCACCGCCTTGACGATCTGCTCCCGATAACATCGGGAGAATTCCAGCAAGTCTCTCCTCCAAAATTCTATGCAAAAAAATAGCGCACCCGACGGTGCGCCATGTTGGTACTGAGTAATCTCTTGGCTATGCGGGAGTCAGTGCTTGTGCCGGGGCGGCAGGCGTATCCACCAGCGCGGTGCCAATGCTGGCTGCAATCTTCTCCGCCGTGAAGGCTTCGATCGCATCTCCAACCTTGATGTCGTTGAAGTTCTGAATGCTGATGCCGCACTCCATGCCGTTGCGGACTTCGCTGACGTCATCCTTGAAGCGCTTGAGTGACGCCAGCCGGCCCTTGTAGATTTGCACGTCGTCGCGCAAAACACGCACTTCCGAGTCGCGCTTGAACATGCCATCCGTCACGCGGCAGCCTGCCACCGCGCCCACCTTGGGAATTTTGAAGACGTTGGCCACTTCGGCCCGGCCAAGATAATTCTCCTTGATCGTCGCTTCCAGCAGTCCCAACATCGCCTTGCGCATCTCATCTTGCAATTCGTAGATGATCGAATGCAGTCGAATGTCCACCCGCTCCTGCGCAGCCAGCTCGGAGGCTTTCCGCTCCGGTCGCACATTGAAGCCAATCACGATGGCGTCCGATGCCGAAGCCAGCAGAATATCGCTCTCTGTGATGGCGCCCACTCCAGAGTGAATCACCTTCACGCGTACCTTTTCGGTCGAAAGCCGTGGCAGCGACTCGGCAAGAACTTCCACCGAACCCTGCACGTCGCCCTTCATGATGATTGGCAGTTCCTTGACGCCAGCCTGCTTGATCTGCTCCGCCAGGCCTTCCAGCGACACGCGTGACGACTTTGCCAGCTGCGATTCGCGCTCCTTCATCTTGCGGTACTGCGCGACGTTCTTGGCCTTGTCGCGGTCCGCAACCACAGTGAACACGTCTCCGGCATCGGGGATGCTTTCCAGTCCAAGGATTTCAACTGGCGTCGATGGCGTCGCTTCCGTCATGGCACGGCCACGGTCGTCGAACATGGCGCGCACCTTGCCGAATGTATTGCCGACCACGAACGTATCGCCCAGCCGCAGCGTGCCGTTCTGCACCAGCACGGTTGAGACAGCGCCGCGTCCGCGGTCCAGCTTGGATTCGATGACGGTGCCCAGCGCAGGCCGGTCCGGCGAGGCACGCAACGTGCCCACATCTGCGACCAGGCAAATCATTTCCAGCAGCAGGTCGAGATTGATGCGCTTCTTGGCGGAAACATCCACAAACACCGTGCTGCCGCCCCACGATTCAGGCACCAGTCCACGATCGCCAAGCTGCTGTTTCACGCGATCAGGCTGCGCATCCGGCTTGTCAATTTTATTCACCGCAACGATGATCGGAACGTTCGCCGCCTTGGCATGGTCGATCGCTTCCAGCGTCTGCGGCATCACGCCGTCGTCCGCCGCCACCACAATCACCACAATGTCCGTCACCTTGGCGCCGCGGGCGCGCATGCGCGTAAACGCTTCGTGGCCTGGCGTATCGAGGAAGACAATCTCGCGCCCAAACGCAGGCGAATCTTCTTTGCCGATGCGAACTTTGTAGGCGCCGATGTGCTGCGTAATTCCGCCCGCCTCGCCCGCCGCTACTTCGGTTTCGCGGATCGCATCCAGCAGCGAGGTCTTCCCGTGATCGACGTGGCCCATGATGGTCACGACGGGAGGGCGCGTCACTTCCAATTCATTGGTCGTCTCCTGCGTCAGCAGGTTCTCCAGTGCCTCGTTGGCCATCTCATCTTCAAAGCTGATGACCTGCGCCTCGGCACCAAACTGCCGCGAGACCTCCTTGATCAAATCTGTATCGAGCGACTGATTGACAGTCACAAACACGCCCCGCTGCAATAGCGTTGCGATCAGGTCCTTTGCCCGCAGATCCAGCTTCTCCGCCAGATCTTTCACGCTGACGCCATCTGTGACAGTGATATTGCGCGTGATCGGGACCGGCCCGGTAGGAATCTGTGCTGCGCCCAGACGCGGCGCAACCATTCCTTTCATCGGGCCTTCCTTCGACTTTTCGTAGCGATTGTTACCCCCACGCCGCTGTGCGTGTCCACGCGATGGACGATCTCCTGCGCCTGCCGGAGGGGCCATGCCCGGCGCAGCCCCAACTCCTGGACGCGGCGCTCCAAACCCTGGGCGTCCAGGCATCCCAGGTCGCGATCCAGGCGCGCCTGTCGGGTGTTGGCGCGTGGGATGCATCGGACGACGGACGCCGCCCGGTCCCATTCCTGGGCCGGCGGCCGGACGAGGACCGTAGGGCGCCCCGCCGGTTCCACCCGGTCCCTGCGGACGAGGCCGCTCAAAAATCGGCTTGCCGCGCTGCATGCCGCCCAACGTCTGCGCCGCTCCCGCAGGCGCGGTATAAATGGGGCGCGGTCCCGTCTGGGGCATTATCACGCGCTTGACGTGTGCCCCTGCAAGTGCCGGCACGCTCGACGCGACCGCCGGCTCGGCGGAAGGGCTCGGGTCGGTCCAGGCGGCGGAACCGGCAGCCATCGGCGGCTCGGCCATCGCCGCTGGCACAGATGTTGGAGCCGCAGCCGCGGTTGCGGGCTGCGGCACTCGCGGCCCTGCTGGAGTCGCCGAGGATGCGGCCGAAACTGCCGCCTTTGTCTCTTGTGGGGCACTTTTCGCCGGGACTGCGACAGCCGAAGATGTCCCTTTCAAGCCGGCTGCGGGCGGTTTCACAATCACCGGGCCAGAAGGCGCGCGCGAGGCGATGGCCGGCGTCGATGTTGGTGTCGTAGAAACTATCTGCGGAGCTTGTCGCGGCAACGGGACTATTCTTCGCGGAGCGGGCTTCGCTCCAGAGGCGGCGTTGGCAGGCACCGCGCTCGCGGGCGTGCCAGTGGGAGCAGGCGTGCCGACTGCGGCTCCCGCTGCCGAAGATGTGGCCGCGCGCGCGAAAACGGTCGGCGTCTCTGGCCCTGCGGCTGCAGCGGTCACGGTGGGTCGCGGCGCTGCGGGCACGCCACGATGCATACCCTGCGATTCGCGCTGCTCTTTCTGCTGCTGAATGGCCCGCAGAACATCTCCGGGCCGGGAAATTTGGGACAGATCGATCTTCGGCTTCGGCTCCGTCGCAGCGGTCCTGCTGGGCGCGCTCGACGCAGACTTGCCCCCGCGGCCCAGGGCGGCGCGCACACGCCTGGCTTCGTCTTCCTCCACCGAGCTGGAGTGCGTCTTCTTTTCCGTCACTCCCACTTCAGGGAGTATGTCGAGTATCACTCTGCTCTTGACTTCCAGCTCTCTCGCTAGATCGTTGATTCGAACTTTACTCATCCGTTTCTTTCGCCTTTTCCGAAACTTTTAGCTGCTCATATGGTGCCTCGTGGTCTGCAGTCAGGTGCGCATCTTCTCACATTATCCCCTGAAAGTCGCATCGAA
This sequence comes from Acidobacteriota bacterium, assembly GCA_021792795.1. Taxonomy (GTDB): domain Bacteria; phylum Acidobacteriota; class Terriglobia; order Terriglobales; family Acidobacteriaceae; genus JAKAAZ01. Next base: position 4,721 of record JAJYUB010000101.1, on the reverse strand, counting down.
ATTGCTAATTTTCATGCTGCCCAGCCTCTTCGGCTGTTCAACTCAGGGTTTTTCCTTCTCTTCCCAGTCGTCCAGCGCGGGCTCATTGGCATCGGGCGCATCCACCGAGACTGGCTGATCGTCGTCGTCCGTCCCTGTCGCTTTCTCCAAGAAATTCTTCATCAGGCTTTCGGATGATCCCTCGTCTTCCGCGGCAGCCACCTCGGACAGTTCACCGGCTTCGACCGGCTCGGTCTCGTCCGCCACGTCCAAATTGGGTACTTCACCGGGTTCGAGCCCAGCGACTTCCTCGGATACAGCCGAGCCATCTGCCGTTTCCAGGCCTGCTCCCGCTCCCGCTTCGCGGTCCAACGCCGCCTCATTGTCGTCTTCCGCTTCGGAGCTTTCCGTTCCCAGCGGACTGGCGTCCGTGTCGGAACTTGCATCCAGATGTGCGAAATAATGGCGCACCGCTGTACCAATCTTTTCCAGCGTCTTCTCTCCGATGCCGGGAACTTCTTCCAGTTCCTCTGGAGTCATGTCCGCCAATCCCTCCACGGTCGTGATCCCCGCGGCGACCAGCTTTTGGATGGTGCCTTCGCCCAGTTCCGTCACCTGCTCAATCGGCGTCGTCACCGGACCCGCCATGGCCTGCATCTGCTGCTCGACTTCCTGGCGCTTTTCTTCCTCGCTCTTGATGTCGATCTTCCAGCCCAGCAATTTCGCCGCCAGGCGCACGTTCTGCCCCTTTTTCCCAATGGCGAGCGACAACTGCGTGTCATCGACGATCACTTCAATCTGCTTGTCCGCCAGGTCGATGATGCTCACGCGACTCACCTTCGCCGGCTGCAGCGCCTTTTCCGCAAACGTCGTGATCTCTTCGCTGAACTCGATGATGTCGATCTTTTCTCCGCGCAGTTCGCGAATGATCGATTGCACTCGCATCCCTTTCATGCCAACGCAAGCGCCCACCGGGTCCACATCTTTGTCCCGCGACACCACGGCAATCTTGGTGCGCTCGCCGGCTTCGCGCGCAATGGCGCGAATCTCCACTGTGCTGTCGTAAATCTCCGGCACTTCGCTCTGGAACAGGTTCTGCACCAGCTCCTTCGCCGCACGAGAGACCACGACCTGCGGCCCGCGCGCATTCCGGTCCACGCGCAACAGCACCACCCGTACCCGCTCGCCAACCGCAAACTGTTCCAGCCGCGACTGCTCCCGCTTCGGCATCCGTGCTTCCGCTTTGCCGATGTCGAGGATAACGTCCTGACCTTCGATCCGCTTCACGGTCGCGTTCAACACTTCGCCCACGCGATGCGCATACTCGTTGAAAACGGTGTCCCGCTCCGCTTCACGCACCTTCTGAAAGATGATCTGTTTCGCCATCTGCGCCGCAATACGTCCCAACACGTCCGTCGGCTTGTAGTAGCGCAGCTCGCCGCCCACTTCCACTTCCGGCGCAATCCCTCGCGCCTCTTCCAGGTTGATCTGGTTCAGCGGGTCTTCCACCAGTTCCGGCGTCTCGACCACTGTCTTATAGGCGTAGGCGCGAATCTCGCCGGTCTCGCGGTCGAGTTCGCCGCGCATGTTTTCCAGCGTCTTGTAATACTTGCGCGTTGCCAAGGCGATCGCATCTTCCACCGCGTTCACCACAATCTGCGGATCGATGCCCTTGTCCCGGCTCAATACTTCAATCGTTTCGTAGAGTGCGCTTGCCATAGTTCGTCTCAGCCTTATCTGGCGAAATGACCTGTACAACCAGGGCACTTTCACCGACAGCGTAGTGTCATGGGTGCCCCATCCTATGCGTAGTCAGGGTGGGACAGAACGATATTCGCATCACACTCACGGTGAAAATGCTCTAAACTTCAGGAATCAGGTTTGCCTTCAAAATATTGGAAAATGCGATGGTGACCTTCTCGCACGCCGCCGTTTCCATCTTGTTCTTTCTCTTCCTCATCGTGCTCAAATCCAGGTCCAGCGTCTCGCTCGTCACATTCGCAATCCGTCCCTGCCAATGGGAGTTGCCGTGGATCGGCTCCAACGTCCGCAACTTCGCCAGACTCCCTGCAAAGCGCGCGTAATCCTCGTGCCCGCGCAGCTTGCGGTCCAACCCCGGCGAGGAAACTTCCAGCGTATATTCCACTCCCGGAACCAGATCCTCCACATCCAGCACGGTCCCAAAATCGTCGCTGAACACCTGGCAATCTTCCACCTTGATGCCCGCCAACTGGTCGAACGAGACATGCTCGGGCAACTTTAACTCGCCGTCATTTGCCAGATTCTCCTGGGCAAGCTTCGCCCGGCTGGCAGCGTCCTTTTCTATATAGATGCGCAACGCTCGATGCTTCGGACTGCCCAGATATTCAACATCCACCACCGCCAGCCCGTGGGATGCGGCGACACGGTCCGCTAAAGCGCGAATTTTCTCCAGATCGAGTGCCATGGGACCATACGCAGCGACCGTTGTTCCCGAAAACTCCAAAGCAAATAAAAAGTGGGCTCTCGCCCACTCATTTCTCCCGCCCCGGCCCACTTGCCACAGGCTGCCAGCGACAAACTTAGGACAAATTCAGGACAAACTCGTCTACTCCACTACGATACGCCTGTTTCCAAGGGATTTCAAACCACTGCCAAACCCGCCTGCATTACGTCCCGAAATCGCGTTTACCGCAAGTCCGACGGTTGAGGTTCGCCAGCCGCGCTCGTTCGAATCGCGGGTTCAGTTCACTGCGTGGCTGGAGCAGTCCTCCTGCCCTGCATCGCCGGATTGGTCACAAACGCGCCGCTGATAAGATACACCCCACTTCCCTCGATAAAGATGTTACCGCCCGGTGTATTTATGATGTCTTTTGTCAGGAACGCCAGTCCATTCGATCCCCAGCGAATCAGCTTAACTGGAGTTCCGGCCACGTTGCTGATCGCTATCGAGTTGATCGGAGTGAAGCGGGCCAAATCGAATGCCTCGATCGTGTAGTCCGGCGTATCTTTTTGCGCGGGGGTCTGCCCCAGGAAATACGCAATCCCGAGATTGCCGTCCGGCACCATCACAATCACGTCGTTCGAGAGCATGATGCTGCTCAAAGCAAAAGACCCCAGGAGCGCGCCTGTCGAGGGATCGACCACCTGGCCTCCGTCGCTGTAGAGATATCCAGTCGCCGCATCGTAATGCAGCTTGGCTCCAAAAACGCTGAACAGCCCAGGATAAGTTTCCGCGATTTGTACGCCGCTTGCGCTCACCGCCAACACGTCCAGATTGAATCCACTACTCTCGTCATTTTCCGCGTAAATATGGGTTGCGTCGGAACCCCACTGGATCGAGCCGATAGGATTTCCCGACTGTGCGAATCCAGGAACGAAGGTGGGCCGAGGCGTGGCATCGTCATAGATCACCACACCTCCCTCCTCCGCTGGGGAATCATTCAATATCCCGCGTACTACAGCTATGGTGTGTGGGCTACCTGGCGCTGTCTCCACGTCCATCGCGTAGTATGGCTTGCCGAGGATTGGATCAGTCCCCAGGGGCACGTTGACATCAGTTCCAAGATTTGGCATCGTGAAGCGCTGAACGGACCCCGAACCGTCAATCCCTACATACAGGTACGAGCTATCCTTTGCCAATGCAATCATGTCGGGTTCACTCCCCGCGTCGCGCGAAATTCCAAGTTGGCCGTTGACAGGATTCAAAGCGGTGACCGCATTGCCATTCGCGCCATTGCTGCTGGGCACGGAAATATATATCTGCTGTGAATTCGGGTCCCAAACCATATCATTCGCCTGAATATCGACTGCAGACAGATTGGTTCCGCCGCTGGCTGCGGGTGGAGTCGGTTGGATGGTGAAGACAATGACGCCTGATTCCTCGGTTCCCGGAGCCGGAGTCACAACGGAAACCTCCGCCGTGTCCGGCTTTGCCAGGTCTACCGCAGGAACTTGGGCCTGCAATTCTGTGGAAGACACATAGGTGGTCGCCAATGGTTCGGAATTCCACACAACATAGGAATCCGACTGAAAATTCGCTCCATTCGCCATCAGGCTGAAGGATGCTCCTCCCTCAACAGCCGCGCTGGGACTGATGGAAGAAATTGAAGGTACAGGAGGTGGCGGAGTCGGTTGGTTTCCATTTCCGGTTGCAATCAGGGCCAATTGCGCCGCAGCACATCCCAGCAAAGCGCAGCAAGCCGCGCCTGCCGTCGTCCCAAGAGCAATCTTCAGAAACAAGTTTCGCATTTCTGTCTGCTTTCACCTGTTCGTGGAGACAGAGACACCTGACACGAACCCTATGCGCACTTCGGCCGCATTTCCACAAATCGAGCTCGACATTGCATCCGCAGATCAATTGAGCGGGTGCTTTTACTTTAACTCCTTTAATAAATGCTTTGCGACGGCTTCGGCCATGGACTGATCGTACATCGCGCCACCACGCTGCTTATGCACTGTGTAGGCCCAGACGATCTGTTTCGATTTCACGTCGACCAACTGCACAGCAACAGAGGACCGGTCCTCAATCCCAATACAGTCCGCAAATAAACACCGCGCAAATTTGCTTCCCGTAGTTTGGGCCTTTACCTGAATAGGAGTGGATTCCAAGCGGTACTACGTGCCGGTCTCGTCCACTATTGTTCTCTGCATAAATAATGCAATAATAGGTATTGAGGAGCAAAATACCTATGCCGAGATTGAAGGGGAGCGCCGATCTTCTGGAGGACCGGCGCAGACGAGCTTTGGTGTTGCTGGATGCA
>JAJYUB010000100.1 GCA_021792795.1 Acidobacteriota bacterium | reverse complement strand
AAGCTGCGCCGGCGCGGCCGAGCGATCACCTCGGAATCGGGCACGGGCGGGCGGAAGGCGGGCGGCGCGGCTTCCGCTGCGTTGGCCGCTTCTCCGCTACGCTCCGAAGCGGCCAACGCAGCGGAAGGAGTACTTGTCTGGCTTGTGCTCATCAAAGTGAGATTTCTTTCCCCGCCCTACAGTAATTGTTGAGGGTGTACTTGTCTCTCTCATGTTGGCACAGAGGGCAACGGAATTCGCTGTGCTCGAATCTCTCAAGCAGTATTGCGCACACCGAACGCTCGTCATCATTTCTCATCGAATCAGTTCTCTCGCATGGGTGGACCAGCTTGTCCTGCTCGATCAGGGGCAAGTCGCCGCGGTCGGATCGCATTCTGATCTGTATGTGCGGTCGGTCCTCTACCGAGCCCTTTTTGATGCCTCCACTAAGGACATCCGAGTATCCTGAAACAAAAGACATCTAGTCCAACGCAGTGCCGGACCTTCAATTCCGCTCGGCCAATTGGGCTGTGTGAGCTTAGCATTTGAAGTCGTAGCGTAGGACATCCCGCCGGAAGTTCGCGCTGCCTTTTGCTTTGATGAGGCTCGACCTCGCTGGAGTGAAGTCGTCACGGTTAACCTATATCTTCAATTTCAGGATCGATCCTTCCCCTTTTATCTCTCCCTCTATATACACCCTGCAGCATCGCCGTCTGCACAAAACACCCGACTTATTGAGTCGAATTGATCTCGTCTTCAAGCGCCTGCAAGGCGCGAAGCACCTCTGCGAATTCGGGCGGCTCCCGGTAGAACATATCGCGCATCGCCCTGTAATCTCGCTCTAGCGCTGGTCGCTGGTTTTCCGGCGGAACCAAGCGGAACGCGCCCGGCTTGGCAAGATCGTAGTGCGCCCAGGAAGAGTAGTAGAACCGTTCCTTGAATTCGACCACAGCCTGGAGCAAAGCGCGATCGGCCAGGGCGGCATCTTTGACGGGGCTGCCAGCTAATTTGTAGACGTCATAGTAGTGACGCGAGTAGCGCGGGGGAGTCGTACCAGGCCGATGAGCTTCCTGGTGCAGGATCGTCGCCTTCTCCCAGAAAGTCCGCTCCGCATCGATTGCAACGACAGTGCAATCCGGCTCTGCAAACGCACGCGGAAACGAATCGGCCGCGTAGGCACGGATCGTTCTGGTGCTGGAAGGAACCCACGACGCAAGCGGACCAATCTCCAGCCGGACCTCGGGGCGGATGTAGGAAGCGCGAAACGCCGCCGGGAATAGCACGTTCACCGTATGCGGATCTGTGTCGTCAATGCTGGCGGCCAGCCCAGCAACCGGTGTGAGTAGCTGGTTCAGCTGCCCAAGCAGCGTTTCGCGAATGTACGCCGCGGCTTTGGCGTTCATCTCTTGGTTGTAGCGGCTCTGCTTTGTCTTGGATTGGATCGGCAGGTAGGGATCGTTGCCGTCCTCCGTGCCGTATCCTAGCAACCTCCAATCAAGAATCAGATCGATGTCCTCGGAGAAGCGTTCAATCAAACCGAAGACTTTGGACAGGCTTGTCCCGCCCTTGAAGACCATCTGCCCCTTGAGCACTGGCTCCGCGAAGAGATGCTTGAGAATCCAGCAGACCCAGAAGTCTTTTTCAACAATGGCGGGATTCATGCCGAGCCGGCTAGCCGACTCGCCGAACAAATCCCGCCTGTCTATCGCCGATCCGGCCGCAATTCTATCCATGATCCTCCCCGGCAATCTGTTGAATGGCGCTATAGACCCAGCCGGTCACAGTTTTCGTGTCGGCTAGAACTTTGGCGCGCATTGGCTTCGGCAACCACTCCCGAATTTTAGTGATTGTCTCCGCGGTGATCTGTTCGGGGCCAAGGGACTTGAGCGCCTGCACGATCAGTCCGCTCTCCTTCAGCTTGGTCCCCGATTCCTTGAGCGCGGTGTGCTGGAAGACCAGTGGCGTGTTGCCGATCTGGTAGACGCGGTCAGGGCCGTCGGAGAGATAGACGGCGCGCGCCGGAATCTGGGTCGAAAGCCCGAGGAAGTTCAGCGCCGTGGCGCCGCTGGGCTGAATGCGCCAGCGGAACTTCCGCGCCAGGGCTCTTGCGACCTGGTCAAGATCGGGACTGAGTTGCTGGCCAAGTAGCTTGCTGAAGCGAGGGTAGTCGTAGATCCCCCGAATGACCCGGCGAATGCTGCCTTTCCTCTCCAGCCGGTGCAGGGCGGAATCGACGGTCGGGCGGCCACCGAGGTCCAGGAAATCGCGCGGCGAGAATGACCACCCTCCGCCTGATCCACGGATGCGATATTCAATCTTGTTTTCAATCGCTTGCGCCATATAATCCAGCCTAAGTCTGCAAGAAAAAATACCACTAATTTCTTGCGATTACAAGAGGTGTAATCCGAGTGATCGTGTCAGGGATAACTTTACAGGAGTGCTGAAGACCGTAATTCCTTTATTTCTAATCAGATAGCCAAGCAGTGGATCGACGGTAGGAGAATTAACTCTTGGACCACATGATCTAGCGCGAACCGCTTGATATTTGGAGTATGTGAAGAGTCCGTCCGGCAAGTGCCGCAAATGCATTGGGATTCTGATCGAACACGGGGCGAAGGGGAGGTATCAACCAAGAACTACCGCACCAAAGTGTGACTTGGGGCCGAACTTTTCCTTCTCCTGAAACCCAACGCTTGTCCTCCTCTCCTGCGGCTTTGAATTACGTAGTGGACTATACTTCGATAATGACTTGCAAAGTAGTCCACTTCTGGATATAGTAAACATTGTGAAAAAGCAGAATGAACACCAATCAACGGAAGAAACAAAATCAGAATCGAGAGATATAGTCCATCTTGCCCGGCTTGCGCTCGCTGGCCGCCCGCAGGACGTTCAGACGTATATCCGTCGCCTTGCACGCCGGTATCAGGGGCAGCTTCCGAATCTGGCATCTGAATTGAGCAAATTGCTGCAGGAATCCCCCACCCGCCAGTCGCCCCTTCGCAGGGAAGTGTCTGCGCCGGTACCGGTCGATCTTGAATCGCGCCTTCAGTTGCTTCGCATAGAAGATGTTCCAGCGATCGATATTGAGCCCATTTGGGAGCCCGGTGTGCTCCGATTTCTCGAACAAATCCTGTCGGAACGCCGGCAGTTCGATGAACTGACCAAGCAAGGGTTGTCACCAACCCGTTCCATCATATTTACGGGCCCTCCCGGGGTTGGGAAGACTCTGGCCGCTCGATGGATTGCTCGCGAGCTACACCGCCCTCTTTTGACACTTGATCTTTCTGCAGTAATGAGCAGTTTTCTCGGGCGGACCGGCGCCAATGTACGCCACGTATTGGACTACGCCAAGAGCGTGGATGGCGTACTGCTACTCGATGAACTCGATTCCATCGCAAAGCGCCGGGATGATGCTACCGATGTGGGTGAGCTCAAAAGGCTCGTTACGGTCCTTCTTCAAGAGATCGACGATTGGCCGGCGACTGGACTGCTCATTGCCGCGACCAATCATGCCGGGCTTCTCGATCCTGCTGTGTGGCGGCGCTTCGAAATGCGGGTCGAATTCCCGATGCCGAACGATGGGTCTATTCGCAAAGCCATTGAAAGGTTCCTTGGACAGAACAAAGCTTCTGCAGCCTGGCACGAAGTGCTGGCCGTCACGCTCCGCGGGCTCTCATTCAGTGACATAGAACGAGAAGTCATGTCCGCCCGACGCTCAGCGGTCACTCGAAGCGCGCCGCTGGAAGATGTTCTGAGCGGTGTCGTGCAAAGCCGGGTGGAGCCTCTAGCCCGGAAGGAACGCGGGCAGATTGCAATGTGGCTGACAGAGGCTGGTATTTCACAGCGACAGGTACACGAGTTGACCGGCGTCAGTCGCGACACAATTCGCAAAAATACAAAAGCGGGCAGCGAGGAAATGACAGAAGAGGAGTAAGCAGATGGCGGAGCGCAGCAATTTTCTTATCGGATACGGAGAGCGCCTTGCATCGGATATGGCCGCGCCGCTGGGAGGCGCACCAAAGCAGCATCCTTACACGTTTGCCGAATCCCGCAGGCGCCTGACCCCGAAGGTGAAGGCTGCGGTAAAAGAGTTGGAAAGCCTTCCGCGCGTGCTCTGCCCCGGAAACCAGACCGTCGCCCTGGTGACCTTGCACCCTACTTACCTTGCCAAATCCTACTATCCGGCTGAGTTACTTCGGGCCTACGGGCTCGAGACCATCGGCAGTCGTGCCCGCGAGGTGGCGCCAGAGAAGTGGACCAGGAAGAAGCCGCCAACCTCCGCGGTCACCTCCGAGCTTTTCGTCGCTGGAACTCGTCCGCGCTTTCAGCATCTCGCTAATGATATCGGCAGTCTACGCGAAGCTTCGGCCGGGGCTGGTGATCTGATCAAGATTGAAGACTTCCGGATGCAGCCGACTGCTGAGAAGTTGAAGCCTTTCCACTCGGACGATGACGAACCGCTGTTGGAGGTCGTTCTCCACGCTCAGCCCATCGCCGAAGATGCCTTTATCCTCTCCGGCTTCGAGGATTATCTTGAGAGCCTGCACGTCAACGCCGATCTAGCGAAACGCCGCTTTTTCGCCGAAGGACTCTGCTTCCTCTCGCTCCGCGTGCCGCGCGACATTGCCCCTGAAGTCGTTAAGTATTCATTCCTCCGTCTGGCGCGGGAGATGCCGCACCTTCGCCAGTTCCGCCCGGTATCGAGGGCAACCCCGGGATTCTCACCCTTCGCTTGCCGGCTGCCGGAGCAAGGACCACTTGACCAAGAGATCCGAGTTGCGGTCTTCGACGGAGGCGTCAGAGCAGATGCCGGACTTGATCAGTGGATCACCCGCAAGAAGACTAAAAACATTGGCGAAGCTGTGCCGGAGTTCCAGAATCATGGAACTGCGGTTACTTCGGCACTGCTCTTCGGCCCGCTTCAGGACGGTGTCACGGCCGACCGCCCCTATGCGCACGTCGATCATTACCGTGTGCTTGATGCGGACACGATGAAGGATGATCAAGAGGAACTGTTTAGTGTCCTCGAACGCATTCAGACCGTACTCGAGTCGAGACCGAAGTACGATTTCATTAACCTCAGCGTGGGGCCGGACCTCCAGATTGAAGACAACGATGTGCATGCATGGACCGCAGTTCTGGATCAACTGTTCTCCGATGGATTGACCCTTCCCGCCATCGCGGTTGGAAACTCTGGCGATCTGGACTGGGACTCGGGGAACGCCAGAATTCAGACTCCAGCCGACTGCGTGAATGCACTGTCAGTGGGCAGTTGCGACCGCATTGGCTCGGGTTGGAAGCGCGCAAACTATAGCTCGATCGGTCCGGGCCGCAGCCCCGGCATCATGAAGCCCGATGGGTTGGCCTTCGGAGGGTCCAGCCGTGAGCCGTATTGGGTCCTGAATGCGGAGAAGCCGGGAGCGGCCATGCCGATCACCGGAACCAGCTTCGCGACGCCCACGGCGCTGCGAACTGCGATTGGAGTACGAGCGCATTTTGGAAAACTGCTCTCGCCGCTCGCGATCAAGGCGCTGCTCCTTCACAACTGCGATGACGGAGGACACGACAAGATCGAAGTAGGTTGGGGCCGCATTCCGGCCGATGTCAACGCGATCGTTACCACCGATCAGCATGCTGCGCACATCGTCTACCAGGGAGAACTGCGGCCCGCCAGTTGGGTTCGCATGCAGATCCCGATTCCCAGCGAGCCGATGTCGGGAATGGTGGGGATCACGGCTACTTTTTGTTTTGCCACTCAAACTGACCCGCAAGACCCGATCAACTACACGCGTAGCGGCTTGGAGGTTCGCTTCAGGCCGCATGACAGAAAGCGCACGGATCCGAATCAGTTGCACGCTGACACCAGCAAATTCTTCCAGGCAAAGGATGTGTTTATCGACGAGAGCTCGCTGCGAACCGATGCCCATCGGTGGGAAACGACATTGCACAAGAGCCGGTCCATGCGTGCGTCAGGACTGCACAACCCAGTCTTCGACGTGCACTACAACGCGCGTGAAGGCGGACGGAATGCGAAGTTGGCCGACAAGATTCCGTATGCGCTGATCATTACCGTTGAATCGAAGTCGACGCGCAATCTCTACAACAAAATCCTGCAAAGGTACCCCACTATTCTTGAGGCACTGGCGCCGGTAGTTGAAATTCCCATCCGTACGTAACCGATCATCTTTTGAGGAAAACACCATGAGCGACGAGCACAAGCAGCAGAGCGATGAAGCGAAAATAATCGAGCTGGCCGAGGAGATCGTGATCCTTGAAGAACTCATCGACCTCGAACAATGGGCGAAGGCCGGCAAGAAGCCACAGCGTGCGAAACACTATCGAATCAGGATCGACAAAGAATACAAGGTTGTCGAGGTTCATTCGATGACGGGCAGAGAAATACTCGCCCTGGTTGGCAAGACCCCGGAGAAATACTTGCTCTCCGAAAAGCTTCACGGTGGAGTGGTCGAGCCGATCAAACCCGACCAGGTCGTTGAGTTTCACCGTCACGCCATTGAGCGTTTTCAGACTCTTGCGCTTGATCCAACGGAAGGCTGATCGATCCATGCGAAGACAATTCCAACTCGGAGAGGAGGACTTGGAATGCTTGGCGGCCCGGGGACTTGCCTGGGAGGCCATTATCGAAGCGAATTCGAAATGGATCATCGTTCATGAGTACCCAGTGCCGCAAGGCTATAACCATCGAAGTGCGGACGTCGCGCTGCGAATTCCTCCCTCGTATCCCGATGGTGACATCGATATGGTCTATTTCCTCCCCAGCCTAGCGCTCACTAACGGCAGGACCATTCGAGCCTTAACGCCGCTCACGATTGATGGCAAAGAGTATCAACAATGGTCTCGACATAGAACAGCTGAAAACCCATGGAGAGCGGGCCTCGACAATATCTGTACTCATCTGCTTCAGGTGGACAGTTGGCTGGAAAGAGAACTCAAGGGATGACGGAGGCCGCATAGATGCGAATCAAGCTCAGACTCTCTCAGAAGGACCACATCGCGCTCCGAGAGCATCTGTTGCCGGGCGACGGACTTGAAGCTGTTGCGGTCGCATTGTGCGGGAGGCGCCGGAGCCGGTCCAACCACTGCCTAACCGTCCGTTCCATTGTCCCGATCCCATATGACGAGTGTAAGGAACGCACTCCGGACCGCGTCACTTGGTCCACGCAGCGGCTTATTCCTCTGCTCAAGGAGGCCGATCGGAGAGACCTTGCGATTCTCAAGATACACAGCCATCCTGGAGGATATCCGCAGTTTTCTTTTGTCGACGATGAGTCGGACACTGATCTGTTCAATTCAGTTTTTGGGTGGACCGATAGCGAATTTCCCCACGCCAGCGCCGTGATGCTGCCTGACGGCCGGCTGTTCGGGCGGGCTATTCTTCGCGATGGGTCGTTTCAGCCACTAGATTCTATCCTGGTTCCAGGAGATGACATTCATTTCTGGACGCCGGAGTCTGGAGGGATGGTGCCATCCTTTGCACAACGCCACTCACAACTGTTCGGTTCGGGTACGACGCGACGTTTGCAGAAAATGGCTGTTGCGGTCGTGGGATGTTCGGGAACAGGGAGTCCGGTAATCGAGCAACTCGCGCGCCTGGGAGTTGGGAGGCTTGTGCTCGTCGATCCGGACCATGTGGAAGAGAAGAATCTGAATCGAATCCTAAACGCAAGGCGTGAGGACGCGTTCCTCAGGCGCCCCAAGGTAGAGGTCATGGCTCGAGCTATTGCTTCGATGGGCTTCGCCACTGAGGTTGAGATTATTCAAGAGGATCTTGCCACACCCCGAGCGGTCAAGGCCGTCGCAGAATGCGATGTTGTCTTTGGTTGCATGGATGGAGTGGAAGGCCGGCACCTGCTGAACCGGCTCGCGGCATTCTATCTCTTGCCCTATTTCGATGTGGGCGTGAGGCTCGTCGCCGACGGGCGCGGTGGGATCGACGAGGCTTCGGGTGCCGTACATTACGTACGCCCGGATGGTACTACGCTTCAGGATAGAAAGGTCTACAACGCGGAGCAACTGAAGGCTGCGGGGCTCAAGCGCACGGATCCGAAGGCATATCGCGAACAAGTCAGAATCGGATATATTCGGGGAGTAGAAGAGGATCGTCCCGCCGTCATTAGCATCAATATGCAGATGGCAAGCACCGCAGTGAATGAGCTCCTCGCGCGCCTGCATCCCTACCGATACGACGACAACGGTGATTTTGCGGTTCTGAGGAGGAGTTTTATTCAGGGCACGGAGTATCGTGAATCGGAAGAAGCGCCTTCGGAATCTTTCTTTCGGCAACTCGGGAAGGCTGACGTGCTCCCGCTGCTCTCGATGCCAGAACTTAGCGAGCCTGAGGAAGTATTGTGAAGCGGCTTCAAACACTGTTCACAAAAGTTTGGGACCTTGTCTCGTTCGCAGCCCGCTGGGTTCTATCGCGTTGGTTTCAGCCAAAACCTGAGCCCGTTCGCTATGCTCGTGTCGATGAGATGCCGGATCGACTCAAATCTTCGACCGTTTACCTATGTGGCGAGGGGGGGCATCTATGGGCAGCAGCGTTGATATGTCCTTGCGGCTGCGGAGATGTCGTCCAGCTCAATCTGTTGCAGCAAACCCGTCCGTGTTGGAATGCTGTTGAGCATCCCGACGGAACGGTGAGTCTGGCACCATCGGTCCTGCGTCAAAAGGGCTGTAGAAGTCACTTCTTCATTCGGCATGGCCGGGTGGATTGGTGCTAGTACTTCTGGGCTGCCCCTCGGCCCCGCGAAAGCAGAAGTAGGACCGCTCCCTCTAGACCGGAATATCGCCGGCAATTCGTGAGAACCCCATGTGATCGGGCGATTCACACATCCCGAAATTTCGAGCGATATACTCGAGCGTATAGCTGCTCCACTCTTAGGTCAGCAGACGCAGTGGAGCTTGCTGCGTATTCCGGTGAAGTGGGCCGGTGATTCCGGTGAAGTGGGCCAGAGTCGGAGCGAAGCGACGCTGGTTGTCTTTTTACATTAGCTACGTGGCCCACATGAGTCAAGAAAAGGGTAAAGAGATA
>JAJYUB010000099.1 GCA_021792795.1 Acidobacteriota bacterium | reverse complement strand
CCAAGACTGATGTAGTCCGTGATCCGGGCACCCGGAGGAAGTTCCGCAACCGTTCGCGCCATCTGTGGCCTCCTGTCCTTGTCCCATACAGAATGCCACAAAGTTCATTAAGTGAACAGTATTGACGCTAGGCGACTTCGCGTTGGGCTTGGGCTGCCTGGGCTTCCAAAAGGCCAATGATCTGGAAGGTGTTCAGCGAAGTTTTCGGAACGAAGAGGCTGCGGTTGTTGGTCAGTTCGTCAACTGGAAAGAGTTGAAAGACGTTCTTGGTCAAGAGATCGATATCGTTCGAAATGCGGCCTTCCATGATTTCTCCATCCTGGAAAGTAAGCCGGACCCACAGGTAGGGATGAATGGAGAGAGAGTCGAAGAAGCGCACATCCTGCTGACTGGGGCTGCCTGTGAAGGTATGGACGAAGAACACCGCCTTGGCATCCTCCAGACGGAAGGTCACTGCAGGGCTGCCGTCCTCGGGCTGGATGGTCATGCTGACCGGCAGATCGGCGGGTACCGCAGTGGGATCCTGCAAAGCATCGTCGGTTCGGTAATAGCCGCGGAGAACTTTCGAACTCTTTAGATGGACAACAACGTTGTGGAGCATGATCGACCTCTTTCATAAAGGATGGAGTGTGATATCCAAAGCAGGTAAAGAAAGCAGGACTGCAATTTACGCGGATTGCGCAGGCGCAGACAGGTTGTATTGCCGGATCTTATAAAGCAGCGCCTTGTAACTGATGTTCAACCGCGTGGCCGCAATGCGCCGGTTCCACTTGGTTTCCGCCAGGGTGTCGCGGATGGCCTGCATTTCCGCCTGGTCCTTCAAGCCGCGCACCATCGACTTGAGATCGGGGCTGGTGGTGGCCGTGACCATGCTGTTCCGTTCCGGGACAGGCAGGTAGTAACCGGGAATTTTCGATTCGAGATCGGCCAGCGAGGCGGGTTCATCGCGAATTACCAAGTACCGTTTGACGAAGTTGCCTAGCTCGCGCAGGTTGCCGGGCCAGTGATACGCGACACAAGCGGCGATCATCTGGGGAGAAAAGTGGACGGGTTCCAACTCATGCGTCAACGCCAAATGCTGGGACATCTGGGTGAGCACGTAAGGAATTTCCTCCCGGCGTTCGCGCAGCGGAGGAATGTGCAGGATGAATGTGCTCAACCGGTAGTAGAGGTCCTCGCGAAAGGTCTTGTCTACGAGTGCCTTTTGAATGTCAATGTTGGTGGCGGCGAGGATGCGCGCGTTGGTCTGCTTTTCTCCGCGGCCTCCCAGTCTGGAGAAGGTGCCATCCTGCAGGACATGGAGCAGCTTGGCCTGCAGTTGGGGGCTCATTTCGCCGATTTCGTCCAACAGCAGCGTGCCCTTGTCGCACATTTCAAACTTGCCTGGCTTGGACTTGGTGGCCCCGGTAAAGGCGCCAGCCTCATATCCGAACAATTCGCTTTCCAGCAGGTCGACGGGAAGGGCGGCGCAATTGATCTTGAGCCATTCTTCATTGGAACGGCGGGAAAGATGATGGATCAGGCGGGCGACCACCTCTTTGCCGACGCCGCTTTCGCCGGTAATCAGGACAGGAATGTCGGCATGGGCGATGGCGGCGGCCTGGTCGTAAATCTTTTTCATGGCGGGAGTCGCCGCCAGGAAAAAGGTCCCATTGCCAAGGTCCTCTCGAATGATGGAGCTGTTGGTGGCTTGCGCCCGGGAGCTGAGCACGCGATCGCGAACACGGCGAAGGATGGCATCCAGCTGGTGTTTCAGGAATGGCTTGGGCAACACGTCGTAGACACCCTCTCGGGCGGCGGCAAGAAATCCGGAACGATTGCCGGCTGGAATGAGAAGAACGACGCTGAGATTGGGAAACTGCTGGCGCAACTTGATCAGGATGGTTTCAAGACTGACCCCGGGCAGCGTGGTGTCAATCAGCACCAGGTCGGCTGCAACGGCGGCTCGGCAGGTTTCGACTACATCGATCGACTGGAGCGAATTCACCGCACAGTCGAGGCACTCCAACAGATTTTGCACATAGGCGCGTACCTGGATCTCGTCTTCGACAAGGACTACGCGCAGTTGCTGATCCACAAACACCACCCTGTATGTTGGAAGAACATTGTTCCGATCAAGCTATGCATCGCGAAAAAATGTTGTCTGGGGGTTGGTGCGAAAACAGGCGAGGCCTGCTCATCATCACAGTAGATTCGAGGTCCCAGACAAAATGTGGTGCAGTCGATCCAGCCAGTCAGTGACAGCAAACGCGGTATGTGCCTTCAGGCAATTGAAAATACAAAGAATTTCATGCTGTCAAGACCCAGTTGCCAGCGCGTAGTTTTCTATATAACACTTTACGATGCGCTGAACTCCTGTGCAGTTGGCCGTCGAACATTCAACCCTGGTCATAATTCTCAAGTTCGGAGAGGGAGTGATGGCCGTCACTCACCGGAAGGATTTTCCTCTCCAGCTTCGGGCCTATTCTCCTCCTCGTTAGACCGGGCTGTTCCGGTTCAGCGGCCAGCCTTCTCCTCATCACAGTGCTGATTTTGCATGTTGAAACCGCATTTGACAACAGATTTTTAGTAACCCGCACGCGAGTACCGCTGGAAGTAACCGGATCGCGGATGTTACCTGGTGGTTACCTGGAAGTCCGCTCGCTCCCGTCTCGATTTTTTGACTGCATGGCGCTGGCTTGATTCGCGCGCGTCCGAGCCATGGGCCGGAAAACATGTTCCTTCGACCAGTGTGAAAACTTTTACCCATTGCGAAGGGAACTTCCTATTGCGCGGTCAGACAGGCGCATGGCAGGGCGATTCCAAAATGGATCGATTGCTTTTCCACAGACAGATGCGGGTTGGTTCCGAAATGATTGGACACCGTTACCGGCCTTCGATGCGCACTGGTCTTTGACGCAAGCGGCGGTGCGCCGGCTTGCGCCAGAAACGCCGATGCCTGTGTTTGGCGTCGTACGTGCAAGATAGAGCGCGAGCAAGAAAAATCATGCAACTGATTTCACCATCTTTAGCGCCGATGCCAGTCCTTCTTGGGGATTCCCAAGTGATGTCGGACATACGTCGCCAGGTAGAACTGGCTGCGTCGGCAGGCATGCCCGTCTTGATTACGGGGGAAAGCGGCACGGGAAAAAACGTGGTCGCGCAGAGTTTACACATGTTGTCGGGACGGCGAGAGCGGGCGTTCGTGCAGGTCAATTGCCCGTCGCTGCCGCATAGCCTGATTGAAAGCGAATTGTTCGGATATGAGGCCGGTGCTTTCACCGGGGCCAATCGCACCCGCAACGGCAAGGTGGACCAGGCCCAGAACGGGACGCTGTTCCTGGATGAAATTGGCGACCTGGATGCGTCCGTGCAAGCGAAACTCCTGCAGGTGCTGCAGGATTTTCGATTCAGCCGGCTGGGCGGCACCGAAGAGCGCGCGGTGGACATCTGGCTGATCTGCGCGACCCATCGGAACCTGCAGGCGGACATGAAAGCTGGCCGTTTCCGGTCGGACTTGTTTTATCGCATCAATGTTGTCTCGATCGAATTGCCGGCGCTGCGCGACCACCGTTCCGATGTGGCGATGCTGCTGACGCATTTTTTGCGCCACTATGAGCAGAAGTTCGGCCGATCGCTGGCGCCGCTTTCCGGTTCGGTCCTGAAACTGCTGGAAGCGTACCACTGGCCGGGAAATGTGCGGGAACTGGAGAACCTGGTGAAGCGCTACGTCGTGCTTGGAAACGAGCAGGCCATCGTGGAAGCGCTGCATGACAGCGAGGCGGCATCGACGGACTCGGTATTCGTTCCCGACGGCAATCTTCCGCTGCGAATCCAGACCCAGCGCGCGGTGCGGATGATGGAACGGCAGATCATCCTGCGCGCCCTCAACGAGCATCGCTGGAACCGCCGCAAGACAGCGCAATCGCTCGATATCAGCTATCGCGCGTTGCTTTACAAGATCAAGGACGCCGGGTTGCCCCGGTTGCGTCAGGCCCATGCTCACGCCTGTTCCCCCGAAGAGAATGACGTCCACGGAGAATTGAACGGATCCGGATCTCGCTTTCGGCACGATTCTTAGGAGAGAACAGTGCGTGTCGGACGGCCCATATCGACGAGCAGTAGTTGTGTTCGATCTGCTGATACTTTCAAAACCGTCAAGATTGTTCTTTGCGGGCGAGGGGCCCGTTGATTGGAAGCAACATCGTCCGTGGCGTTGGGCTGCGGGAACCAAAGGGCACCCAAGGAGAAACATTTTGTCGCGCATACTTCATTTGATTGCAAGCGATTCGATCGGCGGTCCGGAGAAGCAGCTGCTGCACCACGCGCGGGATGCGCGGGACGCGGACTACGAGGTGATCCTGGGCAGTTTCCAGGACGATCCGCAACCCTCGGAACTGCTGACCGTGGCCAGTCGCTATGGCATCGAGACTGTCTCCGTTCCGGGAGGCATCCGTCCTGGCCTGGTGGATGATCTGACGCAATATCTGCGCACGGGAGACATCGACCTGCTGTGCACGCACGGATACAAGGCGAACGTCGTCGGACATTTTGCCGCCAAACACGCCAACATCGCATGGGTGCCGTTCGTTCGCGATTTTACGTCGGAGACCTGGCAGGTGACGCTGTATGAGCGGCTGGAACGCAGTCTGCTGGTGCGAAGTCCGTGGGTGGTCTGCATTTCGCCGGCACAGGCGCGGGAACTGGGACGGCTGCGTCGCGGGCGGAGCGCGCCGTGGGTGATTCAGAACGCCGTGCTCGCTCCGCGAGAGACAGGCTTTTCGCAGGAGCCAGCGCCCAGCCGAGAGGAACTAGGGTTCGGGGGGCGCACCTTCGTCTTTGGCGCTGCCGGTCGCTTCAACCGCGAAAAGGGACATCGCGTGCTGCTGGATGCATTCGCGCTGCTGCACAAGATGCTGCCGGGACAGCCGATGGAACTGTTGCTGCTGGGGGAAGGCCGTGAAGAGCCGACGCTGCGCGCGCAGGCGCGACGCTTGGGAATCGAGCCGCGCGTCTGTTTTGCAGGTTTCCAACGCAGGACGGCGGCGTGGATGAAGGTGATGAATTGTCTGGTGCAGCCTTCGCTGACAGACGGCACGCCGAACTCTGTATTGGAAGCGATGTTATTGGGGATTCCAGTGATCGCGACCGACACGGGGGGGATTCCGGATGTGATCGAGAACGATGAGACCGGGCTTCTGGTCGAGCCCGATTCGCCGACGGCACTGGCCGAAGCGATGAAAAAGATGGTCGGTTCCTCCGCGCTGCGCAACCAGTTGGCATCAGAAGCCAAGTATCGCGTGGAGCAGGACTTCTCGCCGACGCGTCAGCGGGAGCTGCTGGAAATGCTGTACAGAACGATGATTGGGGATTCGTTTCCGATGGGGGTCGAGGAGCCGGCGCATGGCGTTGCCTAAAATTTCCGTCATCCTGCCAGTGCGCAATGAAGTTCGCATCATCGGACGCTTTCTGGATCAGTTGTTGCAGCAGACACATCCAGCGGACCGCTTCGAGATTCCGGTTGCCGATGGACGCTCGAACGATGGGACGCGCGAGCTGGTCGAGCGCAAGGCAGGCAGCGCGGCGGTTGCCTTTCGCATCGTCGACATTTCTATTTCTGTTGGCGGGCAGAGCGGCTGCTCAAAAAAATAGGACCGCTCAGAAAGAGGCCGCTGACCGGAGTCCGGAGCTGAGGAAGTACAACGAGGCCCGGCCCGTCGACAACCGATGGCCAGCATCGGTGACGGTCGTATTGTCGACGGCGATGCGGGGAATCGCCAGGGGATTGGACTGTCTCGTGAAGAAGCCTGGGGCGGTCGAGAGGGCCGCTTTGAATCCCATGGAACGTACCAGGTCCTGCACGCGGCGGTTATACATGCCGTTGGGGTACGCCAGGACTTCAGAGACAGCGCCGGAATGCTGCCGCAATGCGGCGCGAGCATCGTCGAGCTCCTGACGGATGTCGCGATCGCTTTCCGAGGAAAGGGCGGCATGGCGGTGGGTGTGCGAGCCGATGCGAATCAGGCCGGTTCTGGTCATAATGCGGACCTGCTCCCAAGTGAGAAACCGCCGTGTTTGGGCCGGGGTCATTTGATAGCGCTGCTCCAGATGGTCGAGCAGGAGGAGGCGGGCGCTCAAGGGCATTCGCTTCAACTCCAGCGACCAATACTGGTGTCGTGGGCGTAGATGGCGGTTCTTGCTCTTGCCCATGCCCCAGTGGTTCAGGTCCACCACCAATTCTTCCAGCGTGGAACGGGCGGAACACTGCGACCAGAGGCGCGCGAATCGCTCTTCCGGGAGCAACTGAAGAGTATCGAGCAGGCCAGTGCAGGCGAAGATGGTGGCTGGCATGTCGTGGGCGAGCAGGTGCGGAAAGGCAACGCGGTAGTTGTCTTCCCAGCCGTCGTCCAAGGTGATGGCAACCTTGGGATGGCCGTCCGCTCCACTGGGATCGACCAGCATGTCCTCGAGCGGGACGACATGGTAATCCCGCTGCAGCAGTCGCAGCAGGGAGACAAATGCCGGTTCGCTCAACACCAGATGCGGGTTGTAGCAGAGATTCTGCTCCTCGGTCGGAAGGACGCGATGGAGCGCCAGGATAAGGCCGCTGCGGCCTGCGATGGCGCGACGGAACAGACTTGCGATCCCCGTTCGTTCCACGATGGTGCTTAGGACTTTCATTTTGTCTCGCATCGTCTCTTCCACGTTCAGGGCAACGGAAATCTCCGGCTCTCCAGGGATATCGCAAGTAATCACAGCACGTCGAATGCCAACGTGAATATACGACAGAAACATGGCACATAAGCCGGGAGGTGGGGAGTTACGGTCGTAACGTGGGGGAAAACGAGTCGAGCGATGTGCAATCCGGTGCATATCCAACACAGTTGCAGTGTTGAGGAATTGCGAAAGAACCGCCAATACATGGGTTTAAAGAACGGCCTCCGAATTGCATTAAACGAGGTGCAACACTGTCGGCGCGTAGTGTTCCAAGGCGCGTTTGCGAGAGGGTCGCCCCGGCGCATTTGTCACGGTCCGCCCGTGACGGAGTGGACGGGGTCGATGGAATCGCGGGTGAGTACTGGATCCGACACGGCGCGTACTTCAGGAGGTTGTTGCTGACGAAAGGAATGACTCCATGTCACTACTGAACTTGATCTTGATTCCGTCCGCGGCTGCGGGTGTTGTGTTATTTGCCTGCATGGTTGTGCAAAGCTTGCGTCGCGAATGGTAGGGTCCACGACGGGGGAGACGATCGACCCAATTGTCTCGCAGCGCATGTGGATGAACATACAAATGGTCTGGGGTGGAGATGTTCAAGGCCACCCCATGTCTTTTTTGGCAGCACAAGCGGCTTGCGGCGATACGATAGAGGCGCAGGAAAAGAAACACGTTCCATCGGGAGCCGACGCATCTTAAACAAAAGAAGATGCAGATTGGCTGCGAAGTGTCACTTGATTGTGGCGCAGGCCATTTGTGGCAATTGACGGTTGCAGATTGGCCAGCGAGAATTTCACCTAGGGCCAGTTCACGCTACCCGGACGGCAGCGACTGGAGCGGTTTAGTCTGGCGCGCGCTGAGAAGAGGATGAAAGAGATTTGCGCGGAATTGCTGCAAGCGAAGGGTACGTTGCCAAAGGAAAATCGAGGAGAAACGATCGCAATGGAACATTTGAAGAAGAATGAGAAGGACGCTGCCGCCTCCCATCTGGCAGGAGCCATGGCCATTGAGGATGAGGATTCGCTGATGGATTCGCTGATGCAGACCATCCAGAATCGGACGGGTCAGGTGGGTGTGGTGGGTCTGGGGTACGTGGGGCTGCCGCTGGCGATGCTGTTTGCCCGCGCCGGTTTTCCCGTGACGGGATTCGATGTGGACGTCAGTAAGGTCAACAAACTCAACTCGGGCTCCTCCTACATCCAACGCATTCTGCCGGAAGAGGTTGCGCAACTGCGCGAGACAGGATTCAAAGCCAGCGCCGAATACGCGGATGTCCGCAAGATGCAGGCGATCATCATTTGCGTCCCGACTCCGCTCGACGAGCACCAGGGGCCGGACCTGCGCTTTATCGAAGACACTGCCCGCTCGCTCTCGCCCCACCTTCGCGCCGGTCAATTAGTAATTCTGGAAAGCACGACCTATCCGGGCACCACGGAAGAGGTACTGATTCCATTGTTGGAAGCGAACAGTACGGAAAGCCTTCGTTGCTACCGCGCGGGTCTCGATCCGGCAAAATGTTTTTATGTCGCGTACTCTCCAGAACGCGAAGATCCGGGCAATGTCACGGTGGCACGCAGCGACATTCCCAAGGTGGTGGGGGCGTCGACGAAGGAGTCCGGGGACCTGGCAGCCGCGTTCTATGGCAACATTTTCAACCGGATTATTCGCGTTTCCAGCCCGGCGGCGGCGGAGATGACGAAGTTGCTGGAAAACATTTATCGATGCGTCAATAT
Organism: Acidobacteriota bacterium; assembly: GCA_021792795.1. GTDB lineage: Bacteria > Acidobacteriota > Terriglobia > Terriglobales > Acidobacteriaceae > JAKAAZ01. Next base: position 755 of record JAJYUB010000099.1, on the reverse strand, counting down.
CGCGTTAGTAAACGAACTGAAGCTCCTATGCCTGCGGATGAACCTTGATATCTGGGAAATCATTGAAGCGGCGGCCACCAAGCCCTTTGGGTTTCAGGCGTTTTATCCCGGTCCTGGCCTGGGCGGACACTGCATTCCGATCGATCCTTTCTATCTTTCCTGGAAGGCGAAGGAACTGGACTTCAGCACCCGCTTCATTGAGCTGGCTGGCGAGGTGAATACTTCCATGCCCTACCATGTCGTCGAATCGGTGGCGGCAGCGTTGAACGAACGCAGCAAGCCGCTGAAGGGCAGCCGCATCCTGGTCCTGGGGCTTTCCTACAAGAAGGACATCGACGATCTGCGCGAGTCTCCTTCGCTGACGCTGATTGAGCAATTGCGCAGCCGCGGCGCGCAGGTCGAGTACAACGACCCGTATTTTCCCACGGTCGGCCATGGTCGCCACTACGCGCTCAACATGACGTCCGTGCCGCTCAATACAATTCGCAACTACGACTGTGTGTTGATTGCCACCGATCACTCCGATTACGACTATAAGGCCATTGCGAGAGAATCGCAGTTGCTGATCGACACTCGCAATGCCACGCGCGGGATCGTGGACGCGGAACTGCTGAAGAAGATTGTTCGCTGCTAGTGTAGTGCGTCATGCAGATTGACCGTTATGCAGGGCCGCCCGAGCGCGCTTGACCTTCTCCAGGATGTCGGCGGCCTTGGCGGTCCAGATGAAGGGTTTGGGGCTTTCATTGTGATGGTCG
>JAJYUB010000026.1 GCA_021792795.1 Acidobacteriota bacterium | reverse complement strand
TCGACCATCACAATGAAAGCCCCAAACCCTTCATCTGGACCGCCAAGGCCGCCGACATCCTGGAGAAGGTCAAGCGCGCTCGGGCGGCCCTGCATAACGGTCAATCTGCATGACGCACTACACTAGGTAGCGGACTTGTCGTAGAGAACGGGGTTCAGGTCGGGATCGTTGTACATCTTCAACTGGCGATAGACATGGAAACGGGCCTCGCCCCGCAGCACCCGTTGCCACAGGCGATCCAGGCAAGCCGCGAGATCATTACGCTGGTCCTCAAGTATCGCCAAGCGTCGCAGATTGCGTTCGCGATGACCAGGAGGAGATGGAATTCGCCCTGTCTCCTCGCGCGTGTGGTAGATTTTCAGGCTGAGAATCGACAGCCGATCCAGCATCAAGCCAAGCGTTTCAGAATGCAACTCCGCCTGGGAATTGGGCAACTTTTCCAAGGACAATTCTTCCAACAAAAGTTCGTCGCAGCGTTCCATGCGATCGTTGCGACGCTGATTGATCGCGTCGATCGCGCGCTTGGCGGAGGCAATCGCCGCATCCTCGGCACGACGGTCGCGGGCCTTGTCTTCCTGATGCCAAAGTTCGAAATTGGCGCGGTGCAGGCCCTCCAGCGCAGTGTCGAACTGGTCGGCCGTTTCCGAGACGAAAGGCTGATGGTGCCAACGTTCAATCCATTCATCGAACAACTGAAGGATGTGTTCTCCGCGGAGAAGACGGACAGATGCCATAGGCAATATCATACCGATCTCCGTATATCCAACCCTTGGCAATGCGGCATGTTGTCGTTCTTCTCTGGCCCTGCAATTCCTCTCGATTGGGCAGGTAGACAAAACAGAATCGCTTCGTCCCAGCCTGCGAATGGAGCTATACTTGCGGCCATATGAAGATGAACGGTGCGGATGGGGAGATCATTTTATGTCTGGCTGGCAGCAACACTGGCCATCGGTTCCTCGATGAGTTGGCGCAGCTTGGTTGCCGGGTCGTTCTGTTGACGCTCGACGAACATCGTGATGCCGGCTGGCCGCTGGATTGTATCGATGAATTGCACAACATGCCCGGCGGCATGACGCTGGATCAGATCGCGAATACGGTGACATATCTCGCCCGTTCACGGAAATTGGCGCGCATCGTTGCTTTGGACAGGACCACACTGGAGGTCGCGGCAGGGCTCCGGGAGCATTTGCGCGTTCCAGGCATGGGTGTTACGACGACTCGGTATTTCAGCGACAGGCTGGCCGCGCGCATCAAGGCGGCCCACCTGGGAGTGCGGGTTCCCGCGTTTACCGCAGTTGCAAACTACGATGCATTGCGCGCGTACATGCAAGACGTTCCCGCGCCCTGGCTGCTGACGCCGCGAAGCGATGCTTCGTGCTGCGCGACCCGAGAGATCCACGATTCTGAGCAGGTTTGGCGCACACTTGAAGCATTGGGCGACCGGCAAAGCCATTTTTTCATGGAGCAATTCGTTGTGGGAGATCGTTTCCACGTGGACAGCATCACCGCGAACGGGACGGTTGTGTTTGCCGCCGTATATCCCTATGTCGGAGCAGTCACGGGCACGGCGCAGGAGGGTGCATTGTTGCCGAACCACTCCATGACATACGGCGCCGCGGACGACGAGGGACTCAGGCGCGTGAACACTGCGCTATTGTCGAGCCTGAGGTTGGTACGCGGGGTCACGCATACCGAATTTGTGCGCTCCCATGCGACGGGCGATTTCTATTTTGTGGAAACTTCGGCGAGTGTCGAGGATGGCTGCATTGCAGACATGATGAAACAGGCCCACGGCCTGAATCTGTGGGCAGAGTGGGCGAGGCTGGAAGTTGCGGCCATGCGCGGCGAGCGGTATGCGCTTCCGTCAACCGGCACTGTCCGCAAAATATCTGGCAAGAGCGGCGAAGGCAAACATCGATTAGCATGAGGAGTGGCGTTTCCGCCGCGTATCTTCTATGCCGCCATCGACCTGGCTCCAAGTTCCACATCGCCGCTTCAATCCATTGACCCGCACGTGGGTGTTGGTATCTCCGCACCGCACCCAGCGTCCTTGGCAAGGCGAAGTTGCCAAGACAGAGTCCGTCTCGGCGGTCCACTACGATTCCACCTGCTATTTATGTCCGGGAAATACGCGCGCTGGCGGACATCGAAATCCGCAGTATAAAGACGTGTTTGTCTTCGATAACGATTATGCGGCGTTGCTTCCCGATGTTGCTCCGCTAGCGGACGCGCCCCATGACGACTTGTTTCGGGCCGAACGGGAGCTTGGGGCCTGCCGCGTGATCTGTTTCCATCCTGACCACGATCTGACCCTGGCACGGATGCAGCCGCCGGACATCGATCGCGTGGTTGCAGCCTGGGCCGCGCAGTATGAGGACCTGGGCAGGCGGTCGAAAATCAAGTACGTGCAGATTTTTGAGAATCGTGGCCCGATGATGGGCGCAAGCAATCCGCATCCGCATTGCCAGGTGTGGGCCACCGAACATGTTCCGGACGGGCCGCGGACGGAGCAGGCCGCGCAGCTTGCCTATCGCCGCGCGCATGGCAGATGCCTGCTGTGCGATACCGTCGAGCGCGAAATGCAATTGGCGGAACGGATTGTTTGCGAGAACCCGGAGTTCGTCGCGCTGGTGCCATTCTGGGCGGTCTGGCCTTTTGAAACACTGGTGCTGGGCCGCCGCCATTTGGGGTCACTCGTAGAAATGGACGTTGCACAGAGGGTTGGGCTGGCAGATATTTTGAAGCAAGTGACGACGCGCTACGACAATCTATTTCAAACCAGCTTTCCCTACACCATGGGCTTTCACCAGAGCCCGACGGATTCCAAACCGCATCCGGAGTGGCATTTTCATGCGCATTTTTATCCGCCACTGCTGCGGTCTGCGACGGTACGAAAATTCATGGTTGGATTTGAAATGCTGGGAATGCCGCAGCGCGACATCACGCCGGAAAGCGCAGCCGAAAAATTGCGCGCTTTGAGCGATCTACACTACACGCTAAAAAAATAGAAGAGGCGAACGAATTGAATTCCTCATCGCTGGCATTGAATGGTCAGCCGCTGACCCTGGAAGAGCTTGCGGCAGTCGCCTACGAGAGGCTGCGGGTGGCGCTGCATCCGGAAGCCCGCCAGCGCATGGAGGCGTCGCGCGCCGTGGTCGAGCGCTATCTCGCCGAAGGCGCGACGGTGTACGGCATCAATACCGGATTCGGCAAAATGTCTGAGGTGACGATACCCCCCGATCGACTGGCCGATCTGCAACTGAACCTGGTGCGCAGCCATGCCTGCGGCGTCGGCGAATCCCTGGCGGAAGCGGAGATTCGCGGCATGGTTCTTTTGCGGGCGAATGTGCTGGCCAAGGGGACCAGCGGCGCACGCGTTGCGGTTGCGGAACACTTGTTGGCCATGATCGAAAAGAATGTGTGTCCGGTGGTACCAGCTCGCGGCTCGGTTGGCGCCAGCGGCGATTTGGCTCCGTTGGCCCATCTAGCGTTGGGAATGATTGGCGAGGGCGAAGCGTTCTATCAAGGTAAGCGTGTCGCAGCGAAAGATGCGTTGCGTGCCGCGGGCATGGGGCCCCTGACGCTTGCGGCGAAGGAAGGCCTGTCCTTGCTGAATGGCACCCAGGCAATGGCTGCTGTTGGCGGACTGGCCCTGCTGCGCGCTGAACGCGTCGCCCGCCTGGCCAGCCTGGCCGGCGCCATGACGCTGGAAGCGTTGAAGGGAACGCCGACCGCTTTCGATGAACGGATTCAGGCCGCGCGGCCCCATCCTGGCCAGTTGGAAGTAGCACGGCACCTGCGGTCTTTGTTGGCGGAGAGTGAGATTCGCGAATCGCATCGCCAGCATGACCCGCGCGTACAGGATGCCTATTGCCTACGGTGCATGCCGCAGGTCCACGGCGCGGTATTGGATGGATTGGCGCAGGGAAGGCGAGTCCTTGAAATCGAAATGGGCTCCGCGACCGACAACCCGCTTGTCTTTGTCGCAGACGCGAACGCCGACACTGCCGAAAGCGAGATACTTTCGGGCGGAAATTTTCACGGCGCGCCGCTGGCGTACGTTTTCGACTACGCGGCCATTGTGATGGTGGACCTGATGAGCATTTGCGAACGCCGCATCGATCGCCTGGTGAATCCAGACTTAAATGAAGGCCTGCCGCCTTTTCTTACTCCGCGCGCAGGAGTTTCTTCCGGCTACATGGTCGCGCATGTGGCCGCCGCTTCTTTGCTGGCGGAGGCCCGAGTGCTCGCTCACCCGGCGTCTGTCGACAGCGTGCCCACCTCCGGCGGAAAAGAAGACCACGTGTCGATGGGAATGACGGCCGCGTGGAAGTTGAGACAGATTGTCGAGAATGCGGAGTCGGTGCTGGCGATTGAATTGATGGCTGCCGCCGAGGGTCTGGAATATCGCCGCCCGCTGAAGCCGGCGCTGCGCGTGGAAGCCGCGTGGAACCAGGTGCGCAGCGTTGTCGCCAGACTCGACCGCGACCGCACATTGCACCCGGACATCGCGAACCTGCGCGCCGCGATCCTCCGCGGAACATTGGACGGCTGGATGCGCTAGACGAGGCCGATCGCTAGACCGGCACTTTCTACATCATGCAGCGAAGTTCAATTGCGTCGCCATTAAAGCTGCAGGCGAATTCTCATGCGAGTCAGCACGGTGGAGACAGCAAGGATTGCAAACGTGAAGACAACTGCGCCGAGAACGCCGGACGCGCCAGTCTGGAAGTGACGATCCAGATACGTGAATCCGACGAAGGCCGTAAGGTAGCCGTAGATATCGGGAAGCAAATACGTCAGCAAAGTGTTTTCGCCCGCCGGTTTCACAAAAAACGCCCATCGAGTTTTTCCCATTACATCGCAGACCCAGTAGAGCAACATGAAGCAGAGGACGCTGGCGCCGACGCTTGCCAGACACCAGGTTGGCGTGGCGCGAATTTTTGAAATGCCCAGCGGGGCCAGCAGCCACGCGGCGGCGAGGGTGATGACGGCAAAGCCGAGGGCCAGCCACATTTTTTGGGGAACGCTTTGCCAGCGATGTTTTCCGAGAAAGACGATCGACGTCACAACGCCCGCCATGACGATCGAGGCCGAAGCGCCCCCACCGAAAGGCCAGTAGTAGAGCAGGTAATGGCGTTGAAGGTGAACAATATACGCCGTGGTCAGCGCGCAGAAAGCAGTCAGCGCAACGAACCAGGCCAATGGGGCCCACAACCATCGCCGCGTGGAGATATAGAGCAGGGCAACGGAGAAATAGGCGAAGCCGATCAAGCCAAGGATTTCGGGGTAGGAGAAATCAATCCACGCAGCGGTGCCGTGCGTGGTTCGCCTGAAAATTGCGAACACGCCGACGATCGTCACGAGACCTGCGATGCGCAGACCGAGAAAGATGCGGGCATGCCGGGTGTTGCGGCTCGGAACCAGCCAAAAGAGAATGGCGCCTGTCAGTCCAATGAGGGCCCACGCGGCTGTCGATATCCCCATTCGGACGGGATCGCCCTTTTCTGCATTCGCAAGGACAAGTCCCAGAACGATCAGGCCGACGGAACGAGAGAGAATGTGCAGCCAAAGAGACGCGTAGGAAGGGTTGCGCCTGAGCCGCCCAGCAATCGCAATCGGCATCGACATGCCAACGATGAAGAGGAAAAACGGAAACACCATGTCCACATAGGTCATGGCGTCTTGTTGCATGTGCGCGTGATAGGTCCACCATGGAAGTCCACGAACGCCGGAAAGATCGTTGACAAAAATCATGACCATCATCGTCAGGCCGCGAAACACATCGATCGACGCAATGCGGGATGCAGGTGCTTTGACGGTCGCAGAAGCGGCTACCAAGGCAGGCGAGGCGCTCATTGTGCCGCCTGTCCCGAGGCGTGACGGTTCGCCACCAACCCAAGATCGATGGAGTCCAGCAGTTTTCCAGATGGGTCGCTTCCATATTCCCAGAACATGATGCCCGCCAGATGATGGTCGATGACGTACTTGCATTTGAGCGCTAACGATTCCTGATCCTCATAGGAAACAAATATCTGCTTCTGAGAGTTGTAGAGGTAAGGCACCGAGGCCTTTGCGTCCCAGTAGCGCGTGTAGTATCCCTGACTCAGCATCGTAGTGGAGAGCGCGCCGTAGTTCGCGTAGGCATTCGGAACTGGCTCTCCCGTTTGAAAGAGTCCATGGTTGGTTGCAGCCACATGCCCCCAAACGTGTCCGTAGAATGGAACTCCAAGCACGATTTTTTCAGCCGGAACCCCAGCCGTTTCAAATTCCTTCACGGACCTGTCCGCTGAAATTCCTTTCGGGTCCGCCGGATCGACGTAGAGGGGAGCATGATTGCCGGTGATTTTGTCATCTCCAGGCTCGTAGTAGTCATAGGCCATCAGGTTGACCGTGTCGACATACTTCTGTACCTTGGCCATCTCCGTATGCTGGAGAAATTCCGTCGATGCGCCCGCCGCGATGCTGATGTAGAGGCGGCGATGCAGCGGCTTCTGCATTTTCTTAAAGCGCTCGCGCAGTTCCTTCAACAGCAGGGTGTAATTCTGCTTGTCTTCCGGACGGAATACATTTCCAGCGGCACCCTCCATCGCTGGATATTCCCAATCGATGTCCAGTCCATCCAGCTTGTAGCGAGTGATAAAGTCGGCGACGCTATCAATAAACTTGGCCCGGCTGGCGGGGGTCAACGCAGCGTCCGAGAACCGGCCCGACCAAAGCCAGCCGCCCACGGAGACAAGTACGGTCAACTCAGGATTTTCTTTTTTCAACCCAACCAGCATCGCCAGGTTGGCTGCGTCGGACGGGTCACCCTCCACGATGCGTCCCTTGTCGATGTTTGCAAACGCGAAGTTAATGCGCGTCAGCTTTTTTGCGGCGACCTGGTCTGCGGTGAGCACCATATTGCGAGGGAAAACGTAGGCGGCAATTACAAACTTCCTGCTGTTCGCTTGCGCGGGGGAAGACAATGCGCCAAGCGCGAGGGCCAGCGGCAGGAGAAGGCGCACCGGACGCTTCACAATGCAGCATTCCCAATAGGAAGAATGGAAAGGGAATCCCCGAAGCTGCGGTGGAACAGTTGCGCTCATAGGTCCTCCTCCTGCATTCTAATCATTGTTAACAAATGCAGGGAGGAAAATCGCATGCAATCTTTCATCCGTTCAGATGTTCTGCTGCGCGAGAGTCCTACGAACGAAACTTCATGCCCGCGATTTTTCTTCGGCTGCTGTTTGCTGCTGATCGCACCCACCTGCCTGGCGCAAATGCATATTGTGGTGGACCAAGTAGGTTACGAAACGACAGCGCCGAAGCAGGCGCTGGTTGTCTCTGACAGCAACAAAGATACCCAGGATGCGCCGCAGAAATTTACGCTTACGGATGTGGATACCGGCAAGGTCATGTTGACAGGGCCCTTCAAGCCTGTGGGCCAGGTCGATCAATGGGGGCGCAGCTTCTGGCTGGCAGACTTTTCCTCCGTTGAGACGCCGGGTCACTACAAAATCGCCGCAACCACGAAAGCCGGCGCCATCAACTCGTGCGCATTCTCGATCAATCGGGATGTGCTGGAACGGAACACGCTCTCCAACGTCGTTTTTTATTTTAAGGGACAGCGGGCCAGCGGCGACATGAACCGCGCCGATGAGCATCTGCGCTTACCGGACGGCAGCGGATTTGCCGACATGCGAGGCGGCTGGTACGACGCGACCGGAGACTACGGCATCCATCTTTCCCATCAAAACCCTACGTCGTATTTCAATCCGCAGCAGGCGCCGCTGGTTGCCTGGTCGTGCCTTGAAAGCTATCGTGTGCTGGAAGGCCGAAACAACGATAACTTCACTGAGTATGAGCGGCGCTTGCTGGACGAAGGGCTGTTCGGCGCGGACTTCCTGGTCCGGATGAAGCGGCCGAATGGATCTTTCTTTCAGTCCATCTCCGCGCCCGGCAAAGACAAGCTCGCCAAGGACCGCATGATTGGGAACCCCAATACGCGCACGCAGATTAAGAAGAGCGTCTCTGACAGCACAGAAAAAATTGGCGCGGCGGAAGGCCCGCACGCGTATGAAGCCAGCTTTCGCGCGGGCGGCGGCATGTCAATTGCTGCGCTGGCGCTCGCCAGTACCATGCCGATCGGCGGCGACATGGGCCATGCCGCGTACCTGAAGGCTGCCGAAGATGCATTTGCTTTTCTCTCCGCGCACAATCGCGAACTTCTGAACGATGGCAAAGAAAATATTCTGGACGACTATTGCGCTTTAATGGCGGCAACGGAGCTGTATCGAGCGACCCACAATCCCGAATACCTTCACGCAGCCGATCAACGAGCGGACCATTTGATGGCTCGCCTAATTTCAAACGGAAAATACCATAATTACTGGCGGGCCGATGACGGCGCGCGTCCGTTTTTTCATCCATCCGACGCGGGGCTGCCCGTTGTCAGCCTGCTGGAGTACGCGCAGGTTGCGAGCCCCGCCCAGCAAAAACTGGTTCGCGATGCGGTGTCGCGCTCCTTGCATTTCGAGCTATGGATCACGTCCGAGACGAACAACCCATTTGGCTATGCCCGGCAGTTGGTGCGCATGGGAAACGGCACTGACCGTAGTGCCTATTTTTTTCCGCACGACACGGAAGCCGCGCCCTGGTGGCAAGGTGAGGATGCTCGGCTGGTTTCACTGGCGGCTGCGGCGCGCATGGCCGCGCCACTCTACAAAGATGACCCCGCATTTCAACGCGACTTGCAGATCTATGCATGGAACCAGCTGCACTGGATAATGGGGCGAAATCCGTTCGATGCAAGTATGCTAATGGGGAGCGGTCATGGCAACGCTCCTTACATGTTCTTTCGTTCGTACAAGTACACCAGCGCTCCGGGTGCGATTGTCAATGGCATTACCTCCGGTTTTAACAATGAGGATGGAATCGCCTTCAACGAAGGTTTTGCCAGGACTGGCGAAGATGAAGACTGGCGCTGGACGGAGGAGTGGTTGCCCCACGCGGCCTGGTACCTGTATGCCGTGAGTCTGCCGCATGATTAGCCGAATCTGCAGCCGTCTGGGAAGTTTTGCAGTAGGACATTGGGGCGTCAGCGTTGAGGCCGCCCCTATTTGCAATCCGCTTTGAAAGTCGGAACAAGTCAGACAATGGCGACTATTTTCATGCGAAGGCGCAGCGATCGAACACCCGCTTTGTGCCGGAATCGAGACGAATGACTCAGATCACTTTTAAGCTCTGCGCCGCGTTGTTTCTCCTGCTTGCCGGCCAGTTAGAAGCGCAACAGAAGCCCTCGCCGGATTTCAGCAGTATTGACCGCATCATGGCCTCGGCGATCGAGGCGCACAAAGTGCCGGGAGCGGCGATCGTCATTGGACATGACGGTCAGGTTGTCTTCCACAAGGCGTACGGCGAGCGTTCATTGGAGCCGACCCGCGCGCCGATGACAGAAGACACCGTCTTCGACATGGCGTCGCTGACCAAGGTGCTAGCTACCACGACGGCGGCGATGCAGCTCTACCAGCAGGGGCGCTTCCGTCTAAACGATCCGCTGTCGAAATACCTTCCTGAGTTTGCGGCGAATGGGAAGAGAGACATCACCATCCGGCAGATCATGACGCATTATTCCGGTTTGCCACCCGATCTTGATCTTACAGCGCCGTGGTCCGGCAAACAGACGGCCTATGAGATGGCGTTTGCAGTGAAGCCGGAACGTCCGCCTGGGATTGCGTTTCGCTACAGCGACATCAACTTCATCATGATGGGCGCGCTGGTGGAGAAACTGAGCGGCATGACGCTCGATGCGTATACCGCCAAGTATGTTTTTGCTCCAATGGGGATGGGCCACACGCGCTTTCTGCCGCCCGAGTCCTGGCGCAGCGACATTGCGCCGACGCAGTATGACGAGGACCACCACATGCTGGTGGGCGTGGTACACGATCCCACAGCGAGAAGGATGGGCGGCGTTGCCGGGCACGCCGGTTTGTTCAGCACCGCCAGCGACCTGTCGATTTTCGCGCAGAACCTGCTGGACCTGCTGGCGGGAAGACCGAGCAAATTTCCACTCAATCGGCTGACGGCGGAGAAGATGACTACCCCGCAGCAGCCGGCCACGGGCGTGGCGCTGCGTGGCCTGGGCTGGGACATAGAAAGTCCATTCTCCGGGAACCGTGGGGAGTTGTTTCCGGTGGGCAGCTTCGGACATACAGGCTTTACCGGCACAGATATCTGGATGGATCCATGGAGCGATACGTATGTGATCTTCCTCAGCAACCGGGTGCATCCGAATGGCGGCGTGAACACCGTTCCGCTGGAAGGAAAGCTTGCCAACGCGGCCGCAGAGGCGCTCGATGTTCAGGTTCCGGAGTCGGGAAGGGAAATCTCGCGGCTCACAGGCTATAACGAGTCGTTGACGGACATGCGCCGATGGCCAGCCCGAAACGGCTCGGTGGAAACAGGCATCGACGTTCTGGAGCGGGAGAATTTTTCCGCGCTGGCAGAGTTGGAAAAGAAGCATGGCGGGCACTTGCGCGTGGGCGTGCTCAGCAACCAGACTGGATTGGATAGCCACGGCAAGCGCACGATCGATGTCTTGGTGCACGATGCCTCCGCAAAGGTGCCAGGCCTGAAAGTGACGATGCTCTTCAGTCCGGAGCATGGGATCACCGGGAAAATGGATACCACAAACATTTCCGGCAGCACGGACACCGCGACTGGACTGCCTGTCGTCAGCATGTACGGAGCTACAGCCGCTGAACGTCATCCACCGATAAACAAACTGCGCCATCTGGATGCGGTTGTCATCGATCTGCGCGATGCCGGGGTGCGTTTTTATACGTACGAAACGGCGGTCGCCTATTTCCTGCAGGCAGCGGCCCACACGGGAACGGACATTGTGATTCTCGATCGGCCGGATCCAATCACCGGCTCGTTTGTGCAGGGCCCGGTCTCCGACGCCGGTCATTCCAGCTACACAGGGTTTATGCCGCTGCCGGTGCGGCATGGAATGACGATGGGGGAATTGGCCCGGTACTTCAACGGAGAAGGGCGTCTGGGCGCGTCGCTGACTGTGGTCCCGATGAAGGGGTGGCAACGCGGGGACTGGTACGATTCCACCTCGCTGCTATGGGTGAATCCATCGCCCAATCTGCGCACTCTGGACGAAGCTACGATGTATCCTGCGCTCGGAACGATCGAGTCGTCCAACATCTCCGTGGGTCGCGGCACCGATACGCCGTTCGCGTGGATTGGCGCTCCGTGGATCGACGCGACACAATTCGCGAGCGCGCTGAATCGTCGCATGGTCCCAGGCATTCGCTTCATGCCTGTTCAGTTCATTCCACAAGCGCCGTATCTCTACGCGGGCCAGGCCTGCCAGGGCGTGCAGTTCATCGTCACCAACCGCAATGAGTTGAATGTTCCGGAAGTCGGCATCGAGATCGCGTCAATGTTGTACAAAATGTATCCAACGCAGTACCACCTGGATTCGATCGCGCCGCTGCTGGCGAATCAGGCAACGCTGAAAGCGCTGGAAGACCATGTGGACCCGCAAACCATTGCCGATTCATGGCGAGACGGTATCGAACAGTTCAAGGAACGTCGCAAGGCGTACCTGATGTATTCGGAGCAGTGATTGGAGAGTTGGCTGCAACAGCAAACTTCAGGCGCGAGACGATCCAGGTAAGGGCCGCCACGCCAATTGCCGCCACCAGCGGAACCACAAGGACCCTGGCCGGGTTGAACATGGCCGCCCAGCTACCGAGCATTGGCCCCGCGATACCGCCGACCAGTCCCACGGCGATAATGGCGCCAAACACAGTTCCGGTTTCGCGAGGGAAGCGATCTCCCGCCATTCCCAGGATGGTAGGGAAGATGGCAGACAGTCCCAAGCCGATGATGCAAAAACCGGTCGCCACGCCGGCAAGCGTTGCGGAACTCAGCACAACGATCGCGCCTGTAACGGCGATGCCGGCGGAGAGCAGGATGGTATTGCGGTCGCCGATCCCTTTGAGCCAGAACACGGCGCACAGCCTTCCAGCGCCCAATGAGGCGCTCAAGCCGAGAAGCACCAGTTCCGCCCGCTGCGCGGAGGTATGCAGCAGTTCTTGCGCCACCTTCGCTGCCCACACGAACATGCAATTTTCATTGCAGGACTCGAAGAACAGCAGCGCGCCAAAAAGCCATACGATGGGCTGATCGAGGACCTTCAGCAGGCTTCCGAGCGGCGTGCTTGCGTGCGTCGGGGCGGGAAATTCTTGCATCAGGACGGATACAAGAATCGCGGCAGAAGCCGCCGCCAAAATATACAGGACGGTCGCGGGCGAAAACCTCCCTTTTGTCAGAGACAAGAGAAGGGGCACCGCCACCGCGCCCAGGCTGAAGGAAAACCCCAGCAGGTTCAGTGCCGCGCCGCGTCCCGATGCACTCAGGCCTGAAACCAGAGCGTTCGCCGATGCATTCAGCACGCCTGCTCCCAAGCCGTAGATCAGTGCGGCAACCGCCAGCGCAGCATAACTCCCAAGGGATGGAATGGCCGCGAGCGCGGAGGCGATGAGCGCCAGGGCTACAACCAAAGCAGCTTTCGCGCCGAGTTTGTCCAGGACCGGGCCAACCAGCGCCGTGGCAATCAGGATTCCAACCAGTGGAAACGAGCCGAGGCTTCCAGAGCGCCCGTTGCCGAACTTGAGGGTAGGAAGAAGAGACCCCATCAGCAGCAGGACGATGCCGAAAACAAACATGCAGGCATTGACCGTCGCAAGGAGACTGGCGCGCCGAATTGTTTTTTCTTTCGCGCTTGGTGAAATCATGGCGCGCTCAGTAGTTTCATGGAAGCCCCTTCTCCTCGCAGCAGCCAGCTACGAATGGCAAGCGATGCCGAAAGCCATCTTTGCTGTACCCAGCAGCGCCGCCCGCGCGCCCAGACGGGAACGGACGATCCGCACCTGTTTGCCTGCCAGCGGCTGGGCCCACTGTCGCATGGTTTCTCTCGCGGGGGTCAACAAGAGGTTTCCAGCCGCCGCAACACCGCCGCCGACTACGATCATCTCCGGGTCAAGGATGCTGACCATGTTGGCAAGAGCGAGACCGAGGTATTCTCCCGTTTGCGCGATCAGTTTTTTTGCCACGGGATCGCCCTGACGGGCCAGGCGGACCAGCTCGCGCGCGGTGGTCGCGGTTTTTCGAATTCGACTGGCTTTCCTGGCAATTGCAGGCCCTGCCAAGTGCGACTCCAGGCAGCCAATGTCTTTATATCGGTGAAGGAACCGAGAACCCGTTGCCATCCATCCGAGGCAGCCGGCCAGTTCACGAGACCCACGAACGAGGCGTCCATCGCTGATGATGCCCGCGCCAATTCCGGTGCCGATGGCGAAAAAAATCACGTCGCGGCAGTTTCGCGCTGCTCCTTGCCACGCCTCGCCCATGACAAATGCATTGCGGTCGCTCTCGACCAAAGTTGGAAGCGCAAAATGCGCGTTGAGGCGCGCGCCCAAGGGCATGCGTTTCCAGCCGGGAAGATTGGGTGCCCACACGCTGCCGTCGGCATAGGCAAGGCCGGGCACATCAACCCCTAGCGCGCAGACGCCTTGTCGCGGGAGTTGATGGAGAATGTCGATGACGGCGGCAACGACATTCTCGCCACCGTCGCGCGGTGTAGGGGCCACGCGGTGGTGCGTGATGTTGCCTGTAATGTCCACGCGTGCCGCCGCAATCTTTGTGCCTCCAAGATCGACTGCCAGCGCGAATGGTCCCACAGTTTCTCCTTCACCATGGCCAGCCCGGTTCGAAGCGCGGACCACAAGTGTCATTTTCTGTCCAATCGGACGATCCAGATAGCGTTGGGCGCGAGATTTTTCTGGAGTACAGTCTCTTCGCCGTTGGCCGCAACCTGGATTGCGGGTGAAGACAACCTTTCGTCGCTCACCAGATCGCGCGCGTTCTGCACCTGCCATGGTAGCCGTAGGGAAATCGTGGCGTTAGCGGGACCATCGGCATGGTTGAAAACGAAAATGAACTCTTCGTCCTCGCTGGTGAGCCGGCGAACTTCCACCTTCGACGTTCCAGGGCCGGAGACGCGAACATGCGGTGCGACCCCCGCTGCGCTGGCCAGCGACACGAAAAATTTCCCGGTCATGGCGTCCTGTTTCTCTTGATGCGCCAGGCCAACGAAGGAGCCGACAAGGACCGCCTTTCCCCGGCCAAAAGAGTTTTCGACGATGGCAGGTTGCCCGTCGGAAAAACGCGCCAGCACCGACGCGCCCGCGAGCGGCTGCAGGTCCTCCTCGAAAGACGCGCCGTCGATCGTGTCGCCGTTCTTCATGCCCGGCAAACCCGCGGAAGATTGAAGGAGCAAATGTGGTTCGGTTTCAGGTTGCATCGAGGTCTCATGAGCTCCAAACACCTGGTCCATGCCGAAGCCGGGAATCACCGAACTCGCGTATCCTCGCTCGTCATTCCAGGCGAGGCGTGCTTCTGCGACCGCGGTGCCTCCGTTGGCAACGTACTGTCTCACAGCATCGGCGACGCGGCTGGAAAGCATCACCGGGTAGGGCAGAAAGACGATTTTATACGGGCGCATGTCTTCGCTTGTCAGCGTGGGAGCATTCAGGAAATCGACGGGAACCTGGTCCTTCCAGAAAGCGCGGTAGACCCCAACCAGCGAATCGCGCTCGGCGTTTGCAAGCGTCGCGTTGGACGGTTCTGTGCCGCCCACCATATACGAAAGACGATCATAGAGAATGGCGACATGGGCTGTGGCCGGTTGCGCGCGGTCGATTCCCGCAGCGTTCCGTTCAATGACGCGTGCCACTGCTCCCGCCGTCTTGGCCCGATCGGTAATCGAGCCGTCGAGATTGACCAGGCCATAGCCCCCCGATTCGTACCCGGAGCTCATCGGGTACCACGCATATACGGCAACTTCCCGGGCACCGTGCGCGATGACCTGCCACAGCCAGAACTGCTCGTTCTGTGCCGTTACAGGCTGGGCGATTCTCATGCCGCTGACCCCCTGACCGGCCTGCAGCTCGCCAATCCAGAAGCCCTTGCCATAGCTGTGGCCCGCGGAACGAATAAAGTCCAACCCGGAGGCCAGCATCCAGTCCGGCCACATGTGCGTCATGTTGGGGTAGATCGAAGTGCCAAAGAAATCCGCCGCCTTCGACATTTTCCAGTCGTCCGGTTGGCCGTAGCCGTCGGTTGGGGAAGTGAAAAGTCCTGGCGCGTCTGCATGGCTGGTAATGGGATGACTGGGATCGGCGCTGCGAATGGCCGCCACGCGCGTGTGCAAATCTTCCGCCAGCTTGTCATCGATGAAGGCCCGCCAATCCAGATAATCCGCGTAGGAAAGGATGGTAGAAAATCGCGGCGGCGTTACCTGGTCCCAGGTTGTAAATCGCCGATACCACGCGGTATTTAACGCATCTAGTGTCTTGTATTTTGCCTGCAGCCATTCGCGAAACCGCTGCTGGCTGTAGCGGCAATAGCAGAACTCCGGGTCCTTCAAATAAGAAATTTCCGCCCAATTGACAATGTGGGGCTCGCTCCACACGTCCCATCCATACAGAGCGGGGAACTGGTTGGCGTCCTTGGAAAGGGCCACGTAGAATTCCACCATTTTCTCCCGCACGGCCCGGTCATCGACGCAATAACCGGGGGCGGATTGAGACGTGATCACCGCTCCGCTTCTATCGACAAAACGCGCGTCCGGAAAATGCGCACCGACCCAGTCCGGCGCGGAGTCCATATAAATCTGCACAATCACGCGCAGACCGCGCCGATGTGCCAGCTTCATCAGCAGATCCAGGTTTTTAAAATCGAAAACGCCGGGCGCTGGCTCCGCGGTGGACCAGTCTACCCAGGTCTTAACCGTGTTGAAACCCATCGCCTTGATCTGATCCAGGTCCTTGCCCCATTGCTGAGCGGAGTTCGCGTCCACGGGGCCGAGCATGGGGGCGCGCGCCTTGCCTCCGCTATACCAGACTGCCATGGGAAAAAATGCGCTGGAACCGAGAGCGGCGTTCGTGACCGCTGGGACCGTCGCGCTTTCGTGGGCGTGGGATTGCGCGAGCATGACGCCGGCCATGAGCGACAGTGCGAGACATACTGCGAAAACACGCTTCATTGATGTCCCCAGATTTCCAGCCGCGGACTTGATTCGTTCCTTGCCATCGATTCGTTACACATGAATGATACGGTCAGATCTAGCGGCCCCGAACGAAGCGTTCATACTCGCGGAAGACGTTTTGATTGTGGTCCGCAGGCAGCCCGACGTTGGGAGAGACAAAGGTGGAAGGCTTCGCTCCGGACTTTACGAGTCGCACGCCCGTTTCCGCCACTATCGCCATGGCAATGGAGACGACGGCGACGGTGGACCCTGCGGCGAACCTTTCCTTTATCCCTTCCACGCTCACTAAAGCGTCTTCAGGCGGCACGCAATTGTCGATCGCAATGTCCGAAGCATCGGCCAGGTCTTTGCCGCTGGAATGCGTGGGCTTCGCCTGCCGGTGGTTTTGATGGGAAGACACGGAAACCACGGTCAAACCTTTTTTCTTGGCCTCGATCGCCATCTCAACCGGCGCGGCGTTCATGCCGCCATGAGAAAAGATCAGGATGGAGTCGCGGGCCTCCAACTGATAACTCTGCAGCACCACGGAAACATAGCCCTCTGTCCTCTCCAGCCAGAGCAGTTCTCTTGCTCCGCCGGGTCCGACGACGTTAAACCACATCAGGCGCGGATCGAGGATCGGCTGAAATCCTACAAAACTGCCGTAGCGAGGGAAAATGTCCAGAACGGGAATGACGGAGTGTCCGCTGCCGAAAAGATAGACTTTGCCGCCGGCCTGAATAGAGCGCGCAAATGCCGCGGACGCTTCTTCTATCTTTTTAGTTTGTGTTTGCCGGATCGTCGCGATGGTCTCTTCGGCGCAAATCAAGTATTTTTCAGCAGACATTTCACTTTCCTCCTAAGACCAGGTTGCATCAGATTTGTACCATTGAAAACAATTTGAGTCAACTAGTCTTCTAGATATGTTGGCGAACCGACTCTTTCTCCTGGAAGCTGAGGTAGTAGATCTCCGGCATGGCGGCGGCAGGTGGGCCTGACGAGCGGGGTGTTGGGCCCGGTTGCTCGCGGGTGAGGTATTCGTCGTGCGCCCCGCTCTGGTGCTACTCTGGGTTTTTCTCGCTTGTTGAACTTTTGCACCTTTGAAGGAAGCGTCTGTTGCATTCGCAGTCGTTGAAAGGATTGCGGAAGCAGTCCGGAAATCCGTGGAATCTATGAGAAATACTGTATTACGCGTTCGATGGTCATTCCTGGCGCTGCCGGTGTTCTTGCTGGCGTCTTTGGCGGCGCTGGCGCAGGGAACACGCTTCGTGGTCGCCGTGCCGGTCGCCAATATGTTCTCCGCCCCGTTCGCCAATGTCGATGTGGTTTCGCAAGCGATATTTTCAACCAGCGTCGATGAAGTGGCGGAGCAACCGGGATGGGTAAAAATCCGCACCCCGGAGGACGGATATACCGGCTGGGTTTCCAGCGCCGACCTAATTAAACTTCACGGAGGCGCGGGCTATGCCACCACCGGCGAGGTTGCCGAGGTAGAGGAACTGCGCGCTCATCTCTATCCCGATCCAGATGTCACCACCCATGCGCCGTTGCTGACGTTGCCGTTTGAAGCGCGGCTGGAAGTGGAGCAGGAAAAACCTGGTGGACGCTGGCTGCAAGTGGACTTGCCCGACGGACGCACGGCGTGGGTGCAACGCGGCGATGTCGCTCTCAGCGCCAACGGAGGCGCCGATCTGAAGCCCCACATGAGCGTCCCGCAGATGGAGCAGTTCAGCCGCCGCTTTCTGGGGCTTCCCTATACCTGGGGCGGCAGTTCCAGTTTTGGCTATGATTGCTCCGGCTTTGTGCAAATGCTGATGCGCCAGCGAGGCTACCTGATTCCGCGAGATGCCGATGTTCAGGCCGCATGGAGCGGCTTCGAGCCGGTCAAGGTGTCCGCGCTGCGCGCCGGCGACGTTCTGTTCTTTGGCGGCGACGGCAAGATCACGCACACCGGAATGTACATCGGGGACGGAAAATTTATCCAGGCAACTACGCACGGTCATCCAGTGATTCAAATCAGTCCATTGGATGCATACTGGCGCAAGCTGCTGGTGGTCGAGCGGAGAGTAAAACCATGAATCGTCGCAGTGTATTGAAGAGCGCGGGCTGGGCTGCATGGTTTCCAGTTCCTGCAGCATTCCGGCGGCGGCCCATCTTTCTCCGCTGGCGGACGACGCCGATCTGGACGGCAACCTTCTTGTCGCGAACGGTCCTTATCGGGGCGTCACGGTAAAAGAGGGCAAGCTGCTCCTTCCGGACCGTCCCGGCCTTGCTGCCCGCATAGCAGAGTGCATGTGTGGTGCGCGGATCATGTTTCATCCACTAGGATTGCCATCTCTCTTTCGGAGCGTTGTCCTTATGCCAAGTATCGCGCGCTTTACTTGTGCTGCCATTGTTTTCTCGCTGGCGTTCTCGCTTGCTATCGTTGCGCAACCCATGCCAACTGCATTCACGCTGCAACAGGCGATGAGCGCGCCGTTCAACTCCAACCTGCTCGCGGCGCCCGCAGGGAACAAATTCGCATGGCTTTCGAACGCGGAAGGAAGGCGGAATATCTGGATCGCCGTGCCAACGAACAGCAGCGGCGGTTATGCATCGCGCCAAATCACAAACTACGCGCAGGACGATGGGCAGGACATCACAGACTTGCATTGGTCCCCCGGCGCGGAATTCATTGTTTACGTCCGTGGCAGCGATCCGGATAACGCCGAAAAAATGTCAGCGAATCCAGCGCTTATACCGCAAGGCGTGGAGCAGGATGTGTGGGTGGTTTCGCTCAATGGCAGCGCTCCACGCAAACTCGGCCCAGGCAATTCTCCCGCTTTTTCTACCCAAGGCGATGCTGTCGCGTGGGTGCTGGATGGACAGATCTGGTTCCTGAATCTAAAGGGCCCCAGCGCCCAACCAACGCAATTGCTGCACACACTCGGCGCCAGCGGCACGCTGCGATGGTCGCCGGATGGCAAAGAGCTTGCCTTCGTCAGCGATCGCGCCAGCCACAGTTTTATCGGGGTCTATTCGTTTCCGACCAACACGCTTCGGTATCTCGACCCCGGCTCCGATCATGACCGCTACCCCATGTGGTCGCCGGATGGCCGCCAGATCGCGTTCATCCGGATTCCGTATTTCAAGGAAGAAAATTTCGACGGGCCGCATCGTACTGGACAGCCATGGTCCATCCGGGTTGCGGATGTCGCCACCGGCAACGGTCATTCAATCTGGAAGGCCAACACGGGACCCGGCAGTGTCTTCCGCGAGATTGTTGGCGACCATCAGGTGTTCTGGGGCGCGGGCGATCACCTCGTTTTCCCCTGGGAAAAAGACGGCTGGACCCATCTCTACACTGTTCCCCTGCAGGCAGGGCCAGCCACGCTGCTGACTCCGGGCAACTTTATTGTGGAGGATGTTTCGCTCAGTCCCGACCGCAAGACCATCGTCTATTCTTCCAATCAAAATGACACAGACCGCCGTCACGTCTGGAAGGTTTCTGTCACAGGAGGCAGTCCAGAGCAACTAACGCGCGGTACTGGCATCGAAACCGCGCCGGTTGTCGCCAGTGACAATCGCACCGTCGCCGTCTTGCGTTCGGACACGCGCATTCCCATCCGTCCGGCCGTTGTCGCCAGCTCTGGGCAGGTTCGCGACCTTGCGCCGCAAACCATCCCATCAAGTTTTCCCGCGGCGAGCATGGTCACTCCAAAGCCCGCGATTTTCAACGCGACAGACGGAATGCGAATTCATGGCCAGTTGTTTCTTCCCGCAGGCGTCGCCAATTGTGTCCGTCATCCCGCAGTCGTCTTTGTCCATGGTGGCTCCCAACGCCAGATGCTGCTGGGTTGGCATGACATGGGCTACTATTCGAACGCGTATGCCATGAACCAGTACCTCGCGAGCCGGGGATACGTTGTTCTTTCGATCAATTACCGCAGCGGGATCGGCTACGGCCTAGACTTCCGAGAGGCGATGGACTATGGCCCAACCGGAGCGAGCGAGTTTCGCGATGTTAAAGGGGCCGCGATCTACCTGCGCAGCAGGTGCGATGTCGAACCCGCTCACATCGGTATTTGGGGTGGGAGCTGGGGCGGCTTCTTGACGGCGCTCGCTCTCTCTCGAGCCTCCGACCTGTTTGCCGCGGGCGTCGATATGTCCGGGGTGCATGACTGGAATATCGACCACCCGGAGAACTTTTTCATTTCAGACACTGCAGCCGATCCCAACGCCAGGTGGCGTCTCGCCTGGGAGTCATCGCCACTGTCGTCCATCAAGCAGTGGCGTTCGCCCGTGCTTCTGATCCAGGGCGATGACGACCCCGAAGTGCCGTTTCTGCAGACCGTCCAGTTGGCGGCAGCGCTTCGGCGACAGCAGGTCCCAGTTCAGGAATTGATCTTTCCCGATGAGGTCCACGATTTCCTTCTGCATCGCAGTTGGGTCGCGGCTTACGAAGCCGGCGCAAAATTTTTCGATCAATATCTGAAGTCTGATTCCCATCCGGCAACGTCGGCGACGCATTGAATGCGGTCCGCGTTTCTCGGGGCTTCCTTCGTGGCCTGGATATGGGCGCGGCCTGGTTCCGACGCTCACCTTATACGGTTTTCGACCGCAGCGTTGCTTCACACGCAATGGCGCTCGGCCTCTCCTTGCTGCCCGGCTGCCCTGCGCTCTCCCTCGCTCGTTGCCGCCGGGCCGGAGTTCGGTTGAGGGATGGATCGAATTTGTCTCCTGCCCGCCATCCTCTTTACATCCAGGCCTCGGGCTTGGCCGCCATCGCTTCTTCCAGCGTAATCCTGCGCTTCTGCTTATACGCCAGGTTCGCCATGTGGCATGCGACCGCCGACAAGTAGCCAATCTCCACGGTCCCGTTCGGCTGCTTGCGATCGCGAATGCAGGCTATCCAATTCGCCATGTGATTGACGCCAGGGTTGTGCCCTTCGAGCGCCACACCGTCGGGATTGTTCAATTTCTCGGGATAGTAATTGATCGGCCCAGGAGCGTTTTGTTCGTCCCAGTTGGGGTTGTCCGTTCGATGGGCGCCCGTTTCCATATCATTGGAACCGCTGACATGCGCAACCGTGCCCTTACTGCCCAGGAAGCGCTCTCCCAGTCCGTAACGTTCATTGCTGAAGGTGGATTGCCACGCCACCAGCAGATCGTTCGGATACTCGAAGCTGACGTTGATCGTATCCGGCACCTGCCGTCCATCCTTCTCGGAATACACGCCGCCCATCATGGTCGCCGCTTTCGGCAATTCCAGATTCATGGCGGTGATGATCCACCCAATCTGGTGGACCATGTTTTCCGTAACGTTGCCGCCGGAAAATTCCCAGAAGAGTCGCCAGTTGATGAATTTGTATCCATCGAACGGGACCTTCGGCCGTCCGGAGAGAAACAGGTCCCAGTTGACATGCGCGGGATTGCAGTCGCTCGGCACCGGTCTGACCCACTGTCCATGCCCTAGCCGCGTGTTGCGGCTCATCCATGATTCGACCATGGTGATCTTTCCCGTCAACCCGTCTTGAATCCACTTCTTCCCATCCGCCAACTCGCCCGAACTCTCGTCCTGCATCCCAATTTGCACAATCTGCTTGGAGGATTTGGCGGCGGCACGACACGCCTTCGCTTCGGGGATGTCCCACGCCATCGTCTTCTCAGAATAGAGGTCTTTTCCGGAAGCCAGCGTGGCCAGAAAATACTTTGCATGCAGATGCTGGGGCGTGGCTTGAATCACCGCGTCGATGTCGTTTCGATCAAGCAAGCGCATCGGGTCGTCATAGGTAGCGACATTCGGCACGAAGCTCTTCACTTGATCGCGTCGGCGAGAATAGACATCGGCCACCGCGACGCACTCCACGTTCGGCTGTCTCAGCGCGCTCTTCAAATCTTCTTGTCCGCGATCTCCCGCGCCGATGATGCCGATGCGAATCCGGTCATTCGCGCCAATCACTCTATTTAAGGCGAACAAGCCGCTGCCGGAAAAAGTCCCCAAGGCGGCAACTCCCAGGCCGGCCTGCCCAATAAATTCGCGACGATTGACTTTCTTTCCCTCATCTTCCACTTGGATATTTCTCCTTTGTTGCCGTATTTGTCCACCATGCTCGCCCAGGCCACATAGCTCCGGATTATAATTTCTTTCGCAAGAGCGGTCGCCCGCAACAAAATTTCTGTCGGCGCGATTCAGCCGGAAGCGGAAAAGAAATCTCAACCACGAGTCGTCATCGGAGGCACAATGCATCCAAGAATACCGCGCCGAAAATTCTTGAAGACAGTAGGATTAGGCGCGTTGGCAGGTGCGGGCGCGCAGTTGCTTGGATCGACCGGCGCCGCGGAAGCATCGGCCACTGCCGGTGCCGACATTTCAAAAATGCCGCGGCTGTTTTCCGGCTGCTGTGCCTACTCGTATAACGAAGCATTGAGAAAAGGAACGATGACGCTGGAGGACTTCATCCGCAAAGCCGTGGAGCTGCGCGTCGACGGCGTCGATATGACCGCGTATTACCTCAAATCCACGGACCCGGAATATCTGGATGGCCTTCGCCGCCTGGCATACAAGAATGCCATGCCTCTTTCAGGCTCCGCGTGCGGAGTCAGCATGGTCCAGGCCACCGCTGCCAGGCGCGCCGGGAGTCTGACTGAGATTCAAAAGTGGGTCGACGTCACCGACCGCCTGGGAGCGTCTCACCTTCGCGTTTTTGCCGGCGAATTGCCGCCGGGCGCCACGCTGCAACAAGGCATTGACTGGACCGTCGAAACCTTAAAAGCGTCCGTGGACTACTCCGGAAAAAAAGGCATCACGCTTGGCCTGGAGGACCACAACGGCGTGACACAGCGCGCGGACGTGTGTCTGGAAATTATGCACCGCGTGAATTCTCCGTACGCCGGCATCAATCTCGATGTGACCAACTTTATTCCGACGCCCGCGCAGGATGTCTACGCGCAAATCGCGGAATGCATCCCGTATGCGACCAACACTCATATTCGCGACCGTTTCGAGTACGACCACAGTCCGGTGGATTTGGACCGCGTCTGGCGGCTCTTCGCCCAGGCCGGCTTCAAGGGTTACATGTCGGCCGAGTATGAAGGGCCAGACTCAGAAACGGGCGTGCCGAAGTTGGTGGCGCAAATACGAAATCTTTGCCGGAAATACTCGAATGGATGAAACTCATTTCTTCTCCGCATCGTCAATTGCGAAGCAAGCTCTGTCGAATCCGGCGGACTTGTTCGGCCCGATTTTTTCGCCCACGCTGGAGAAACTAACAAGATGCGTCTAAAGGAGACGAATGGTCACTCGACGGGAATTTCTCGATACGGTTGCAATCGGTGCGGCTGGCTTTGCTGTTGGATCCACTGCAAAAAGCTATGCGCAGATTCTGGGCGCGAACGATCGACTGAACTTTGCCGTGATCGGTCTGCACAGCCGCGCCTACGCCCACCTTTCGGCGCTCAAGGCCAACAGCAAAGCAGCCCGCATCACGCATGTCTGCGATGTGGACAGCAAAACACTGAAGAAGTTCGCCGACAGCGTGCAACAACAGATGGGCCATGCCGCCGCGACCGACAAGGACTTCCGCGAAATCCTCGCCCAAAAGGATGTCGATGCAATTACGATTGCCGCTCCGGACCACTGGCACACTCCCATGGCCATCGCCGGCCTGCAGGCGGGCAAGAATGTCTACGTAGAAAAGCCATGCAGCCACAATCCTGCTGAAGGCGCGCTGCTGGTGGAGGCCCAGCGAAAGTACGGCAAGCTGGTGCAAATGGGGACTCAACAGCGTTCCTCGGATTACACCATTGAGATTGTCGACAAAATCCACAACGGGCTAATTGGCCGAACCTACTATGGTAAATCCTGGTATAGCAACACACGAGGATCGATCGGAATCGGAAAGGTGGTGCCCGTGCCGCCGCAACTGGATTGGGACCTGTGGCAGGGGCCAGCGCCGCGCCGCCCTTATAAAGATAATGTGCAACCGTACAACTGGCACTGGTTCAAAATCTACGGCACCGGCGAGGCGCTCAACAATGGAACGCATGAAGTTGACGTCTGTCGATGGGCGCTGGGTGTCGATTATCCGCAGCGCGTAAGTTCCTCCGGCGGCAGATATCAGTTTAAAGATGACTGGCAATTTTATGACACATTGCTCACCAGCTTCGAATATCCCGACAAGATGATTGACTGGGAAGGGAAGAGCTGCCAGGGCATGAAGTTCTATCACCGGGACCGCGGCTCGACCATCATGGGTACAAAGGGAACGGTGCTGATCGATCGCGGAGGTTATGAGATCTACGATCTAGAAGGAAAGAAGACCAGCGAATATAAGGTCGGCAAGGCGGCGTCATCCTCCGATTTGGTCGGCCGCGATTCCATGACGGACGCGCACTTTGCCAACTTCATCGCGGGAATTCGTACCGGAGCGAAGCTCAATGCGCCGGTCTCCGTCGGAAATGTTGCAGTTACCATGCTGCAACTTTCCAATATCTCGTGGGAAGTGCAACGCGAATTGCATCTCGACACCACGGATGGAAAAATCCAGAACGATCCGCAGGCCATGAAGATGTGGGGAAGAGAATACGAAAAGGGCTGGGCGCCGCACATCTAGAGCGGTTTCGCTTCACATATCAACACCGGGGCAGCGTGCAAGGCGGCTTTTTCTTGAGGAAAAAGCCGCTCGGCTGCGTGGCTTCTGTAAGCAGCAGAAGCGAAACCGCTGTAGCGTCACGGAGCGCTTGACGGTGCATCTGCAGGGGTGCCCCAGGTCTTGTCCGCTGTGGCGGTTGAGACCTGGGAATCAACGGGAAATTCAACGATAGCCTCAAGCGTGCAGCTTGCGCATGTACTCCGCGTCAATTTTCAGTTCCTGCATGACGGGCATGTTGAATTCCTCCTGCTCGACAAAGCAGTGTTGGATGTGTCCGGTCCGCGCAGCCGCCGCGAAGATCGGACGATAGTCGATGGAGCCCTGGCCCAGGGCTGCTGCGGTCGGAGGGTTTTCGATGGTTGCTGGCGCCGTAAAGGGCTTGAAGTCCTTGACGTGCAGCATGGAAATGCGGTTTCCATAGCGATGCAATAACTCGATGGGGTTGCCGCCGCCTACCGTGACCCAGCCCAGGTCCATCTCCATCGTTACGTATTCTGGATCGGTCAGCCGCATCAGTTCGTCGTACGGCACAACGCCGTCCTCTTTGTGAAATTCCATGGTGTGGTTGTGATAGCCGAATTTCAATCCGGCGGCGCCGATTTGTTTGCCAAATTTGTTGAACTCGCCCGCATTCCAACGCCACTCATCCAGCGTGAAGGTGGGGCCCTGCCCGCCGTGATGGCCGGGATAGGAACAAATAATGTACCGGCTGCCGATCTCTTTCATAAATTCGACGACTTCATCGACGTGCCCGTTAAGAGCGTCGTAGGAATAGTGTGCGCTCACGCAGTGAAGGCCAGCTTGCTGCATAGCCTGTTTTACCTGGCTTGCGCTGTGATTGTAAAACCCAGCCGCTTCCACTTCGCGGTAGCCAAGCGCCGCAATCTGCTTCAGCGTGCCTTCATAATCGGTAGGTAGCTGCCTTCGAACGGAGTACAACTGAATGCCCAGCGGAAGGTTCAGGTACTTCGTCTTGTCCGCCGCATTCAATGCGGAGTTGCGCAGCAGGGTTGAACCGTACAGCAGCGCGGCACTGCCGGTTTTCAAAAAGTCTCTTCTTGATTTCATGGTCATCCGCCCTTTCTATTCTGTAGGTGAAATCACGGACCTATTCCGCAGGTAGTTATTGCTTTTGCAGCGCACGAATAAAAGAAACCAGGTTTTCAATCTGGGGCGGGGTCAGCCGGGAACCGAAGGCAGGCATGTTCCGTTTCCCTTTGCCGATCACGTTGGCCAGATCTGTGTCCGTCATCTTCACAACGGCTGGATCGTGAAGATTCACGACCTTCAACGCTTGGCCCGTCGGTGTAGAGCCCTTTCCGTCGGCGCCGTGACACATCTGGCAGTTGGACTGGAACAATGTCGCGCCTTGGTTTTGCGCATGGGCTGCGGCAGGCAACAGGCAAACGATCGCCGCCGCCGATAGCAATTGAATCATGGACCTCACAGCATCTCCTTATCGGTTGAGTTCAAAATTGTTGCTCGTCCGGCATTCATTCCAGAATCCTTCTCGCATGGATCACTGCTCCAGCATATGACAAGTGTTGCAATCGATGCTCGCCTGCTTGGCGCGATGGCAGTTGACGCAGGTTGCCATGGAGATGTCGGACTCTTTGTAAAGCCGGACTCGCTCCGCAACCGCACCGTGGCACTGCTCGCAGGTCGCGCCATGCTGCAAATGGACCTTATGACTGAAGCCCACAAACGAAGGCAATTCGTAGATCCGCACCCACGGAATCGTTGTATTCGATTTAGCGTATGCTGCCAGTTTCTCAACGCCGGCATTGTCTGTGGCGATTGTCAGGTGGCAGTGCATGCAGAAGGAGGCGCGCGGAATCGTCAATGTTTCGCCGGAACGCGATGGCGTATGGCAGTATTCGCACGGCATCTTCAGCGTTCCCGCGTGCTGTTTATGACTGAAGGGAACTGGCTGCTCCGGTCCGCGCAACGGCTCGGTCTGCAATGGCGATGTGGTCTCCTGCGCCGTTGAACTGCTGGAACTGGCGGCATTGTTTTGCGCCGGAGAATTTGTTGTCGTCCCTGTCGAGTTTTGCGCGAAGGCCGCCGCCACAGCGGGCGTGCTGCCTAGTGACGGAATCCAAAAGGCGAATAACGCGAGCAACGAAACTAGGCGCCAGGATTGCATCATCCAATGTCCCTTTGTCGCAGTTGCTCGGCCATGTGCTCGGCTGCGCGCATGGAAAGCGCCAGGATTGTCATCGTCGGATTTTGCCATCCGCTGCCGACGAAGCTGCTGCCATCCACCACGAACAGGTTCTTGATGTCGTGGCTTTGGTTCCACTTGTTCAGCACGCTTGTTTTAGGATTGTCGCCCATCCGGCACGTGCCCAATTCGTGAATACTGTAGCCCGGCGGGTTGGGCGCGTAATTCTTTACAAGCACCTCGAAGCCGGCGGCTTCCGCCATCGCGACGCCCGTATCCACCGCATCGCGCGACATGTTGAACTCATTGTCGGTGTATTTTGTATCGACGTGCAGCACTGGAATGTCCCATGCGTCCACCACGTTCTTGTCGATGCTGACCTGGTGCTCATAATGGGAGAGGACCTGGCCCATCATGCTGATGTAAAGGCCGCTGCCATAGTAGCTGTCCAGTTTCTTTTGCAGTTCCGCGCCATAGGCTGCAAAGTTTCGCGCGTCCATGGCACGGTCGCTGCTCCATAGGTTTAACGCGTAACCTCCAAGGAAGTTTTTCGCTCTGCTGTCGATGTTGCGGAAGCGCGGAATCAGCGCGGCGCCTCCCATCAGCTCCGGCGTCGCTTTGCCATCGCGCGCCTCCGGTACCGAGCAGACCACTCCGGGGCCGTAGATATTGTCGATCAGGTAATGTCCCAGGACGCCGCTGGAATTCGCCAGTTTAGAATTCAACAACAGGCGCGTACTTTCCAGGCATCCGGCCGCTAAAACTACAATTCTGGCCTTTACTGACATCTCGCGTCGCGAATGGCGATCGACGAAGTTGGCTCTATTCGCCAGCCCGGTATTTTTATCGACCGTAATTTCGCGGACCACCACATTAGGCACGGCGGTCAGCTTGCCGGTGGCGAAGGCATCCGGCAGCAAAAGATTGATGGAACTCGCCAGTCCGCCGCGACCCATCGCACTGCGCGCTTTGCACACCGGAACATTCAGCTTTTTCCCGGCCGCAATCAATCGCTGCATCGATCCGGACCACGGCGAGTCGTCAACAACAAAATTCCCATCCGGATATTGCGGCAGTCCATCTGGATGTCCGCTGACCCTGAAAATCTCTTCCACGCGTGAGTAGTATGGAGCCAGATCGGCCAGGCTGATCGGCCAGTTGTCGCCGACGCCGTCGTGGTCCTTCGCCTTGAATTCGTAATCGCTGAGACGAAACGATTGTCGCGCCCAGAACAGCGACCGGCCGCCGAACAGTCGCACTCGTACCCAGTTGTACGGTTCGTCTCGATTGAAGGTATACGGGACTTCCTTCTCATCCACCCAGGTGTTGGCGTTGAACTCGTTCGCTTGAAAGACATGCGGCAGCCGTCCCGGCATGTTGAAGCCGCGATACGGCAGCTCATACGCCGGCTTCAGTTCGCGGTCCTTCTGGAAATTGACGATCGGACCGGCATTCAACATCAGGCAGGATATGCCTTTTTCCGTGAGAACTTTGGCGACCATGCCTCCGGAGTGACCTGAACCAACAATCAATACATCAACGTTTTCCTCCGGCATGCCGATCCCAGCCTCTATTTTTTATACGTACATTTGGATGTCGGGATCGATCGGCGACCAGTACCAGTCAATCCCGGGCGCCCGCTCGCCGGCCGATGTCGCTGCGATGCTCCACGCCAGCGAGTTCATCGTCGCAGTTCGAATATCTTCATGCGCCACATTGATGAAAGCAGCAAACGGCTCGGTCGGCGGATGGTCCCCCATCCAGACCCGAAGCCAGGGCCGCAGCAGCGTCTCTGCCTGTTCCGCATTCACTTCCGCAAAAGGGACGCCGAAGTGCTTCTGTGCATCGGCGTTCAGCCGGTCGAGACCGGATCGGTACATATGCTGCCGTTCTGCTGGCGAGATGCTGATTAGAAAGTCAATGAACTCCGGAGCGCACGCCTGGGTCGATCCTGGATATCCATTCAGCGGGGGCAGCAATATGTCGCCCAGCTTCCGAAGCGTCGCCATGCGCTCGGCGCGAAAATAATGCTGCTCCGTCAATGCCACTGCATCGGGCACCGTGGCTGGAATCGCCGGACCCTGAAAGCCAAAACCTCGCCGTTGTTCAATCAGATGGGGCGAAGTTTCCGCCATGGGTGAAGCGGCTGCAGCGGCAGCAGATTGCGGGGCGGAAGTTTTCTCTGCGGTAGCCGGAGTTGCGTTCTGCCCGAACATCGGCATCGCTGTGACCGGAACAGCCACAATGGCTTTGACAAAATCTCGTCTGCGCATCGCACTCAGACTAGCGTGTGCCCAATATGCTCGTCAACGAATCGATTCCCCATCGTCGATCGTTCCGGCGCTGTTTTCGTTTGCGGTTGGCTGTCGCAGCGTATGGCTAGATGCGAACGAAGATCTTGTTCTTGTACATCCAATAGAGGACCAGCCAGTAAACTCCCAGCGTCAGCGACCCAAGCACAATCGGCTCCAGAGCGCTCCCAAAGATGTTCAGCACGCGCACTCCCAGGTGGATGCGGAGGCTGCTCTCCACAAAGTTTCGAGAGAGTTCCGCAATGACATAGGCCGCGATGGAATTCATGCCAATGACCACCAAGGGAAACGCCAGGCGCGTCTGTTTTTTTGCGTCGACAACCCAGGAGAAGGCGGTCAGGAACAGAAAACACACGCCGCCACTGAACAGGGTCCACGCTGGCGTCCATACCCGCTTCACAATCGGGCAGATCCCCGTGAAGTGAAGCAACAACCCGCCACCGATCAATGCCGCAGCGGCGATGAGAAATTTGCGAAAGGGAATGCCTGGAGCGCTTGCAATCAACCAGCGGCCGCCGGCCAGTCCCAGCAGCATCGTGCCCAGGGTAGGAATAAAACTCAGCGTCAGGTATCCGCCGTCATTAAAGACAAAGGGGCTGGTGCGAGGAAACAGGTTGAGGAACCATACGTCGAAGGCCTGGCCGAGATTGCTGTTCTTGTTCCAGTGCGCCGCGAAGCCATGCAGCAGGTGCGGATACCAGTCGGCGGGAACACCCACGGAAGCATACGGAAAATTCGGGCCCGGAGCGGGATAGAGGGCCCAAGCCAGCCAATAGCCGAAGAGAATGACTCCCAGCGCGGTCCATTGCCAGCGCGGGCGGACGAACGTCAGCAGAAACGCGAACGTATATCCAAGCCCGATCTGGGTCAATGTGTCCTCGAACGTAAAGTAGGTGGAGGTGCTGTCAACCGATCGCAAGAAAATTCCGAGGGCAACCAGAACAAAGCTGCGCCAAACGGTGTGCGCCAGCATGTGCGGAAAGCTCTCGCCTTTGCGGCGGCGGCTGCGCAATGAATATGGCAGCGCAACGCCAACCAGGAACGTAAAAGACGGCTGAATCGTATCGTGGAGACTCATCCCGACCCACTCGACGTGCGTCTGGTTGAACGCCAGGATGTGCCAGAGAAGGCTCTGCGGGAAGGATTGCGCCACCTTTGCAAAGCGGAGAACTTCGGCCATCATCAGCAGCATGACCAGCCCGCGATAGGCGTCCACGGCAACGTTGCGTTGCGGCAGCGGTTGCACCGCATGACTTGAATCGCTCACTCCTCTGACCTCCACGGACCGCATTTCGATAATTCAAGATACCAGCTAAAAGAACTGCGCCTGACTTCGCGGCAGTTTTTGGCCTGTTTGCAACCGGGAGCAAAACTTCTATGTTAGACAGCGCATTGCACAGAATGATTGATATTAGGATGGAAGTGTCTGGAACGCCCGTGCATCTTCTGCAGCAGACACGCACCCGCAGTCCCAAAATTTATCGGGTTTTCACGGACGTGGAAAATGTCGCGCGCGAATTTAGTTTGCGGGGTGCATGAAGCGAGGCAAGCTTATGGGAAAATTACGCGACCTGCGTATCCAGATTTTGTTTCTTGCCGCAGTCTGTCCAGTTGTTTTTTGCGCTGTCAGCGAATCGGCGGAATCGCAGTGCGGCGGCCCGCATCCAGCGACCATTTCCATCCAACATAACTTCGACCGCGGCAGTCTGAAAGCCTGGGAGATGCCGTTTCCCGAAGACTGGGAGATTCTTCAGCAGGGAGGTCTCCACTACCTGCACATGAAGCGCAACCGGGAACCGGGAGTGCCTCGCCGCCCACTGCAGTTTGCGCGGCTTAAAGGCGTCAAGGTGGGCAGTTTTACTCTCGACGTCAACGTGCGCCGTGCCGGCGGCTCCATGATCATCGTATTCAACTACGTGGACACGCTTCACTTCTATTATGTTCATCTGTCCGAAAATCCCGGCACCCAGATTTCCGTACACAATGGCATCTTCATCGTGAACGGCGGGCCTCGATATCGGATTGCCGGTTTGGAGGCAACTCCGGCGCTGCCGGATCGTTCCTGGCGCAATGTGCGCATCGTGCGCAATGCACGCACAGGCTCCATCCAGGTTTTTCTGGACAAGCAGACGCGCCCAAATTTTTTTGTGATCGACCGCACCTTCACCTGCGGCCAGGTAGGCCTGGGTTCCTTCGATGAAACCGGCGACTTCGCCCAGTTCCGGCTGCGGTCCAAGGACGCCCAACTCTCCGCCGCCGCGAAGTGACGCGCGAAAATGTCACACCGCTCGCGCTAAGTGAAGCCATCCGGTTGATCGAGCGCGCCGATATGCGCATGCTCGTCGATAAATAGACGGCCTGCGTTCAGCGCTTTGCGGTCCAGCTCCAGCAGGTCCAGCTTCTTCACCTTGTCCTGCAGCACGCTCCAGGCGGTGCCCGCGGCGAGACACTCGGTCTCCTTCAGCAACGCGCCCATCATCACAATGTTGGCCACCTTGGTCGAGCCGAGTTTATCCGCGATCTCCGATGCTGGAATCGCGATGACCTGCGCGTCGGGCGCGGCAAAGTCCGCAGGAACGGTGGCGCCGTTATACAGAATGGTCCCACCGTGGACAATTTCGTGGGCAAACTTCCGCATTGAGACTTCATTCATCGCCACCAGCACATCGGGATGCGACACCACCGGCGACCCGATAGGTTCCTGCGACAGACATACATGGCAGTGCGCACTGCCAGACCGCATCTCCGGCCCATACGACGGCAGCCAGCTCACTTCCAGCCCTTCGCGCATGCCCATTTCAGTGAGGAGTTGGCCCAGCAGCAGCACCCCTTGCCCGCCCAGCCCTGCGATCTTGATCTTGACGCCCTGAAAGCGATGGGCGAGCTCCGGCCGGACGACACCGCGCGCTACGTCTTTCGACGCGATCCCGAGCACGTCGGCGACGGAGCGTTGCGGCGGCTCGGTTTCCTTGATTGCGAGCGGTTCGGGGCTGTGGTCGCGAAACACGTTCAGCGGGAACGCAGGGACAATTTTGTCGGCAATCCAACGCTGCGCCTCGACCGGACCTTTGCCCCAGATTGTCGGGCAAGGCGACAAGATTTCGACGAACGAAAATCCCGCGTCATCCCGTTGGACTTCCAGCGCCTTGCGAATCGCTCGCCGCGCTTTCATAATGTTTTTGCCATCGGAAAGCGCCACGCGCTCAATGTAAATCGGCGCTTCCAGCGTGGCCAGCAGTTCCGCCATGTGCAGCGGGTAGCCTTCATTGGACGGCCGCCGGCCCCACGGGGAGGTTGTGCTCTTTTGTCCGATCAGGGTGGTTGGCGCCATCTGCCCGCCGGTCATGCCATAGATTCCGTTGTTCACAAAAAAGACGGTGATCTTTTCGCCCCGATTGGCGGCATGCACAATTTCCGCGGTGCCAATGGCCGCCAGATCGCCGTCTCCTTGATAGGAAATTACCATTCTACCCGGACACGATCGCTTGATTGCCGACGCCGACGCCGGCGCGCGGCCATGCGCCACCTGCACATTGCCAACATCGAAGTAGTAATAGGCAAAGACGGAGCAGCCGACAGGACTGACGAAGATGGTATTGTCCTGCTCGCCTAGGTCCTGCAGCGCTTCGGCGATCAGCTTGTGCACCAGACCGTGCCCGCAGCCCGGGCAGTAGTGGGTCTGCTTTTTCCCCTCTGCCTTGCGATCGTACTGGTCATAAAATACGGTCGATTTGGAGCGGACGATTTCGTAGGCCTCGCCGTCGGTTTGCGGTGCGATGTCCGCTTCGACTTTGGCTGTAGTTTCAGGAACCGTTATCCCGATCACGCTCTCGTTTGCCATTTCCCCGCCCTCTTCGGACTTGCTCCCGACCTCTCCGCCAGCTTTCAAACCGCTGCCGCCACGCGGCCCAACACTTGTTCCTGGATTTCTTTCACTGAAGGAACATTGCCGCCGCCGCGTCCGTAAAACTCCACCGGCACCTTGCCATTCAGCGCCAGCCGCACATCCTCCACCATTTGTCCGTTGCTCAGTTCGACGACCAGGACCTTTTCCACATGCGCCGCCGCTTTCACCAGGGCCTTCGATGGATAGGGCCACAGCGTGATCGGTCGGAACAGGCCCGCTTTTACGCCTTGCCGGCGCAGCGCTTCGACGGCGGAATGCACGATGCGGGCCACAATTCCATATCCCACCAGCAACACCTCGGCGTCCTCGGTGTAGCTCATCTCATAGCGCGGCTCCGCCTCTTGCGCGCGGAGGTACTTGGCCTCCATTTTGCGTTCGTGATCTTCCAATCCGTCGGGCTCTAGGAAAATGGAACTGATCAAATTGCCGCGTGTCTCCGGCGTGCCCTTCACCGCCCAGGGTTTTTCCGGCTGCGGAACCTCGCGATATTCCAGGTCGAGCGGCTCCATCATCTGGCCAACAAAGCCGTCGGCCAGCACCACTGCGGGGTTGCGGTATTTATCGGCCAGCTCAAATGCCAAAATGGTCAGGTCGGCCATCTCCTGTACCGATGCGGGGGCGAGCACCAGATTGCGATAGTTGCCGTGCCCGCCGCCCTTCACCATGGCGAAATAGTCGCTTTGTTCCGGCGCGATGTTGCCCAGCCCCGGTCCGCCCCGCATCACATCCACAATCACGCACGGCAGTTCCGCGCCGGCCAGGTACGAGATTCCCTCCTGCATCAGGCTCAGCCCCGGCCCGGAGGAGGCGGACATGACCCGCAGCCCCGTCGCCGCGGCCCCATACACCATATTGATGGCGGCAGTTTCGCTCTCCGCCTGCAGAAATGTTCCGCCCACCTGCGGAAAATAGAGTGCTGCGGCCTCGGCAATCTCGCTGGCCGGCGTGATGGGATATCCGTAATATCCGCGGCATCCCGCGAGGAGCGCACCCTTCACCAGCGCCACGTTTCCCTTACAGAGTTGCCGCATTTGCGTCCTCCCGCACCTGGGTTGCCTTGGCCTTCACGCGGTAGACGGTAATCGCGCCCGGTTCGGGGCAGCAGTAAAAGCAGATGCCGCAGCCCGTGCAGACGTGCCCGTTACACCGCGCCGGATGGACCCCATTCGCATTCAATTCCGGCGCCAGTTCCAGGCATCTCGGCGGACAGGATTCAACGCATAGCCCGCATCCCTTGCATTCCTCGACATCGATCGTAACTTTCCCGCGCGGCTGGACTGCCATGCTTCACCTCGTTGTCGCTGGGCCTGTGTTCCCCTTGCCCAGGGCCTCTGTCGCCACAATTCCTGTCGCTTCGGCGGCCCGAGCGGCCGCCGGTTCCATTAGAGGCCCCTGGGTCACCAATGGCCGTGATCGGGCGCACCAGGAGGTGTGAGGCACATCACAT
The DNA here is from genome assembly GCA_021792795.1 of Acidobacteriota bacterium. Taxonomy (GTDB): domain Bacteria; phylum Acidobacteriota; class Terriglobia; order Terriglobales; family Acidobacteriaceae; genus JAKAAZ01. The sequence goes on along the minus strand of JAJYUB010000026.1, from coordinate 16,195 downwards.
CCAGCCCGAATTTTTCATTGACACGGCTTCCCACTCAACGCTACGATCAGTCTGCCGTCACTGGTGCCGATTCAATCCATGGCCAGGCTCCCCTCTTGGTCCCAGTGATAGCTCTCAATTCCAGGAAACGCAGTCAACCACATTCAGGGATTCGTCGCAGCGGCGAGTCGCGCCCCACGCGATTCACCGGGCCGCGAAAGGAGCAGCATCCGTTATGAAGGATTTATTGTGTTTGCATCGTGGCCCAATCGTCGCGCTGATGGCCTTGATTGTTCCGGCGCTTTCCGCCCAGAATCCCATTCAACTCTTTGGCCCCGTCAATGTGCGCGCCTCCAATACCAACACCAGCTACAGATCCCCGAATACCTTCAATAGCACGACCTTGAATCTGACCTGCCCCGCCTCTCCCACGGCCCTAATTGCTTCGGCGAATGGCGGAAATGTGCTGGTCGATAACAATATCCAGGTCAGTACTGCATCGCCATCCGTCACTGGCCCAACCAATGTCTGCGCTGGAGGGACATCGGATTCCACGGACAATGGGCCATCGGCGGACTGCTTCACGACCACCTACCAATCGGCTGCCAGCGCCGGCCGGCTGACTGGCCAGGATCCCGATTCGTTTGCTGGCTCGACTGGCGTCACGCTGGCCAATGGCGGCGTTCCGCCCATCAATATTAGCGGCAGCCTCGCGCAGGGGTCGAATCAGATCACCATCAGTCTGGTGGACACAGGTGGCTATCTGACCGGCTCCTCGATCTATTTGAATACCAATTGCACCCAGAGCGGCGTCGTCGGCGGGGGAAGCATTACCGGCAACCCCATCCCGCAGACGAACCCAACTCCGGCGCAGTTGACGCAATCCTTTGCCTTCAATCCGACTACGGGCCAGCAAGTCCAGTTCACCTACGATCTTTCTACCGCTCAGGCCGCCGACACCCTGGCGATTCAGAACGGGACGATTCCCGGTGTCGAAGATGCGGCCGTCGATCCCAGTACTTTCCAATCGGTCTACGGCCTGAATACGCCATTTTCCACATCCAACTGCCTGATTCATACCGGCGAGCAGCTTCCCAACGGCCAGCCGGCCTGCAAGCTCTTCACGCTGGAATGCACGGTGGGCACAAACCCGGCGGAAAGCGGCGCGAATTGCCCCATTTCGTCCGCGCCGAACGAGCTATTTCAAGATATCTTTGACGGCCCCAGCTTCACCCTGCAGGACATTTCCACTCCCAATGGCCCTACGTTTCATGAAGGCATAGGGTTCCTGATGGCCAGCGAGCCGTGGAACGGCGGTCCATGCGCGTTCGATCCCGCCTCGGGATTGGAGAATCTGCCGTGCCCGCAGAACCTGCTCGCCAACTTCAGCGGGCCAGGTTTGTATATTTCGTCGAGCTACACTTCGCACCCCAACTCAACCTTTATTGCGCTGACGGGAGTGCCTGAACCGCTGACCACAGTCACGGTTGCCGGCCAGCAGCCTGGAGGCTGGGTCAACACGCAGACGCCCAATGTGACCTTCTCCACCCAGCCGCCTGTTCTCAGCGGACTTACCAACACGCAATTGCCGGGCGTCTCCACCTTCGCCCCGGCACCGATCCAGAGCATTGCCTACGGTATTTCCCCTGTGAACAGTGTGCCGGCTCCAGGCGCGCCAGGTTCCGTCGGCACCCCGATCGCAAACCCGGTCGCCTGCCCGACGACGATCCCTCCCGGCGGCGCGCCACCGGCCTTTACACCGTCCGCGCAGCCCGTCAGCGTTCCTGCTGACGGCAATTACCTGCTGTACTACTACGCCGAGGACTGCGCCGGGACCGAGGAACTCCATTTCGTCAAGGACCCCACCGGCAGTTGGTCCACCTCCTTCTACACCGTTCCTGTCAATGTGGATACGGTCGCTCCCGTGGTGAATTCCGGCCCGACGCTGTCTCCTTCAAGTGGCAGCTACATTGTGGGACAGGCGGTCACGGCCACTTACAGCTGCACGGATGATCGCTCCGGGATTGTTAGCTGCGGCGCTTCCACATTCTCGGCGGAATCGGCCCCGTTGAGCACTGGCCCGCTCACCAGCCCTGTCGACACCTCTTCGCCTGGCGCCAAGACCTTCACCGTTACCGCCGTCGACGCCGCCGGGAATAAGTCCTCGGCCTCCATTGGCTACACCGTGATCGCGTACGACGCCTCAATCCACGTCATGCTTCGCCAGTCCACCGTCACCTACCCGCGGGGGACAAACGTCGTGATAGATGTCGATTCCACGAACGGTCACACTCCCTCTGGGACCGTCCAGCTCTACGACGGCGCAACGTTGCTGCAAACGTCAACCTTGGGAGGCAACGGCGCAGCCTATCTCTACGTCCAGGGTCTAAATGTCGGCGCCCATCCGCTCAGTGCTTCGTATTCAGGAGATTCTTTCAACCCTGCCGGCAGGTCCGCGCCGGTGATCTTCACCGTCAATCCCGTGCCAGTGCGCCTCAGCACTTCCTGCTGGAACCGGAACTTCCCATACGGTGCGGATTACCATTGCGGCATCTACACCAGCTCCACGGCGGGCGCTCCACAGGGGGTTGTCACGTATCAGTATGATGGCGGGGCAGTCGTTACCTTGCCGCTGGTAAACGGCGCGGCAAATTTTGTCATTCCCAAGCCGCAGGCGGGAACGCACTCGGTCGTGATGGGGTATGCCGCCCAAACGAACTATGCCGCCGCCGCTCCTAGTACCGTGTCCTTCACCGTTGCCAAAGCGCCCGTCATTCTGCAACTGACGCCCTCCATCTGGTACGTCACCGGAGGAAATGTAACTTTCAGTGTTGCCATTCAATCCTGGAGCGCGGGGCCGCCCAACCAGCTCGGCACGGTTTCCTTCTACAATGGCAGTCAATTGCTCGGTACAGTGCCGGTCAGTGCCACAGGAACCGCAGCTACGACGGTGGCCGCATCCTCGCTGTCGAATGGTCGGCATACATTTACCGCGACTTACAGCGGGAGCCCCAATTACTCCTCGGGAAGCGATTCTGTAACAGTTACAGTTGCAGTTCCCTAGCTTGACCGGCAGGGTGGCCGTACTGACGCAGAACGGCCACTCCTGCCTGATCGCTCAACCTGGCATGTTCTCATGCCGGCGGAGAGACCAGATCGGTTAGTCTCTGATTTGCAGTATAAATTTGTCATCCAGACGCAGCGGAGTGAAGGGACCTGCGTTTCAACAATGTAGCGCCGCGAACATCAGGTTTATTTCTGACAAGAATTTCCGACTCACCGCACTAGCGCGGATCGATGGTTTGTGCAGCCAGAAAATGTGCGCCGGTTGCGTGCCGCCATTACCCTTTGGATTCTTCGCGTAGTTTGCCCTGAGCGAAGCCGAAGGGTGCCGTACATGGCGCAAAAACAGATGGGCTTAAGATTGGAGAGGGCGTAGCATATTCGGACGATTTGCGACAGAAATTCTTGGAGGCGCGCGCCAGCGCCTCCAGCAGCGCGGGGGCCGAACGGCCCTACCTGCCGCCCTATTCGCCGGACTTGAGCCCCATCGAAAAAGCCTGGGCCAAGCTCAAGCACCTGCTTCGTGCCGCCAAAGCCTCCACCGCCCCGGCCCTCGACCAAGCCATCGCCGATCTGCTGCCCCAGATCGCCGCCGGCAACGCCGGCGCAGGGTTCAGACTCCGCCTCAGCCCTATCCTATATAGAAATAGGAGAAATGCCATGACTTCCGAAATTTTCTTCCAGAAACCAGGATTCAAGCGTCGGCGAAGAGGGTGCGATAGATGGCGAAATTGGCGGCGGCGGCAGAGGCTAGCGGCGGCGGCCAATCCAGAAGCCGGCGACCCCGGCCAGTGCCAATGCCAACAAAGGAAGCGCGGATTTGGGAGGGACCCAGCCGGGAGCGCTGCCGAATCGAGGGTCGCCTGCAGGAAGATCGGGTTCTTTGCCGAACGCGTCGGTCACGGCGGCGATGGTGGCCAGGGTTCGGCGGCTGTTGCGACTGCTCATGCGTTGCATGGATTTCAAGATCGACGGCGGCCCGCATCCCGGTGCAGCTTCACCGCACTGGTTTTCCGTGATGGCGTTGGCAACGGCATCCATCTTTTCCGGATTGAGGTTCGCGAACACACGCGACAATGCGAGAAAATTGCGCATGGCGCGAATGCCCTCGGGTGTGCTGGCAAATTCGGAGACGTTGTCGACGATGGCGTCACCCGCTCCGATCACACCTCTCAGCGTATCGAGCAACCCGTGGTCCTGCGCCTCCTGCAACAACTGGTAGGCGGCCAGCACGGCCTGCGCATGTTGCACTGGAGCATTCTCCACTTTGGCGCGCAGTTCTTCCTGCTCGTTGCGATGCGGCGTGTAGGTACGAATCGGCTGGGCCATGGCGTTCTCCTGTCTACACCTGCGTGTTGGCGATTTGCACCAATTTGTCGTCCGGCGCGGTGCCGGGCAAATGATAATCTTTGCGCTGCCATTTGCGTTCCACTTCGACTCCATTTTGCGGCGTGGGATGGCCGAAGCGGAAATTGATTCTCGGCAGCGGACTTTCTCCCTGCTCGGGCAATGGAATCATTTGCACCGTGGTCTCTTTGTACGCGGGCGTGTGCGTGGCGCGGTCGATGCCGGCACCCGTCAGTCGATTGACAGGCTGCTCGGTTGAGTTGAGCGGCAGGTAGATTTGTTTGCCTTGAACGCGGTCGGTGACCAGGACCTGCACCTTGACCTGGCCATATTTCGAGCGCAGACGGACCCATCGGCCGGTTTCGATGCCGCGCTCCGCAGCTAGCTCTGGAGAAATCTCCACCCATGTATTTGGCGTCTCTTCCATGATTCCTTTGGAACGGAAGGTCATGTTGCCGGCTTCAAAATGCTCCAGCAGGCGACCGTTGTTCAGATGCAGATCGAATTCGTCGCTGACCTGCTCGCAGGGCTCGATCCATTCCAGCGGATAGAATTTCGCCTTGCCGTCGGGGAACGGAAATTTCTCCGTGAAGAGGAGAGGCTGATCGGAACCGTCGGCGGCCACCGGCCACTGCAGCGATTTGTAGCCTTCGAGGCGCTGATAATTGACCCCGGCAAAGAGCGGAGTCAGCGAGGCCACTTCGTCCATAACTTCAGACGGATGGCTGTAGTTCCAATTCGCGCCTAGCGCGTTAGCGATGTCCTGAATTATGCGCCAGTCTGGCTTGCTTTCTCCCAGCGGCTCGAAGACTTGATACAACCGCTGAATGCGGCGCTCCGTGCTGGTGAAGGTGCCATCTTTTTCCAGGCTCGGGCTGGCCGGCAACACGACATCGGCATAGCGAGCGGTTTCGCTGAGGATGACCTCCTGCACCACCAGAAACTCGATCTTCTCCAAAGCGTCGCGGACATCATTTTCGTTGGCGTCGGAGGTGATGGTGTCTTCGCCCTTCAGGTACATCGCTTTCAGCTTCCCCCGATGGATGGCGTCGATCATCTGGTGATTGTCGAGGCCCGTGTTGGTCGGCATCTTCACGTTCCATGCCTGCTCGAAACGGGCGATCACCTCCGGATCGTCCACCTTTTGATAGCCCGAGACAATGTTCGGCATGGAACCGAAGTCGCTGGCGCCTTGCACATTATTGTGGCCGCGCAGCGGGTAAGCGCCGGTACCGGTGCGCATATAGTTGCCGGTGAGCAGCAGCAAATTGGAAATTGCCGTGGACGTGTCCGAGCCGCCGCAGTGTTGCGTGACTCCCATGGCCCACAGGATGCAGACGCTGCTTGCCTGAGCAATTTCCCGCGCGACCTGCTGCAGTGTGGCGACGGGAATTCCAGTCAATTGCTCCGCATATTCCAACGTGAATGGAGCCAGGCTGTCGCGATACTCCGCGAAGCCGTTTACCCAGCGGTCGATGAAGTCCATCTTCGCGAGGCCGTTGTCGAGGATATATTTCGCGACGGCAGAGAGCCATACCAGGTCCGTGCCCGGCCGTGGACGAATGAGAATGTCTGCCCGGCAGGCCATTTCGTGCTCTCGCAGGTCAGAGACGATAAGTCGTTGACCGCGCAATTTATGCGACTGTTTGACCCGCGTCGCCAACACCGGATGGCTCTCCGCAGTGTTGCTGCCGATGATCACGACCAGGCCCGCGGCCTCAATGTCGCGAATGGAACCGCTGTCGCCGCCATAGCCTACGGTGCGAGAGAGACCCATGGTGGCGGGCGTCTGGCAATAGCGGGAGCAGTTATCGATGTTGTTGGTGCCGATGACAGCGCGCGCCAGCTTCTGCATCAGGAAGCTTTCCTCATTCGTGCATTTTGAGGAAGCAATCAAGCCGATGGCATCGGGGCCGTGTTCGCTCTTAATTGCAGACAGTTTTTTCGCGATCCGTTCGAGCGCTTCCTGCCAGGTGGCTTCGCGAAATGTTTCTCCGTCGCGAATCAGGGGCTTCGTCAGGCGATCTTCTGCGTTGACGTAATCCCAGCCGAATTTACCCTTGACGCAGGTGGAAATGCCGTTGGCAGGACCCTCGGCGGGTTCAATTTTCAGGATGTGACGGTCCTTGGTCCAGATGTCGAAGGAACATCCAACGCCGCAATAGGTGCAAACGGTCTTTGTCCGGCGGACGCATTTCTCGCGCATCCTGGCTTCGACTTCAGACACGGCAAGAATCGGCCCATAGCCGGTTTCCGGTTCCACACCTTTGACGACATCGATCATGTTGTCGAGCGCTTTGCGGGGCAGGCCGGTAAAGTATCCGGCGTGGCCAATCATCGATTTTTCCATGAGCGCGTTGCAAGGGCACACGGTGACGCAGTGGCCGCAGGAGACGCAACTGGAACCGGCGATGGTTTCTCCGCCGTCCCACAGGACGCGGGGATGCTGCGACTCCCAATCGATCGACAGGGTCTCATTCACCTGCACATTCTGGCAGGCTTCTACGCACCTACCGCACAAAATGCACTGGTCGGGATCGTAGCGATAGAAGGGATTGCTATTGTCGATCGGATAGGGCTTGGGCAGATAGGGACGCCGCTGATGTTTCACGTCGAGCAGCGCCGTGGTGTTATGCACGGTACAGTTTTCGTTGTTGTTATCGCATACCGTGCAATACAGCATGTGATTGCCGAGAATGCGGTCGAAGGCTTCGCGCTGGGCGATATCAACCAGTTCCGACTTCGTGACGACAATCATTCCGTCGGCGACGGGCGTTCCGCAGGCGCGGGCCATGGACCCGTTGACCATGACCATGCAGGTATCGCAGGTCCGGATGGGGCCGAGTTGGGGGTGATAACAGACCTGCGGAATGATTCTGTCGATTCGATTGAGAACATCGAGCAGGTGCTCGCCTAGAGCGGCATCGCAGGCGACGCCATCAATTTCGAGGGTGCAGGAGGCGGCGGAAGGAGGAGCGTCGTGATCCATGGAATGATTGTTCATCGTGGATGACCCCGGAAGAGGGTTTGCCGTGCCAGCAGATTGTCAATCTGCTGTTTCGCATTGAGATGCGCGAGTCATGCGCGGGGACGCTTTTCCGGCGCAAGCTCGATCCGCACCCGCATGCACATCCGCCGGCGCGCGAATACGTCTCACCACGATCTTAAACGCAATTTATGTTGCGCGAAGCCGGAAGAAATCAGTCGTCGAAAGCAGAGCAGGCGGTCGTCTCATCCGGATGCAGGTGTGTATATTTATTCAGGCCTACCATGATGAAGACCTTCTGGAAATGCGGCGAAAGGCCAAAGCTCTGCACCGAGCGATCGGCCTTGCTGGCCGCCATCAGCAGTTCAATAATAAGCGCAATGCCGCTGGAGTTCATATATTCCATCTTCGAGAAATCGAAGACGACCTTGCGGGCGGCCGCAGGCACTTCGCGATACGCGCCGAAGACGACATCGCGAGAGGTGCTGGTGATATCGCCGGTAAAGCGAAGCACGGCAACAGGGCTGCCATCGGGCGCTTTGACTTGATCCACATGGGCGCGGGTGTTCAGTTGCGGTTGCATGGCCATATCGCTAACTCACTCCTCTTCCTTGTCTAGACGAATCATCAAGCGAACGCAATTTCCGCCGTGCGGAGTCTGGGTCCATTCGGCCTCATCCACCAGGGCCTGCATCAGGAACATGCCCATGCCGCGCGCCTGTTCTTCGCCGTGCATTTTGCGGTCGATGTCCGGTGGATTCATTTTCTTGTGGAGTCCCGAACCGGAGTCCAGGATTTTCACTTCCAATTTGCCGTCTTCCATCGATAGGACGATTCCGATGCTCAACCGTTCATCGAAGCGGTTGCCGTGTTCGATGGCGTTGATGCAGGCCTCGGCGACAGCCGTCTTCAGGTCTTCAATCCGGTCGTCGGGAAACCCCATTAACCGGGCGACGCCCGCAGCGGTCTGCATCGCAACCTTCTCAAATCCTAATTTGGAAGGAAGCCTCAACTCAACAGCGGATGCTATTTCCTGCACCATATTCTTCAACCTCCAGAAGCAATCCTTCCAACTTGCCTGCACGCTTCAAAGCCTTCAAACAAACATATCTGGAGCTACTGCACTCGAAGCAATGCCAGGGCCGTACGATCATCCGTCAGTTCCACTTCCCCATCGAAGGATTCTACTGCGGACCAGACGTTGTTGAGCAATTGTTCTGCCTGTGTACCACGCCAGCTACGGACCTCCTCGACCAGGCGTTCGGGCCCAAACTCCTCTTCCCCGCGAAATACCTCTGTCAATCCATCCGTATACAACAAGAATCGGCTGTTTTGCTCTAAATGATACCTCACCGAGGTGTAGGTCATGCCTGCCAACATGCCGACGGGGGTCCCGCTGGCGCCGATCTCCTGGACCGCCTTGCCATGCACCAAAAAGCCTGGATTGTGCCCCGCGTTGACCACCTCCAGGGTATGTTCCGCCGGATTGAGCTGGGCAAAGATGGCGGTCACGTATCGGCGGCGGGTCTCCACGCCATCCGCATCCTGGACATGGTTGAGTCTCGCGGCCATCTCGTCCAGCGGAAGGCCAGATGCAGCCATGGCGCGAAATGCCGACCGGAACGAGGTCCCGACCAGGGCGGAGGCCAATCCCTTGCCGGCAACATCGGCGACCACCATCATCCAACTGCCACCGGGCAAGGGCAGGATGTCCAGATAGTCCCCGCCCACTTCATAGCAGGTCTGGGAGCGCGCGGCAATGCTGTATCCCGGGATGGCAGGCATGGATTGCGGCAACAAGCTGCGTTGGATTTCGCGCGCCGAGGCAAGGTCCTGCTGCACTCTTTCCAGGTCGAGCGTGCGTTCGTGATAGCGTGCATTCTCAATGGCGACAGCGGCCTGCGTGGCCAGATTTTCCAGAAAGTCCTGTTCATATAAAGACAGCGGCGCGCAGTCGCGGGTCAGGACGATCATCTCAGTCAGCAGGGCCCCGCTGCGATCGAGCAAGGGGAAACGAAAGCAGCCCCGCTTGGGGTCGGATGTCGGCGGATGCAGCAAAAATCGGGGCTGGATCTCCCCATAGGAAAACGGAAATGCGGTGAAGAACGCGCCAGCCATTTCAAGTTCGCGGACGCTCAACTCCAGCACGGCTCGCAGCACGCTGTCGAGCTCGATGGTGCTGTGAATTTTATGGCTGGCCTCCAGCAACGCCTGCAGACGGGCAATTTGCTGCTGCAGGTGGAGGGTGCTTTCGAGTTCCATCCCAGCTCCTTCTGTTGCGCCGCTTCGGCGGGCATGAATCGACAGAGTCCTGGGCGTCCGTGTTCCCAGGATGGTGCATGACTCCATGAACAGCAAGATACATGAAGGACAAGGTTGCAGCTAAGTGAATTCGGCAGAGGGGCGACTGCAAAGAAGCGCGAGACTCGGCCGGACGGCTGGAAACCGTCTTCAACTTGAGCGGCGACTGCGGCTAGGATGCGGCACGGGGCTGCGGACCGGTTCCGATACTTTCCAAAGATTGGCGGGAGTGGAGTGATATTCTCGTGGCATGTTTCGTGGCGCGAAGGCGGCGGTGTTGGCTTTTCTTCTTGCTGGGGCCGTATTCGCTCAACAACAATCGGCAAAGGCGCCAGCGACTTCGCCGGTCTTCGCCGTGGAAGGGTTGGGGCAGGGTGCAGTCCCTTTGGATGGTCCATGGCAGTTTCACGCGGGCGACAATCCCAGATGGGCGTCGCCATCGTTCGATGACTCCGGGTGGGAACCGATCCAGGTCACCGGCTCGTGGGGCAGCCAAAGCCATCCCGGTTACACCGGCTACGCCTGGTACCGTCGCCATGTGCAGATCCATACCGTTGGCGGTAGCCAGTCGAAGTATGCCCTGCTGATGCCGCTGGTCGACGACGCGTATGAAGTTTATTGGAATGGAAAACTGATCGGGCGCTCCGGCAAGCTGCCGCCGCGACCGCGCTGGTACTACTCCTCGTTAATTCGCAGCTTCGACGTGTCCTCCCCTGAGTCGGGAACGATTGCGGTGCGGGTCTGGAAGTCGCCACTGCTATTCGTCGACCCAGACTCTCTGGGCGGCCTGTATGGACCGCCGCTTCTGGGGGATGCCGATACGATTGCGGCACAGTTGGCGGCGACGAACGCCGAGACGATGCGCCAGAACTTATACGATTACACGCTTGTGATTCTATATGGATTCGTTACCCTGCTGAGCCTGCTGCTGTGGAGCCGGAACCGCAAAGTCAAGCTCTTTTTGTGGCTTGCCATCTTTACGGCGACGCCGGTGTTTCTGTTTGTGATCCAGGGTGTGCTGCTGATCCCGATTTACTATGGGCTGGGCAGAGGGTTCAACCAGCCGATTTATGCGCTGAACCACGTTTCTCTGTGGTTCCTGCTGCTCTATTTGCTGCGGTTGGACGAAAATCAGACGCTCGTCCGGTGGACGCGTGCATTGGCGATCGTCACAGTAGCCGCAGGGGTTCTAGATGGCGCGTTGGCGTTTTTCTGGGGGAGCGCCGGCGCTGGAATGCTGGGCCTGGACGCCGTCCTGACCACAGTGATTCTGGTGGTTGAGATATTTCCATTCGTCATCATCGGGATCGGCATCCGGCAGCGGTTGGGGCCGTCGCGCTGGTGGCTGGCGATTAGCGCCTTCGTCTCGCAAATGATCAATACCATCGCCGATGCCAGCTCCGCGGGACAGCGATTCACGCACTGGACCCTGTACTACAAGGTCACGACTCCGCTGTTTATGATTTTTGGCGTGCACTTCACCGCCGCGGACCTGGCCGGAATTGGATTGTTCCTTTCGATTCTGTATGCCGTCTACCGGTACAGCATGGAACAACAGGCGCGCCAGAGCGCGCTGGAGCAGGAGATGCAAAGCGCCCGAGAGATCCAGCGGGTGCTGATTCCAGAAACGCTGCCGTCGCTGGAAGGGTTCGCCATGTCGAGTGCGTACCAACCCGCACAGGAGGTGGGCGGAGACTTCTTCCAAATTATCCGTGAAGAAGAAGGATCGACGATTGTCGCGCTCGGGGATGTGAGCGGCAAGGGATTGAAGGCCGCGATGAGCGTGTCGCTGATCGTGGGGATCCTGCGTTCCTTGTCGGGCGAGAAGTCCAGTCCGCTTCAAATGCTGGAAAGCTTGAACCGTTGTTTGTGCGGACGGCTCCAGGGCGGCTTTGTCACAGCGATCGTTATGCGCCTTCTGCCCAATGGCGCGGTCATCCTGGCAAACGCGGGACATCTGCCGCCATTTCTCAACCAGCGAGAGCTTGAGATTGAGGGATCGCTGCCCCTGGGGCTGGTTTCCGCGGCGGAATACGGCGAGGTGCGGATACGGCTGCATCCAGGCGACCAGCTCAGCCTCTATACGGACGGACTGGTCGAGGCAAGAAGCGCAACAGGAGAGATCTATGGATTTGAGCGGCTGCATGCGTTATTTGCGTCGCGGCCAACCGCACAGCAGGCCACTCAGGCAGCGGTTGCCTTTGGGCAGGAAGACGACATCACCGTGCTGACCCTGACGCGACTAGCGGCAGGCGAGGAATCCACGACGTCGCTGACGGCGCCATTCCTGGAGCCTGTCACCGCAGATTCTTGAACGAGTTGTATTATTGGTTCGGCCTTGGAATGGACCCATTTCCTCCCACTCTGGCCGCAAACAAAGCGGCAAGGATTGATTGGATAAGGACGAAGGCTCCAGCCGAGCGCGTAGACTTTGGTTAGTTTGGAGACCGAAGCCGAGCGCGAGGAAGGCGCCCAAGATGATTCTACCCGGATGCGATTCTCATCCCAGTTGGCAACAGGCGGCGGTTTTCGATGCGGAGACCGGCGCAGTGGCGGCCAGGAAGTTGGCCGTGCGACTCTCCTGGATGCCGCGGCAGAATGTTGGATATCCAGAGATCGCCCGTATCGAGAGCATTTCTCCTATTTTTGTATAGGGCCGACGCGGAGTCTGAACCATGCGCCGGCGTTTCCGGTGGCGATCTGGGACAGCAGATCGGCGATGGCTTGGTCGAGGGCCGGGACGGTGGAGGCTTTGGCGGCACGGAGCAGAAGATTGAGCTTGGCCCAGGCTTTTTCGATGGGGCTCAGGTCGGGCCAATAGGGCGGCAGGTAGAGCCGTTCGGCCCCCGCACTGCTGGAGGCGCTGGCGTGCGCCAGCAGCCCGTCGGCCCGTCTTCACCCGGTCGCCCGCCTTCCTCGGCGCCAGCGTCGGCGCGATCACCGCGCACTCGACTCCCAGCTCGGCCAACTGCCAGTAGAGAACGTAGCCCGTCGGTCCGGCCTGTAGCAGGCACGCGGTTGCTCCACCGCGCCCAGCTTCTTCACCAGCTTGGGATCGGCTCCGCACGGTTGGCGATCGTTCCCAGGCTGCGCACTTCCCCATTCGACTCGGCAACCGCGACGGCAATCGTCTCGGCATGGACATCCAATCCCAAAAATCGTGCCTTTTCCTTCATGACCGGTCCCTCTCCGCTTGTGGCTCTGCGCCGTGATTCGTTTCCAATTCACGGCCTAACCCGCAGCCAGCGCATTGGAGCGGTCACTCCATGATGCCTAGACCGGATGGATTGACCGAAGTTTCTGGCGCAGTCCCGCAGCGATCTGAGCGCCGTGAAAGCGTCCATTTTCAATGAAAATTTCGTTGGTGCGTTTTCCCGCGACCACAACCCCCGCCAGATAAATTCCGGGGACATTGCTTTCCAATGTCTTCGGGTCGAAGGCCGGGGTGCGGTCGGCGCCGTTCAGCCGAATGCCCAGCGCTTCCAGAAAGTTGAAGTCCGGGTGATAGCCCGTCATGGCGAACACAAAATCGTTCTTCAGCGTGACCGGCCCCTCCGGAGTGTGAAGGCGCACGGAATCCAGCGAGATTTCCTCGACCGTGGTGTTGAAGTGGCCATGGATCTCATCGTGCGCGATGCGGTTTTCGATGTCCGGCAGGATCCAGTACTTCACATGCTTGTGCATGGCCGGTCCGCGATGCGCCAGCGTGACCCGCGCTCCGTGCCGCCACAGATCCAGCGCGGCTATGGCAGCGGAATTCTTCCCGCCGATCACCAGCACATCCTGATCGAAGTAGGGATGCGGGTCTTGGTAATAGTGGAAGACCTTGGGCAGGTCCTCGCCCGGGACGCCGAGGTAGTTGGCGCGGTCGTAATATCCCGTGGCGAGGATCAGTGCCTGCGCCCGATAGACATGCGGTCGCGCAGCCGCGTCAGTGCAGTGGAGCGTGAAGTCTCCGGCCTTTCCCTCGACGCGATCTACCTGCTGATACTGGTGCAGCTTCAGATGAAAATGCTGCGCCACCTTGCGGTAATATTCCAGCGCCTCCTGCCGATTCGGCTTCTGGTTTGGGCTGCTGAAGGGAATGTTGCCAATCTCCAGCAACTCCGGCGTGGTGAAAAACGTCATGCCGGAAGGGTAATGAAACAGCGAGTTGCACAGACAGCCCTTATCGACCAGTAACGTGCGGAAGCCCGCGTTCTGCGCATCGATGGCGCACGCCAGCCCCGTCGGTCCCGCCCCAATCACCAGTACATCGACAGCCGTCCCCCCTGCATCTCTCATCCCTCTATTTAAGCAGAGTGCGGGGAATGGCTGTGAAGTTCACCAAGACGGTGATCGAGGGCCAAGAGTCACTGCCGGGTGCCGCATAGTTCGCGCTCGCCGTGTGTCCGCGCGGCGACAAGTGAGGGATGACATCACGCTCCCAATTCCATGGTCAATTCGGCGCGTTTGTAAGCGACCTTGGGTGCGAGCCGACCGTTCTTCTGCTACGTCACTTTGACAAGCCCATAGCACAGCTTGGTTTTGATGTATGGGTCAATTCCGCAGTCGAAAAAAAAACGAGTTGTCATTCTGATCGAAGCGAAGAATCCAGACGGTAATCGCCACATAACTGAAGCAAATGTTCTCTGGACTCTTCACTTGTCGCTGCCACAATGCGCAAGGACGTTCGCTCAGAATGACTCCATTTGCATCGCAGCTTCCTATTGCAACACCGGTATCCCGGCAATCCTGGCTTGCCATTCCTTCGGTCCGGTCTCGTGGACGGACGTTCCCTGGCTATCCACTGCAACTGTCACCGGCATGTCCTTCACGTCGAACTCATAAATCGCTTCCATGCCTAAATCTTCAAACGCCAGCACCCGGCTGCCGCGAATCGCCTTCGACACCAGATACGCCGCGCCGCCCACCGCCATCAGATAGACAGCCTTGAAGTCGCGAATCGCTTCAATCGCAGCCGGGCCACGCTCCGCCTTGCCCACCATGCCCAGCAGTCCCGTCTGCTCCAGCATCTGCCGCGTAAACCGGTCCATGCGTGTCGAGGTCGTCGGTCCCGCTGGCCCCACCACTTCATCCCGCACCGGATCGACCGGCCCAACGTAGTAGATGAAGCGGCCCGTAAAGTCGACCGGCAGCTTCTCGCCGCGATTCAGCATGTCCGTCATGCGCTTGTGCGCGGCATCGCGCCCGGTCAGCAGCTTGCCGGTCAGCAACAGTACTTCGCCCGGCTTCCAGGTCGCCACCTCAGTCCGCGTCACTGTGTCCAGACTCACCCGCCGCGCCTTCGACACATCCTGCGTCAGCTTCGGCCAGTGTTCCAGCGATGGCGGTTCCAGCGTCGCAACTCCGCTGCCATCCAATACAAAATGCGCATGGCGCGTCGCCGCGCAGTTTGGAATCATCGCCACCGGCAAGTTCGCGGCATGGGTCGGATAATCGAGAATCTTCACGTCCAGCACCGTAGTCAGTCCGCCCAGCCCCTGCGCGCCGATGCCCAGCCGGTTCACCTTGTCGTAGATCTCCAGCCGCAACTCTTCCAGCCGGTTCTTTGGTCCGCGCGCCATCAGGTCCTGCATATCGATCGGCTCCATCAGCGCTTCCTTCGCCAGCAGCATCGCTTTCTCTGCTGTACCACCAATGCCGATTCCCAACATCCCCGGCGGACACCATCCCGCTCCCATCGTCGGCACCGTCTTCAGAACCCACTCCACAATCGAGTCCGACGGGTTCAGCATCACGAATTTCGACTTCGCCTCCGACCCGCCGCCCTTCGCCGCCACCGTCACATCGACATTCCCGCCATGCACCATCGAAAGGCTCACCACCGCCGGTGTATTGTCTTTCGTGTTCTTGCGCGCGCCCGCCGGGTCGGCCAGCACGGAGGCCCGCAGCACGTTGTCCGGATTCAGATACGCGCGCCGCACGCCCTCATTCACCATCTCCTCCACGGTCATGTCGGTCGAATCCCACCGCGCATCCATGCCCACCTTCACAAACGCAGTCACGATCCCGGTGTCCTGGCAAATCGGGCGATGGCCCTCCGCGCACATGCGGGAGTTGATGAGGATCTGCGCGATGGCATCCTTGGCGGCGGGCGACTGTTCCAGCTCATACGCGCGCGCCAGGTTCGTAATGTAATCGATCGGGTGGTAATAGGAGATGTGCTGCAACGCGTCGGCGACGCTCTGGATAAAATCCTGTTGGCGAATCGTGGCCATGATGTTGAGTCTTTTCCTCGGGGGATGGACGAACATAAGTTCGACGAACCTACTATTTTAGCCCGTCGAGACTGACCGCCCATGTGGCCCCGGTCACATCAGAACGGTGCGCCCGGGGCACCGAACGGCAGGGTCGTCGCTCCGGAATAGGGTTGCATCCCCGTTTGCATGTCTAGGTGTGTGTCGGGCATAGATTTGCGACGGAGGGTATAGCGTGGGCAGCAGGTTCTGTTTTAAGTTCGAAGCATGGGCCAGAACTTCATTGCTGACACGGTCAACCAGACGCTGCTGTTTCCCC